>JAQWUY010000031.1 GCA_029250225.1 Alphaproteobacteria bacterium | reverse complement strand
GTGATGTGGCTGATAAAACATACCGCCAAGCCGTAACAGCCGCTGGTTTGGGATGTCAATCCGCCCTCGAAGCCCAAAAATTACTGGAAAGCGAATAAGTTAAATTATAGGGGTATTGGTTTACTTTATATCTTTGTTAAACTTTTCATTTCTTGAATTGTTTTCCATGGTTTTTTACGATGTATCATTCTATGACAATTAGAACACACAAGAGCAAGATCCTCTAATTTAGTTTTTGATTTTTCATGTAATGAAGATATTGGTTTTATATGATGACATTCTATAAACCCTGTGCCAAGAATCCCATATTTAACCGCAAAATCAAAATTACAAGATTCACATTCTAATTTACCAAAATTATCCATAGCCCATTCTTTTTTGGTTTTTACAATTTTTTTGTTTCTTTCTTTATAATTATGTATTCTTGATAATAATCTACCTTCAAAAGCTTCTTCTTCAAATTCAGCAGGGGGCAATATTTTTATTTGTTTTTCTGATGATAATTCCATTAAATTTTTTTTGATTGAATTAGCTATTGAAAAAAGATCTTGTTGATTATTATAGTATTCATTCCATATATTACGAAATCCTTTGCCACCGCCAACTAAACCTTTACCTAAGTAATCGGGGTCAACAGATTTAAAATTTTGCATACGGGCATATATTGATTTTGCACTTCTTGTTTTTTCCGTTAATTGCTCGCCTAACGAAATATAAAGTTTTCTGAATAAATCTGATAAGTCTTGTAGTTCAGGTGCATTTGCGGGAATATCTTTGTATTTTGACTTACTTTCTAGGTAAAGAGCCATAGATAATATTAATTCGTCATTAGTCCATAATTTTTTTTTCATTTAAAGCCGTATTATTTTGATTTTCAAGATATGCAGGTGTGAAATATGGTCGGATTAGCAGGATTTGAACCTGCGACCCCTTCACCCCCAGCGAAGTGCGCTACCAGACTGCGCCATAATCCGTACTATTTTTGGTTTAGTAGTTCATTTATCACATATAAAGTTTACTTTCAATAACAAGGTTATTGAATAATAAAAAATAATAGAAAATTTTTATGATTAAATCAGTTTAATAACATTTTCTGCGAAGCTTTCATCATCAAACAAGATTTGTTCAGCAACACCATCGCGGATAATCATTGCATATCTTTTTGATCGAATTCCAAGACCTATTTCACTTAAATCATCTTCTAGGCTGTATTTAGATGTAAAGCTTCCAGTGCCATCAGCAATTAATTTTAGGTTGCTAAGGTCATAATTTTTACCCCAAGCTTCCATTACAAATTTATCGTTTACTGACAAGCAATAAATTCCTTTTACATCTTTCTCTAAAAAGTCTTTATAGTTTTCAATAAAACCAGGTAAATGTTTTGATGAACAAACCGGAGTAAATGCACCTGGGATAGCGAATATTACAACTGTTCCGTTGCTAATATTGGTGTCATTCCATTCGTTGTTTTCTAGGATAGTTAATTTTTCTTGTGCTATATTTTTACCGACTTGTGACATTTTTTGATTCCCTTCATAGTTTTAAATAAAATTTATATTATCAACTTTTACTTGTAAAATAAATTAAAAAAAATCCCCATATAAAAATATAGGGATTTATTTGATTTAATAATTATTTTAACTTAGAGCTAAAAGTTGAATTAAATTGTTGTACAACTTTTATAAATGTTGCTCGCTTAGAAATTTGTTTAAGTGTTGAGGCACCAACATATGTACAAGTAGAGCGAACTCCGCCTAATATATCTAGTATAGTTGTCTCTACACGGCCACGAAATGGAACTTCTACTGTGCGACCTTCACTTGAACGATATTGTGCAACACCGCCGGAATATTTATCCATTGCCGTATCAGAAGACATTCCGTAGAATTTCATAACTTTCTTTTCGTGTATTTTTGGTTTACTCGATTTTACCGTTCCATCCTTATTAAATTCAACTTCTACTTCGTCGGTTGTGTAATAAGATGTTTCAATTTTACCGTTACATTCTTCGTGTCCGGCTAGCATACCGCCTAACATTACAAAGTCAGAACCACCAGCAAATGCTTTTGCTACATCACCAGGACAAGTACAGCCACCATCACTACAAATTAAACCACCAAGGCCGTGTGCGGCATCGGCACATTCCATAATGGCGGATAATTGAGGCATACCTACACCTGTTTGAATTCGTGTAGTGCAAACTGAACCAGGGCCTATGCCGACTTTAATTATATCAGCACCCCTTAGTATTAGTTCTTCGGTAATTTCGCAAGTTACAACATTACCAGCGATAATTGTTATATTTGGGTGTTTTTGATGAAATTTTGCAACCGCATCGCCAAATCTTTCTGTGTATCCGTTTGCCACATCAATACATACAAATTTTATTGTTCCTTGTGAAACTTTTGCATAGAATTCATCCCATTTTTTAAAATCTTTTTCTACGATACCCATTGAATATGCTACATATTGAGTATCTGTGTCGGGTGAATTGAAAAATTCAGCAAGTTCATCAACAGTGTAATGTTTGTGTAAACAAGTCATTACTTTGTGTTTTGCAAGTTCGCGTTGCATTTCCATTGTGCCGGTTGTATCCATATTTGCCGACATAATGGGAATTCCAGTCCAAGAATTGCCAGAATTTTTAAATTTAAATGTTCTCATTAAATCAACTTCACTACGGGAATTTAGCGTAGAGCGCTTAGGTCTTAGCAGTACGCTTTTGAAATCAAATTTGTCATCTGGAATAATTTGCATTGTTTTTCCTTAGCTATCATTTATTAAAATATATTTATTTTGCAAGGAAACAATATTGATGTTTATCTTGCGAATAATAATAGTACATTTTACCGTGCATAGTCAAGGAAAAAATTATCTATAAACAAGGAGTTAGGAAATGAGAAGGGGGTTTAAGTGAATCATTTAAGTTAAAAAACAGAAAACCCTACTATTTAGTAGGGCTTTTTGTAAAATTATAGATGATTAAAATTATTTTCTATATAATCTTGCATCTAGTTTTTCAGCTAAAATACCGCCAACTATTTGAGAAATAGCGATGATAAGAAGTACATATAATGAACCACCATTGAAGAACTGAGCAATTGTAAGAGATGTATTAATCATAAATCCAAGTGGTATCAATACAACATGTGCAAGTGCTACACCAAGTGCAATTGTCATTTTGTTACGCATGCAACCAAAAAGAGCTATCAGTAATACAGCCGATGCTATTAATTCAACAATCCAAGTATTTTTTCCAATAGTTCCACCCATTATATCACCCATTTGTAAAATCTCGTTATCAGAGAACATATTTACTAGAGCAATTGCTAGTACGGCACCAATAACTTGTGCTATTGAATACTTTACAGCATCCATAAAAGAAATTAGCTTTCTTGACCACATAGCCATTGTGATTGAGATGTTAAAATGTCCACCTGAAATGTTACCGAATGCGATTATAGATATAGCAAGTATACTTGCGATTGCGAACGCATCACCATTACTAAGTATAGCAGTGAAGGCTAGTAATCCAGTCCCCAATGCTTCAACGATTAATTTTTTCATAATTTATTACCTTTCGAATTATTTAAGTATTTAAAAAACTACCTCAATTAACATAATGTATTTTTAATTTTGATTTGTCAACAATTTTAAAATTTTAAAATCTTTGGTAGTAATTTTATTAGTAATTATATCTATAATTATTTGGGCTGTGTATGGTGCATTTATGTATCCCCTTGAACCCATTCCACAAACACAAATTGTTTTTTTATTTACTTGTTTTATAGTTGGAATACGATATTTTGTATTACACCTATATCCGTGACGCATTGAAATGCCTTTATCTACGGCGATTAAGTTTTTTGTTTTATCAATAATTTGTTTTTTGTCATTTTGTGTAGGTTGATAGGGTGATACTTTTTCAACTCTTGTAAAACTTGAACCTATTAAACACATATTTAGCTTCTTTGAATTGATATAATAACCATTTTGACTTTCTGCCTTATCACTATTTATAGTTGAATCAGTTATGCCAATAACTCCACGATTAATAGAATAGTTTATATCTACTATTTTATTTGTTTCTGCTCCTGTACATATAAATATTAAATCTTCTTTTAAATCGTTTGGTGATTTTATTTTAGATTTTATAAAATTTATATTTTTTGCTAGTTTATTTTTTAATTTATTTGTGTCGATTGCTCCACCTGTTGGTAGAAAAACAGAGTCATTTTCGTATGAAATATGTTTAGATTCAATTTTTTGAATCTTTTCCCATGATTTTAATCTTTCGCTATCGATTCTTTCGCTTGTATGTTTTAATAACCCTTCAACTGCAAAGCAATCTTTTTTATTGTAATATTCAACAGAGTATAAGTATGCATTTCGGTTGAAAATTCCCTCGCCATTATTTGTGTTATAAAATCTTGGGTCAAGTATTGCAAGTGGGTTGCCACTGGCTCCTGTCATTATTCCTGTATGATCATATAAATTTACACTATAACCTTTTTGTTGTAATTTATCTGCTATTGTTAATCCTGTTATTCCGCCACCAACTATTGCAATAGATTGTATATTATCATTAATGTGTAGTACAGATTTGCGGGCTATCATACACTCTCTTTTTTTTGCAAATCCGTTTCTTTTTTCGACAAAAAAATTACTTTCTTCTAGTGCTTTTCTGACATTTGAGGATGCGGAAAAAGTAGTTATGATTCCATTTTTGTTTAATATTTTATAACAACTATCAAATAGATTTTTTTCCCACATATCTGGATTTTTATTAGGTGAGAAGCCGTCAAGGTATATTACATCAATATTATTTTTTATTTTTGTTATACAATTTTTTATATCATCAAAGTACAGTATTAATGTTGCCCCGAATATATTTATTTCGTATTTACCTTGATTTATATCTGGATAGTTATTGATTAATTCATTAGCATATTGTTTTAAATAACTAGGTAAAAAATTATATATTTTTATTAATTCTTTTTTGATTATAGGGTGTTTTTCAATACTTATAAATGTTAGATTTGTTGGGTTTTTTTGAAATTTATATAATGTTAATAAAAAATTTAGACCTGTACCAAAACCAAACTCTAATACAGTTGTTGACTGTTCTTGGAAGTTTGATGGCTCAATGAATATGTAATTACTCTCGTTTATGCCTTTTTCAGGAATAAAGTAAATATCGTCAAATTGATTCGAGCGAATATTTCCATTTTCATAAATTGTTATATCCGCAGGTTTAATTTTCATATTTTAATTTGATACTATTTTGTATTTATTTTCTAAGTAATTAAATATTCTTGTAATAACAAAATTTATTAACAAGTATATGGAACCTGCAATAAAAATCAATTCGTACACTGCATAAGTTTCTGAACGAATTTTATTCATTGTGCCTGTTATTTCCATAATCGTAATTATTGATGCAAGTGAAGAACCCTTTACCATTAATATTACTTCGTTTGAATAAGCAGGTAGAGCTTGCCTTATTGCTTGTGGCAATATAATTTTAATCATTGATTGATAATAAGATAGTCCTAGTGAATATGAACTTTCGAATTGTCCTTTTGGAATTGAAAGAATTGCTCCCCTTAATATCTCGGCCGTGTATCCGGCGGTGTTAAACATAAGTGCGGATACAGCATACCAATATGGTTCGCTTATTATATCCCAAAATATTGATTGCTTTACATTTTCGTGCATAGATAACCAATAACCAAACCCAAAATACATTAGATATATCTGTATTAATAAAGGAGTGCCACGGAAATAATATATATAAGAATTGGCAAAAAATCTTACCAACATTAATTTTGATAAACTCATTGCTACAAGAAATATAGCCATAATAAAACCAATTGATAACGATAGTGTTACCAAGCTTAAAGTTGTTGGTACTGCTTTTAATATTTCAATTGTTGAATTTATAAATAGTTCTAGTTCCATTATCTTACCATTGACCTGTTATATTTTTTCTCAATTATTTTTTGTATTTTAGTCGATACACTTGTTAAGAACAAGAATATACAAGCTGCGACAATAAAGAACATAAAAGGCTCGCGTTCTGAATTTGTTGCTACTCTTGATATACGCATAATTTCAGCTAGTCCTGTTACTGAAATAAGAGCCGTATCCTTTAATGTTAATTGCCAGATATTACCCAGTGACGGAATTGCAATACGGATTGCTTGTGGTAAAGTAATTTTATCAAATATTTTGTCTTTACTTAAACATAATGATAAACCAGCTTCCATTTGCCCTTTGTGCACTGACTTTATGCTTCCACGGAATACTTCGGCTGAATAGCTAGCAGATATAAAACCAATTGCAAGAACACCTATTAAAAACGGTGGTAAATTAATAAATCCATCGTATCCAAAAACACTAGCAATTTGTGTTATTATGTTTTCACCACCGAAAAACAATAAATATATCACTAGTAGTTCAGGAATTCCGCGAACAACAGTTGTATACCCATCTAAGGATATTTTAACTATTTTGTTAGAATATAATTTCCCCATTGCAATGTACAGTCCAAGTATCAAGCCCAGAGCATAACTACACACAGCAAGTGCAATAGTAACAAGTGATGCAAAAAATATTTCATCACCCCAACCATTATTTCCCCAATATAATAATTCCATCTTTTAATAATTCCTATCAATGAAAAAGGCGCAAACGATATTTTACGCCTTGTTTTTATATCATAAGTTATTTATTAACGCAATGATGCATCGTACCCAAACCATTTTGTAGCAAGGTTAGATAGTGAGCCGTCAGCACTCATTTCATTTAATACTCTATTTAATTCAGATAATAATTCAGTTCTACCTTTTTTGACACCGATGCCAATACCTTCACCAAACAAAGGATCATCTTTACTAGTTAGGATTGGTGAAACTATTTTAATATCTTCGTTTTCTTTTTGTAAAGCAGTCCATACAGAAGTATCATTCATACCTGCATCAATACGGCCGTTTAATAAATCAATATTTAATTCTTCTTGTGTGCCGTATGAACGAATAATCGTGTTTTTCAATGTTTCATCAGCCCATTTTGCAGAGATTGTTCCTGTTTGAACACCTAGTTTTTTGCCTTCAAGTTTTTTTAATAACTCTTCTATAGAATTGGACTTTTCAAGTGATAATGAACCAACAGCCACACCTGTATCGGCATATCCACGAGTGAAATCAATTTTCTTTTTTCTTTCTTCTGTGATAGTCATACCCGCCATTATAACATCGTATTTATTATTAAGTAGTGCCGGTATAATTCCGTCCCAGTCTTGTTTTATGAATTTACACTTACGATTGATTTTTTCACAAATTTTGTTGGCAAGCTCGACTTCAAAACCAACTACATTACCACTAGGATCAATTCCACCCCAAGGTATATAGGCTCCTTCTACACCAACTCGTAATATTTCATCTGAACTTTTTTTGTTAAACTGAATTACTACTAATATTGTTATAATTATTATCGTTAAAAAACCAATCTTTTTCATTAGCTACTCCTCAGAATTTTTATTTTTAAATTATTTCGCATAATAAAAATTATAATAAAAATATGTCTTTTACAACAATATATTTTAATAAAATTAATATTTAACTATTTAAGTCTATTAGTAATGGTGTGTGATCCGATGCCTTTTCCTTGCCTCTTGGTTTTGTATCAACCCAACAATTTGTGGTTTTGTCCAAAGCATTGCCATTTAATAAAAAGAAATCTATCCTTATTCCGTTATTTTTTGACCAAGCTCCTCTTTGATAATCCCAGAATGTAAATACTTGTTTTTTATTTGGGTTAAGTGCATTAAATGCATCGTATAAGCCAAGGTTTTGGTATGCTTTAAATCTTGCTCGGACTTGATTACTTGCAGCGGCATCATCAACCCAATCATCTGGATCTAGGCAGTCATCATCAGTTGGTATTACATTCCAATCTCCACCAATTAATAAAGGTTTTGCTGAATTTAATAATTTATTTTTTATGTGTTTACCTAATCTGTCCATCCATTTTAATTTATATTCATACTTTTCTTTACCTATTGGGTTTCCATTTGGTAAATATAAATTGCAAACATTAATGCCTTTTATTGTGCATTCCATATATCTTGATTGTTCATCACTATCATCACCAGGTAATCCTTTGACTACTTTTTCTATTTTATGTTTTGAAAGAACAGCCACTCCGTTATATGCTTTTTGTCCATATACAGATGCTTCATATCCGATAGATTTTAATTTTTCATATGGAAATTGTTCATCTTGACACTTTAATTCTTGTAATAAAACTATATCAGGTTGTTCGGTATTTAACCAATCACATAAGTTTTCAATTCTTGCTCTCACGGAATTAATATTAAATGTAGCTATCTTCATATTTGCCCTTATTATTTTTTATATAGAAAATGATGTTCCACAACCACAACTTGATTTAGCATTCGGATTATTGATTGTAAAATATTGCCCAGTTAATGAATTAATAAAATCCACTTCACCATTATTTATGAATTCTAGGCTTTTTTTATCAATAGCAACCGTTATTTCATCTATTTTGATTGTGAAATCTTTTTCCTTATCAAATTTTTTATCAATGTCAAATTTATATTGAAATCCAGAACAACCTCCACCGGAAACAATTATTCTAAAAACTTTGTTTTTCTCTTCTGCAAATATCTTTTTTAAGCGATTAATTGCATCGTTGGTTATTGTAAGTTTATATTCAATATTGTTATTTGAATTATCTTTTTCTATAAATGGATTATTCATAATTAATATAAATACTTCTTATTAAATTATAATTCAAGTATAAAAACCTTGTTTTTTGGTATAATTTGTCGTAAGAATAATTATGCAAAAAATATCTAAATATGGCATTTCTTCAACAGATAGTAAGGGTAGATTACACAAAGAAAGTTCACGCCCTGATGTAAGATCTTGCTTTGCCCGCGATAGAGATCGAATTTTACACAGTGAAGCTTTTCGCAGGTTAAAAGGTAAAACACAGGTTTTTGTTTCAACGACTAAGGATCACCATAGAACAAGATTAACCCATTCATTAGAAGTTTCTCAGATCGCACGAACGATTGCACGAACTTTAATGGTTAACGAAGATTTGACAGAAACAATCGCATTGGCTCACGATTTAGGACATCCACCATACGGACACACCGGCGAAGAAGCATTGATTGAATGTATGAGCGAATACGGAGGTTTTGAACACAACGAACAGAGTTTTAGAATTGTAACAAGTATTGAAAAGCGTTACCCATTATTTGATGGATTAAATCTTACTTGGGAAAGTTTAGAAGGTATATTAAAACATAATGGACCTGTGGATAAAGCCTCTAACTATATTAGTGAATTTAACAACAAATACGATTTAAAAATAAATACTTATGCATCTTTGGAAGCTCAAATAGCTTCGATTTCAGATGATGTGGCATATAATCATCACGACATAGAAGATTCTGTAAGGGCGGGTTTAATAAGTATTGATGATTTGTATAACATTAAACCTATTGGTCAAGTTTTCGATGATGTAAAGAAAGAGTATGGTAGAGTTAATGACAAAATATTACTTGCCGAAGCATTGCGTAGATTGATGTCAAAAATGATTATAGATATTGTTGAGACAACTAAAAAGAATTTGTCAGACATTAATCCATCTTGCCCACAAGACATTAGAAATTGGAATAATCAAACGGTTTGTATGAGTAAAGATATGGCTAAATATAAAAAACTAATAAGAAAATTTTTATTCGACAATGTTTATCTTACAGAATCAATGAATATTAAACGAGATGAAAGTAAAGAAAAGGTAAAGACATTGTTTGCATATTATATGAAAAATCCAGAAAATATGAACTTACCAGAAAAAACTAATATGTTGTTGTCAAATTCCCTTAGTGTTGATAAAACAGAAAAAGAAAAAACAAGATTTGTTGCTGATTATGTTGCCGGTATGACAGACCAATACGCAGATATTCAGTATACGAACATAAAAAAAAGTATATAAGATATAATAAGGAATAATAATGAATATTTTTAAAATTATTCGTACCGAACTAGAAACTGTATTATCTAGTATAGAGTCAGAAAAAAGATATAATTTTGATACGAAAAACATAACAGTTGAACCGCCTCGTGATGAAAAACACGGCTGTATGTCAACAAATTCGGCTATGGTTTTATCTAGGCAGGCAGGCATCAATCCAAGAGATTTAGCTGAAATGATTGTTGAAAAGTTACAAAAATCTGATTTTGTTGCTAGTGCTGAAATAGCAGGGCCTGGGTTTATAAACATTAGATTAAATAAAAATATTTGGTTTGATGTTCTAAGTTCGATTTTATCACAACCTAAAAAGTATGGTGATAGTGAAATCGGCAAAGGTGAAAAAATCAATATTGAATATGTATCAGCAAATCCAACAGGACCACTTCATATCGGACACGCTCGCGGTGCGGTAGTAGGTGATGTATTAGCATCACTGCTTCAAAAATGTGGTTATGACATAATGCGTGAATATTATATTAATGATTCTGGTGTTCAAGTTGATGTTTTAGCAAAATCAGCTTTTTTACGATATTTGGAAGCATTGGGCGAAAAAATAGAAATCCCCGAAGGTTTGTATCCAGGTGAATATTTAATTGATGTTGGTGTTGCTTTAAAAGAAAAATATGGCGATGAATTACGCGCTAAAAACGAAGCTGATTATTTACCTGTTGTAAAAGATTTTACAATTAATGCAATGATGACAACAATTAAAGATGACCTTGCTTTGTTAGGTGTTAAACACGATATTTTTACATCTGAAAAGAAACTAGTTGAAAGTGGTGCGGTTGAAAAAACTATCGATAATTTAAAACAAAATGGTTTTGTATACGAAGGTGTTCTAACCCCGCCAAAAGGACAATTGCCAGATGATTGGGAACAGCGAGAACAGACATTATTTAAATCAACAAAATTTGGTGATGATATTGATAGACCACTGAAAAAAAGCGATGGTTCTAATACTTATTTTGCCTCTGATATAGCATATCACCTAGATAAATATAATAGGGGTGGTGTTAAACAAATTGATGTATTGGGTGCAGATCACGGCGGTTATGTTAAACGAATGAAGGGTGCATTAAATGCTGTTACTAATGGCAAAGGCACACTAGATGTTCAATTATGTCAGTTAGTAAAATTAATGGATAACGGCGAAGTATTAAAAATGTCGAAAAGGGCAGGAACATTTGTAACATTGAAAGATTTAATAAAAGATGTTGGTTCCGATGTTGTAAGATTCTTTATGATGATGCGAAAAACCGATGCACCACTTGATTTTGATTTAACCAAGGTAAAAGAACAATCAAAAGATAATCCGATATTCTATATACAATATGCACACGCTAGGTGTTGTTCTGTATTACGAAGCGCACAAGAAAGCAACATAGATTATAATGATGCTAATCTAAAATTACTAGATAATGCTGATTTTATATCGGTAATAAAAGAGTTATCTCAATATCCAAGAATTTTAGAAAGTTCTGCAATAAATATGGAACCGCACCGAGTTGCATTTTATTTAGTTAGCCTAGCTGGTGCATTTCACGAACTTTGGTCAAAAGGTAGTGGTGATGAAAAACTAAGATTTATTCAAGAAAATAAGATAGATGAAACTAAAGCCTGTCTTGCTCTTGTATATTGTGTAAAGGAAGTAATCGCAAATGGGCTTGCTATATTTTCTATTCAGGCAAAAAATAAATTATAAAGGGGTAATGCTATGACTGATAATAAAAACGACAATTGGTTTGAAGATTTAAATGATGAAAAAGATGAAATGGGTGAATTTGATAACAATAATTTTTTAAATTCGAACAAAGAAAATGTTGATAGTTACAGTCAAGCCGAAATATTAGAAAGTGATACGATGAATGGTGATATTAATAACAAAATAACTCGATCCGATAATAATTATTATAGCTCAGTTTTCAAATATTTATTGTTTGCTGTATCATTAGGTTCACTTTTGGGCGTGCTATATATCTATTTATTTACTGATTCAAATGATAGTCAACAAGTCTTAGATATTACGCAATCACAACCTTTGAAGCAAGAACCAATTGACCCACAAGGAATGGAAATTAAAAATCTCGACAAAGAAGTTTACAATATTTTGAATGATGGCAAACAGGAACAAAAAGTAGAAAGATTACTTCCTATTCCAGAAAAGCCAATAATCAGCAAAAGACAAGTCGAAGTTGCTAAAACTGTACAGCCTAAAAAAATAGAAAATAAAAAATATGAAGTAAGGGTGGAAAAGCTAAGAAAAGAAACAGTAGCAAAACCAGAACAAGTCAAAAAAACTAAACTTAAAAAACAAGTTTCGCCGATTAAAACAAGCTCTTGGAAAGTTCAGGTTGCCTCTGTTAGTAGTCAAACCCAAGCAAAAACGACATATAAAAGACTTGTTAAAAAATATTCTTTACCTGCAAAATATCAATTACACATAGAAAAAGTTATTGTAAAAGGTAAAAATTACCATCGTGTTCAATTGAAAGGTTTTAGTAATAAAGCTAAGGCGGTTAATGCATGTAATATTATAAAGTCTAAGGGTGGAAATTGCTTAGTAAAAAGATAATTTAATATAAAAACAAAAGATTTGGGAGTCAGGTAAAGATGGTGAAACAAGAAAAATCAATAAAATCTGTAATATTTGGTGTTAAAGGCACTGTATTATCACAACAAGAAAAAGATTTTTTTAGTAAAATAAATCCATTGGGTTTTATTATATTCGCTAGAAATGTTGATAATCCTGATCAATTAAAATTATTAATAAAAGAACTTAAAAAATGCACACCTAGGAAAAAAACTTTAATATTGATAGATCAAGAAGGTGGCAGGGTACAGCGAATGACAAGCCCGCATTGGAAAAAATACCCACCACAAGAACCATTAGGTGATCTATATGAAAGTAATCCTGAACAAGCAAAAACAAAAGCTTTTGACATAGCCGGTGAAATAGCTAAGGATTTGACAGATGTTGGAATAAATGTAAATTGCTTACCTTTACTTGATGTGCCAATAGATGGATCGGACAAGATTATCGGTGACAGGGCATTTTCAACTAATCCTGATGTTGTTTCTGTGTTAGGTGAATGTCAGGCTAATGGGTTGTTATCACAAAAAGTATTACCTGTAATAAAACATATACCTGGACACGGTCGAGCAACTTGCGATAGTCATCTTGACTTGCCAATTGTTGATACAGATTTGGAAGAATTGAAAGCCTCTGATTTTAAACCATTTGTTTTTAACAATAAATATCCCCTTGCAATGACAGCTCATGTAATTTTCAATGTGATTGATGAAAAAAATACAATAACACAGTCAAAAAAAGGGATCTCATTTATTCGTGATTATATCGGTTTTAAGGGTTTAATAATGACTGATGATTTGTCAATGAAAGCCTTAAAAGGAAATTGTGCACATAAAACTAAATTATGTCTTGAAGCTGGTTGTGATGTTGTATTGCATTGTAATGGTGAAATGTCTGAAATGATTGAAGTTGCAACTGAAATAAAACCATTAAATGATGCTCAATTATTAAAATTATCAGCTATGGAAAAACTTATTTAATAGCCAAAAAAGCTCTGTTTCACTAAACGAGTATAAGTTTGTGTGCCAATGAAGTAAATGTTAATATAATCAAGGTTTTTTATTTTTGTTTTAAAATCCTCTTTATTATTATATTGACCTTTCCATATGATTTGGTTTGAATACTTTTCTTGTGTAATATCGTAATTTAAATATCCTCTTGTTCCGCTTAGAACAATGTGTTTTACATCACCGTATTTATTTAGTTTTTGAACTATATTATTAATATCTTTATCATCAGGCAAAGATAATAAAAATAATGTTTTTTGCTTAGATAATGATTGAATTAAATCTATGTCTAATGATTCAAAAGAAATAGCAGATTCAAAATAATAATTATGCTTTTTTGTTGCCGTATATCCAAAGCTAGCGGAATTTTTATTATTAAAATTATCAAATACACTCTTTATTTCTTGTGTTGATTTGTTTAATAACTTCGCAACAGCTGGTAATGCTAATTCACAATTGCTTTCATACCATTTAGGAAAACTTTTTATCTGTATTTTAGTATTAGAGTTAATTTTCTGTGCTTTATAATCTTTGTAATATGGTAATACAGTTTCACCAAGAACACAATAATCAGAATTATCACAGATAAATAATTTATGCTCAGCAATTTCCTCACAATTTGTTCCTAATTGCTTTGTGTGTTCAAGCAATATTGAGGTTACAATACTAATGAAAGCAGGAATTACACCAACTTCATCATATTTTGCTCCGCGCCCTGTTTCTAGTATAAAATAATCAATATCCTGATTTTTCCACCAGTAAAAAGCAATCAAGACAAATAAACCGCTTGGTGATAAATAATCTAGTTCACCAAAAGATTTTTTTAATTCATCTAGCTCAGGTTTTAGTTGTAAAAATACTTTTTCAAATTCAGGTGTCGTTATAGGAATATTATTAACACGCATACGATCGTTATGATATATTTCTTCTGGCGATATTAGCATAGCCACCTTTGCACTAGGCAAACTTGCTCTTATCATATTTTCACATATTCTTGCAGTCGTCCCTTTGCCTTTTGAGCCTGTTACTTTAATAATTTTTTTTGATTCTGGAACAATGCCAATCTTGTGCATTAAATTAACTAACAAATAAGGGTTGCGAATCTGACTATCATCTTTTTCTTTGATTTTATATTTTACAGACATAAAATCTTCGTAAATATAGTCAAGAATTTTTTGATACTTCATACCCTTATTTCTTATAATTTATATAGATATTATTCCCAAGGTAATACAATCCAAGTTTCTTGTGGAATTTCAATCATAAATATATCTGATTTTTTTCGTCCTTTTGGTTTTGCATAAACCGAAACATAATGTGCATTTGGATACTTCTTGCGGATAATATCAAATGTGTTTCCGGTATCAACTAAATCGTCGACAATTAACCAACCTTCGCCACCATTATCAATCGATGTATCTTTTATTATATTTAAATCAGTTTGATTATCATCATCGTCATATGAAACAATACACATAGTGTCAACAAGACGAATATTTAATTCCCTTGCTAATATGGCTGTTGGAACTAGTCCTCCGCGAGTAACACAAAGTAAACCTTTGTATTTTCCTTGCTTATATTCATCTGTTTCTTTTATGCGATGACATAATGCATTTGCATGATGTTCAAACTCTTCCCACTTTATTTTTAATTTATGTGATGACATATTTTATTTCCTTTTATACTTCAATCTACACAGTGTTGAGAGATATTTATATTGGAAAAAACACAAAAGAACAATATTTTTTTTAATTTTTCACAAAATAAATAAATAATAGCTTGCTTTATTGTGGCATATTTTGTATAAGACAACTTATGTTTGTTCGCTGTGCGGGTGTGGCGGAACTGGTAGACGCGCAGGGTTTAGGTTCCTGTGAGGAAACTCGTGGAGGTTCAAGTCCTCTCACCCGCACCATTATTAAATTTTTTTATAGAATGGGTTATATATTACAATGAAAATTTCAGAAATTAAAAAAGATTCAACTTTGGCACAATATTCTGTGTCAATTCCAGCTAAAACCATTTCATCAGATATCGATAGTAAATTATCGGAATATGGTGAAAAAGCAGATATACCAGGCTTCCGCAAAGGTAAAGCTCCAAAATCTGTGTTACAAAAAAAATTCGGGGAAAACGCTTTCGGAGAGGTTGTTAATAGCCAAATCCAAAGTTCAGTAGAAAAAATAGTAAAAGACAACTCGATAAGACCTGCTATTCAACCGACAATTGATGTTAAAAGTGCTGATGTTGATAAAGACCTAGAATTCTCAATTGAATTCGTATTGATGCCTCAAATAAAAATGATGGATTTATCAAAAATCAAAATTGAAACTATTAAAGCAAATGTTTCTGACAAAGAAGTTGACGAAGCACTAGTAGGCTTGGCAAAAGATTTCCGCGATAGCAAAAAAGTTGAGCGTGAAGCGAAAAAAGGTGACTTAGTTGTAATTGATTTCTTGGGTAAAGTTGATGATGTTGCTTTTGAAGGTGGTGCTGGTAATGACCATAATCTTGAATTAGGTTCAAATTCATTTATTCCTGGTTTCGAAGATCAATTAATCGGTACAAAAGCTGGTGATAGCAAAGATGTTAATGTAAAATTCCCAGATGAATACCACGCACCTAACTTAGCTGGCAAAGATGCTGTGTTTGAGTGTAAAGTTAAAGAAGTAAAAGAATTCGTTGAGACAAAAATTGACGATGAAATGGCTAAAAAAGTTGGCTTAAAAGATTTAGCAGAATTAAAAGAAAATGTTAAAAAACAACTTAGCTCTAAATTCGATGGCTCTACTCGCAACTTAATTAAAAAAGATTTAATGAATCAGTTAGATGCAGGCCATAAATTTGATGTACCTAGTATTATTGTTGAACAAGAATTTGATGAAATTTGGAAATCAGTTAAACAATCAAAAGAAGAAGGTAAGCTAGAAGACGAAGATGCTAATAAATCTGATAAAGAACTAGAAAAAGAATACAAAGAAATTGCTCTGCGTCGCGTTCGCCTAGGTTTATTATTGACAGAAATAGCAAGTGAATTAAAAGTTGAAGTAACTCAAGATGATATTAACCGTGCAGTAATGAGTGAAGCTCAAAGATATCCAGGTCAAGAAATGCAGGTTTTTGAATACTATCAGAAAAACCCACAAGTATTAGAGCAATTAAGAGCTCCTATCTTAGAGGAAAAAGTTATTGATATGATTCTTGAAAAAGCTGATACGAAAGAAAAATTAATGGATTCTAAAGACATTGAAAAAATGTTGAATGATGAAAATGATAGCTCTGATAAAAAGAAGCCTTCTAAGAAAACAAAGGCTAAAAAGGCATCGGCTAAGAAGTCTTAAAATAATTAATTTAAAATATTTTAATTTAAAAGAGAGTGTATATTTTATTTTTTACACTCTCTTTTTTATTTATATAAAATAAATATAAGTTAAAGCCTTGAAAAATAAGAAAAAGAACCTATTTTAAAAAGTAAGCTTGCATATTTATATGTATTTGAGATAGTATAATATTAATTATGTGTGATAAAAAAAATATAAAGTGATAGGAATAACGATGAACGATTATTTAGATGTTTATAACAACACCTTAGTTCCAATGGTAATTGAACAAACAACTCGAGGGGAACGCTCATTTGATATTTATTCCCGTTTATTAAAAGAACGCATTATATTTTTAACTGGTGGAGTTAATGACCAAACCGCTAGTTTAATTTGTGCTCAATTATTATTCCTAGAAGCTGAAGATCCAGAAAAAGATATTTGTTTTTATATAAATTCTCCTGGTGGAGTTGTTACTTCTGGTTTATCAATATATGACACAATGCAATACATTAAAAATGATATTTCAACTATTTGTCTAGGGCAAGCTGCATCAATGGGGTCGTTCTTATTAATGGCTGGTACTAAAGGCAAAAGATACTCATTACCTAATTCTCGTATTATGATCCACCAACCTAGTGGTGGGGCGCAAGGGCAAGCTTCTGATATTGAAATTCAAGCACAAGAAATATTAAGATTGAAAAAAATGCTTAATAAAGCTTATGAAACTCACACAGGAAAAAGCCTTTCTGAAATTGAAAAAGCTATGGATCGAGATAATTTTATGTCGCCTAAGGAAGCTAAATCCTTTGGCTTAATTGATAATATAGTATCTAGCCGTAATGATATAAAGATTAAAGAATAGAGGTTATTATGTCTGACGATAAAACAACAACAGATGGCGATCAAAAACTACATTGTAGTTTCTGTGGTAAGACTAAGGCTGAGGCAAAAAAGCTTATTGCAGGTCAAGGTGTTCATATATGTGATGAATGTGTTGAACTATGTGTCGAAATAATTTCTGATTTAAAAGGTGAAGAAAAATTAATTGATTCTTTTGGCAATGAAATACCTTCTCCTAGCACTATTTGTAAAATATTAGATGATTATGTAATTGGACAGTCAAATGCCAAGAAAGTTCTTTCTGTTGCCGTTCATAATCATTATAAAAGATTGATATCCGACCAAAAAGAAGATGATGTTGAATTATCGAAATCAAACATATTAATGCTTGGGCCTACTGGTTGTGGCAAGACATTACTTGCTCAAACACTAGCACGAATACTTGATGTTCCTTTCTGTATTGCTGATGCGACTACCCTTACAGAAGCTGGTTATGTTGGTGAAGATGTAGAAAATGTAGTTTTAAAATTACTTCAAAATTGTGACTATGATGTTGAAAAAGCTCAAAGAGGTATAATTTATATTGATGAAATCGATAAAATTACTCGTAAAAGCGAAAACCCATCTATTACTCGCGATGTCTCAGGTGAAGGTGTGCAACAGGCTCTTTTAAAATTAATGGAAGGCACAGTTGCATCTGTTCCACCACAAGGTGGACGCAAACACCCTCAACAAGAATTTTTGAATGTCGATACTACTAATATCTTATTTATTTGCGGTGGTGCATTTGCCGGCGTTGATAGAATAATATCAAAACGCGGTAAGGAAAGCTCTATAGGTTTTAGTGCTGATGTATACGGCAAAGATAAACGAGAAGTAGGTGAAATAATCCAAGATATTGAACCAGAGGATTTAGTAAACTACGGTTTAATTCCAGAATTTGTAGGTCGTTTGCCAATGATTGCAACTTTACAAGACTTAGATATTGATGCTTTGGTTAGAATTCTTACAGAACCTAAAAATTCACTTGTTAAACAATTCACAAAATTATTCAAAATGGAAGAAGTCGAACTAGAATTTAAAGAGCAAGCACTAGCAGAAGTTGCTAAAAAAGCAATTAAGCGAAAAACTGGTGCAAGAGGTCTTCGTTCTATCCTTGAAAAAATATTACTTGAAACAATGTACGAACTACCTGACGAAGAAGGGGTGGAAAGAGTTGTCATTGATGGCGATGTTGTTAATGGTAATAACAATCCTATCTATATTCATAGTGATGGAAAAAAATCTAAATCTAAATCTAAATCTAATAGTGAAGATAAAAAATCATTAAAAAACAGTAAAACAAAAACAGCTTAATAGCTTAATAATTTAATAGAGGAAAAAAGTATGGAAGTGCTGAAAGAAAACTTATCTTCTTATCCAGTTATACCTTTAAGAGACATAGTGGTATTTCCAGGTATGGTCGTGTCTTTCTTTGTTGGGCGAGAAAAATCAATCAATGCACTTGAAAGTGTTATGGAAGAAAACCAAAGAGTTTTATTATTAACACAAAAAAATGCTGAAATTGAAACTCCCAATGCAGATGATTTATACCATATCGGTGTTGTTGCAGAAGTAAAACAATTATTGAAATTACCTGATGGTACTGTAAAAGTATTAGTTGAAGGTATCCGCCGTGTTCAAACAAAAGGTTTATCAGATTTATCTGGCGCTTTCCATTCATCTGTTATTGATATAGAAGATATAATTGATGAATCTGATGTCAATTTATTGGTTTCTGCATTAATTGAAAAATTTAAAGAATATGCCAAATATAATACATCTATTACAACTGATATTTTAAATCAATTAAATGTTATCAATGGCGGACTAGAATTATTAGAATTTCTAGTGCAAAACATTAATATAGATATAGAAAAAAAACAAGAATTACTAGAAGAGAAAAATCTTTCTACTCGCCTAGAAATATTGTTCGCAAATATTCAATCTGAAATAGATACTATTTTAACTGAAAGGAAAATCCGTGAAAGAGTTAAGACTCAAATGGATAAAAACCAACGAGAATATTATTTAAATGAACAAATAAAAGCAATTAATAAAGAGCTGGGCGATGACTTATCAAGTGAAATTGACGAATACAGAGAAAAGATATCAAATATTCGTATAAGTAAAGAAGCAAAAGATAAAGTAGAAACCGAGCTAAAGAAATTAAAATCTATGCCTCCTATATCATCTGAATCATCAGTTGTTAGAAACTTTATCGACTGGTTAATTGATGTTCCTTGGAAAAAACAAACTAGAATTAATATTGATTTGAAAAAAGCTCAGGAAATTCTTGATAGTGAACACTATGGATTAGAAAAGGTAAAAGAACGAATTCTTGATTATCTTGCTGTTAGTATTCGTACTAAAAAGGTAAAAGGGCCTATTCTTTGTTTAGTTGGTCCACCAGGTGTTGGTAAAACCTCATTAGGTGAAAGTATAGCCAAGGCTTGCGGTCGTAAATTTGTAAGAATAAGCTTAGGTGGAGTAAGAGATGAAGCCGAAATTCGCGGACATCGTCGTACATATGTCGGTGCTATGCCAGGTAAAATAATTCAAGGAATGAAAAAAGCAGGTTATTCAAACCCTATGTTCTTACTTGATGAGATTGATAAAATGGGTTCTGATCATAGGGGTGATCCGTCTTCTGCATTACTTGAAGTTCTTGATCCATCACAAAACAAAAACTTTGTTGATCATTACCTAGAAGTCGATTACGATTTGTCTAATGTAATATTTATTACAACAGCAAATTCATATAATATGCCAGAACCGTTGAAAGATAGAATGGAAATTATTAATCTTTCAGGATATACAGAAGATGAAAAACTTGAAATATCGAAAAGACATCTTATTCCAAGAGCTATAAACGATAATGGTTTAAAAAAAGGCGAGATAGAAATAAAAGACGAAGCATTAATATCATTAATTCGTAACTATACTCGTGAAGCAGGTGTGCGCAAGCTAGAACAAGAAATTCAAAAAATATGTCGTAAATCATTAAGACAGATTATGGAAAGCACGGATAATATTAAAAAGATTACAGTATCAAATAAAAATATAGCTGATTTTTCAGGTGTTGCTAAATTTTCTTATGGTGAAACCGAAGATAAAGATGCTATTGGTATGGTAAATGGTCTTGCTTGGACTTCAGTCGGTGGTGATATATTACATATTGAAACTGCACTAGTCCCAGGAACTGGTAAAATCCAAAGAACCGGTAAATTAGGTGATGTTATGTTGGAATCTATTTCTGCGGCCGAAACATATATTCGCTCTCGTGCATCTGAACTTGGTATATTGCCAGGAGTTTACAAAAAACGCGACATTCACATTCATGTTCCAGAAGGAGCAACGCCTAAGGACGGACCATCAGCAGGAATAGCAATGGTAAGTGCAATTGTTTCCGCTTTAACTGATAACCCTATTCGTAAAGATGTGGCAATGACAGGTGAGGTTACTTTACGAGGTAAAGTATTAGCCATAGGCGGATTAAAGGAAAAATTACTAGCAGCATACCGTAGTGGCATTAAAACTGTTATAATTCCACAAGAAAACGAAAAAGATCTATCTGAAATACCAGAAAATGCAAAACAAGGTCTAGAAATTATACCTGTTTCTGATGTGTCAGAAGTCTTGGAGATTGTACTAAAAAACAAGATAAAACCAGTTGAGTGGGAAAAAGAAGATTTGTCAAAATCTACCGCTGTTGAATCCGGTGATGCCCTTTCAAAATCATTCCAATAATAACTAACAATTATTTCAGATATTAGTGCTAAATTATAGCTTTATAAGGGGTCAAGCGTATATATGATAATACTTAGTTATGTAATAATTTGTTGACATATCTCACTATTTATGTGTATTATTAAATGTAATCTTATTTTTATTATAAGCCTTACAAATTTGTAAAATATATAGTAAGAATAGGTTTTTTTTTAACTTAGTGTAAAGGGAAATTAAAATGAATAAAAATGAATTAATTGAAGCTGTATCTTCTTCTACAGGTCTGGCTAAAACAGACTCTGGCAAGGCGGTTGATGCTGTTGTTGCAAGTATTACAAAAGCTTTAAAAACTGGCGGCGATGTTCGTTTAGTTGGTTTTGGTACATTTTCTGTTGCTGACAGAAAAGCTACAACTGGTCGTAATCCACGTACAGGTGAAGCTATCCAAATTAAAGCTTCTAAACAGCCTAAATTTAAAGCTGGTAAAGTTTTAAAAGACGCTGTAAATTACTAATATAATTTTTAGTTTTATAAAAAGGAGGATTTGTTCCTCCTTTTTTTTTATTTCAACCCATTCTAATTTAATAAAAATCAATATAAGTGTTGACAAATATTTATATAAAGTGTATTTAGTCCAAACAATAACTTTATTTTTTACATATTAATTTTTTATTATTGTGTTTAAAGATAGTTATTTTGATAGTAAAACCGCGGGATTTTTCCCCAATCGGACGAAAGTACAACGAAAAAATACGATAATGTATTACGTATGGTGTACTAGAATACGGCAGAATATTTTTCCGCGTGTTTAGTTAAAATTTGAATTAATAAACGGGCGAAGGAAACAATATGCCGACTATTAACCAACTTGTTCGCAAAGGGCGAAAAGATAAAGTAAAGAAAACAAAAGTACCACACTTGGAGGCTTGCCCTCAGCGTCGTGGTGTTTGTACTCGTGTTTATACAACAACTCCAAAAAAACCTAATTCAGCACTTCGTAAAGTTGCTCGTGTAAGATTGACGAGTGGTTATGAAGTTACAAGTTATATTGGTGGTGAAGGACACAACTTGCAGGAACACTCTGTTGTGTTAGTGCGCGGTGGTCGTGTAAAGGATTTGCCGGGTGTTCGCTATCACACAGTTCGTGGTGCCTTGGATACTCAAGGTGTTTCTGATCGTCGTCAACGCCGTTCTAAATACGGTGCTAAAAGACCTAAGTAAAGATAAGAAGGGGTATTTATAATGTCTAGAAGACATAGAGCAGAAAAAAGAAAAATTTTACCAGATGCTAAATACGGTGATTTGGTAATTTCAAAGTTTATTAATGCTGTAATGCTTGCAGGTAACAAATCTCGTGCAGAACGAATTGTTTACGGTGCTTTTGATATTGTTGCAGGTAAAACTGGTAAAGAAGCGGTTGAATTCTTCCGCGATACATTAAATAACATCAAACCTGATTTAGAGGTTCGTTCTCGTCGTGTTGGTGGTGCTACTTATCAGGTTCCTGTTGAAGTTCGTGCTGAGCGAGCTCAAGCATTAGCTTTTCGTTGGTTGATAGAAGCTTCTCGTAAGAGATCTGAAAAGACAATGGTTGATAGATTGTCATCTGAACTTATTGATGCTAGTGAATCTCGTGGTGCTTCTGTTAAGAAGCGCGAAGATACTCATAAAATGGCGGAAGCAAACCGTGCGTTTGCTCATTATCGCTGGTAATTGTTGAATAAGGAATAATAAAGATGGCTAAAACACCTATTGAAAAATATCGTAATATCGGAATTATGGCTCACATTGATGCAGGTAAGACTACAACAACTGAGCGAGTTCTATATTATACAGGTAAATCGTACAAAATTGGTGAAGTACACGATGGTGCTGCAACTATGGACTGGATGGAGCAAGAGCAAGAAAGAGGTATTACTATTACATCTGCTGCTACTACTTGTTTCTGGAATGACCATAGAATTAATATCATTGATACTCCTGGTCACGTAGACTTTACTATTGAAGTTGAAAGAGCTTTAAGAGTTCTTGATGGTGCAGTTGCAGTTTTTGATGCCGTTTCTGGTGTTGAGCCTCAATCTGAAACTGTATGGCGTCAAGCTGATAAGTATTCTGTTCCTCGTATGGCATTTGTTAACAAAATGGACAGAATGGGAGCTGATTTTTACAATTGTGTTAACATGATGGTTGATCGCTTGGGTGCTAACCCTATGTTTATGCAATTACCTATCGGTGCAGAATCTGATTTTGCAGGTGTTGTCGATTTGGTAAATAACAACGCTATCGTTTGGGGTGGTGAAGAATTAGGTGCTAAGTTTGATATAGTTGATATTCCTGATGATTTAAAATCTAAGGCAGCAGAATACCGTTCTAGTCTAATTGAAATGGCTGTTGAGCAAGATGATGAAGCTATGGAAGCTTATCTAGAAGGTTCTGAGCCATCTATTGATAAATTAAAAGAATGTATTCGTAAGGGTGTTCTTACTGGTAGTTTTGTACCTGTTTTATGTGGTACAGCATTTAAAAACAAAGGTGTTCAGCCTTTACTAGATGCAGTTGTTGATTTCCTTCCTTCTCCTGTTGATATTGGCGAGATGAAGGGCTTAGAAGTTGATGGCGATGGCGAAGTTATTCGTAAACCAGATTCATCTGAACCATTTTCTGCTTTGGCATTTAAGATAATGAATGATCCGTTTGTAGGTTCTTTAACTTTCGTTCGTGTTTATTCTGGTACATTAGAGTCTGGTTCTTATATTCAAAACTCTGTAAAAGGTGGTAAAGAACGAATAGGTCGTATGATGCTTATGCACGCAGCAGACCGAGAAGAAATAAAAGTTGCAACAGCTGGTGATATCGTTGCCGTTGCAGGGCTTAAAACTACAACTACTGGTGATACACTTTGTGATATGTCTAAACAAGTTGTGTTGGAAAGAATGGAATTTCCAGAGCCTGTAATTGAGATTGCTATCGAGCCAAAAACAAAAGCAGACCAAGAAAAAATGGGTATTGCCCTTAATCGCTTGGCAGCAGAAGATCCATCTTTCCGTATTAAGTCTGACGAAGAGTCAGGTCAAACTTTAATTCGTGGTATGGGTGAATTGCATCTTGAAATTATTGTTGATCGTATGCGTCGTGAATTTAATGTTGAGTGTAGTGTTGGCCAACCTCAGGTTGCTTATCGCGAGACTATCTCTAAGCCAGCTACTATTGAATATACTCACAAAAAACAATCAGGTGGTTCTGGTCAGTTTGCGAAAATTGTTGTTGATTTTGAACCTCTAAAACCAGGTGAAGGTTTTGTGTTTGAAGAAACAATTGTCGGTGGTTCTGTTCCAAAAGAATATATACCTGGTGTTGAAAAAGGTTTAAATTCTGCGAAAGATAACGGCGCGATTGCAGGTTTCCCTGTAATTGATTTCAAAGCAGTTCTAAGAGACGGTAACTATCACGATGTGGATTCATCTGTTATGGCATTTGAAATCGCTGCTCGTGCTGCTTTCCGTGAAATGCAAGAACAAGCTGGTGCTAAATTATTAGAGCCTGTTATGGCAGTAGAAATAGTTACACCAGAAGAATATATGGGTGATATTATCGGTGACTTAAATTCTCGTCGCGGACAAGTTTCATCTATGGATAATCGTGGTAATGCTCGTGTTGTTAATGCAATGGTGCCTCTTGCTGCGATGTTTGGGTATGTTAACACATTGCGCTCTCTATCTCAGGGTCGTGCGCAGTATACGATGATATTTGATCATTATGATCAAGTTCCGCAAAATGTTGTTGATGATGTCAAAGCTAAATATGCATCTTAACAGTGTATGTATGGTTCTAAGTTATATTAAATTTTAATTAAGGAGTAAAAAAATTATGAGTAAAGAAACTTTAGATCGTTCGAAGCCACATTTAAATATTGGCACAATTGGTCACGTTGACCACGGTAAAACTACTTTAACTGCAGCTATCTCTAAGGTGTTAGCAGAAGAGAGTGGTAACACCAAAGCAACTGATTTTAAGGATATTGACAAAGCTCCTGAAGAGCGCGAGCGTGGTATAACAATTAATACTTCGCACATTGAGTATGAAACTGATGGTCGTCACTATGCTCACGTTGATTGTCCAGGTCACGCCGACTATGTAAAGAATATGATTACCGGTGCTGCTCAGATGGACGGAGCTATATTAGTTGTATGTGGAGCTGACGGTCCTAAGCACCAGACTCACGAGCATATCTTATTAGCTCGTCAAGTAGGTGTTCCAAAGCTAGTTGTGTTTTTAAATAAAGTTGATCAAGCTGATCCAGAATTATTAGAGTTGGTTCAAATGGAAATTCAAGATTTATTAGAAAAAAATGATTTCCCAGCGGATACACCTATAATAACTGGTTCTGCTCTTGCAGCTTTAAATGGTGAAAATCCAGAAATTGGTAAAGACAAAATATTGGAACTAATGAAAACAGTTGATGAATACATTGAAGTGCCTGTTCGTGAGGTTAGTAAACCTTTCTCTATGGCGGTTGAAGATGTATTTAGTATTTCAGGTCGTGGTACAGTAGTAACTGGTCGTATTGACACTGGTACTGTAAAAGTAGGTGAAGATATTGAAATAGTAGGTCTTCGTGATACATTGAAAACTACTTGTACAGGTGTTGAGATGTTCCAGAAAGAATTACCTGATGGTGGACAAGCTGGTGACAATGTAGGTTTATTATTACGTGGTGTTGGTAAAGAAGAAGTTGAGCGAGGTCAGGTATTATGTCAACCAAGCACAATTAAACCACTTAGCAATTTTGAAGCTGAGATTCATGTTCTAACAAAAGAGGACGGCGGACGTCATACACCGTTTTTCTCTAACTATCGTCCACAGTTTTACTTTAATACAACTGATGTTACCGGTTCAATCTCTCTACCAAAAGATGTTGAAATGGTAATGCCAGGGGACAATGTAACCCTTAATGTTGAATTGATAAAGCCTATCGCAATTACTGTAGGTCAAAGATTTGCAATTCGTGAAGGTGGTAAGACAGTCGGTAATGGTATAGTAACAAAGTTAGCACAATAAATTAGATAAGGTTGTTTGAAAGGTTGGGGATTATTCCCCACCTTCTTTAGGAGTTATAAAAAAATGGAAAATCAAAACATTCGTATTCGTCTGAAAGCTTTTGATCATAGAGTTTTGGATCAAAGTACACAAGAAATTGTTGAAACTGCGAAACGTACAGGTGCAGAGGTATTAGGACCTATTCCTTTACCAACTAGAATTGAGAATTTTACAGTTCTTCGTTCACCTCATGTAAACAAAAAATCTCGTGAACAGTTCGAAATGCGTACACATAAGCGTGTATTAGATATTGTATCTCCAACTGCACAAACAGTTGATGCATTAATGAAATTAGATCTCGCCGCTGGTGTAGATGTTGAGATTAAACTGTAAGGATAAAAGAAAATGCGTACAGGTTTAATTGCTAAAAAACTGGGAATGTCTCGTTTATTTAACGAAACGGGTCAACATGTACCAGTAACAGTATTGCAAATAGATAATTTGCAGGTTGTAAATATAAAAACAGTGGCTACTGATGGTTATAATGCCGTTCAGTTAGGTGCTGGAAATAAAAAGGTAAAGCATACAACAGCACCTATGCGTGGTGTTTTTGCTAAGTCTAAAATTGAGCCAAAATCTAAATTGGTTGAATTTCGTGTTGCAGAAGAAAATTTATTAAGTGTTGGTGACGAATTAAGTTCATCACATTTTGTAAAAGGACAAAAAGTTGATGTTGTTGGCATTAGTATTGGTAAAGGTTTTGCCGGTGCTATGAAAAGGCATAATTTTGGTGGCCTAAGAGCTTCACACGGTGTGTCTATTTCACATCGTTCACACGGTTCTACGGGACAGTGTCAAGATCCAGGTAAAGTATTCAAAGGCAAGAAAATGGCTGGTCATATGGGTGCTCATAGAACTACGGTTCAAAACCTAGAAGTTGTATCGATTGATGAAGAGCGTGGATTAGTTTTTGTAAAAGGTGCGGTGCCAGGTTTTGCATCATCTTGGGTTCAAATTAAAGATGCTGTTAAATTAAACGCTATACCAGAAGGTGCTCCGTTACCAGCTGGTTTGAAAATAGCAAATTCAAATGATACATCAGATGAAAAACCTGTTGAAGAAATTGAAGCTAAAACACAAGAATCTACAGAAAGCTCTGCTAATGTTGATTCGGAAAATAAGGAATAATAACGATGAAAGCTAAAGTTATTACATTTGAGAATAAATCTGCTGGTGATATCACTCTTGCTGATTCAGTTTTCGGATTGCCAATTCGTCGTGATATTTTAACACGAATGGTTAATTATCAATTGGCTAAACGCCGTTCTGGTACTCATAAAGTAAAAGGACGCTCAGAAATTGCTTTAACAGGTAAAAAGTGTGTTGCTCAAAAAGGTTCAGGTGGCGCTAGACACCACGCTCGTTCAGCAAATATATTTGTTGGCGGTGGTCGTGCATTTGGTCCTACGCCTCGCTCGTATGAACACTCTTTGCCTAAAAAAGTTCGTGCTTTGGCTTTAAAAACAGCACTGTCATCTAAACTTGCAGAAGGCAAGCTGGTAATAGTTGATGATGTTAAAGCTGAAAAAGCAAACACAAAAGATTTATCTAAACAATTACAAGAAATGAATTTTTCATCTGCTTTGATTGTTGGTGGTAATGAAATTGACAAAAACTTTGAACTAGCAGCAAGAAATATTATTAAGATTGATGTACTGCCAGTACAAGGTGCAAATGTTTATGATATTTTGCGTCGTGACACCTTAGTTTTATCTAAGTCTGCGGTTGAAACATTGGAGGCGAGGTTAAAATAATGAGCTGGAAATTTTTAAATAAGAAAACATTTTCTGAGGAAAGAATTCTTTGTGTAATTGATAAACCTGTTATCACAGAAAAATCAACATTAGGTGCACAAAATAATCAATACACTTTCCGTGTGGCTATGGATGCTAATAAGCTTGAAATTAAAGTCGCTGTCGAAAAGATGTTTGATGTAAAAGTTGAAAAAGTAAATACGCTAGTATCAAAAGGTAAAACTAAAAGATTCCGTGGTTTCGCAGGTAAGCGAAATGATTGGAAAAAAGCAGTTGTATCATTGGCTCAAGGTCAATCAATTGATGTTGGCACAGGTGTATAAGGGGAATTATCATGGGATTAAAACACTATAAACCAACCACACCTTCACAACGCGCATTAGTATTAATTGACCGTAGTGAATTGTATAAAGGTGGACCAGTTAAATCTTTAACAGAAGGTTTGACTAAATCAGGTGGTCGCAACAATACGGGCTCAATCACGATGCGTCGTAAAGGTGGTGGTCACAAAAGAAAATATCGTATTATAGATTTTAAGAGAAATAAATTTGATATTTCAGCAACAGTTGAAAGAATTGAATATGATCCTAATCGTAGTGCGTTTATTGCATTAATTAAATACGAAGACGGTGAATTGTCTTATATTCTAGCGCCTCAAAGATTATCAGTTGGTGATAAAGTAATTTCTTCGAAAGATGCTGATATTAAACCTGGTAACTCTATGGCTCTTGCTAATATGCCTATCGGTACAATAATTCACAATGTTGAATTGAAGCAAGGTAAAGGTGGACAATTAGCTCGTTCAGCAGGTTGTTATGCACAGCTTGTTGGTCGTGGTGATGGATATGCTCAATTAAAATTGATGTCTGGTGAGCTTAGAGTAGTTCGTTCTGAGTGTATGGCAACTATTGGTGCGGTTTCAAATCCGGATCAAAAGAATATTAAAATTGGTAAAGCGGGTCGTTCTCGTTGGTTAGGTAATCGTCCAAAAGTTCGTGGTGTAGCCATGAACCCAGTTGACCACCCACACGGTGGTGGTGAAGGTCGTACATCAGGTGGTCGTAATCCTGTTACGCCTTGGGGTGTTCCGACTAAAGGTAAAAAGACGCGTTCAAATAAAGCGACTGATAAATTTATTATTCGTCGTCGTGGCGCTAAGAAGTAAGGAGTTAAATATGTCAAGATCTGTATGGAAAGGTCCTTTTGTTGATGGCTATCTGTTAAAGAAAGCTGAAACTGTTCGTGAAAGTGGTCGTAAAGATGTTATTAAGACTTGGTCAAGAAGATCAACAGTTTTACCACAATTTGTAGGTTTAACTTTTGGTATTCATAATGGCCGTAAGTTTGTTCCTGTTCTTGTAACGGAAGAAATGATTGGTCACAAATTTGGTGAATTCGCTCCAACCCGAACTTATTGGGGACACACAGCGGATAAGAAGTCTAAAAGGTAAGAGGTAAAATAATGAGTAAAAAATCTTTAGTAAGACAATTGGCTGATACGGAGGCAAAAGCGGTTACTCGTAATCTTCGTACTAGTCCTCAGAAACTAAACCTTGTTGCCGGACTAATTCGTGGTAAAGATGCAAGTAAAGCGCTTTCTGATTTAACGTTTTCAAAGCGTCGCATAGCTGTGGATGTGAAAAAAGCATTAGAATCAGCTATTGCTAATGCAGAAAACAACCACAATTTAGACATCGATAGCCTTGTTGTGAAAGAAGCATTTGTCGGTAAATCTTTTGTTATGAAAAGATTCCGTCCAAGAGCAAGAGGGCGTGTAGGTAAAATCTTAAAGCCGTTTGCAAATTTAACTGTAATTGTTAGTGAAAAGAAGGAGTCTTAAAATGGGTCAAAAAGTAAATCCAATTGGTCTGCGTTTAGGAATTAACCGTACTTGGGATTCTCGTTGGTATGCTGATAAATCATACGCTAAGAATTTACACGAAGATTTTAAAATTCGTTCTTATATTGAGAAGAATTTAAAACAAGCTGGTATTTCAAGAGTAATAGTTGAACGCCCTGCAGGTAAAGCAAGAGTTACTATATATGCTGCTCGCCCAGGTCTTATCATTGGTAAGAAAGGTGCTGATATTGAAACTTTACGTAAAAAGTTACAAGGAATTTCAAAATCAGAAGTAGCATTAAATATTGTTGAAATTCGTAAACCAGATATTGATGCAAAATTTGTTGCCGAAGGTGTAGCACAGCAATTAGAACGCCGAGTTACATTCCGTCGTGCGATGAAGCGTGCAGTGCAAAATGCATTGCGTGCTGGTGCAAAAGGTATTCGTATTAATTGTTCAGGTCGTCTTGGCGGAGCTGAGATTGCAAGAACAGAATGGTACCGAGAAGGTCGTGTTCCATTACACACATTAAGAGCTAATGTGGATTATGGTACTGCCGAAGGTCATACAACATATGGTATAATCGGTATTAAAGTATGGATTTTCAAAGGTGAAATTATGGCTCACGATCCAAGTGCAATGGATAAGCACTTGAATGAAAGTCGTTAATTTAAAGGTAAGGAAAATAAAAAATGTTAAGTCCAAAAAGAGTAAAACACCGCAAACAGCATAAAGGTCGTATACACGGCAATGCTAAGGGTGGTTCTGAACTTGCCTTTGGCGACTTTGGTCTAAAGGCACTTGAACCAGAACGCGTAACAGCTCGTCAAATCGAAGCAGCACGTCGTGCAATGGTTCGTCACATTAAAAGACAAGGTAAGGTATGGATTCGTATATTCCCTGACTTGCCAGTAACAAGTAAACCAGCAGAGGTTCGTATGGGTAAAGGTAAAGGTTCGCCTGATTATTGGGCTTGTCGTATCAAACCTGGTCGCATTATGTTTGAAGTACTTGGTGTTGAAGAAGATAAGGTACGAGAAGCTTTTGAATTAGCTGCTGCTAAGTTGCCTATAAAATGTAAAATAGTTAAACGAATTGGTTTATAAGAGGAGCTAGAACATATGAAAACAGTTGAACTTCGTAAAAAAAATGAAAAGCAATTGAAACAACAATTGTTAGAGCTTCGTAAGGAACAATTTAACTTGCGTTTCCAATTAGCTGGTGGTCAATTGCAATCTACTGCGCGAATAAAAGAAGTGCGCCGTGATATTGCAAAAATTAAAACCCTAGTTAATGAAACAAAAGCCAACGGGTAAGAAAGGAAAAGATATGCCAAAAAGAATTTTACAAGGTACAGTTACCTCTTCTTCTGCTGATAAAACTATCACAGTATTGGTTGAACGCCGTGAAAAACACCCGATATTGGGCAAAATTGTAAGAAAATCTAAAAAGTTTACTGCACACGATGAAGCTAATAAGTTTCAAAAGGGTGACACAGTAAGAATTCAAGAATGTCGTCCTATTTCCAAGACTAAAACTTGGGAAGTAATTTTGGACGAAGCATAAAGTAGAGGAATTTAAGTTATGATACAAATGCAAAGTAAATTAGATGTAGCTGACAATTCTGGTGCTCGTTCAGTAATGTGTATTAAGGTGCTAGGTGGTTCACATCGTCGTACAGCTTCGGTTGGTGACATAATCGTGGTAAGTGTTAAAGATGCAATCCCTCGTGGCCGTGTGAAAAAAGGTACAGTTCATCGTGCAGTAATTGTTCGCACAGCGAAAGATGTTCGTCGTAAAGATGGTTCAGTTATTCGTTTTGATAATAATGCTGCAGTTTTAATTAACAAGAATGGTGAACCAATTGGAACACGAATCTTTGGCCCAGTTGTTCGTGAATTGCGAGCAAAAGGCTATATGAAAATTATTTCGTTAGCACCGGAGGTATTGTAAAATGGTTGCAAAAATTAGAAAAGGCGATAAGGTAATAGTTATTGCAGGTAAAGACAAAGGTAAGCAAGGTGAAGTGCTAAATGTCATTACCGAAAAAAATAGGGTTGTCATTGGTGGGGTAAATGTGGTAAAAAGGCACACGAAACCATCACAGAACTCGGAAGGTGGGATAATTCCTAAGGAATTATCTATTGATGCAAGTAATGTTGCACACATCGATCCGAAAGATGGCAAAGCTACACGCACAAGCGTGAAAATTGAGAAAGATGGCACGAAAGTACGCATTGCAAAGCGTTCTGGAACTGCTATCGATAAGTAAACTGTTAAAAAAGAAAGGGATACGGCTGATGTCTAAAGAACAGTACGTCCCACGGCTGAAAGATCATTACCAGTCGGTAGTGATTAAAAAGATGCAGGAACAATTTGGTTATAAAAATATCATGGAAGTTCCTCGTCTTGACAAAATAGTTATCAACATGGGTGTTGGTGCTGCCGTTGCGGACAAAAAACATATTGCCTCTGCAGTAGAGGAATTGGAAAAAATAGCAGGTCAAAAAGTAGTTGTTACGACTGCGAAGAAATCTATTGCTACATTTAAATTACGCGAGGGTATGCCTATTGGGTGTAAAGTTACTCTACGAAAAGATAGAATGTGGGAATTCTTGGACCGTTTAGTAAACATTGCATTGCCTCGTGTAAGAGACTTTCGCGGTGTAAGCGACAAATCTTTTGATGGTCGCGGAAACTATTCACTTGGTATTACTGAGCAAATTGTATTTCCTGAGATTAACTATGATGATGTTAATACCACTCGTGGTATGAATGTTGTTGTATGTACAACTGCTGGCACTGATGAAGAAGCAAGAGCTTTACTTGCTGAAATGTCTATGCCTTTTAGAAAGAAAGGTTAATAATAATGGCAAAAGTATCAGCTAAAGAAAGAAATCAAAAAAGAGTTCGTCTAGCTTCTAAGTACGAGAATCGTCGTGCAAGATTAAAGGCTATTGTTATGAATAAAGAACTTCCTTTGGAAGAGCGTTTTAAAGTTCAGTTGCAATTACAGCAAGTTCCTAGAAACTCAAACCCTAACCGTATTCGTAATCGTTGCGGTATAACAGGTCGTCCGCACGGTTATTACCGTAAATTTGAAATGTCGCGTATTAAATTACGCGAACTTGCTAACCAAGGTAAAATCCCTGGTGTAGTTAAGTCAAGCTGGTAAGAAAGGAATACATCAATGTCAATGTCAGATCCATTGGGTGATATGCTTACCCGTATTCGTAACGGCCAAAATGCTAATTTAGCGTTGGTTAGTTGTCCTGCGTCACATTTGCGCACAAGTGTATTAGAAGTATTAAAAAATGAAGGCTTTATTCGTGGTTTCGAAGTAAAAGAAATTCGTAAGGGTATCTCTGAAATTTCTATTGAACTTAAATACCATGAAGGTAAAGGTGCTATTCGTGAAATAAAACGAGTATCAAAACCTGGTCGTCGTGTTTATTCTAAAATCAAGTCTCTGAATCGTGTTTATAACGGTTTAGGTATGTCAATTCTAACTACGCCTCGCGGTGTAATGAGCGATGTACAAGCTCGCAACGAAAATGTTGGTGGCGAAGTACTATGCCAAGTATTCTAGAGGGGAAATAAGATGTCAAGAGTCGGATTAAACCCTGTTATAATTCCAGAAGGTGTTGAAGTAAACAAATCTGGTAATGTAATGACTGTAAAGGGAAAACTTGGTGAGTTAACTGTTTCTGTTTTAAATAACATTTCTGTTGATATCGCTGATGGCCAAGCTGTTGTTAGTCCTGCTAACAAAACTAAGACAACTCGTCAAGCTTGGGGAACTGTTCGCGCATTACTAGCACAAGCAATAGTTGGTGTGACAGAAGGCTTCAGTAAAAAGCTTGAGATGAAAGGTGTTGGTTATCGTGCATCTGTTTCTGGTAACGCTTTAAGTCTACAATTAGGTTTTTCACACGATGTGAATTATCCTATACCTTCTGATTTAAAGATTTCTGTTGCTAAAAATATTATCACGATAGAAGGAATTAATTCTCAACGCGTTGGACAAGTTGCAAGTGAAATTCGTGGATATCGTCCACCAGAGCCTTACAAAGGTAAAGGTGTTCGTTATGTTGGCGAAGAAATCTTGCGTAAAGAAGGCAAGAAAAAGTAAGGGGTAAGGAAAAATGTTATCTACAAGACAATTACAAAATCGTCGTAAAAGCCGTACTCGTTTCCAGATTAGTAAAAAATCTGGTGATAAGTTGCGTCTTTCAGTTTTCCGTTCAGGCAAACACATTTATGCACAGATTATAGATGATTTAAAAGGTCATACATTAGTTTCAGCTTCAACAGTTGATAAAAATGTGCTTAAGGATCAAAAAAACGGTGCAAATGTATCTGCTGCTACGAAAGTTGGAGAAGAGTTAGCTGTCCGTGCGAAAGAAGCAGGTGTTGATACAGTTGTTTTTGATCGCGGTTCATATAAATATCACGGCCGTGTTAAGGCATTAGCAGATGCTGCTCGTGCTGGCGGATTGAAGTTCTAGGAAGGGAAAAGATATGTCTATTCGTGGGAACAATAAAAAATCTGAAACTAATGAATCTGAATTAATAGAAAAATTAGTTGCAGTAAACCGTGTTGCAAAAGTAGTAAAAGGTGGTCGTCGCTTTGGCTTTGCTGCATTAGTAGTAGTGGGCGATGAAAAAGGCCGTGTTGGTTTTGGTTCTGGTAAAGCAAAAGAAGTTCCGGAAGCAATTCAAAAAGCGACTGATTCAGCTAAGAAAAATATGATAAGAGTTCCATTGAGAGATGGTCGCACTCTACACCACGATGTTAAAGGTCACTTTGGTGCTGGTCGTGTTGTGATGCGTTCTGCTCCTGCTGGTACTGGTATTATTGCTGGTGGTGCGATGCGTGCTGTATTGGAAGCATTGGGTATTCAGGATGTAGTATCAAAATCTGTTGGTACATCAAATCCATATAATATTATCCGTGCGACAATTGATGGCTTGCAAAAAACTGAATCACCTCGTTCTATTGCATCTCGTCGTGGTAAAAAAGTTTCTGATGTTGTTGTTAATCGTGATGGTGATTACAATAAACAGCAAGCATCTCAACAAGATAGCGAATAAGGTGGGATACTATGGCAAAAATTAAAATTACACAAACAGGTAGCCCTATTCGTCGTGAAGCATCACAAAAGGCAACTTTGGTTGGTTTGGGCTTGAATAAAATGCACAAAACTTCTGAGTTGGAAGATACTCCGGCGGTTCGTGGTATGATTAGAAAGGTTAAGCACTTAGTGCGAGTTGAAGGTTAATATTATTTAATCTTTGGCAAACAATAACAAAGGATAAAAAAATGAAATTAAATGATTTATTTGATAATGCTGGTTCGAAAAAATCACGCAACAGAGTTGGTCGTGGTATTGGTTCTGGTAAAGGTAAAACAGCTGGTCGTGGACATAAAGGTCAGAAATCTCGTTCAGGTGTAGCTATCAAAGGATTTGAAGGCGGACAAATGCCATTTTATCGTCGCGTACCTAAGCGAGGATTTAACAACATTTTCCGTATCGAAAGAGCTGAAGTGAACCTAGGTCGCTTGCAGTCTGCTATCGATGCAAAGAAAATCGATACTAGCAAAGACATTACTATTGTTGAACTAGCTATTGCTGGTTTAGTTCGTGCTTCTGACACGGCTGTAAGATTGTTAGGTAATGGTGAATTAAAAGCAAAAGTAAACATTACTGTTAATGGTGCATCTGCATCAGCTGTTAGTGCTGTTGAAAAAGCGGGTGGTAAAATTACAATCCTTGATACACCAAAATCTGAAAAGCCTGTTAAAAAAGGCAGACTTAAAAGACAAGAGAAAAAACAACAAGATAGAAAAAAAGCTGGTTTCTAAACTCAGTTAGTTAATTAATATTTTGTTATTTTAATAAAAAGGGGGCAATTTATATTGCCCTTTTTTTTATTTTATTGTAAGGTGTCGAGATATTATATTTTTTTATGGAGAAGTTTATTATGGCAACAGCAGGTCAAAAACAACAGTCCGAGTTATCATCAAGAATATTTTTTGTTTTAGGGGCATTGATAGTTTGTAGAATTGGTACATATGTGCCATTACCAGGTATTGACCCTGTTGCATTAGAAGATATATTTAAACAACAATCCGGTGGTATATTGGGTATGTTTGATATGTTTTCTGGTGGTGCTTTATCTAGAATGTCTGTATTTGCACTAAACATTATGCCTTATATTTCGGCATCTATTATTATGCAATTATCAACAGCTATATTCCCATATATGGAAGAAGTGAAAAAAGAAGGTGCAACAGGACAAAGAAAAATTACCCAATGGACAAGATATTTAACTGTATTATTGGCTATGGGGCAAGGTTTCGGTATGGCTGCTGGTTTGGAAGGTTTAACAACATCATCAGGTGCATCAGCTGTTATTGATCCGGGTATGATGTTCCGTATGAGCACAGTTGTAACATTGTTGGGTGGTACATTATTTCTTATGTGGTTGGGCGAACAAATTACACAAAGGGGAATAGGTAACGGTATATCCTTAATTATATATGCTGGTATTGTTGCAAATCTGCCTTCTGCTCTGGCTTCTTTATTTGAACTAGGAAGAACAGGTGCATTATCAACAACATTTATAATATTCCTTATTGTTATGGCTATTGCGGTTATATATTTCATAGTATTTATGGAAAGGTCATTCCGTCGAATGACAATTCAATATCCAAAACGACAAGTTGGTATGCAAGTAATGGGTGGACAAACTAGTCATATGCCTATTAAAATTAATACTAGTGGAGTAATACCTCCAATATTTGCTAGTTCTTTATTATTATTACCGCTTACATTTGCAGGTTTTGTTGGTCAAGATAGTCCGGAATGGTTACAAGCATTGTCGGCACAATTAGGGCGCGGGCAAATTGGTTTTATGGTAGCATACGGCTTATTAATAGTATTTTTCTGTTTCTTTTATACGACTATTGTATTTAATGCGAAAGAAACATCTGAAAACCTTAGAAAAAATGGAGCTATCGTACCTGGATATCGTCCTGGTGCTATGACATCTGAATATTTTGAATATGTTCTTTCTCGCATAACTGTAATAGGTTCTGCTTATTTACTATTTGTTTGTTTATTGCCTGAATTCTTGGTTTCAAAATATTCTGTTCCATTTTATTTTGGTGGAACTAGTTTATTAATTGTTGTAACTGTTACAATGGATACAATGATACAGATTCAAAGTCATACATATGCAAAACAATATGCCAATTTAATGAATAAGAAGCAAAATAAACAAAAAAGATTTAATCGCTAATTTATTATCTAACCTTGAAAGAGAATTTATTATGAATGTTATTTTATTTGGTCCCCCAGCTGCAGGCAAAGGAACACAATCTAAGTTTTTGGTAGAAAAATATAATTTAGTTCAATTATCAACGGGTGATATGCTTCGTAAGGCGATTTCTGATGGTACAGAATTAGGCATTAAAGCTTCTGAGATTATGAAGAATGGCGATTTGGTAGATGATGAAACTATATTAGGTATTGTAAAAGACCGTATGGAACAACCAGATTGTAAAAACGGTGTAATATTTGATGGGTTTCCCCGTACAAAGGCACAGGGTCAAGGTCTTGATGCTATGCTAGAAAAAATGGGTAAGAAGCTTGATTTTGTTATACAGTTGCAAGTCGACGATGAAATATTAATTTCCCGTGTAGAAAAACGAATTGCTGAGACACCTGATAATGAACGTCGTTCTGATGATACCCCTGATACTTTAAGAAAAAGATTAGATGTGTATTACGAACAAACAAAACCTGTATTAGAGTATTATGGAGATAAAGGTTTACTGAAAAAAATCGATGGTATGCCTCGCGTAGAGGTGGTTTCTGCTTTATTAGCTGATGTTATCGGTTAAATCATCTTTTTAAATTACTTAAAAATTAGTTTTTTTCTTGACTCTACTTGGTGTTTGCTGTATTGATTACAGACCATTTGAATGAGTCAGGTGGTTATGTATGCCGAATGGATTGGTTATACATATGCGTTGAGATAAGGGGTAGGCCCTTGTTTAGCAAAATTGAAAGGAAATAAAATGGCTCGTATATCAGGTGTTAATATACCTACGGATAAGCGCGTAGTTATATCACTTACTTACATTTTCGGAATTGGTCACACACATGCATCACAAATCTGTAAAAAAGCAGGTATAGATGAAAGTGTTCGTGTTAAAGATTTAACTGAAGATCAATTGACAAAAATTCGTTCATTAATTGATAGTGATTACACGGTAGAAGGTGACCTTCGCCGTACAGTATCATTAAATATTAAAAGATTATTAGATTTAGGTTGCTACCGTGGTTTACGCCACCGTAAGAGATTACCTGTTCGTGGACAACGTACTAAAACGAATGCTCGCACTCGTAAAGGTAAGTCTGTTGCAATCGCTGGCAAGAAAAAATAGAGAGGGATAATAATTATGGCAAAAGCACCTATTCGTAAACGTCGTGATAAGAAGAATATTACTTCTGGTATCGCTCACATTAATTCTACATTTAATAATACAATGATTACAATTACAGATGTTCAAGGTAATGCTATATCTTGGTCTTCTGCTGGTATGCAAGGGTTTAAAGGTTCTCGTAAATCTACACCTTATGCAGCACAGATTGCAGCCGAAGATGCTGGTCGCAAAGCACAAGAGCACGGTTTAAAAACTCTTGAGGTAAATGTAAAAGGGCCTGGTTCTGGTCGTGAATCAGCATTGCGTGCCTTACATTCAATTGGTTTAAATATTACGATAATTCGTGATGTTACGCCAATTCCACATAACGGTTGTCGCCCTCGTAAGCGTCGTCGTGTGTAATTGTGTATATTAAATAATTTACAAAAGGTAATTATTTTTTAATACTTTAATGAGAAAGGTCATTAACTATGAAAGAAGTTCATACAAGTGTACAAAATAACTGGCAAAAACTTATTAAGCCAGAAAATTTAAAGTTGACATCTGGTGATAATCCAGAACGTTCAGCGACATTAGTTGCAGAACCTTTGGAAAAAGGTTTAGGTTTGACATTGGGTAACGCATTGCGTCGTGTATTAATGTCATCTTTACAAGGTTCAGCAGTAACAGCAATAAAAATTAATGGTGTATTACATGAGTTTTCTTCTATACCTGGTGTAAAAGAAGATGTTACAGACATAGTTTTAAATATTAAAGCTTTGGCTTTGCGCACTATTGATGGTAATGACAAAAAAATGAATCTTAATATAACAGGTCCTTGTGTTGTTAAGGCATCGGATATTACAATACCTTCTGGCGTTGAAATTATGAACCCAGATTTAGTAATATGTAGCTTAGATTCAGGTGCTAAACTAGAAATTGAATTCTATGTTGGTTCTGGTAAAGGTTATGTATCGGCAAGTAATAATCGTCCTTATGATGCACCGATTGGTTTAATACCTGTTGATTCAATTTTTTCACCTGTTCGTCAGGTTTCATACAAAATTGACAATACTCGTGTTGGTGAAAACACTGATTATGATAAATTGACATTAAATGTTGAAACTAACGGTTCTGTTACACCGGAAGATTCAATCGCATTGGCGGCAAGAATATTGCAAGATCAATTCCATTCTTTTGTTAATTTTGAAGATCCAGCTATCGCACAAGAAGAAGAAAAAGAAGAAGAATTGCCATTTGATCGTAATTTATTACGCAAGGTTGATGAGCTTGAATTGTCAGTTCGTTCTGCTAACTGCTTGAAAAACACAAATATAGTTTATATTGGTGAGTTAGTTAAAATGACAGAACTACATTTATTGAGAACACCAAACTTTGGTCGTAAATCATTGAATGAAATCAAAGAAGTTCTACAAGCTATGGGCTTAGGTTTAGGAATGCAAGTTGAAGATTTCCCACCTGAGAACATAGAAGAATTAGCCAAAAAAATAGAAGATAATTTTTAATAATTAACTTTAACTGGTTATAATCATAAAGAGACATTAATTTATTAGTGTCTCTTTATGATTCTAGGCTAAGTAAATTTCTTTTAACTTGACATAAATTCTAAAATATAATATAAACCCCATACATTTGTAAAAATGTTGAAAACCCCGCCTATACTAGCAACAAGGTTAAGCCCCGAGCGGTATTAGGTAAAATTGAACATAATTAAAAGAAGGAAAAAAATATGCGTCACGGATTTAAGCGTCGTAAATTAAACAGAACGGCATCGCACAGAAAAGCTTTATTTATGAATATGGCTAATGCGTTAATAAAACACGAACAAATTATTACAACTTTACCAAAAGCTAAAGAATTAAAATCTGTAATTGATAAGCTTATCACATTAGGTAAAAAAGGAACTATTCCACACCGTCGTCAAGCTTTTGCACAATTAAGAGATGAAGCTATGGTTGCTAAGTTATTTGATACATTGGCAAAAAGATATGAAAGCCGTAATGGCGGATATAGCCGTGTTTTAAAAGCTGGTTTCCGTAAAGGTGATATGGCACCTGTTGCTGTTATTGAACTTGTTGAAAGAGATATCAAAGCAAAAGGTAAAGACAGCGGGCCAGTTCAGGTAAAAGAAAATTTTGAAGATGCAGAAAAACCTGTTGTAGAAGTTGAAACACCAAAAGGTGAGAAAACTAAGGTTGAAGCAAAAGAAACTAAGAAAACTACTAAAAAGTCTTCTGCTAAGAAAACTACTAAAAAGGCTTCTGCTAAGAAATCAGACTAAATATAGTATTTAGTTTTTAAAATAGCCAATGGTAATAATTTCATATTGAAAATTAGCCATTGGCTTTTTTGATTCTTGAATAAAATATTTTAATAAATTAATGAATAGTATATAGTGTTTTTATGACTGGATTATTTAAAGATATCAATAATATGCCACTTGCTGAAAGGTTAAGACCCAAGAAGCTTGATGATGTTGTTGGGCAAGAAAATTTATTGTCTGATAATGGGGCATTGTTTCACGCTATTAATAATGAAAAAATACCATCAATTATTCTTTGGGGTACACCTGGTTGTGGCAAGACGACAATTGCTAGACTTATTGCGGAAAATGCAAATTGTCCTTTTGAAACTGTATCTGCGGTTTTTTCGGGAGTGTCAGATTTACGAAAAATATTTGATAAAGCTATTCAAAATATTGAAATGGGAAAGCAAACAATTTTGTTTGTTGATGAAATACATCGTTTTAATAAAGCACAGCAAGATAGCTTTTTACCTTATGTAGAAAATGGAACAGTAATTTTAATAGGTGCAACCACACAAAACCCATCATTTGAATTAAACTCGGCATTACTTAGTAGAACACAAGTTTTCACCTTAAATAAACTAACACCTGTTGATATGGAAAAATTATTACTAAGAGCAGAAAATCTAATGAAAAAAACAGTTCCCTTAGATGAAGATGCAAGAAAAAAATTATGTGAAATATCAGACGGTGACGGTAGGTATTTTTTAAATATGGTTGATATGTTAATGGGGATTAATATAGATAAACAAATGAACAGTGAGCAATTATTAAACATTGTTCAGCGTCGTATGCCGGTTTATGACAAATCAGGCGATAGTCATTATAATATGTTGTCGGCTTTTCACAAATCAATGCGTGGCTCTGATGTGCAAGCTTCACTTTATTGGATGGGAAGAATGCTAGCAGGGGGCGAAGATCCATTATCAATAGCTCGTCGTATGTTGTGCATTGCTTACGAAGATATTGGCTTAGCAGACCCTATGGCATCGCAACAAGCAATATGGGCTTGGGATACATTTAAGCGACTTGGTTCACCCGAAGGCGAAAGGGCATTAGTTCAAGCTTGTGTATATCTTGCAACTGCTCCAAAATCGAATGCTATTGATAAGGCAACCAAGGCAATGCTTAAAGCTGGTCGTGAACAGGCTAATTATTCACCACCTAAAAATATTTTAAATGCTCCAACTAAAATGATGGAAAATATGGGGTATGGCAAAGATTATCAATATGACCATAATCACCCAGATGGTTTTAGCGGACAAAACTTTTTTCCAGAGGAATTAGGTAGGCTAGAATTGTATACAGTCGGTGATAAGGGATTTGAAAAAGAAATTAAAAAAAGATATGACTATTATGAAGAGTTAAGAAGAATAAGAAATAAAAAATAATACAAATATTTTTTAAAAATTGACTTATTTAAAAGCTACAATATTTTTCATATTTTATAAAAGTAAAGGTTTACAATACTTGCATTTTCACATATTGTATATTTTATGTTAAATAATATATTATTAATTGGTACCGGTGCAGTATTTGGCGCAGTTTTGCGTCACTATGTATCTATATTTTTTGCACCTTTAACAATATTTGGCTTTTCTTGGGGAATATTGGCTTGTAATATTATAGGTTCGTTTTTAGTAGGTTTGTTTATTGAATTGAGTGTAATAATAATCGATATTTCATTAGAAATGAGATTCTTAATAGTAACGGGCTTTCTTAGCTCATTCACAACATTTTCAACATTTGCAATGGAAACAGTTTTAATGCTAAATAAAGCACAATACATTATGGCATTCACATATGTATTCGTTTCTGTTGTTTTATCAATTATTGCACTTTATATAGGTTTGAATATTATAAAGGTATTTCTATAATGGGTGTTGAACAAGTCACGGTAAAAAAATCTGATTCTGATATGCGATTGGACAGATGGTTTCAAAAGTATTACGATTTAAATTTTACTCAGGTTCAGAAAAAATGCCGTAAAGGTGAGATTCGTATTAATGGAAAACGCATAAAAGGAAATGAAAGAATATCAGAGGGTATGGTTATTCGCATACCACCACTTGATAAAAAAACAGATTTCAGTCAAAACAAAGTTTATAATCCAAACGATGCCGAACTTATAAAAAATATGGTTATTTATAAAGATGATGATATTATCGCAATTAATAAACCATCAGGAATTGCTGTTCAAGGTGGAACAAATACAACAAAACACATTGATCACCTAACTAGATATTTGCATCGTGATAATCAGGATAAACCCCGCTTGGTGCATAGAATTGACAAGGATACATCAGGTGTTTTAATATTGGCACGCAATCGCCAAACAGCAACAGAATTAACCGGTTTATTTAAACATAAGAAAATTCGTAAAGTTTATTGGGCGGTTGTTGTTGGTGAACCGGAAATGGATAAAGGCACAATACAAGTCCCATTGTTAAAGAAAAATATTTCAGGACAAGAAAAAATGATACCTGACGAAGAAGGTAAAAATGCTATTACCGAATTCGAAGTTTTACAACGAATGGGTGGAGTATTAACATTGGTAGCTTTATATCCTTTAACAGGTCGTACTCATCAATTAAGAGCGCATATGGAATATATGGGCACCCCAATTTTGGGTGATGGTAAGTATGGGGGCAAAAAATCATTTATATCAAATGAAGCTCATACAAAAAAAATGCATTTACATGCTCGTTTAATTGATATGGGTAAAATCAATATTGTTGCTGATATTTCAGGTCATATGCTTGAAACATTTAAAATGTTTAATGTTGTGCAACAAAAATATTTTGATGAAGTTTTTAAGGATTTATAATAATGCGATTAATAATATTTGATTGCGATGGTACATTAGTCGACAGTCAAAAATCAATAATGAATGCTATTGTTACCGCTTGGGAAAGTTTCGGATTAAATCCACCTAAGTTATCTTCGGTATTGCAGGTAATAGGACTAACAATACAAGATTCTGTAAGAGTTTTAGAACCAGATTTAAACGAAAATGATTATGGAAAACTTGAAAAAGAGTTTTACTCTGCGTTTGTTAATCTTAATGAACAAGCAAAAATAGAAGAAGAATTATTCCCAAATGTTGTTGAAACATTAAATGTTCTTAATGATGATAAATCTTACCTAGCTGTTTTAACAGGAAAGGGTAATCTAGGATTGCAAAATACTTTTAAAAATAAAAATATCGGTGAATATTTTATTGCAACAAAGACTTCTGATTGCGGGCCCGGCAAACCAAATCCACAAACTATGAATGAATTAATTGCCGAACTCGGAGTTGAAAAAGAAAGTGTAGTTATGATTGGTGATACAACACACGATATTTTAACTGCAAAAAATGCAGGTGTTAAATCTATCGGCGTATCTTTTGGTTATCACAGTGTAGGTGAACTTGTTAAGGCAGGGGCTAATGAAATAGTAGATGATTTTTCAAATTTACCATCGGTGATTGATACATTATTAGGAAGCTAAATAATGAAAAGATTCTATAAAACAGTATCCGTTGGTAAAGATAAACGAGACTATGTAATTTTATTAGACGGCAAACAAATAAAAACTCCCGCTGGAAATATTCTTCGCCTAAGCAGTAAAAAAACAGCCGATTTAATAGTTAATGAATGGAATGATATTGCTGAAAATGAAAATATTAATCCACAGGATATGAATTATACTAATCTAGCCTCTACTACTATTGATAAAATTATACCTAATCGTAATGAAATTGTTGAAAACATTTGTTCATATGCTATGAACGATTTAATTTGTTATCGTAACAATGAAACAAAAACATTGCAAAAAATGCAATCAGATAGCTGGGATAGTGAACTTGAATGGGCAAGAAAAGAATTAAATATGCCACTTGTTACAACCGATTCTATTATGCCTGTTAATCAAGATATTCAAGTATATAAGTCAGCTAATAAAATATGCGATAAGTGTTGTGATTACCAATTAACAGCACTTGCCGACTTGGTTGGAAACTTGGGGTCTTTTGTATTATCTTGGGGTGTTCTTTCTGATAAACTAGATTTTGATAGTGCTTGGGAAAAATCACACATAGATGAATCATATCAGAATCAAGTTTGGGGTGTCGATGATGAAAGATTGAAATCTCAAAAAATAATTAAACAAAATCTTTATAAAACAATTAAATTCTATAAAACAATATAATTTATTTTACTTCTAAAATATTGATTTATATATATTTTTTTATTAAAAACAAAAAAGAACAAAAAAAGAACTTTACATAGAAAAAAAAGTAGTACATACTAAAAGAACAAAATACGAATATAAATATATTTTGATTGTTTTTTTTATTATGATATAAAGGAGCTGTAAAATGATTAATGATGTATTAAAGATTGTGGAAGGCAAAAAAATGAGCAATGATAAAACAAAAGCATTAGAAGCAGCACTAGGACAAATTGAACGCTCTTATGGTAAAGGTTCAATAATGCGTTTAGGTGCAGAACATAGCCTTGACATAGAAGAGATCTCGACAGGTTCATTATCTTTGGATATTGCCCTTGGTATAGGTGGAATTCCTAAGGGAAGAATAATTGAAATTTACGGCCCTGAATCATCAGGTAAAACAACACTAGCTTTACAATGTGTTGCTGAATGTCAAAAAGTAGGCGGAACGGCTGCATTTATCGATGCGGAACACGCGCTTGATCCTATCTATTCTAAAAAATTAGGTGTTGATAATGATGCTTTGTTAATATCACAGCCTGATGCTGGTGAACAAGCCCTAGAAATTACAGACACATTGGTTCGCTCCGGAGCTGTTGATATTGTTGTAGTTGATAGTGTGGCTGCGTTGACTCCAAAAGCTGAATTGGAAGGTGATATGGGTGATTCTCATATTGGTTTACAAGCTCGCCTTATGTCACAAGCACTAAGAAAACTTACGGGTTCAATTTCAAGAACTGGTTGTACTGTTATATTTATTAATCAGATTCGTATGAAAATTGGTGTTATGTTTGGTTCGCCAGAAACAACAACAGGCGGTAATGCATTAAAATTCTATTCATCTGTTCGTCTTGATATTCGTCGTATTGGACAATTGAAAGAAAAAGATAATGTAATTGGTAACCAAACCAGAGTAAAAGTTGTAAAAAATAAAGTCGCACCTCCTTTTAGAACTGTTGAATTCGACATCTTATATGGTGAAGGAGTTTCGAAAGAGGGTGAAATTATAGACTTAGGTGTAAATGCTGGTATTGTTGAAAAATCGGGTTCTTGGTATTCTTACAATGGTGAGAAGTTGGGACAAGGTAAGGAAAAAGTCCGTATTTTATTAAAAGAAAAAATTGAACTTTGTCAAGAAATTGAAAATAAAATTCGTACTGAATCTGGATTGTTACAAGGTGTAATGCTAGATGAGGTCTCTAAGGCGGAATTAAATGATTCTAAGCTTAATCCGGAAGATGACACTATCGCTGGATAAGCATATAAAAAAATAAGTTTTATAAAAGGTGCGGTTTATTCCGCACTTTTTTTATTTATTAGAATAATATTTATTGCAGTATTAACAAGAAATTTCTGATATATTTTTAAATATAATATAAAAAAGATAATCAAAATATTTTATCATTTTATATTGAAAAATAGCCTGTAAATTGCTATTTTATCTTAAAATTGAAAGGCAAATTATGAAAACTAACCAAATTCGCAAAACTTTTTTAGATTATTTTGCAAAAAATAAACATCAGATAGTTGATTCATCTGCGCTGGTTCCACAAAATGATCCAACTCTTATGTTTACAAATGCGGGTATGGTTCAATTTAAAGATTTATTTACAGGTCTAGAAACTAGGGATTATAAAACTGCTGTAACATCACAAAAATGTGTTCGTGCAGGTGGTAAACACAACGACCTAGAAAATGTTGGTTACACAGCTCGTCACCATACATTTTTTGAAATGCTAGGCAATTTTTCTTTTGGTGATTATTTCAAAGAAAATGCTATTGAGCTTGCTTGGAATTTATTAACCAAAGAATATGCATTAGATAAAGATAAATTATTAGTAACCGTTTATCACAATGATGATGAAGCGGTAAATTATTGGAAAAAAATAGCTGGATTAAAAGATGATAAAATAATCCGCATCGCCACTTCTGATAATTTTTGGCAAATGGGTGATACTGGCCCTTGTGGCCCTTGTTCAGAGATATTTTATGACCACGGCGAAGATATATTTGGTGGTGTTCCTGGTTCTCCTGATGAAGACGGTGATAGATTTATTGAAATATGGAATCTTGTATTTATGCAATTTGAGCAAATGGAATCTGGTTTAAGAAAAGATTTACCGAAACCTAGTATTGATACGGGTATGGGATTGGAAAGAATTTCGGCTATTTTACAAGGAAAGCATAATAATTACGATATTGATACATTTAAAAACATAATCGATTATACCGCCGGTATTGTTGACACTGATACGGATAATGTATCGTTAAAAGTTATCACTGACCATCTTCGTTCTTCGGCATTTTTAATTGCTGATGGTGTGTTGCCATCAAACGAAGGTAGGGGTTATGTGCTAAGACGCATAATGCGTCGTGCTATGCGACACGCTCATATACTAGGTGCAAAAGACCCACTTATGTACAAACTAGTTCCATCTTTAATAAAAGAAATGGGGCAACATTTTACTGAATTAAAAGATGCTAATTCATTAATAACTGAAACTTTAAGGTTGGAAGAAACAAGATTTAAAGAAACATTGGATAGGGGATTAAAATTATTAGATTCTGAAACCGAAAAAATGGGTTCAAGAAAAGTTCTTGATGGTAAGATTGCTTTTAATTTATATGATACTTACGGTTTCCCTGTTGATTTAACAGCTGATATTTTACGAAGCAAGGGTAAAACTATTGATATGAAACAATTTGATGCTTCAATGTCTGAGCAAAAAGAAAAAGCTCGTTCTGCTTGGGTCGGCTCAGGGGCTTCAAAGACAGATAAACTTTGGTTTGATGTAAAAGATAAAGTTGGCTCAACTGAATTTTTAGGTTATGAAAGTACACATTCCGAAGGTGTTATTAAGTCTATAGTTGTTGATTCAAAACAAGTTAAAAATTTAAGCCGAGATCAAGAAGGTGTTGTAATAACTAATCAGACACCGTTTTACGGTGAAAGCGGTGGTCAAGTTGGCGATACAGGTATTATTAAAAATAAAAATTGTAAGTTAATTGTTATTGACACACAAAAAGCACTGGGTGATTTATTTTTACATTATGTTAAGGTTAAAGACGGAGAAGTTTGTGTAAATGATTCAGTAGAATTGATAGTTGATAATGCTCGTCGTAAAAAAATACAAGCTAATCATTCTGTAACACATCTTATGCACGAATCTCTGAGAGAAATATTAGGAGACCACATATCACAAAAAGGTTCATTACAAAATGAACAAATTACAAGATTTGATGTATCAAACAATTCTGCAATCTCGAAAGAAGATATAATTAAGGTTGAAAATATAGTTAATCAACAAATCCGTGATAATACGCCGATTGATACTATTCTTACGACACCAGAAAAAGGCCGAGAAATGGGCGCACAAGCATTGTTTGGTGAAAAATACAGTGACGAGGTTAGGGTTGTTAGTATGGGTTCGGCAACTGCTGATAAAAGAGCATACTCAATTGAATTATGCGGTGGTACACATTGTAAAAGTACAGGTGAAATTGGCGGTTTTAAAATAATTAATGAAACTGCGGTATCGGCTGGGGTAAGGCGAATTGAGGCCGTAACAGGTAGTGAATTAAATAAATATGTTCAAGATTTAGAAAAAGTTATTAATTCATTAAATGTTAAATTAAAATCTACAACAGATAATTTACCAAATAAAGTTAAGTCTTTGATTGATAGTAATAAAAAACTTGAAAAAGAAGTTATTAATCTTCGTAAAAAAATGGCAAGTGATGATGCTAATCGAGATAATTTAGAGCCTGAATCTATCAACGGCACTAACTTTATTGGGCAAACTGTTGATTTACCGGCCAAAGAATTAAAGGGATTAGCTGACGATTTAAAATCACAGTTTGATAATTCAGTAATTGTTTTGATTTCTACAAACGATGAAAAAGTATCGATAGTTGTTGCAAGTAACACTGATAAACATAATGCTGTTGAGCTAGTAAAAATTGCCTCAAAAGTGCTAGGCGGAAAAGGTGGCGGTGGCCGTCCGGATATGGCACAGGCCGGCGGTAGCGATGCTAGTAAAGTAGATGAAGCTATTTCTGAAATTAAAAAACAATTGTAATTATTTTATTTTTTTGTGAAAGAAATATTTATAAAAAAATCTATCAGAACAATTATTTACTACTAAGCTTAATAGCCATATTATAAACAGTGTAATAAAGAATCTATACACAACTAATATAAACATATCGGCACCGATTAAAATCATTAATAGTGTATCTTCTATAATAGCGTGACTTAGACATAATAATGATATTGATAAATAAATGTCTCGGTCTTTTAATTTTTTGTTTTTTATTTCTTCTATAAAGAATGCTCCACCGTAAGCCAATCCTAATAATAAACCTATTACTGTGATATTACTTGCCTCTTTACTAATTCCCGCTAGTCTAAATATTGGCGATAAAGTGCTTTCTAGTAAATTTGTTATTTTTATAGCTTTAAGAATTTCAACAATAAATACGATTAAATAAATCACAAACAATAAAAATATCAGTGATTTTAATGAATTGATAGCCCATAATTCAAAAGAGCTGTTTATACTTTGCGGTTCGATAATTATTTTGGCTGATTCCTGATAAAAGCCCATATTGTTAGCAGTTTTAATAAATAAGAATGCTATAAAAACTGTTGATATAAATCTAAATAATGTAATAAACGGTAATTTTAATCCGACCATTCTTACTACGGCCATTTCCATAAATATATTATGAACAATTAGCACTAATAATGAAATTGTTGTTGCTTGGGCAACAGTAAGGTTTTGTAATGATTCCATATTTGAAAATATACTTAAACCAGCATATAAATTTACTAAAATAGCAGAAGCCCAAACCAAAGCCGATTCACCGCCAAGATTTAAAAATTCCATCACGGGAGTTAATGCTTTTGCCAAGTAGTCAATACCGCCCAAATCTCCTAATATTCTTACAAAAATTAGTGTTGGTATCATTATTTTTACGAAAAATATGTATATTTGAGTACCAGAAAAAAATGTTTGTTTTAAAATATTTTTTATCACTTTAATTCAGATGCCACTTGTTCAGGGTTGATGTCGTGTAAACCAATAATAACTAATCTCGTTGATTTGATTTCGTTGTCATTCCAAGGGCGATCAAAGTATTTTGTAAATCGAGGCCCCACACCTTGGATTACTTGCCTCATAGTTTTTTCTGAATTATAGATAAATCCTTTTACCCTAAGAATATTATATTTTTTTACCACTGATAATAAATCTTTTTCTAGTTTATCAATGTTTTTAACTTCACCTAATTCAACAGTAAATGAATTAAATTCATCGTGATCGTGTTCATCGTGGTGATGGTGTTCTTGGTGTGTTTTACGCTCATTTATTGTTTCTTCACTTGCAAAGCCAAGACCTAATATAGCATCACTAGAAACAGAAGCATTTGAGCTTTCAATAAACGATACACCGTCACGAACTTGTGATTTTAATTCTAACTTAATTTTTTTGATTTCAGATTCTTCTAGTAAATCAATTTTGTTCATAATTACTACATCAGCACATAATAACTGATCGGCAAAAACTTCGTGTAGAGGGTTTTCGTGATCTAGGCTTTCATCTTCTTGGCGTTGTTTTTGCACCATTTGTTCATCTGATGCAAATTTTCCTTCTGATAATGCTTTTGAATCAACAACGGTTATAACACCGTCAACCGTCGCTCTTGATTTTACACTAGGCCAGTCAAAAGCTTTTACTAGTGGTTTTGGCAATGCTAAGCCTGATGTTTCAATTAATATGTGTTGGGGTGGATTTTCGCGATCAAGCAATTTTTCCATTGTTGGTAAAAAGTCATCTGCGACAGTACAGCAAATACAGCCATTTGACAATTCTACGATATCCTCTTCCTGACAATCTTCCATACCACAACCTAGCAATACTTCACGATCAATTCCCAAATCACCAAATTCATTTATTAAAAATGCTAATTTCTTATCATTATTGTTTTCAATCATATGACGGATAATACTTGTTTTACCTGCACCCAAGAATCCCGTTATTACTGTTGCTGGAATTTTATTCATATTTTACTCTCCTTTTAAATTTAATGTTAAGCCGGCGATAACTAAATCTACTTTATTTGCGACACTTGTTATTTTTTGATTTAATAAGCCTTGTTCGTTTTGAAATTTACGGCCTAATTTATTTTCGCTAACTAAACTACGCCCCACCTCATTTGACACGATGATAATATCGCTTTTAGTTGATTTTAATGTATTAATTAATTCGGCGGTGTGCTTTTCTATGTCTAATTCTTTTAATAAAAGATTGGCTAGCCACATTGATATACAATCCAATAATACAATATTATCGCTATTATTTTTTTTTATTATTTCTGCTATGTTTATTGGCTCTTCTATATTTTTCCAAGTTTCGTTGCGTTCTTGTTTGTGTTTATCCACTTTTTCTTGCATTTCTTCATCAAATATATTCGATGTTGCAAGATATGTTTTATTAAGTTTTTTTTCTTTGCTTAGATTATTTACAGTTTCCAGAGCAAATGCCGTTTTACCCGATTTTATTCCACCTAAAATTAAATGTATCATATATCTAGGCTTTCAATGGGTAATTTATTAATAAATCTTACTCGCCATTTGCCTTTTTCTTTACTTTCTTTTTTGTGAAAATGTTCTAGTAAAGTTATTGATTGATTATCAATTGTTATGTTTAATGCATTATCCATTGCTAAGTCCATTGCAAATGCAATCATTGCACGAATTGTTCCACCGTGTGTTACAGATATTATATTTTTACCGGCATATTTATGGGTTAATTGGTGCATACGGTGTGCAGTTCTTCCGTATAAATTCATAAAACTTTCCCCTTGTTCTATAACGGTATGTGCTGGTGCAAACCAGAATACCTCATCTGTTTCTTTGTATACATCTTTGAATGGTTTGTTTTCCCATACACCAAAACATTGTTCATTAAATTCAGGAATTTCAATTTGTTCCGGTAAAATCGCTCCTGCTTCTTTAATTGCATTTGCCGTTTGTATTGTTCGTTTTAATTTAGAGGTTATTAATATATTATCTTCGTTCGGTAAATTATTTGCATTCCATTTTGATAGGTCATTACAAGGTGTACAATCAACATCTTGTGAACCGTAAAATGTTCCTTTGTGGGTATGTTTAGCAACAACAGCGTGTCTTATACAATACCAGTTAGTTTTTATCCATTCGTTACTCATTGATTAATTCCGTATAAAGTTAGTAATATTATGATTTCGCTAATTACTTGGCTTGCACCTAGGCAATCACCGTTAATCCCACCTATTTTTTTGCGATATAGTAATGATAGTAATCCCCAAACTACAAACGATACAATTAATAATTTTAACAATATTGTTATATTTGTTAAGTGTATTATTATTGCTGATGTAAATATTAAAATGAATAAAATTTGTAATATATTATATTTAATTTTATTTTCTTTTGACACATAATTTAATAAACCAGTTTTTTTTGCTTGTTGGTTTGTTAACTGTATTATTCCCATAATTCCTCTTGATAAAATTGATGAAATAATCAAGAACACAGATATTAAAAACAAATCATTTATTTCATTTAATATAACAACATAAAGCATCAAGGAAATTATTATTGAAATGGTTCCAAATGTACCAATGTTTGAATCTTGCATAATTTCAAGACGATGCTTTTTATCATATCCACCCCAAAAACCATCTGAAATGTCAGCTAAACCATCAAAATGTAAAGCACCCGTAATGAATATACTAATCATTACAATTATTATTGATAATAACAATATTGGCAATTCAAAAGGTAAGTACACACTAGATATTATAAATACAACATATATAGATGATAATATTAATCCAACAATAGGGTATGCCCAAGCAAGATTTTTTAACTTAGCATTGCCGTGTTTCATATTAGGCATTGGAATACGACTTAACAGTGTAGTTGCAATTATTATTTGTTCTATTAATTTAATCATTTTTTGCCTGTTCTTGATTTATATCTTATAATAATAAATTATATTATATTTTAATTTGAAAAAGAACAATAAATATATTACATTTTGATAAAATAATTAAAATGTATTGGGGTAATATGAATAGCAAACCAGAATTAAATAACTTTGAAGAGATTAGAAAAATTTTTGATGTGTTTCCTAATTCTTGTGAAAAAAGTGAAAATTTAGCAAAATCTCGTAATGAAGAACTTACAAAACCAATTGGATCGCTAGGTAAATTAGAAGATCTTGCATTTTGGTTATCAAAATGGCAGGGGCGATATCCCGCAACAATTTCAAGACCTAGGGTATCAGTTTTCGCAGGTAACCACGGTGTTTCAAAACAAGGAGTTTCAGCATTTCCGCAAGAAGTAACAGCACAAATGGTAATGAATTTTCAAAATGGCGGTGCTTGTGTTAATCAACTTTGTAAACAACAAGATGCGGAACTAAGAGTTTATGAAATGGGAATTGCAAAACCAACCCAAGATTTTACTGAAAAACCAGCTATGACAGAACAAGATTGTGTTAATGCAATATGCTATGGTATGACAACCGTTGAACCAGGCATTGATTTGCTGTGTCTTGGTGAAATGGGGATTGCTAATACTACATCCGGTTCTGCTATGGCTTATGCTTTATTTGGCGGTAATGCTATTGATTGGACAGGCTCTGGTTCAGGTGTTGGTGGTGATGTCTTTGAAAAAAAAGTTCGTGTTGTAAGTGAAGGTGTCAAAAAACACAGAGAAAACTTTACTATTGATGGTAAAGTCGACGGGCTAAAAGTATTACAACATTTAGGCGGATTTGAATTGTGTGCTATTGTCGGTGCAATAATAGCAGGCCGTATGGCTAATATTCCAGTAATAATTGATGGTTTTACAGCCTCAGTTGCTTGTTCTATTTTATATAGTTATGATAAAACATATATTGATCATTGCTTAATTTCACATTTATCAACCGAAATAGGTCACGTTAGATTACTAGATATAATTAATAAAGAACCTTTATTAAATATGAATATGCGACTTGGCGAAGCATCAGGGGCAGTATTAGCATTGGGAATATTGCGTTCTGCAATCAATTGCCACAACGGTATGGCTACATTTTCAGAAGCTATGATATCTGTTAAAAACTAAATAACAAAAAACCACCTTATATAATCATAAGGTGGTTTGTTTTTGTTAAGCCATTTTTTGTTGTAGCTTTTTGTCTAGTTCATCTAGAAATTCATTAGTTGTTAAATAAGCTTGATCTTTTGAAACTAGCAATGCTAAATCTTTGGTCATTTTACCTTGTTCAACGGTTTCAACACAAACTTGTTCAAGCTTTTCAGCAAATTCAATAACTTCCGGTGTATCGTCAAATTTACCACGGTATTTTAATCCACGAGTCCAAGCAAAAATAGATGCAATTGGGTTTGTAGAAGTTTCTTTGCCTTGTTGGTGTCGACGATAGTGACGAGTTACCGTTCCGTGTGCTGCTTCTGATTCTATGGTTTTTCCATCTGGTGTCATTAATACCGAAGTCATTAAACCAAGAGAGCCAAAACCTTGTGCAACAATATCGGATTGAACATCGCCGTCATAATTTTTACAAGCCCACAAGAAATCACCTTCTGATTTAATTGCAAATGCAACCAAATCATCAATTAATCTGTGTTCATACCATATACCTAATTCATCAAATTTAGCTTTGTATTCATTGTCAAATATTTCTTGGAAAATATCTTTAAATCTACCATCGTAAGCTTTTAAAATAGTATTTTTTGTTGATAACAGGCAAGGTATTTTTCTGTCGATAGAATAATTAAAGCAAGCGTGAGCAAAACCTTTTATACTTTCATCAACATTGTACATAGAAAGTGCAATTCCTGAATCTTTAAATTCAAATACTTCTCGCTCTATTACTTTTTTTCCATCGTTTGATTCAAATCTAATTGTTAATTTACCAGCCTCTGGCACAACAAAATCAGTTGCACGATATTGATCGCCAAATGCGTGTCTTGCAACTATAATAGGGTTTTTCCAACCGGGAACATAGCGGGGAATATTTGAACATACGATAGGTTCACGAAATACCGTTCCACCCAATATATTACGGATAGTACCGTTAGGTGATCTCCACATTTCTTTTAAATTAAATTCTTTAACTCTTGCTTCATCAGGTGTGATTGTTGCACATTTAACACCGACACCGTATTTTTTGATTGCTTCGGCTGAATCAACGGTTATTTGGTCGTCTGTTTCATCTCTTTTTTCAATACTTAAATCATAGTATTTTAAATCAACATCTAAATACGGTAGAATAAGTTTTTTCTTGATGAAATCCCATATTATTTTTGTCATTTCATCACCATCTAGTTCTACTATTGGATTTATTACTTTTATTTTTTTCATACTTTTTAATCCCTTCTCCTTGTTTTAGATAATTATGTGTATTTTTAATCCAGACAAACATACCATATTTTATAAATAAGGTTAAATACTAAAATAATTTATTTTAGTTATATTTTTTATAAAAATATGGTATCATAAATTGTTAAATTTTTTTTGGGAGCATGTAATATGAACTTAGATTTTATAAAACCTATACTAATACCAATAAATAAAGAAGGTCACAAATTTATTGCTATATTTTTCGCAATTACTGTATTTTTTTATTTACTTGATTTTACTATACTAACCTTTATCGGCCTTGTTTTAACGCTTTGGTGTACTGCTTTCTTTCGTGACCCAGTGCGTTTTACACCTACACAAGATGGATTAATAATATCGCCTGCTGATGGTGTGGTTCAGATGATTACAGAGGCAACTCCTCCGGCTGAATTAAATATGGACGATGAAAAACTTACAAGGGTAAGTATTTTTATGAATATATTTAATGTTCATGTAAATCGTTCTCCTATTTCTGGTAAAATTAAAGTTGTTGAATATAAAGCAGGAAATTTCTTTAATGCTGATCTAGACAAATCAAGTCAAGATAATGAGAGACAGAGCTTTATAATAGAACATAAAAATGGAACAAAAGTTGCATTTGTACAAATCGCTGGATTAGTTGCAAGGCGAATTAAAACATATGTTCAGCCTGATGATGTTTTAAGTGCTGGTGAAAGATTCGGCTTGATAAGATTTGGTTCTCGTGTTGATGTATATTTACCAAAGGGCATTAAGTCAAAAGTTTCTGTTGGTCAAACAGTTATTGCGGGTGAAAGTATCATCGCAAACTTTATCGAAAAACAACAAAATGAATGTCTATGCAAATCCGATTAATTGAAGGGATTTATTAATAATGCAAAATCAATTTAGGGTTTCTTTTATCATTCCTAATGCTATTACCTTAGCCGGTACTTGTCTAGCTTTGACAGGTATTAGGTATGCACTAGCCGGCCTATGGGAAAAATCAATTATATGTATAATTATATCAGCAATTTTTGATGGACTAGATGGTAGAGCCGCAAGAATGCTAAAAGCAACATCAAATTTTGGTGAAATACTAGATAGCTTATCCGACTTTGTTGCATTTGGTGTGGCACCGGCATTTATATTATACTTTTGGGTATTAAATGAATTTGGCGGTATCGGTTGGGGGATATCTTTATTTTTTGTTGTTTGTTGCTCATTAAGACTAGCAAGATTTAATACAATGTTGGATAAATTACCACCTTATGCGGATAATTATTTTCAGGGAATACCTGCTCCGGCGGGTGCATTAGTTGCATTATTACCTATGACGTTATCATTTAATCAGATTATTATTCCAAACATTATTGTACCTATTTGGGTTTTATTGATTGGGTTGTTAATGGTTTCAACTATACCAATGTTTTCTTTTAAAAAGGCAAAAATTGAAAGAAAGTATATTCCATTAATTATGTTGGTTATAGGTGGAATAATGGCTGGTTTATCAGGTCTTCCTTGGCTAACATTAAGTGTTGTTTTATTTTCTTATTTAATGACAATTGCGATATCAATCCCTACTTATAATAAATTAAAAAAATCTTTTAAAAAATAATATATTTTTTATATAAATCATTTTTTATTATAAAACACAGCAAGCATAACAGGGGTTATAACAAGTGTAAGTATTGTCGCAAATATTAATCCAAAAAGAATATTTTGACTAAGTAATATCCATATTTGAGAGCTAGGCGCATCAATCGATACAGTTCTATTAAAGAAATCAATCCCAACCCCCATTGCAGTGGGTAATAAACCTAGTGCAGTTGTGGAAGATGTTAACAGAACTGGACGAAAACGAACAAGAGCTGTTTTTATTATAGCATCTTTTACTTCTCGTTCTGTTTCTTTAAGTCCAAGAAATGTATCAACTAATACTATATTATTATTCACTACTATTCCAGCCAGAGATATTACAGCAAGTCCAGACATTACAATAGAAAACGGTTTTTGTAATATAAATAAGCCTAAGAAAACACCAACAGTTGATAATATGATAGAAAAAAGAATTATAAATGTTAGGTAAAAGCTATTAAATTGTATTAACAATATTATAAACATTAAAAATATAGCAACAACAAATGCTTTTGAAAGAAATTCCTTAGAAGAGTTCTCTTCCTCTTTATCACCACTTAGATATAGGTCTGATTTCCCTACTAATAGGTTATTTTTATCAATTTCTTTTAATAAATTATTTATTTCATTATTTGCTACATAACCAATTTTTAAATTAGCTGATATTCTTTCAATTTTTTTATCATTTTCACTATGTAAAGCACTAACTTTGCGACTATATTTTTTATTTACTAAGTCCATCATCGGCACAGCTCCGTTAGGGGTCTGTACTCTCAACTCTTCTATTCCAGTAATAGTATTATATTTTTCAGGTAGTTTTAGTATAACTTTAACTTCTTCTTCTGTGTAGTCGGGGCGGAAATCAAATACTTCTTTACCTTGTGTTAACATTTTTATTAAATCACTAATTGTTCTTACATTTACGCCTGTTTCTTGTATTTTTTCCATATTTGGTTCATAAGAAAATTCGATTCCTGTTTTATTTATAGTTGAATCTATTTCAATAAAAATTCCCTTTTTTTCCATATGATTTTTTATTTTTTTAATACTCTTTGTTATATCATCACGATTTGGGCCGGTAATAATTAATTGTACATCTTTATCGGTTCTAGGGCCTTTTTGTGGTTTAGCGCTTCTTATTTCTATACCTTTAATGTGGTCTATTCTTTCTAGAATTTCTTGTTTTATCAATTTATAAGATGGGCGAACGCTCCAATCCTGTAATTCAATGGTAATATATCCTATTCTATCATTTCTTATAGAACGGCGTCCTGATCTACCACCAACACTGGTGTTAATATATGTGAAATATTTATTTTCGTCATTGTATTTAAATATTTCTTTCTCAACTTTATTAACAAGTCTTTCTTTTTCCATTAATGATAAATTAGCCGGATTATGTATATTTAATTTGAATGTTGAAGGTTCACTATCTGGAAAGAACGAGGTTCCTTTGCCAAATAAACCAAATAAAGTCCACGATAAAATTAATCCTGATAATGTAATAAATAATATTTTCTTTGGATTATTAATTGTAAGTACTAATAAGTCACAATATTTAACCATAAATTTTGATGCAGATTTTTTATAATCTTTTAAATTAATTGATGTAATAGATTTGACAACTCTTGGCACATTTGGTTTTTCTAAATTTATTCTTACAGATCTTACTATTATTGATGATATTAAAATACCAAGCACAATACCAATTAATCCAAATAATTGCATAGAAATAAATATAATTGAAACAAAAATCATTACTTTTGTAAATGTGTTAATATTAACACCTATTATAGGCATAAATAATAAAGCAACCAACGCAGAACAAGATAATACAATAATTAATGTAATCGGTATAAACTTCATAAATTCGCCTATTATACCAGGCCATATCAATAATGGCATAAATGCAACAAGTGTTGTTGCTGTTGCTGATATAATAGGTTTACTCATTTTATGTATAGACATAATAAAAGATTTCTTTAAAGAATGTCCTTCATCTTGTTTTCTTTGTGCATATTCTGAAACTACTATCGCACCGTCAACTAACATACCTATTGAAAGAATAAGACCAAATAAAACAACAACATTTATTGAATATCCCATTAAGGCTATTATAAAAATTCCTGATAAAAAAGAAAACGGTATAGCAAAACCAACAAGTAATCCATTTTTTAGCCCAAGAACAGCAACTACAACTACCATAATTAATAATACAGATGTTATTATACTGTTGTTTAATTCACTTAACATTCTTTCTATATCTTTTGATGAATCATTTGATACAGACACATTTATATTTTTTTTGTTTAGCTCTACATTTTCTTGTTCAATAATTTGTATAATTTTTTTTGTAGTCTCTAAAAGGTTAGTACCGCTTCTTTTGGTAATCTCAATATTTATACTATTTCTACCGTTAAATTTTGTTCTAACATTTGTACTAGATAATCCACGGTTATATACGGCAATATCTTTCAATAATATTTTACTATCGCCTTTTACTATGATTGGTGTTTTTAAAATATCATCAATTTTTTTTGATGAATTGGGTAGCTTTATATTAAATGCTCCTGTTTTTTTATTTTCTTGTTCACTAGATGATAAAATAACATTTGCTTTTTTTAATGCTAACTCGATTTGATTAGGAGTTATTTGATATAATTCCATTATTTCTGGTTTTACGATTAAGTTTATTAACTCATCTCTTTCACCATTTATATTTACATCTAAAACAGATTTAATACTGCGAAATTTATTTTTTAAATCTTTTGCTACCTCTAACATACTTCTATCATCAGCATCACCCCAAATATTGACATCAATTATTGGAATTTCAGATACATTTACTTCAAATATTTTTGGTTTTTCTGCATCATTGGGAAGTGTGTTAATATTATCGACTTCTTTTTTTACATCATTATATGCTTTTTCAAGATTGTAACCGGCATAAAATTCTAATACCACATTACCACCACCTTTATAAGCACTTGAATTCATCTTTTTCACTCCGGTTACAGATTTTAATTCTGCTTCCATTGGTTTAATAAGAGACTTTTCACTGTCTTCTGGTGAAATTCCATCGAGTTTCATACTGATATACATTATCGGAATAGTTACATCTGGGTTTGCTTCTTTTGGAATTAATTTAAAAGAATTATATCCCAATATTAACATCATAACTATGAATGTAAGAGCTATTTTAGATCTTGAAAAAAGATAGTTTAGCATTGTTTTTTATTTTTCCACAATAGAGCTACCTATTTTTGCAAATCCGGCACCATCTGTTAGTATTTTAGTTATTCTATCAAGTCCAACAACCCAAGAACCATTTGAAGTTTCTTCTATTATATCAACTTGTTTTAGTATTACTTTGTTATTTTCATTTAGGATTTTTATTGATAAATCACCGTTATCATTAATATTAAATAAAGATGATGGTATAAAATGAGCATTTACTTTATCAAGACTTATTGTCATTTTAACTGGTTGACCAGCAACAAACTCATCTTTATCAATTTTTCCTTCAACACGGTATGTTTTAACAACTTGTTCTGGTGTAGAAGAAATTGCTGTAATTGTTCCAAAGTGTTTTTCGTTACCTATATAAAAGTGAAATTTGTTACCTTCTTTTATTTTTGCTTTTTGCCTTATAGAAACATATCCAACAATTTTATATTGTGATTTATTTTCCACATCAATAATTTCTTGGTTTCGGTTAATTATCTCGTCTTTTTTTACTCTAACAATACCTACTTGACCTGAAAAAGGTGATTTGATGTAGTGTTTATTGTATTCATTTTTAACACTTTCTAAATCAGCTTTTGCACTAGCTAGTTTTAATCTTATTTTTTCAAAACCTGCCTCTGAAATTAGTTTTTTACTATATAATTTTTTGTTAGCTTGGTATTGGATTAAAGATTCATTATAATTTATATGAGCTTGTTTCAATTTTGCTCGTATTGCATTTCCATCAATTATTAATAGTAGTTGCCCAGATCTTACCATTTCACCCGATTTAACATTTATATTAGCAATATTACCCGCAACTTGTGATTTTATAAGTATACTTTGTTCTGATTCTATCTTGGCGGGTATAGATATCGTTGGGCTAAATTTTTGTACGATTATACTTTCAACTTTAATTTTTACATTAGATAATTTTTTAAACGGTTTATATTTATCATTTTTATTGAATAATATGCCGGATAACATCCAAATGATGATAATAATTAATATTATAGTTGCTGTTAAGATATTTTGATTTTTTAATATTTTATTTGTTAATTTTTTCATAACTATATTTTACCCTAGAATTATTAATTTAGACTAGCACAATATAATTTTTTTTTAAACATTTTTATAAAAAAACACCCCCTAATAAATAATTATAAGGGGGGGAATTAAATATTATTTATATATTTAAATACGGCGTTCTAATATAGCCATAAAAAAACCATCGCTGTTATTTTGGTGCGCTGTTATTCTTAGAGTTTTATCATCACTAATATTTTTTTGTTCAAATGTATCAAACCAAGTATTGTTAATATCGCATAAATGGAAATCTTTGTTATTATCAAGGAATTTATCAACTTGGCTTTCGTTCTCGTCCTTTAATAATGAACAAGTTATATAGATTAATTTTCCACCAGGACGCACAAGGCGAGACGAAGATTTTAAAATACTTTCTTGTAAAACACATAATTCATTAATAGTTTGTTCGTCTGTACGCCATTTCTGATCAGGGTTTCGCCTCCAAGTGCCGGTTCCAGAGCAAGGTGCATCAACCACAACTTTATCGAAACCACCGCTAAATCGTTCATTTCTTCGCTTTATCCATTTATCTTTTTCTGATGACAATAGTCTTTTTTCTGCATTATTTACTCCACCGCGACGAAGACGGATACTTGCACGGTCAAGGCGTTTTTCTGATACATCACAATATATAATACGACCTGTGTTTTTCATATCATCGGCCATCGCTAGTGTTTTCCCACCAGCACCAGCACAAAAATCAACTATTTTATCACCTTTTTTTGCATTTATTAATTTACTTACTATTTGTGAGCCACAATCTTGTATTTCAAAAAAACCGTTCTTGAATGTTTTTAATGATGATAAAGCAAATCTTTTATTTAATCTTAATCCATTTGATAAAATAGGTAGCTTTGTTGTTTCTATGCCTTGTTCTTCTAGTTCTTTTGCTACTTGTTCAGTATCTGATTTTAAATTGTTAACCCTGATATCAATGTTTGCCTCTGTGTTTAGTGCTGATAATACTTGTGGTGTTTGTTCAGCATAAAATTCAAAAAACTTATTATATAAATATTCACTGATATTTAATTTATCGTGAATCGGCATTTCTTTATGATTTATAGAATTATATTTTTGTAATTTTTCTATAAATTTAAGCTCTTTGCTTGATATAGGGCAGGGTGCATATTTATTTTTTGAATCATTAAACATATTTTTCACATCTTGGTTTGTAAAATGATAATAACAAATAATAATTGTACGCGCGCTTATATTGCAGTCTAGGTATTTAACCCACCACTCAATTTGTCCTTTATTTCGTAAAATATTGTAAATACTTTCTGTTATAAAAGATTTATCCTTTGAGCCGGCATAACGATTATTTTTATTCCAAAAAGAAATTATTCTATCGGCAGGTATTTTACTATTGTTGATGCTATCTAGAATTTCAATAATAGCAGTGGTAAGAGAAGTTGGTTTCATTTTTTAAAAGTTCCCGTCAAAATTATCTTTGTATTTTATTGCAACTACATACATTTCAGGCGAATCCTTGCGTGATGATGGAGGTTTGTAATGAAATACCTTAGTAAAGTGTTTTTTTAATATTCTTAAAATATTGTTTTCTGTTCCACCAGAAAAAACTTTTGCAACAAAATAACCGTCTTTTTCCAGTATTTCTAGTGCAAAGTATAAAGCCATTTCAACAAGGGCAATTATTCTAAGGTGGTCGGTTTGTTTATGCCCTGTGGTATTAGAAGCCATATCTGATAAGACTCCGTTAGCCTTGCCGTTTAAAACTTGCTTAATTTTTTCTGGTGCATCGTCATCTGTAAAATCACCTTGTAAAATTGTTGCTCCGTTTATTGGCTCTACTTCCAATAAATCGATTCCTACAACACTTCCCTTGTTATTCATAATTTCTAATGCGACTTGCATCCATCCGCCAGGTGCGCAACCTAAATCAACAATTTTATGACCTTGTTTGATTATTTGATATTTATTTTGTATATCTTGCATTTTAAAAGCGGCACGACTACGCAACCCTAATCTTTTTGCCTCCATTACATATGGATCATTTAATTGCCTTTCAAGCCAACGGGTCGAGCTGTTAGCTCTTTTCCTTGCTGTTTTAACACGCACGGTTTTGTATCTGCGATCTGATACTTTACCTTTTGATTTTTTAGTCATTTTTTATCAACCTTTTTAACATACCTTCACGGATACCACGATCGGCTACATTTATATATTTTGCTTCAAATTTTTCACATATACTATATAAAATTATACAACCTGCCATCATTAATTTTGAATATTTTTGATTTATACTTGGTATTTTTACTCTTTCCTTTTCTTGCATTTTAGCTATTTTCTTTGCAAGGTTCATTATTTCACTTTGTTCTATCTTAATACCATCAATTAAATTTCTTTTGTATGTATTTAATTTCAAATGTGTACTGGCAATAGTAGTGATAGTGCCTGATGTTCCAACAACATTTATATCACTAATATTTTCATATGGAAGTTTATTTAGATATGATTTTATATATTCTTGGTATTTTACAAATTCTTGCTCACTAACATATGTTTTATTTATTTTTTCAGTTAGTGTTAAAACTCCATAAGGTATCGATATATAATCACTTATATCATTATTTTTTACTAACATAATTTGTGTAGAACCACCACCGATATCAAAAACTAAATTTGTTTCTCCATTGCACAAGTCATAGCAACCAGCCACAGCTAGTTCAGATTCTTCTTTTGTATCTATGATTTTAAATTCAATTCCTGTTTTTTGATATATTTCATCAATAATTGCTTGTCCGTTTTTTGCACGACGGCAGGTTTCAGTTGCAACCGCTGATATTGCAACAATATTGTGCTTAGCAATCTTATTCTTGATTTTTATTAAACAATTAATCGCTCTTTGTTTTGCTTGTTCATTTATTTCTTGTGTTTCATTAATTCCTTTACCCAAAGAAATTGAATCAGAAAGGGAATCAATGATACTTATTTTATCATTAATGTACCTAGCGATTAATAGGCGACAAGAATTAGTCCCTAAATCTATTACAGCATAAGCAGGTGGAGCGTTACTTAAAACCTTTGCCACCCTTGTTTTGTTTGTGGCAGGCATTGTTCACTCAATTTATTATTTTATTTTACGATATGCAATATTACAATGTTCATTACAATATGGTCTGCCTGGTTTGGCAGGCTCATAACAAAATTTAAATTCAGATGTGCCTGGATCACCAATCGGCCACTGACAACTATTTTCAGAAGACCTCGGGGTTGCTTGTGATATATGAATCACTTGTTTAATTGGCTTTACATTGCTCTCAGCTTTTTTCTTAACCTCTTTGCTCGGAGAAGCTGTCTTGGCTTTTTTCTTTTCATTTTGTGCTGAAATACCAAGTCTATGTGCTTTACCTATAACAGAGTTTCTTGATATTCCACCAAGTTCTTCGGCTATTTCCCTAGCTGATTTGCCATTTGCTAACATCTTTTTTAGTTTTTGAACATTTTCGTCTGTCCATTTAAAGGTCATTTTGATAATTCCTTATTCTTTTAAAAAGTAATTTAATATTAATGATTAATATATAAGATAAACAGAATCGAATCAAGGAAAATATGATTCTAAGCATTATAAAATAAAGAGTATTGGTTTTTTAAACTTTTTATTGTATATTTCTTATAACAAGGCTAATAAATAAGTAAGGATATTATTATGACGAAACAATTTATTGATGAAGTTAATCAAGATATACAAGATGAAAAATTAATCTTGTTTTGGAACAAATATCGTTTTTATGTTATGGCGTTTATAATTTTTATTATAGCTGGAACGGCTGTTCTTGTTGGTTTCGATAAATACAAGATTAATAAAATCAATCAAGAATCGGAAATCTTTGAAAGTTATCTTGCTAATGGAAATGTTAATCTATTAGATGAATTAATTGCACAAGGTGAACAAGGTTCGCAATTTATAGCTGTTGTTGAAAAAGCTAAACAAGTTTCTTTAACTAATGTTTTGGAAGCATCAAATATATTATATACATATTCGAAAAATGCTTCATCTCCTCAAAAAGAATATGCTGTTTTGGCTTCGGTTTGGGTTGGTATAGAGCAAGTGAATTCAGGTGAATTATTAATGCGTTTAAATACAATAAATTCTCCACAGTTTAAAGTCATTGCACAATTAACAGGAGTTGAAGTTCTATTGCAAAATAACAAAAATAATGAAGCTATTAAAATCTTGCAGGAATTGAAAAATAACATATCAATAAATCCATCAAATAGAGAAATTGTTGATAATATGTTAAGTGTATTAGTAAAATAATAAGTTAATAAATTATATGCTCGTAAATAATGTATTTAAATTTGCAAATATCTTATTTATCACTATTTTTATTACAGCTTGTGCTGGTAATGAAAGTTTTGATATTACAAAAGATACAGGTACTAATAATCTAAATAAACCCAATATTAACGGGTTAGGTATTCCGGTTAATAAACTTGGTTCTTCTATTCGCAATGTAGACCTAGAAAAAGTTGATTTTATTAAGTTAAAATTAGGCGATATTAATAAGTTTGATACTAAGATTGCTGAATTTGATATTTTGAATGAAACTGTTTTTTATTTAAACACATCTGGTGAAATATATTCGTATAATATTTTGTATAATAAAAAGATGTGGCAGAATAAAATTGAATTATCAGAATCTCCTTTATTTCGCGGATATTTAAAAATTGTTGATAAAGTAGTAATCGTTTTCGGCAATAACGGGATTACTTACGGCCTAGATATTAAAAATGGAAATGTTTTATGGGAAATTGATTTAGGCAATAACATTAATTCTAAGCCATCTGTATATTTAAATAATTTAATATTTCAATTAGTTGGCGGTAAAACTGTTTCTATTAATTCACAAAATGGAAAAATAGTTTGGGAACACTCACCAAATTTTGAAATTGAAACTAGTTATTTGGAAGTAGCAAAAGTAATAATTGATAAAAATATAGCTTATATTTTGTATTCAAATGGTAATTTGTTTGCAATCAATGCAAGCAATGGAAAACAGCATTGGTCTAGTAAACTTACGAATAATTTAAGTTTTGATAGTGTTGTTGATAAATCTTCATTTATTTCTCCTATAACTATCGACAATGAAAATATTTATGTAATATCAAGTAGCAAAGGTTTTTATTCTATAAACTCCAAGACAGGTTTTGTTAAAATGCGTAAAAATATATCAAGCGAGGTAAATACAGTAGTTACAGGCGATATAATATTCATTCTAGATGTTAATTCAAAAGTATGGGCTATTGATAAAAATGATGGTTTTGTCTATTGGACTATGCAATTACAACGATCATATAACAGTGTTCAAACTACTTGGAATAATATGATTTTACACAACGGAAAGCTTGTTTTATTTTCATCAACAGGCAAAATACAATTATTAAGCATTGACAACGGCAACACAATTGCCTTACATAATACAAAAAATAGTAATTTAAAAATTGTTAAAAAAAGAAATCTTGTGTATATGTTGCAAGATGACGGTAATTTGAAAGTATACAGATAATGACATTTACAGTATCCCTTGTAGGTAGACCTAATGTAGGTAAATCTACTTTATTTAACCGCTTAGTCGGTAAAAAACTAGCTATCGTTGACGATACGCCTGGGGTTACGCGTGATCGCCGTGAAGGTATGGGAAAAATTGCCGATTTAAAATTTAAACTAATTGATACAGCCGGCCTAGAAGAATCATTCGATGATTCCCTAGAAGGTAGAATGCGCCTTCAAACCGAAACCGCAATCCAACAATCCGATGTATGTGTAATGATGATTGATGGTCGCGAAGGGGTTGTGCCTATGGACGAACATTTTTCACTCTTCCTTAGAAAAACCAATAAACCAATTATATTAGTTGCAAATAAATGCGAAAAACAAAGCTCAATATTCGGTATTGGTGAAGCTTACGGATTGGGATTAGGTGAAGTTATTTCTATATCTGCGGAACACGGCGAAGGTATGGGTGACTTATACGATGCCTTAAAACAATATTATTTTGAAGAACCTGCACAAGAAGAATTTATTGATACAGGACACGAAAAAGATGATGAGATTGTAAAGAAAAGACCATTGCAACTTGCCATAGTTGGCCGTCCTAATGCGGGTAAATCTACTTTGGTAAATTCTTGTCTTGGTGAAGAAAGAATGTTAACAGGGCAAGAAGCCGGTATTACCAGAGATAGTATATCTAGTGATTTTGAGCATTACGGTAAAAAAGTTAAAATTTTTGATACAGCGGGTTTACGACGCCGTGGTAAAATAAACGAGAAAATTGAAAAATTAGCATCAGCTGATAGTATCCGTGCGATAAAATTTGCTCAGGTTGTGATATTAATGTTGGATATGGAACAAGGCATAGAAAAACAAGATTTATCAATCGCATCAACCGTTATTAATGAAGGTAGAGCCTTAGTAATAGGGGCGAATAAATGGGATAAAGTCGAAGACAAAGAAAAAACATTAAATGAACTAAGAAATAGAATTGAAGCATCTTTAAATCAAGTAAGGGGGGTGCCAATTGTTACATTATCAGCCCTTAATGGAAAAAATATTGAAAAATTAATCGATAGTGCTTTTAATATTTTTGATACTTGGAATATTCGTATATCTACATCAAAACTTAATGATTGGTTAAGGTATAAAACAGAGCAACACCCACCACCAATGGCAAGCGGTAGACGAATTAAAGTTAAATTTATTAGCCAAATAAAAACTCGTCCACCAACATTTTATTTAAATGTTAGTTTGCCTGATGAAATGCCAGAAAGCTATATTCGTTATTTGGCGCAGGGAATGCGTGAAGATTTTGATTTAAAAGGTATTCCTATTCGTATCTTAATGCGAAAGAGCGAAAACCCTTATGAACACCTAAGAAATAAAAAAGCTATTGGAAAGCGAAAATAGGTTTTATATTTTAATCAATGGTATAGTCAATTAAATCACCGATATCATCTTGGTTTGTTTTTTGTTGATTTAGATTGTTATATGTTCCATTTAATTTCTCTAAATCATTAATATTATTTTTTATAATTTTAACTGTGCCATTAACTTTATTTTCAAAGTTTTCAGGCAGGGATAAAATAATAATCTTGGATGTATATTCAATTATATTTTTTGTTTTCGCATTTTCAAATGCATCAATTTTTTTACCATCATATAAATATATAATTGAAATATATAATATTGAGCAAATTACAGCACCTCGTATCATACCAAATATAAAACCAAGCGATTTGTTTAAAGAACCAATTAAACTATATTTTACAATACCTGATATAAAATGCGATATTATATAAAATACTATTAATGATAATATAAAACTAGATGCACCGGTTATTGCTGATGCTCCAATTTCCATATCTACATATTCTTTGACATACGGTAATATTGGGTCGTAACTGTACAAAGCAACTACAACAGCCCCAATCCAAGAGGATATACGCATTATTTCTTGTATTAATCCTTTTTGAAAAGATAATATTCCAGAAAGTAAAATAATTGCTAAGATAATTATATCAGCTGTGTTTATACCAATTTCATTCATTAATTTTCATTCCTAATTATACTGTAAAGTTCACTTACATCGTTTATGGTTATAATATCTATACCTTTAAAATTAATTTTTTTATGTAATTTAGGTATAATTGCTTTTTTAAACCCAAGTTTTATTGCTTCTTTTAATCTTGTTTCAATTTGTGATGATTGGCGAATATCACCACTTAAACCTATTTCACCAAAGAATACCGATTGGGTAGGTAGTGATTTATTTGTTAAAGCAGATGTTATCGCCGCCGCACAAGCTAAATCACAGGCCGGTTCAGTTATTTTTAATCCACCAGCCACATTAAGATAAACATCATTTCCAGCCATATTTAAACCACCGCGACTTTCAAGAACAGCTAATATCATTGATAATCTATTATTATCCCAGCCAACAGTCGAGCGCTTAGGGCTTGGGTATGTGGTTTGCGAGACAAGAGATTGTATTTCTACTAGAACAGGTCTACTACCCTCTATACCTGCGAATACAGCTGTACCGGAGGTTTCTTTTTTTGTATTTGATAAAAATATTGCTGATGGGTCGGCAACTTCTTGTAAACCAGATACAGTCATATCAAATACTCCGATTTCATCGGTTGCGCCAAAACGATTTTTTACACTTCGTAAAATTCGGTATGGATGGGTTCTTTCCCCCTCAAAATATAAAACTGTATCTACCATATGTTCTAGCACTCTTGGCCCTGCAATGGCTCCGTCTTTTGTAACATGTCCAACTATAAATACAGAAACTCCTGTTGCTTTTGCAACTCTTACTAATTCACCGGCGCAAGCACGAACTTGCGAAACAGTACCTGGTGCTGATTCTATGCTATCAAGAAACATTGTTTGAATTGAATCAACAATTATTACTTTCGGGGGATTATTTCCCTCCATAGTTTCTAAAATATTATTCATATTTGTACTAGATGCTAATTGAACAGGGGCTTCTTCCACCCCTAGTCGCATTGCTCTTAGACGGATTTGTTCAATACTTTCTTCGCCTGATACATATGCCGTTTCGTTTGTTTTGGCAATTGATGATGCAACTTGTAATAATAATGTAGATTTTCCAATTCCGGGGTCACCACCGATTAAACTTACCATTCCTTTTACTAAACCACCACCGCAAACACGGTCAAATTCATTAATATTTGATTTAATTCTTGTTGGTTTTTCTTGCGTCCCTTTAAGGGATTGAAAAATTATAGTTTTTCCTTTTCCTCGTCTTGCACCTGATGAATTAAGGGCAACTGTCGTGTCAATTCTTTCTTCTATGGAATTCCATTCATTACAACTATCGCATTTTCCAGCCCATCTAGGGGTAATTGCACCACAAGCATTACAACTGTATTTGGTTTTACTTTTAACCATTTGTTATTTGTTTCCTCTTGCCCAATGGATAGGACCTTTACTGGAACCATTTATGAATTGTTTGACAAAAGGATTGTCTGTTTCGTCCATTTCCTGAACTGTTCCGATCCATTCAATTTTACCTTTATATAATAATGCAACACGATCAGCTATTCTTCGTACAGATGCCAAATCGTGGGTAACTGTTATAGTAGTTACTCCCATTTTTCTTACCGTATCAACAATTAAATTATCAATAGTCGATGCAGTAATAGGGTCAAGCCCAGTTGTTGGCTCATCAAATAAAATTATCTCTGGATTTGTGGCGATCGCTCTTGCCAAAGCAACTCTTTTTCGCATACCGCCGGATAAATCAGAAGGGTATTTATCTAGTATACTTTTATCTAGCCCAACTTTATCTAGGCATTCAATACCGATTTTTCTACTTTTTCTATCAGATATTCCTTTTCCACTTTTTAATCCAAAACAAACATTTTCGATTACAGTCATAGAGTCAAATAAAGCTCCGTTTTGAAATAACATACCTATGTTTTCATTAATTTTATTACGGTATTCCGAGCTTATTCCAACGGTTTCTTGTTCATCGACTTTTATTGAACCATTATCAGGCGTTAATAAGCCAAGCAAGCATTTTAAGGAAACTGATTTACCTGTCCCGGAACCACCAATTATTACAACACTATCACCTTTTTTTATATTAAGACTAAAATCATCTAATACGATTAAATCATCAAAAGATTTAGATACATTTTTATAAACAATTTTATCCATTATCATACTCCCACAAACATTTCAGTGATTATGTAATTTGCGATTAATATCATTATAGAAGACCAGACAACAGCATTTGTTGTTGCTTTACCAACACCTTCTGCTCCACCTGATGAATTATAACCTTGATAGCAACCCATAATTGTCGTAATGAAGCCAAAAACAGATGCTTTTGTTAATCCTGATATAACACCAATTAAGCTAAGAGCTTCAATTGTATTATTAAGATAAGATGCTGGATTTAATCCCAATTTACTAACACTAACTATATACCCGCCTAATATACCAATAATATCACCAATTAAAACTAATATTGGTAGGGTAATTATTCCAGCAAGTATCCTAGGGATAACCAAATATTTAATTGGATCTGTTGATAGTGTTTCTAGTGCTTCTATTTGTTCTGTTACACGCATTGTACCAATTTCCGCGGCTATCGATGCACCAATCCTTCCGGCAACCATTAAGCCTCCTAAAACAGGGGCTAACTCTCTTGTAATAGCTAGAACAATTAAATTTGGAATTGTTGTACTTGCTAAGTTTGGATTAATTCCTGCATAACTTTGTAATGCTAACACCATTCCAGCGAATAATGTTGTCATACCTACAACAGGTAACGAGAAAAAACCAATGTTAATACATTGATTGATAAATATATTTGTATAGAAAGGACGAGATAATATTCCGATAATACTGATTAGTGAAAACCTAATCATTTTACCTATAACTTCCACGGAGTCAATTATTAAACTACCAATGTTTTGTGCTATATTGAACATAATTTAATTTCTTTCTTATATATTTAAATATATTTTTTAATAACTCTTCCTCTGCAATTTGTAATAATATTATGTGCTGACACATTACAAATATTAGACATTTCTATTATATCAATGATACCAGCTTTATTATCATATTTACAACTATTAAAAATAGTTATTTTATCCCCAACCTTTAAATCATTATTACCTGTTATATCAATCATAATGACATCCATTGAAACAAGACCTAAAACCGGAAATCTTTGTTTGTTGTGATACAAATAGCCTTTATTTGACATATTAACATTAAAACCATCTCCGTAACCTATGTTTACTGATGCTATTTTAGTTTTTTTATCTGCGACAAAAGTAGAATTATAACCTATTGGTTCACCTTTTTCTATCGTATCGATTTTTGTAACAGATGCAGATAATTCAAGAACAGGTTTTAAATTAAATTCACTATTTATAATGCCGTACAAACCAACCCCTAAGCGAATAGAATGTTTTTGATTAAAGCTTTTGCCAATAACACCGTTGCTATTGTACATACTTGTATGAGCTTTCGGTAGTTTTTTAACTATTTTTTCAAATCTATCTACTTGTGTTTTATTAAATGGGTTATCTAATTCTGTACTAGATGCTAAATGTGAAAGATAACCAAAAGGTTTTGGAGCATCTTTTAATATATCAATAGCTTTATTATGAGAAATACCTAATCTGTTCATACCTGTATCAATATGTATCCATACACTTAAATCTTGGTTTTCCCCCCATAGTTCATGTTGCTCAGGAGTATTTACAACACCTTGTAAATTATGTTTCTTATATAAATCTATATTGTTACTTGCAATTCCTTCAAGTACGGCTATTTCTGGTTTTGAATTAACTTTTCTAAGGGTGATAGCTTCCTCTATTGTTGCGACCCAAAACCTCTTGCACCCTGCATCAATTAATGTACTATAAATTTTTTCAGCACCCAATGAATAAGCATTTGCTTTGATAACCGCATCGACATCACTATTACAGAATTTGTTGTATTGTTGCCAATTGTGCTTAATATTATTTAGATTTATCTTTAATACAGGAGGACTAATCTTCATAATGTTGGTTATCCAAATCTCCGAATTTTGTAAATTTACCGTTAAAGAATAATTCAACCGTTCCAACAGGACCGTGTCGTTGTTTTGCAATTATTATTTCTGCTTTATTTCTAGATTCACTTAATTTGCTATTATGATTTTCAATTCGCTCCATAAATTTATCATCTGATTCATTAACACGGCGTTCCGGTGGGGATTCAGCTATGTAGTATTCAGGACGATATATAAACATTACCAAGTCGGCATCTTGCTCAATAGACCCTGATTCTCTTAAATCAGATAGCATCGGTCGTTTGTCTTCCCTTTGCTCAACAGAACGCGATAATTGTGATAGGGCAATTACTGGAATATTAAGCTCTTTCGCTACAATTTTTAACGAACGAGTAATTTCAGATATTTCATTAACTCGATTATCAAACCTTTTACCGGCTGGACCTTGTAATAATTGCAAGTAATCTACTACTATTAAATCAAGTCCGTGTTGTCTTTGCACACGGCGGGCTTTTTGTCTAAGCGAGGTTACACTGATACCAGGGGTATCATCAATATATAACTGTGTATTGCTTAGCTTAGAAGATTTCTCAGCAAGTCTTTTAAATTGTTCTTCGTTAATTTCACCAAGGCGAATTTTATTTGATGATATTTCGGCTTGCTCTGAAATAATCCTAGTTGCTAGTTGTTCTGAACTCATTTCTAGTGAGAAGAATAATACAACACCACCGTTACTTACTTTATTACCTTTTTCATCAACTTCTGTTGAGTAGGCATTTGCTGCATTAAATGCAATATTTGTTGCTAGTGATGTTTTACCCATTGCAGGTCGTCCAGCCAGAATAAGTAAGTCGGATTTATGTAATCCACCCATATGTTTGTCTAGGTCACGGAAACCAGTTGTAATGCCGGCTAAACCACTTGGGTTTAGAAAAGCTTTTTCCGCTTGTTCTAGGGTTTGATTAAGTGCAGTTCCCAAACCTATTATTTGTTGTTTAGTATCACCTGTTTCAGCTAAGTTAAACAGGGCTTGTTCGGCTTTTTCAATTTGCTTGTCGCCGGTGTTTTCAATATTTTGATTGTATCCATCTAGTATAATTTCTTCGCCCAATGTAATTAGTTGGCGTTTTACGAATAAATCTTCTATTGTACTAGAAAATTCAGCCACATTTACCACATTAAATACATCACTAGCTAGACTTGCAAGGTATTCCTTGCCACCAAGTTCAGCAATAGCAGGTTCATTGTCAGCTAGATGAGATAGAGTTTTAGGGCTAGCTAATTGGTTTCTTCCGCTTAGTTCGAGTATCCATTTAAATAATATTTGATTTTCAGGGGCATAAAAATGTTCAGGTTTTAGTATATCCGCTTTTTCAAGTAGGTTATTATTTTTTAGAATTGCACCTATTACACTTGCTTCTATTTCTAGGTTATGAGGTATTTGTTTATCGGTTTGATTAACACTTATTCTTTGTTTTTTTAATGATTCGTTTTTCATTGCTATGTTTGTAATAGCATCTACAGCAGGATTATTTTTTGCATCAGCAGTGTCATTTTTAGCACTTGAGAAATCATTTATATCATTGTAATCTCTATATTCTTCAGTCATTTTGCCTACTATTTTTTGTGTTGTATATAGAATTGATAATATATTAATTTATTCAAAAAGTACATTATTTTTTAAAAAATAGGGCATACGAGTATGCCCTATTAAGATTTCAAGATTAAATTATTAAGCTTAATTTATTCAGCTTCACCGCTTTCGGCTTCTTCTTGCATTTTCTTAGCTATTTCTGCCATTTCTCCGGCTTGTGCTTTTGCTATTTCAGCCGCTATCTTAGCATCTTCTTCTGCTGCTGTGATAACAGCAGATTCACCACGAGCAACTCGTTCTGCTTGTAATTCAGCTTCTTCTTCTGATTGCGCTACATTGATTTTAATTTTTGCAATTACTTCTGGGTGCAATTTGATTTTAAAGTCAAAGTAACCAATAGATTTAATTGGATTTTCTAATATAACATTATTTCTTGTAATATTATCACCACTTAATTCAGAAATTGAAATCGCAATATCGCGAGTTGTAACAGAACCGTACAATTGACCTGAATCAGATGCTGAACGAATGATAACAATAGTTTTGCCATCAATTTTTTCTGCAACTTTTTCTGCTTCTGATTTTTTGTTTGAGTTCAGTTTTTCAATAGCACTTTTTTCTGCTTCGAATTTTGCGATAGCATCTTTTGTTGCTCTTAGAGCTTTACCCTGTGGTAAAAGGTAGTTTCTAGCAAAACCAGGCTTAACATTTACAATTTCACCTAGGTTACCAAGTCTTTCAACTTTTTCTAATAAAATTATTTGCATTGTACTTCCTTCCTTATTTCACAGTGTAAGGCATTAGGCCAACATAGCGACATCTTTTGATTGCTTGTGTAAGCTTACGCTGTTTTTTTGCAGATACTGATGAAATACGAGCAGGTACAATTTTACCTTTTTCTGATACAAATCTTTGTAGCATTTTTACATCTTTGTAATCTATTTCAATTGCATTTTCACCAGAAAATGGGCAAGACTTTTTACGACGATTGAATGGTTTACGATTCATAATCTCTCTCCTTAATTCTTATAGCTTGAAGTTTTAACTCCAACGCTTTCATCTGTTTCAAGTTCTGCTGTGCAAGTAGTCATAAAACGAATAACATCTTCGCTAAGTCCCATAAGGCGTTCCATTTCTTTAACCGCAGTGTGATTTCCTGTGTAGTTAATAAGAACGATATGACCTTTACGGTTTTTCTTGATTCTATATGCAAGAGTTCGTAAACCCCAGTTTTCACGACGACCTATTTTTCCATTATCAGCCGTGATGATTTCTTGAAATTTATCAGTCAATGTATCAACTTGTTGTGTTGATATGTCTTGACGACAAATAAATAATGTTTCGTAATTGTTCATTACAATTTCTCCCTCTGGATTTGATGAAATACCCTAGATTCAAGATAATTTAGGACATTTCTTAGCCATAAACATATCATAGCTTATAGCAAGGAGTTAATTAGCCTTTATCCCATATAAAGACTTTTCATCGAGTATATATAACATAAAACATAAAAAAATCAAGTTTTTAAAGCAATTATCAATTATTTTAACAAATTTATGTAAATGTTGATTGAAAACAGGTGGTGCATATTAAAAATGAGTTTAATTATGAATATAATAATATTTTGTTGTTTTTTTTGTATTTATATAATATTTTTGTGAGATATTTTATGTATTTTTATTTAGTTTAGAGTGGAGATTTTTTTTATGAATAGATGTTTTGTTTTTCCAGGTCAAGGGAGTCAGTCACTTGGTATGGGCAAAGAATTATTTGATAATTTTAAGTTAGCAAAAGATGTTTTCTATGAAGTCGATGATGCATTAAATTTTAAACTATCTGATGTTATATTTGGTGATGATGAAAATGCACTTAATATAACACAAAACACACAACCTGCTCTTATGACGGTTTCCGTTGCAACCGCTCGCATAGTAGAAGAGTTGTCGGGAAAACCAATACAACAGATTACTAATTATGTAGCAGGGCATTCTTTGGGTGAATATTCAGCACTTTGTGCAACGAGGGCTCTTGGTTTATCTGATACGGCGAAAATATTAAAATTAAGAGGCGAAGCAATGCAAAAAGCTGTACCACAAGGTGTTGGTGGAATGGTTGCTGTATTAGGGTTGGATTATGAAAAGGTTGAAAAATTAACAATAGAAGCAAGTACACATGAGTATAAATGTTGGATTGCAAATGACAATACTGTTGGTCAGGTTGTTTTATCCGGACATATTCAAGCTATTGATAAAGTAGTGGAAATAGCAAAGCAGTTTGGGGCAAAAAGAGCTATGAAATTAACCGTTTCAGCTCCGTTTCATTGTGAGCTTATTAAGCCGGCTATGGACACAATGGAGCAAGAATTAGACAAAATAGAGTTTAATTCGGTAAGTGTTCCGATTATTACAAATGTAACAGCAAAACCACAGACAGATGTAAATGTTGTAAAAAATGGTTTAGTTGAGCAAGTTTGTGGACGAGTTAGGTGGCGTGAAACCATTGACGAGATGCTTAATTTGTCAGTTTCTGAATTAGTTGAATGTGGTTCAGGTAAGGTTTTATCTGGAATGGTTAGGCGAGTTGAAAGTATAAATTCTGTGAGCCTTAATAAAATTTCAGATATAGAAGATTTTGTAAAAACATTATAATTTTAAAGGAGTATTTATGTTTGACTTAACAGGTAAAAAGGCATTAATAACTGGTGCTAGTGGTGGATTAGGATGGGAAATAGCAAAAAAGCTACACAAGCTAGGAGCTGAAATAGTTATTTCTGGAACTAGAAAAGAAAAGTTGGAAAAGTTAGCATCAGAATTAGGCGATAGGGTGCATGTACAAACAGCAAATTTATCTGATAGAGAATCGGTAAAAGAATTATTCGTTAATGCTGAAAAAGTAACAGGCGGTATTGATATATTAGTTAACAATGCGGGCATCACAAGAGATGGGTTATCAATGCGTATGAAAGACCAAGATTGGGACGATGTAATTAATGTAAATCTAACTTCTGCTTTTATTTTATGTCGAAGTGCATCTAAGGCGATGATGAGGCGTCGATATGGTAGAATAATTAATATATCATCAGTGGTTGGTGTTTCTGGAAATCCAGGGCAAATGAACTACTGTGCTTCAAAAGCAGGTATTATTGGTATGTCTAAGTCATTAGCACAAGAAGTCGCAAATCGCGGAATTACAGTTAATAACATTGCACCTGGTTTTATTTTATCTGATATGACAGAAGAATTAAACGATAAACAAAAAGAATCTATTTTGAAAAATATTCCAACGGGAACATTGGGAAAACCAGAAGACATTGCAAATTCTGTTGCTTTTTTAAGTTCAGACGAAGCAAGTTATATTACAGGACAAACCTTGCATATTAATGGCGGTATGTTAATGATTTAATAATTTTTCAATCATATTAATTTAAAATTTAATAATTTTTTACTTGAAATAAATTATTATGATTGTTAAAAAAGCAGATAGTTTTGTTATTTAATAATTTAAGATATAAGGAATATTTAAAATGAGTGAGATTGCTGAAAGAGTAAAGAAAATTGTTGTGGAACACCTAGGTGTAGAAGAATCAAAAGTAGTTCCAGAAGCTTCTTTCATTGATGATTTAGATGCTGATAGTTTAGATACAGTAGAACTTGTTATGTTATTAGAAGAAGAGTTTGATATAGAAATTCCTGATGATGCAGCAGAAAAAATAACAACAGTTGGTGATGTTATTAAACACATAGAAAAAGCTGTATAATTTTACATTAAGTTTGATTTTTAAAGCCGTCTTTATTGGACGGCTTTTTTTTGTAATTGTTAATTGTTTATTTATGTAATATTATTTTAATAATGAAAATAAAAAATTTAAAAAATATTTTGTTGTTTTATGTATTTACATTTTTTTTAGTATTAATGTTAAATAATAGTTTATCTTTAAACAATAATGGAATTGTTTATATTCCAAAAGGTAGTTCTAAAACATCAACATTTAACTTATTATATGATAAAGGGTATGTCTATGATAAGCTTGCTTTTTCCATATTATCAAAAATAACTTTTAGTGATATTAAAAGTGGAGAATATTCTATAAATAATGAAAGTCCATTAACTATATTATTAAAAATTGATAAACACGATATAATTTACCGTAAATTTGTTATTATTGAGGGGACAACTATCAAGCAGGTAAGAAAGAAAATGTTAAATAATAAGTATTTAACAGGTGTTGCTAAATTAAATGACAATGAATTAATTTTTGCAAATACATATAATTTTGAACGCGGTGAAAATGTAAATAATCTTATCAAAAATATAAAAGAACATTTTTTAATTAAATCCGAAGAAATATGGCAAAAAAGACAAAATAATTTACCAATAAAAAATATTAATCAGGCATACACATTAGCATCAATAATTGAAAAAGAAACAGGTTTAGTTAATGAGAGAGAAAAAGTAGCTAGTGTTTTTATAAATAGATTAAATAAAAATATGAAATTACAATCTGATCCAACAGTAATTTATGCCATAAGTGATGGTTGGGGAAATATAGATCGTGAGCTTACAAAAAAAGATTTATTATATCCTAGTCTTTATAATACTTATTATACAAGGGGCTTACCGCCTAATCCTATTGCTATTGTAGGCGAAGAATCATTTTATTCTGCATTAAATCCAGAAAATACTAAATTATTGTATTTTGTTGCTGATGGAAAAGGTGGACATAACTTCGCAAAAACATTAAAACAACATAATAAAAATGTAAAAATATACAGGAAATCAAAACAACAATAGATTTTGTTTAAATAATAAAGTATAAGATAATTATGAGTGATATTAAAAGAAGTGGTTTATTATTAGTTTTATCAAGTCCAAGCGGAGCAGGTAAATCTTCTATTTCAAGAGCTATACTAGCCGAAGATGAAAATATAATGCTATCGGTTTCAGCAACAACTCGCCCAATGCGAGAAAGTGAAGTTGATGGTGTTGATTATAATTTTTATTCAAAAGATAAGTTTCAATCAATGATAAACAAAAATCAATTTATTGAATATGCAAAAGTCTTTGATAATTACTATGGCACACCTGCACGCCCTGTGCTAGATGCACTTGATAAAGGCACAGATGTAATGTTTGATGTTGACTGGCAAGGTGGACAAATACTAGCAAATAAATTTACACATGATATTGTTAAGATATTTATTTTACCTCCTAGCATAGCTGAGCTTGAAAATCGCCTTAGGAAAAGAGCGCAAGATAGCGAAGAAATTATAAAAATGCGAATGGAAAAATCAGAGGTGGAAATATCCCATTGGAATGAATATGATTGGGTAATTATAAATCACGATTTTAAAGAATCCGTTGAAAAGGTTAAATCAATAATAGAATCAGAAAGATTGAAAAAAAACCGACAAAGTGGGCTTGTTGATTTCGTTAGTAATCTTTGTTCTTAGAAATTATTATCAAATACATTTGAAATATTACAAAAATCAGAAATTGTAAGTTCTTCTGCTCTTTTTTTGGGATCTATATTTGCTATATCTAATAATTTAGTTACATCAACATTTAGTTGTTTCAGTGATGCTTTAATCATTTTACGGCGTTGACCAAATGCAAACTTAGTAATTTTAGTTAATGTCTTGATATTTACAGGGTATAGAGGTTTATCTCTTACAATTAATGATATAACAGCACTTTCGACTTTTGGCGGTGGAGTAAATGCCGATGCTGGTAAAAACATTTCAATTTTAGTATGACATAATAAATTACAAAGTATAGCAAGGCGACCATAATTTTTATCGCCGGTTTTTGCAGTTATTCGTTGAGCGACTTCTTTTTGAAACATAAGCGTGAATTTTGTAAATTCTTGTGGTGTTTCAAGCCATTTCATTAATAATAATGTTCCAACATTGTACGGTAAATTTGCAACTACTTGACGGGGCATACTACCTATTTTGGTAATATCTGTATTTGTTGCATCTTGGTTTATAACTGTTAATTTTTCACCTGCTATTTTTTTTAGCGGTGATATAGCTTTTACCGCTCTTTCATCTGCTTCTATGCAAGTAAGATTAGCTTTGTTTGATAGTAATGCTCTTGTTAATCCACCTGGCCCAGAACCAATTTCAATTACACTGCCTTGTTCTAAGTTTCCGGCAATTCTAGCTATTTTGTTTGTTATATTCATATCGAACAAGAAATTTTGCCCCAATGATTTTTTGGGTGACAAATTGTATTTTTCAACAGTTTCTTGTAGCGATGGTAAGTTATTTATTTCTTCAATCATTTGTATTTTACTTTTAATTTATTTCGTTCGTATTCAAATTTTCTTTTACTGATTTTATATTCTAATTTTTCCAAGTATTGTTTTTCTATAATTACCATATTTTGAGTTGTTTGTGTTTTTTCATCATTAACTTTTATTAATACATATGATTGATTTAAATTTATAGGAGGCGATACTTGCCTAACCGGCATTGACCATATTATTAAGTCGATTTTTTTAACTAGCTCTTTTTTTGCTATCCAACCCATTTGACCATTATTATGTGAATTAATATCTGATGAGAATATATTTGCCATTTTCCCGAAATCTTTTCCATTTATTATTTCATTTCTTATATTTATTATTGTTTCGTATGATTTTTTTCTGTCATTATGCCAAGGAATTACAATTATAGAAATATTACGAAGTTTTTTGCCTTTGATATCGTTAAAATAATCGTTTAATTTTTCTTGATTATATTTCTGCTTATTCATAGTTTCTTGTATGTAATTTTGCCATTTATATTTATCTTGCCTATGTTCGTATAATATTTTAATAGGAATTTTATTGTAGTTTATATTATCTGTATAATCTAAGTGTTTTTTAATTATATTTTTTTTAATATGTTGTTTTATAAAGATATTTTGTGCAGAAAACTTAAATTTGTTTATATTAGTGTTATTAACCTTTATACCACTTTTTATTAACATAATTTTTGTCATATCATCGATGTTAGAATCGGTTATTATTTTGTTATTTATAATTAATGATATTGATTCAGATAAACAAATATTGGTATTAAGAATTAATATTATTAAAACATAAAATATTTTATTTAACATTAATTAATCTTTCTAAGTATGTCACTTGTTTTAACAGTAGCTAACCCTTTGAAGTCTATTTGGAAAAACACAGTTGTTTCCGGTTTGTTTAAATCTTTTGAATAGTTTTTAGTGTATTTTATGGTTGTTTCCATACATTCACAATCCGTCGTATAAGCAACTAATAATGATTGTTTTGATAATTTTTTTTCTGTGTCATAAAAGTTAAATGTAAATTCTGTTCCTAATTTCCATTTTTTATTTAGTGTTTTTATAATAGTAGCATTTAATTGCTGTGTTTTCATTAATCCACTATCACTTCGAGGATTTAATTTTATATAAGTTGCATTAATATCTATATCATCAAATTCCGCAGAAGCGCTTGATTCTAGTTTTCTTACACTATAATTTTTACTATCTAATTCAAAAATAGATGATAAAGTATAATTATCTTTTTTAATATGCAAATTACCTACATAATCGGAATATATCTTTTCGTTCGTTATATTTACTGATTGACCCAAGAAAGCTTCTATATAATTGTTTTTTCCCCATTTTTTTAATTTTAATCCATATGTTACACGCTTGCCAGTGTCTATTTTATCAGTTCCAGAATATCTATTTGTTGAAAATAGGTTATATTCGTCTAATTCATAATCTGAGCTATCATTATTCGGAATATAAGCGTAATTTTCTTTTTTAGGACTTATGAATATACCAGCTATCGGCTCTGCTATAAAAGATAGTTTATCATTGTATATATTTAAAGGGTATGAAGCAACTATTGAAGCAAAAGGGGTAATTCTGTTAAGATTTCCTGTTGTATATTCTATACTATTTACAGTTAATGGAGTTTTGTAGTCGTATTTAATCATATCTCCTCTTAGGCTAAATTTTGGTACTATTATTAAGCCTTTTTCAGTAATATTTTTTTTGCTTACAGATATTTCGGTTGTAACACTGTTTGTTATAGATGTATCTTTTACATTTACTTTTTTTAATTTCACGAAAGAATTAATAGCATAATCTTGTTTTTTTACTTGGTTTTCATATGATAAATCAGGATATATATATGTGTTAGCTGTTGGTTCATTACGAATATCTTTATAAGTCATAGCCTTAATTTCCAAAGACGAGGATTTTTTGTTTTTGACTGTGGATAAAGAATTTTTAACAAAATCTTTTTCTGTTTTTTTCCAATATACATGGTCTTTTAAATAGTCATTGTCATTTATAAATTCAATTTGTGTATTAGTTTCCCAATTATATTTACTCACATACTTATTATTTAAAAATAAATAACTATTTTGTTTATTATCTTTTCCTTTTGTTAAAAATGTTTGAACATTTGTAAAAGAGTTATGTGTTTTCCTGCGATAATTTACACCAAAACTATACATACTTTTTGTTGTAATTACCGGACTTAGTATAATGTCTTCATTATCTCTTAGGGTTTTATAATAAGAATTTAAAACGAATGTTCCTATATTTGAACTTGTACCTATTTGCGGAAGTAACCAACCATCAAATTTATCAACATTTGATCCTGGGTATTGTAAGTATGGCCAGTAAAACACAGGTAAGCCATAAATATTTATATAAGTATTTTTAAACATAACAAGTTTTGTTTTTTTATCTACTTCGATTCTTTCTGATTTTAATAACCAGCTTCTTGCACCTGTTTTTTTATTAGCCTTACAACTACTGTATTCTGAATCTATCGCGACATCATTTTTGTCTTCATAAATAAATATCTTTTTTGCACTTATATATGTTCCGTTATCTTGTTCTTGTTTTGCATTAAAGGCAGTTCTAGTTTTTGTTTTTGTGTTATAAATAACTTTATCTGCAACAGTTTTTCTACCTTTTTTATCTTCAAATATTACATTATCAACAGCCGTAATAAGATTTTTATTTTTATCGTATATAATTTGATTTGATGTTAATTTGCTTTTGTTTTGTTTTACTTGTGCATTTTCACTTATTTTTGCAACGCCAGTGTTTTGATTGTATTCGGCATATTTCCCAGTTATTATTATATCATTTGCTATACAATTAGTATGAAGTATGCAAAATGTGACTAAAATTTTTATTAAGTTTGTAATTTTTTTCATCTTAATTATTAACTTTATCTGATGACAATAGTAAAATTATACCTAATAGTAACATACTTAATGCAGGTGTCCAACCTATTATAATAGGATTTATTTCTGAAACAAGTACCAGAGATTTGAATGAGTTGATATAAAAATATAATGCAAAACCTGTTAATACACCGCTAATGATTGTTTTTTTGGTATGTACGCGTGATAGGGGGCGTGCCGAGAAGAAACTAGCAATAAAAACTGTTGCAACAAATATGATCGGAATTGATATTAAAAAATTTAGAATAAATATTCCTTCATTTGCATTTAGTTCTGATTGTTTCAATCTTTTTATATATTCATTTAGTTGCCAAAAAGATATTTTATCTATTTTAGTAAATACTCTTCTAATAATATCTTTATTAATAGATGTTTTTATAATTAATGTTTCATATTTAACAGAAGGTTTTTCTGTATAATCAATTACATTTTTCAAAATAAGCTCATCTCCCAATATAGTCATTTTATCAGAATTTATAACTTTTATATTATTTTTTTCTTCATTAAATTCTATGATTTGAACTTTCGATAATTCAAATGTATTTTCATTAATTTTTTTTGCATTAATAATACGATGGTATTTATTAGGCAATTTTTCTTTTAACCATAAACCAGTTTTTGATAATTTAAGGGTTGTTTGCTCATTTTTTTTATCTAGATCCCACATATAATCAAAATTTTTGTTTGTTTGAACAGCTATTGGCTGTAATATTGTTGTAGTTATAATTCCAAATGCAAATGCAAAAATAATACTCGGAATTAATATTTGTGGCATAGATATGCCAGAGCTAAGACTTGCAGTAATCTCTTGGTTTTTATTTTGTTTATAAAAAGTATAAATAAAAACTAATAATATAATCATAGGCATTGAATTAAATATAATATTAGGTGTCTTATACAATGTCATTTTAAAAATATCATAAAGATTAGTATCTACTCTTGTTACAAGCCCCACAAATTCGATCAGTGTAAATAATACAGATATACAAATTCCTATTTTTGCAAAATTTTTTAATATTTGAGATGTGTAGTATTTGTATAAAGTTTTCCCGATCATTATTTTTTATACCTATCTTTAATAAAAATGGTCATTATTACCGATATCCCGAACAACATTATGAAAAATAATTCATAATATACAAAAGTAATACTTTTCTCTGCTATTTTAAATAATGTTAGTTCAATACTTGTTGCAACAATTGCTATTGTATAAGCTATTATAGCATGTTTATTACTAGGTTGCCCTAGTGTAGGTTTTATTATTATCCAGAGACCACCCAAAATTGACATAAATAAGATAAAAATTGGATTTACCAATCTTCTCCAAAAATCACTTATTTGATTTTTAGTAGCTTTGTTTTTTTTCATTAATTGATATATTTCATAAGAAATGTAGTCATCTGTTTCTTCGCGGTGTCTTTTTATTTTTATATTAGCATCGAATTTTATTGCATATTGATTAAAGAACAATGTTCGAGATTCTTCATCTTTTATATTTTTTTGTATTCCATTAAAAATTATTACTTTTTTTTCATTATTCTTGTTTATTACAAAACCTTTTTTTGCAATTAAAATTTCTACTGAACCATTTTTATTTTCTTGTTTAGCAAATATATCGCTAACATTTTTACCTTTTATATCATTTATAAATGTTGTTGTCTTTCCATCAATTGAATTAAAAGTTGATGGTCTAAGCGTATCTGATAGGAAAGAGTTGTTATTAGAATAATAAATAATATCTTGTAATCTTGACCAAGTTAAAGGACCAGTTGTTGTTTGCATTATAAGGGAAAAGAACATTGCTATTATTCCACTTATTATAGCTGGCTTTAAAATTTTTAAATTGGAATACCCCATACCCCTTAAAATATATAATTCTTTTGATTGCGCCATATTATTATATGTATTGCTAGCTCCTATAAAAATAGCAAAGGGTAAAGCAATCATTATATATTGCTGTCCTGAGTATAAAAGTACTTTTATAAATTCCCCAAAAGATATATATTTTCTTACTAATAATTCCAATATTCTAAGGGAAAGTGCCATTTCAATTGTAATACTTAATATCAATACAATGTATAAGGTACTTTTTAATATATTTTTTGTTATATATCTTTCTATTAGCATCTTATCTTAATAACAGAAAATTAAAAATAAATCACTAAAAAACCTTGCAAAAAAAATATAAAAGTGTAAACAATTAATAACTACAAATTTTTAAGGTAAGGGTAATAAAGTAATGAAAATACTTTTCTGTGATAGCTATAATCACACAGATACACTAGTTGTATTAAACATAAAAGAAAAAAAGAATATTAATCCTTTGAAGTCATTTCCTAACATATTGAAAAACTTAAATCTAACAGGTTCTCATAACGAAAAATCTACACTTGTTAATATCGATGGTTTTTCTAAAATCCATATTTTAGGAGCTGGAAAATTACAAAAAAAACAATCATTGCGAAATATTGGTGGAAAAATTTACGATATTAGTAAAAATGATAAAAGTATACAAGTTTCTGTTGCCGGACTATCAAAGCAAGATATAGCACAGATTGCATATGGGTTAATTCTTGGTTCGTATAGTTTTACAAAATATAAAACTGTTAAAAACGAATCTGCTAAATTAGACAAAGTTTCTTTTGTCGGAGAAAATTCAAGTGAAGCAAAAAAATGTTTTGATAATTTAAATTGTATTGCACAAGGTGTTTTCTTAGCAAGAGATTTAGTAAATGAACCAGCAAATGTATTAACACCTGAAAAATTCGTAGAAACTGCAAAAGGGCTATCTAAGCTAGGCGTTAAAGTTAAAATTTTAAATGAAGACGAATTAAAAAAACTTGGTATGAATGCATTGCTTGCCGTGGGGCAGGGCTCAGCAAATAAATCTTATGTTGCTATTATGGAATATATGGGAGCAAAAGAATCTGAAAATCCTTTTGTTTTTGTCGGTAAAGGAGTTACTTTTGATGCCGGCGGTATATCACTAAAACCTTCCGGCGGTATGGAGGATATGAAATTTGATATGGGTGGAGCATCAGCAGTAATTGGGGCAATGAAAGCCATATCTTTAAGAAAAGCAAAAGCAAATGTTATAGGTGTATTAGGCTTAGTTGAAAATATGCCCGACGGTTTAGCTCAAAGACCAGGTGATGTTGTTGCATCAATGTCCGGACAAACAATTGAAGTTATAAATACGGATGCAGAGGGCAGAATGGTTCTTGCTGATTGCCTTACATATGTTCAGAAAAAATATAAACCAAGAAGTATTATTGACCTTGCAACTTTAACAGGGGCGATGATGGTTGCATTGGGACAAGAATATGCGGGTGTTTTTGGGAATAATGATGAATTAAAACAAAATATCATAAAAGCAGGCGATAGTGAAGTTGAAGGTTTATGGCCAATGCCTATGAGCAAAGCATATAATAAGGAAATTAATTCTAACATTGCAGATATGAAAAATACGGGTTCAAAATGGGGTGGGGCTTGTACCGCAGCGGCATTTTTAGGAAGATTTATAAATGATGGCACCTCTTGGGCTCATCTAGATATCGCCGGTATGGCTTGGGAATACAAAGGTAAACCAACAACTCCAAAAGGCGGTGTCGGTTTTGGTGTTCGCACACTAGATAGACTTGTTTGGGATTGGGAAAGGTCTGTAAAGTAATAAAATGACAGAAATACGTTTTTATCATTTACAAAAGACAGCGCTTGACGATGCTTTACCTGCATTATTACAAAAGGTAATGGATATGAATTATAAGTCTGATGTTATTATAAATGGCGATGTAAAAGAATTTTCAGATATTTTGTGGGAAAACAATAATAAAAATAGTTTTATAGCTAATGATATAGGCGATAATATTAATGAAAATAGTCCTGTTGCGATTTATAATAATCTAAATGTTAAAGTTGAAAATTTAAGAAAAAATAGGTTTTTTATTAACGAGATTGATGAAGATTTAATATCAGGCGCAGATTTAAATTGTTTTGTGTTTAATGGTAACGATGAAAAAATATTACATCAAGCAAGGCTGTTTTGGAAAAAAATGACTCAAAAAGCAGAATATGACTTGTGTTATTATTATCAAGACCCTGTATTAGGCTGGAAAAAAAAGTAAAAACATTATTTTTATCTTGACTAATGTGTCAAAATATTATATTCACTCTCTACAATTTAAAAAATATTAGAGGATAGAAAAAATGGCTGTTCCAAAAAGAAAAGTAAGCTCACACCGTCGCGGTAATCGTCGTTCTCACGATTCATTAGGCGTTGATAGCTATGTAGAAGATAGTAATTCTGGTGAATTGCGTCGTTCTCATCATATTGATATAAGTACTGGTATGTACCGTGGTAAGAAAATACTAGACAAATAATTTAACTAAATATATTTTAAACCTGTATCCTTACAGGTTTATTATTATGATTTAAAATTAACGGAGATAAACAATGACTTTACAAAGAACATTTTCAATTATTAAACCAGATGCGACAAAACGCAATCTTACTGGTGCAATTAATGCAATGATTGAATCAGCAGGGCTTAGAATTATAGCTCAAAAGCGTATACATATGACTCGTGAACAAGCTGAAACTTTTTATGGTGTTCACGCTGAACGAGCATTCTTTAATGATTTAGTAGACTTTATGATTTCAGGGCCAGTTGTTGTTCAGGTTCTTGAAGGTGAAAATGCTATTGCAAAATATCGTGAAGTTATGGGTGCTACAAATCCAGAAAATGCTGACGAAGGTACGATCCGCAAAGTTCACGCCGAATCTGTTGAAGCAAACTCTGTTCACGGTTCAGATGCACCTGAAACTGCCGTAGAAGAAATTTCTTACTTCTTCTCGGGGATTGAAATTATCGGATAGAATATAATAATTTATTTATATTTTCAAAAGCCAATGTAGCAATTTCTTGTATTTGAAATCTACATTGGCTTTTTTTAGTTCTAAATTAATTAAAAATAATTTTGTTATTTAATATATTTGGTATATTATAAAGCAATGAAAAAGTTTATTTTTGTTTTTATTATTATTGCATGTTTTAATTCATCATTTGCAGGTGTTTTATTCAAACCTAAGGTCGTATCGGTTAATGAAACAGCTGAAAATGTTGTTAATGCTAAAAAAATAGCTTTTTCAAAAGCTAAAAAAACAGCTTGGCTTGATTTGGTTGGTATGGTTGGTGTTGCCGATAGAAATGATATTGTCAATATATCTGAGAATGATATGGATAGTATGATTGAAAATATTGATATAAGTGGTGAAAAAGCTAGGGCAAAACGATATATCGCTAATATTACTGTATATTTTAACCCTAATAAAATTCGTTCATACTTTCGTAATAATAATATAAATTTTCTAGAAGAAATCGGGTTTCCTGTTCTGGTAGTGCCTATTTATGAACAAGATGGAATATCTTATATATATGAACAAGCAAATATATGGGAAAAAGCATTATTTGATAATCCAAAAAAAGGTGGGTTGTTACCTGTGGTTCTAGCACAAGGTGGTGTTAAAAATAGTTTAAATATTGATTCTAGTATAATAAAAAATCATAAAAAACTAATAAATGCTTCTAAGTTATATGGTGTAGAGGGTGTTGTAATTGCAAAAGTTTCATTAATACCGTCAAATTTTGGATTACATATGAAATTACAATATAATTCTGTCGGAGGTTTTTTGGAAAATAAAAGTTTAGAACAATCATTTAAATCAAAAGATATTGATAAAGCAAAATTATTAAAAAGAATATCCAATGTTTTTTATTCAGGTCTAGAAAAAATGTGGCAAGAGAAAATAAAGCACAATAAAGAATTTTCTTTAAATACTCAAATTGTTGTATTACCAACTAAAAATCAACAAGATTTAGAAAGATTAAAACTAGAACTATCAGATATTGAGAATATCGAAAAGGTAGAATTAATATCGTTAAATGGTGGGTTAGCTGAATTTAAATTAACATTTTTAGGTGTTTTGAAAAAATTAAAAATTGCATTTGAAAGATTAGGCTATATAGTTAATAATAAGCACGATAAATGGATCATTAGATTGACATAATAAGGGGATAATATGAATGGTGTTGTATCAATAAGAATTATTTTAACATTAATAATAATGATAATGTTATTAGTAGCCTTAGGCTTTTTAAAGCCTATATTATGGCCTTTCGCACTCTCGATAGTTTTAGCATATATATTTGACCCTATTACGTCATTTTTTGATAAATTCGGTTTTAGTCGAATATTTTCAAGTTTAATCGTAGTATTTATTTTCTTGTTATTACTCTTTGGGTTTCTTGCGACTTTATTACCTATATTTGTTTCCCAAATTAATGCTGTAATGGAAATTGTTCCTGTTGGGTTAGAGATTTTAACTGAAAAATTAAATAGTGTTGGCATTACTATTCTTGAAATAGATGTACTTAAAAATGAGTTTATTCAAAATGTAAAAGGTTCATTAGGCTCAACAGCTCAAATTATAATTGATAATGTTTCGGAAATAGCTCAAGATGCATTTTTCTTTGTACTAGTTCCTGTAATGCTATTTTATTTGTTAAAAGATTGGGAATCGTTGCGCAAAATTATATTAAAAACTGTTCCACCTAGAATGCGCGTTAATTTTTCTGAATTAATTAATAACATAGATATTTCTCTATCAGGATTCTTAAGGGGACAATTAACAGTTATGTTTATACTTGGGACATTTTATTCTATTGCTCTTAGTTTGTTAGGTCTTGACTACGCAATTGCAATTGGTGTTTTAACTGGTGTATTAGTATTTATACCTTATGTAGGTGCTTTCATAGGTATTTGCATTGCATCATTAATCGGAATTATACAATATGAAAATGTGTGGAGTTTATTGCCAATTTGGGGAACATTTGCTTTTGCTCAATCAGTAGAAAGTGTAGTTTTAACTCCTAATATTGTTGGCGATAAAGTTGGATTGCATCCTGTATGGATAATTTTTGCTCTTATGGGTGGTGGTTTATTATTTGGTTTCATAGGAGTTTTACTAGCAGTTCCAATGGCAACCCTTATAGGCACTATCGTTAGATTTATATTTAAACAATATTTAAAAACAGAATTTTACGAAAAAGGTAATTAAATTGATAAAACAACTAGGAATTGATTATAGCAGTGAACCTGTTTATAGAATTGATAATTTTTATATTGAAGATGGTGGTATCTCACCGCTTGATATTGTCCTTAATCCAAAATCTTGGGGTAGTAATTTATTAATAATATCAGGTGAAAAGGGTAGTGGAAAGACTCATTTGTCTAACTTATATGTAGATAAGTTTAATGTTCCAATTGTCGCAAAAGAATGTTTAAATTTTGATATGTTGGAATCCCTTTCTCTTACTGGATGTGTAATAGATGATATTAATGATATTGACGAGAAGCTTTTATTTCATCTAATCAATATGAGTAAAAAATACGGAAGTAATTTACTGTTTACAGTTGATAAAAAGGTAAAGGATATTGATATAAAATTACCTGATTTGAAATCTAGATTACTACAAGCTATGGTTTATAATATTGAAAAGCCTAGCGATTCATCACTGCACTTTGTAATGCTTAAAAACTTTATAGATAAACAACTTCGTATTAAAAGTGATGTAATGTCATACATTATCGAACGAACACCTCGTTCTTATTCTTCAGTAATCAAACTTGTTGATATACTTGATAAGGAATCTTTGGCTTGTTCTAACGAGATAACAATTCCATTTGTTCGCAAGATATTACAGGAATATGATATTTAAACGCTAATAAATTCTAGTTGTTGATTTTTTATAGTAAGCGCTATATCACCATTTATTAGTTTTATCGCTTTTTCTCCGAATACTTCAAGTTTCCAACCTTTTGTAATTTCGTTGTGTTCTGGATTGTTTATAAAGTTTTCTAAGTCATTTTGCTTTGCAATCAAGGACGGGCTGACACTATGTTTTTTTGCACATTCTTTTAATAATGATTTTAGTAAGTCTATGCTAGCTTTTTGCCCTGCATTTAGTGGCTTTATTTTTACAATTTCCGGATAATCCGATTGAGGCATATTATTTACTTTTTCAATTATAGCAATAATTTCATCTGATCTTTCTGATTTTAACCACGATTTCGGGAAGTTACGGATTCTGCTTAAATCGTCGGAGGATCTGATTTTACTAGATGCAATATCAATTATCGTTTCATCTTTTATAAAATGTTTTCTTGGGACATTAACTTTCATTGCTGATAATTCGCGCCATTTTGAAATTTCACGAAGTTTTGCAAGAACTTTTCTGTTATTTGTACGAAATTTGATTCTTTTATAAGCTTCCAAAGGTTTTATTTGATAAGTCTGTTCATTTGTTATTTTATCAATTTCCTTTTTAATCCATTCTTTTCTATTTAATCTTTCAATTTCCGATATTATGTATTTATATATCTCAACTAAATGTGTAACATCATTTATAGCGTAATTTAACTGAGATTTATTTAATGGACGAATTGACCAGTCAGTAAACCTAACACCTTTATCGAGCTGTTTTTTACATATTTTTTTTACTAATGCATCGTAACTAACTTGCTCACCTAAGCCAATAACACTTGCACCTATTTGAGTATCAAAAACATTTTTTGGCACCTTGCCTGTTAAATTGTAAAATATTTCTAAGTCTTGACTTGATGAATGTAATACTTTTGTAATTTTGTTATTGTCTAATATTTCAAAAAGTGGAGATAAATCAATATCGCTCAATGGATCAATTATTGCCGATTCAGCAAGATCAGGTGTTGATATCTGAATTAAACATAATTTTGAAAAATATGTTTTTTCTCTTAAAAATTCAGTGTCTAATGTAATAAAATCATAATCTTTTATTTTATTACAATATTGTATAAGCTTATTAGAGTTATCTATGATTTGCAAAATTTTTATTCCTGTTATTTTTTGTTTTCTATTATTTTTTTAAATATGAACTAAAACGCTATAAAAATAAACATAAAATTACAAGATTTCTTGACAAATTAACTAAAATCTATAAAGTGATAGCAATTATTTAAATAATAAATTTAGGAAAATTAAAAAAAATGCATCAATATCGCACTCATAATTGTAATGAATTAAATAAAAATAACACAGGTGAAACGGTTAAGCTATCCGGTTGGGTAAATCGTGTGCGAGATCACGGTGGTTTATTATTCCTAGATTTAAGAGATAACTACGGGTTAACACAATGTGTAATAGATAACTCACATTCTTTATTTGCAACCGTGGATAATCTTAGTAACGAAACAGTTATAACAATAGTTGGTAAAGTTTTAACACGCAGTGATGAAACAATTAATAATAATCTACCAACCGGTGAAATCGAAGTGCAAATTCAAGAAATTGAAGTTCAATCGGTGGCACAAACATTACCTTTCCCAGTTAACCAAGATACTGGATATCCAGAAGATATGCGATTAAAATATCGTTTTCTTGATTTGCGAATGGAACAAATGCACAAAAACATATTATTGCGTTCAAATGTAATAGCTTCGCTTAGAAATCGAATGATTGAACAAGGGTTTACAGAATTTCAAACACCTATTCTAACAGCTTCATCACCAGAAGGAGCTAGGGATTTTCTTGTTCCATCAAGACTGCACCCAGGCAAGTTTTATGCTTTACCACAAGCACCACAACAATTTAAACAATTGCTAATGGTTTCCGGATTCGATAAATACTTCCAGATAGCCCCTTGTTTTAGAGACGAAGATGCAAGAGCAGATCGTTCACCAGGCGAATTTTATCAACTTGATTTTGAAATGAGTTTTACCACACAAGAAGATGTGTTTGCCGTCCTAGAACCTGTTTTACACGGTGTTTTCCAAGAATTTGGTAATGGTAAGAAAGTTACTCAATACCCATTCCCAAGAATAGCTTATAAAGATGCTATGTTGAAATATGGTTCTGATAAACCTGATCTAAGAAATCCAATTGTTATTTCAGATGTAAGTGATGCATTCGCAGGCTCTGATTTTAAAATATTTGCTGGTTTGATAGAAAAGGGCTGTGTTGTAAGAGCTATTCCTGCTCCTAATTCAGCAGATAAGGCGCGTTCATTTTTCGATAAGTTAAATAATTGGGCTAGGTCAATCGGTCAAGCAGGATTAGGTTACATACAATTCAAAGATGGTCAGGGTGTTGGACCTATTGCTAAAAATTTAAGTGATGATAGAATTGCTCAAATTAAAGATATGGCAGGTGTTTCTGATGGTGATAGTGTGTTTTTTGCCTGTGGAGTTGAAAATGAAGTTGCTACATTTGCAGGACAAGCAAGAGCTAAAATTGCTCAGGAACTAGATTTAATTAAAAATGATGAATTTAATTTCTGTTGGATAGTTGATTTCCCAATGTTTGAATATAACGAAGAAGAAAAGAAAGTTGATTTTTCACATAATCCATTTTCAATGCCACAAGGTGGAATGGAAGCTCTCTTAGATAAAGATCCCCTTGATATACTAGCTTATCAATACGATATTGTTTGTAATGGTTTTGAATTATCTTCTGGTGCTATTCGTAATCATTTGCCTGAAATTATGTATAAAGCTTTTGAGATAGCAGGTTATAGTCAAGATTTTGTTGATGAAAAATTCGCTGGTATGATTAATGCCTTTAAATACGGTGCGCCTCCACACGGTGGTTCAGCTCCTGGGATTGATCGAATCGTTATGTTATTAGCTGATGAACCTAATATTCGCCAAATTACAGCATTCCCGTTAAATCAAAATGCACAAGATTTAATGATGCAAGCTCCTAATAATGTATCTGATAAATCTCTGGAAGATGTTCATATTCGTGTTAAAATGCCAACTAAGGTAGAAGTATAATGTCGTATCAAATAGCACACATTCTTTTCGGACATCTTGAAGCACAAGATATTGTTTCTGAGAATAGCAGAAGAGAAGCCTTAGAAAAAGCTGAGGAAAGTTTAGATAGAATTAAAAATGATAATGTTGCTTTTGAAATTGTAGCTTCACAGGTTTCTGATTGTCCTTCTGGTTCATTAGGCGGATTACTTGGTCAAGTTGAAAAAGGTGAAATGGTTCAAGAATTTGAAGATATTGTTTTTAATTTGGAACTAGGCGAAGTGTCTAACATATTTGAAAGTGAATATGGATATCATATAGCTTGGCGTTATAATGATGATTTACTTGATGAAGCTTTTAAAAGTTAATCAAGATTAATTTGAAATTCGTTTTTTCCAACTAAATTAAACTGTATTCTTGCTTGTTCTTCCAAGAAATCAAGATCAAGATTTTCTCTTGATAGCATTTTTGATTCTTTGTCTATTTTCATTTTGTGATTTTGTAAAGAAATTAGTCTTTGTTCAGTTTTATATAACTTCTTTTCTAAGTTTGATTTTTTGATAACTCCACTAGAACTGAAAAAAAGGAAAAATAGCATTATGACTATGCCTAATGCTAAGAATATTTGGAAGATATTTCTTAAATTATCTAAAAATGTCATATTCTTATTTTCCCTAAACTTTAAATTTTTATAGCTATATTAAACTTAAAATTAACAATAAATTATTATCAAGTCAATAACATAACACTTGAATGTGAATTTTTTAAATAAGCTTTTCAATACTTTATAAGTATAATTGATTATTAATTATCTGTTTATTTTTACCGCTAAATTGTTAAAATATAAATATTAACCATAATTAAGTTAATTTTAATAAAAGTCATAAAAAACAATGCATTAGATAAATGTAATTTTGTTTTTATTTTTTTATTAACATTGTATAATATTTCATAAAATAAAAAAACTGGAGTTATTACATTATGAATAGTGCTAAAAAAACTTTTTCTAAAAAGTCTAACATTGATAAAGACAAAATATTGCAATATTACCGTGATATGTTGTTAATTCGCCGTTTCGAGGAAAAGGCAGGGCAATTGTATGGTATGGGTGAAATCGGTGGATTTTGCCATTTATACATTGGACAAGAAGCTGTTGTAGTTGGTGTCCAAGATGCCATAAGTGATAAAGACAGTATCATTACTTCTTACCGTGACCACGCTCATATGTTGGCTTGCGGGTTGTCTCCTGATGGTGTTATGGCTGAACTTACAGGCCGTACCGGTGGTCTATCAAAAGGAAAAGGTGGCTCTATGCATATGTTCTCATCTGAAAAGAATTTTTACGGTGGACACGGCATAGTAGGGGCTCAGGTTCCGATTGGAACTGGACTTGCTTTTGCCGACCAATACAAGGGTAATGATAATATTTCCACGGTTTATTTAGGTGATGGTGCTTTGAACCAAGGGCAAGTTTATGAATCATTTAATATGGCTTCGTTATGGAAATTACCTGTTATTTATATCATTGAAAATAATCAGTATGCTATGGGGACTTCAACTGCGCGTCATTCAGCTAGTGCAGAAGAATTGTATAATCGCGGTAAAGCTTACGGCATAGTAGGTGTAGCCGTTGATGGTATGAATGTTTTAGAAGTAAAAGAGGCAACAGAAAAAGCCGTTGCACATTGTCGTGCTTCAAAAGGGCCATATATTTTGGAAATGCAAACATACAGATATCGTGGTCATTCAATGTCCGATCCTGCTAAGTATCGCACGAAAGAAGAAGTTACTAGTATGAAAGAAAAGTATGATCCTATTGATTATGTGAAAGAAATACTGTTTGCAAATGGTGAGACGGAAGAATCATTAAAAGCAATAGATAAAGAAATTAAAAAAATAGTATCTAAGTCTGCCGATTTTGCACTGGAAAGCCCACTTCCAGAAGCAGAAGAGTTATGGACAGATGTAGTGGTATAAGGGAGAAAATAATGACTATTAATATATTAATGCCATCACTAAGTCCAACTATGAAAGAAGGCACTCTTGCTTCTTGGTTGGTAAAAGAAGGTGATACAGTTGAATCTGGTCAAACTATTGCGGAAATAGAAACAGATAAGGCGACAATGGAAGTTGATGCGGTTGATGAGGGGACTGTTGGCAAGATTTTGGTTGAAGCCGGTTCACAAAATGTACCTGTTAATTCTGTTATTGCTGTTTTATTAGAAGAGGACGAAGATGCCTCCGCCTTGGAAGGATTAACATTCGATAAACCCGAGGCTAAACAAGAACAAAAACAAGAAAAGCCGGCATCAAATGCACCGAAAACTGTTGAAACTCCGGTTGTTGAGATAGTAGAGCCTGAACCAGAATGGAGCGGTTCATTTAAAAAGCAAACAGTTCGCGAGGCCTTGCGTGATGCAATGGCAGAAGAAATGCGAACTGATGAAAATATATTTCTAATGGGCGAAGAAGTTGCTGAATATCAGGGTGCTTACAAAGTTTCACAAGGATTACTTGATGAATTTGGTGCTAAAAGGGTAATAGATACACCAATTACAGAACACGGTTTCGCTGGGGTTGCTGTTGGTGCTGCATTCAGAGGGCTTCGTCCAATAGTTGAATTTATGACTTGGAATTTTGGAATGCAGGCTATTGATCAAATAATTAACTCTGCGGCCAAAACAAGATATATGTCAGGTGGGCAAATGTCATCACCTATGGTATTTAGAGGGCCGAATGGTTCAGCTTCTCGTGTTGGTGCGCAACATTCACAATGTTATGCGGCTTGGTATGGTCATATACCGGGATTAGTAGTAATTTCACCTTACGATGCATCAGATGCAAAAGGTTTGTTAAAATCTGCAATCCGCGATAATAACCCAGTTGTATTTTTAGAAAATGAATTAATGTATGGTGTTGAATTTGATGTGCCTGATACTGATGATTGGACTGTGCCAATCGGTGTTGCTAAAACTCGTCGTATCGGTTCAGATGTAACTATCGTTTCATATTCTATCGGTGTTGGCAAAGCACTAGAAGCATCTGAAAAACTAGCCGAACTTGGTATATCAGGCGAAGTAATCGATTTAAGAACGATTCGTCCACTTGATATTAATACTATTATTAACTCTGTGAAGAAGACTTCTCGCCTTGTTGTAGTAGAGGAAGGTTGGTCTCAGTCAGGTGTTGGTTCTGAAATATCAGCTCGTATAATGGAACAAGCATTTGAATATTTAGATGCGCCTGTTATTCGTGTTTCGGCAAAAGATGTTCCATTGCCATATGCTGAAAATCTTGAAAAACTTGCCTTGCCACAGGTTGATGACATTGTAGAGGCAGTACAAAATATATATTCAAACAATAGTGTAGTTAATGTTGATACAAATGTGTTTTCTTCACCACTTGCAAGACGAATTGCTAAGCAAAATAATTTATCACTTTCTAATATTTCAGGAACTGGTGCAAAGGGACGAGTAATAAAATCTGATGTGGAAAATGCTATTGCTAATGGTACGGCTTCTCAGGCTTCTTCGGCTTCTCAGGCTCCAGTTGTTGCTAAGCCTGTTGATGTAATAGATGATCCATTCCAACCAGAACACGAGAAAGTAAAAGTAAGCACTATGCGCGGTGTAATTGCAAAAAGATTATCTGAATCAAAGCAATCTGTACCGCATTTTTATGTATCAAGTGATGTTGTTATTGATGAATTACTTTCTGTGCGCAAGAAATTAAATGATAAAGCTGATGGTAAATATAAAATATCAGTTAATGATATGGTTTTAAAAGCTGTTGCTGTTGCTTTAACACAGGTGCCAGAGGCTAATGTTTCTTGGGCTGGTGATATTGTTAAACAATTTAATAGTGTTGATGTTGCTGTTGCTGTTGCTATTGATGGTGGCCTTATTACACCAGTTGTAAGAAACACACAAAGTAAATCATTAATAGAGATTTCAAATGAAATGAAAGAACTTGCAGATAAAGCTAAGAAGGGTTCTTTAATGCCTGAACAATATCAAGGTGGAACTGTTTCGGTTTCAAATCTTGGTATGTATGGGGTTAAGCAATTTAATGCTATTATCAACCCACCACAGGCTTGTATAATTGCTGTTGGTGCTGGTTCTGAAAAAGCTATTTCAAAAGATGGCAAGGTTGTATCGGCTACTGTTATGAATTTAACAATGTCTGTTGACCACAGAGCTGTTGATGGTGCTGTTGCTGGGGATTTCTTGAAAGCATTAAAAAATGCATTGGAGCAACCTGATTCATTAATAAATTAATATTTTTAAAGTAAAGTTAAAAGTATTTTATATCATAAAATAGGAAAATGTTATGGAAAAGTTAGATTTTGATTTAGTTGTTATAGGGGCAGGCCCCGGTGGTTATGTTAGTGCTATTCGTGCATCTCAACTTGGAATGAAAGTTGCGGTTATTGAAGCTAATCATTTAGGTGGTATTTGTTTAAATTGGGGTTGTATCCCAACGAAAGCTTTACTAAGAAGTGCAGAAATATACCGTCAAATGGGACACGCTGAACAATACGGTTTAAAATGTGATGCAAGTTATGACTTAGATGCGATTGTAAAAAGATCGCGCGATGTTTCAGCACAGTTAAACAAGGGTGTTGGGCATTTATTGAAAAAAAATAAAATACAAATTATTAATGGTTTTGGTAAAATTTCTGGTGAAAAAAATAATAGATTTGTAGCTGTGGAAAATGATGGGAAAGTTTCACATCAAGTTAATGCAAAACACATTATTATTGCAACTGGTGCAAGGGCTAGAATACTAGAAGGGTTAGAACCAGATAAAAAGTTTATTTGGTCTTATCGTGAAGCATTAGTGCCGGATACAGTTCCTGATAAATTATTAGTTCTTGGTTCAGGGGCAATAGGTATTGAATTTGCTAGCTTCTTTAATGCATTAGGTTCCAAGGTTACAGTAGTTGAAGTTCAAGATAGAATATTGCCGGTAGAAGACGAAGAAATTTCAAAAATGGCTCAATCTGATTTTGAAGCACAAGGTATGAAATTTATAACCGGTACGGGTATTAAATCAGTTAATAAAAACAAATCTGATATGGATATAGAACTTGATAACGGCGAAAAACTAAAAGTTGATAAATTAATAACAGCTGTTGGCATTGTTGGTAATGTGGAAAATATGGGGCTAGAAAACACAGATATTAAAATTGAGAAAAACCAAATTGTTACCGATGAATTTTCAAGAACAGGTGAAAATGGAATTTATGCAATTGGTGATATTGCCGGCGCTCCTTGGTTGGCACATAAGGCCGAACACGAAGGTGTTATATGTGTTGAAAAAATAGCTGGATTAGAAGGTGTTCACCCATTAAACAAGCAAAATATCGCTGGTTGTACATATTGTCACCCGCAAATTGCTAGTGTCGGTTACACTGAAAAACAAGCCAAAGATGCAGGTTATGAAGTAAATGTTGGTAAGTTTCCATTTATGGCAAATGGTAAAGCAATTGCACTAGGTGAAGTAAATGGTTTAGTAAAAACAGTTTTCGATAGCAAGACAGGTGAATTATTAGGAGCGCATATGATAGGTGCCGAAGTTACGGAAATGATATCGTCATTTTCCGTTGCTAAAACACTTGAAACAACAGAAGAAGAATTAATGCATACGGTGTTTCCGCATCCAACACTAAGTGAAATGTTGCACGAATCAGTATTAAGTGCTTATAATAGGGCTATACATATTTAATTTAGGTAACAATTAATGATTAATAAAGTTAATAATGATAGTAAGTATCGCCACCCTGAAAAACGAAACAGGCCGGATAATCCTATCCAAAGAAAGCCTGATTGGATTCGTGTAAAGGCTCCTATATCTGATGGTTATAAAAAAACAAAAGAAGTAGTTGATAATTACAGTCTTAAAACTGTTTGTGAGGAAGCTTCTTGCCCTAATATTGGTGAGTGTTGGGAAAAACAACACGCAACAATGATGATTATGGGTGGAATTTGTACTCGTGCTTGTTCTTTTTGTAATGTTGCTACTGGTAGACCTGGTGAACTAAGCCCATTTGAACCTTATAATGTTGCTGAAACGATTCATAAATTAGGTTTAAAACATGTTGTAATTACATCTGTTGACCGCGATGATTTAGAAGATGGTGGCGCTGAACACTACGCAGAAACTATTCGTGCGTGTCGTAAACGCAATCCCGATACAACAATTGAAATATTAACTCCTGACTTTAAAGGTAAAGATTCGGCATTGGAAATTGTTGTTAAAGCTCGTCCAGATGTGTTTAATCATAATATTGAAACAGTTCCAAGATTGTATCCAACAATTCGTCCAGGGGCTAGATACTTTACCTCTTTACAATTATTAGCCAAGGTAAAAGAACTTGATCCAAGTATTTTTACAAAATCTGGTCTTATGGTTGGGCTAGGTGAAAGTGATATTGAAATTCATCAATTAATGGACGATTTAAGGGCGGCGGATGTTGATTTCTTGACAGCTGGTCAATACTTGCAACCAACAGTTAAACACGCAGGTGTAGATAGATTTATGACACCAGAAGAGTTTGAAAAACTTGCCAAGAAAGCGCGTGCAAAAGGGTTCTTACTTGTTTCTGCTACTCCACTTACTCGTTCATCTTATCACGCGGGTGATGATTTTGAAATGTTACGCGAAGCGAGAAATGCTAAATTAAATAAACTTACAGTATAGAGAATAATGTATAAATATAATGATGTTAAGGAAATGGATTTTTCCGCTACTAGTATCTACAATCTAGTAAAAGATATTGAAAAATATCCTGAATTCCTACCTTGGTGTAATGCAGTGCGTATTACCTCAGCACAAGGAAATGAAATATTGGCTGATATGGTAGTTGGTTTTTCTGGTATTACTGAAAAATATACTAGTCGAGTTAATTTTGATGACAAGAACAAGAAAATATTTGTTCAATACGAACACGGCCCATTTAAATATCTTGAAAACCAATGGTTTTTTGAAAATATAGGCGATAAAACAAGAGTACATTTTAATATCGAATTTGAATTCAAAAGTAAAATACTAGATGTTGTATTATCCCCCATATTTGAAACAGTTATAAAAAAAATGATTTCAGCATTTGAAGAGCGTGCACAAGATTTATACGGTTAGTTTATATAAAATTAACCAAGATTGTGTACAGAATTTAAAATCATTTTCATAGCTTTTTCAACAGATTGAAATCTTATTTCATCGCGCTTACCAGAAAAATTATTTTTGACACATTCATAATTGTTCAGATATTTAATTGCAATATAAACTAAGCCTATTGGTTTTTCTTCGCTATGAGTAGGCCCCGCAACCCCTGTAATTGCAATTGCTATATCTGTATCTAAATCAGATAGCATTTCTAGTGCTGTTTGTTCCGATACAGCCCCGAATTTTTCAATAGTTTCGGGATTTACCCCTAAGTCTTTGATTTTTGCATCATTAGAATATGTAATATATCCTTTTTGGAAATATTCAGATGAACCAGATACTTGTGTTATGTATGAACTTAGCATACCACCGGTACAAGATTCTGCACAGGCAAGGGATAGCTTTTTTTCGATTAAGGTTTGTTTTATTTCCTTAGATAAATTAATTAATGAAATATCCATAATATTATCCATAGTGTAACACCGGCATACAATCCGGCAATGATATCATCAAACATAACACTGAATGCTGTTTTTTGTTTATCTATAAAATTAATGGGATATGGTTTAAATATATCAAAGAAACGAAATATAAGAAACCCAGCAATATAATACCAAACATTAACAGGTATAAAACTTAATGTAATAAATAAACCTGCCATTTCGTCAATAACGACTTCGTTAGGATCGTGTTTGTTGTTTGTCTTTTCATATACATTTGTAAAATACCAACCAACTATTAATGTTATAAATGATGCGATAACTAGGGATAACGGCGAATATATATATGCAATTAAAAATGCCACGGGCATTGATGCAAGTGTTCCCCAAGTTCCACTAGCAGGTTTCATAAATCCAACCTTGCCTAGTGATACGATATATTTTGATAATTTTTCTATTATATTCATTATACAAATACCATTACTGTTGATTGTGTTGCTATACCTTGTTCACGCCCTATAAAGCCAAGTTTTTCAGATGTTGTTGCTTTTATTGAAACCTTATTTTTTTCTATATCTAAAATTCTAGCTATGTTATTTATCATATCTTCACTATAAGGAGTAATTTTAGGTTGTTCTGCAATTATTGTAATATCAATATTTCCAATATAACCACCTATTTTTTCTAGTTCTTGTTTTGCGTGATTTAAAAATATCTCACTATTTGTGTTTTTCCATTTTTCATCATTATCTGGAAAGTGTCTGCCGATATCACCGCAAGCAATAGCACCATAAATAGCATCAGTTAAGGAATGCATTGCTACATCACCATCAGAATGAGCCTTGAATCCTTTGTTAAATGGTATTTTAATTCCACACAAAACTATTTCATTACCATCACAGAACGAATGAACATCATAACCATTTCCGATGCGAGGTTGTTTTGTCATATAAATAAATATCCTTATTTTACTTGCTTCAAAATTATAATAAAATACCTCGCTTTTCAATAATTATTGTTATTTTTCTTGATTTATTTTTCAAATGCCTATATTTTAAGCAATTATGCAAGAGTTAAAAATAGGTAATCATATAATAAGCAATCCAGTGTTACTCGCTCCTATGTCTGGTGTGTCTGACTTACCGTTTAGGAATGTTGTTAAATCGTTTGGGGCTGGCATTTGTGTTTCGGAAATGGTTGCAAGTAATCATCTAATTCGTGAAACAAAAGAATCATTAAAAAAAATTCAACCTGCTAATGGTGAAGATATTAATATGGTTCAAATAATAGGTTCTGAAATTAATGAAATGGCTGATACTGCTAGATGGTTGGTTGATAATAATGTAGATATTATTGATATTAATTTTGGCTGTCCTGCAAAAAAGGTAACAGGGAAATATTGTGGTTCTGCGTTAATGCAATATCCTGCAACAGCATTAAAAATAATGCGTTTTGTAAAGAAAGCTGTTGATGTTCCGGTTACTGTAAAAATGCGAATGGGTTGGGATAATGAAAATCTTAACGCTGTTGAAATTGCAAAGATGGCGGAAGGCGAAGGAATTTCAATGATAACTGTTCACGGAAGAACACGCCAACAGCAATATACAGGTGTTGCAAATTGGGATTTTATAAAAAGTGTTAAACAATCTGTAAAAATTCCAGTTATTGTGAACGGAGATATTGTTGGTGAACAAAGTGCCATCGATGCTTTAAATAAATCTGGTGCTGATGGGGTTATGATAGGACGAGCTTCAAGGGGGCAACCTTGGTTACTAAATCAAATAAGCAGTTATTTATTATCAGGCATTAAAATAGATAAGCCTGATATAAACAAGCAATATGATACAATTATAAATCATTATAATCAAATGATTGAACATTATGGTGATTACAAAGGAATGTTGATGGGGCGAAAACATTTGTCTTGGTATTTAAAGCAATCCAATGCTTGTATTAGTTTTCGTGATAAAATAATGTCTACTAGCTGTAAAGATGAAGTTAAAGATATTATAAGAAGTTTTTATATGTTAAGGTAAGAAAAAGGGTTTTTTTATGTCTTATGATATATTAGAAGAAATAGATAAAATTGCACTTGTTGTCGATAAAGAATTGAATATTGTTTATGCTAACAATAAATCATATATGTTTTTTAATTCTGAGGTAGATAGTACAAATTTAAATAAATTATTTGAAAACAATCTTAATTTAATAAAATCTTGTAATACAGTAATGCAAAATAACAATCCCATTTTATTATCGGAATACAACTTTGTTAATTTAAATAATATAATTACACAAATTGATATTTATATTGCAAAATATCAAGATAAATTAATTATATCTATGAATGAAAATTTACTTAATAAAAGGGGAACTGTTGCGAACAAGAATTTATTTGCAATGATAGCTCACGAAATAAAAAATCCATTATCAGCGATTAGTGGTGCATCACAATTACTAGAAAAAAATAATAAAAATAAATTAACAGACTTGATAATAAATGAAACAAATAGAATTGCCAAGTTAGTGAATGAACTAGAAGATATAACTCAGTTAAATAATGTAAATTTTTCTGCTGTAAATATCCACGAAGTTCTTGATAAAGTTGAATTGCTTAGTAATCTAGATGAAAATAATATTAATATTGAAAAACAATATGACCCAAGCTTACCAAGCGTTTGGGGGGAAGAAGATAAATTAATACAAATATTCTTGAATTTAGTAAAAAATGCTAGGGAAGTTGATAGTGTAAGTAAAATTATTATAAAGACTTATTATCTATCTGGTGTGAAAATTAATATTAATGACAAAACTTATAAGGCATTATGTGTTGATATAATTGATAATGGTAGTGGAATTGCACAAGAATACCACTCAAAGATTTTTATACCACATCAAAGCAGTAAAAAAGACGGTAAAGGTTTAGGGCTTGCTATTGTTTCTATGCTAGTGTTAGCTCATTATGGAAAAGTAACATTTTCAACGTCAAATAAGGGAACAGTTTTTTCGGTAATTTTACCATTGGAGGCATAAATGAAAAAAAATATTTTAATAGTAGATGATGATAGGGCAATTTGTACGGTTTTAGAGCACGCTCTTGAAGATTTCGATGCTAATATAAAAATAACCAATTCGGCCAAGGAATTACAGGAATGGATAAAACAAGGATTGGGTGATTGTGTATTATCTGATGTTATTATGGAAGATGGAAACGGAATTGATATTTTAAAAGAAATAAAATTAACTCGCCCTGATCTACCAGTTGTTATTATGTCGGCTAATAATACAGTTTTAACAGCAATCGATGCTGGCACATACGGAGCTTTTGAATATTTACCAAAACCTTTTGATTTAAATGAATTAAAAACAATACTTTATAATGCACTATCAATGGAAAAAAATAATAAAAAACAAGTTGAATTAAATTTACCTATTGTTGGCAAAAGTAAGAAAATGCAAAGTGTCTATCGTTCAATCGGAAAACTCTTAAATAATGATGAAACTGTTATAATCAATGGCGAATCTGGAACAGGTAAAGAACTAGTTGCAAAAACATTGCACGACTTCGGCGAAAGGAAAGATAAGCCTATTATTGCAATTAATATGGGTGCAATACCACAAGAATTAATAGAATCTGAATTATTTGGTTATGAAAAAGGTGCCTTTACCGGAGCTGATAGTGATAAAAAAGGTAAGTTCTTGCAAGCAGAAGGGGGAACCTTATTCTTAGATGAAATTGGTGATATGCCACTAGATGCTCAGATAAGATTGTTAAGAGTCTTGCAAGAAAACGAGGTTTCACCAATAGGTAGCTCAAAAGTTTATAAATGTAATGTTAGAATAATATCAGCAACCCATAAAAATTTAGAAAAAATGATTGAAAATGGGGAATTCCGTCAAGACTTGTATTATCGATTAAATGTAATGAAAATTGATTTACCTCCTTTAAGGGAAAGACTTGATGATATTAACGATTTGGTTGAGCACTTTCTAACAAAAATTAATACAAATAAAGTTTTTGATGATACTGCATATGAGCAACTTAAAAAATACAAATGGAATGGTAATTTACGAGAACTAGAAAACTTAGTAAGAAGAATTTGTTTGATATCATCAGCATCAATTATAGATGATAATGAAATTATTAATTATTTAAATAAAGACGATAAAGCAATATCAAACAACAACTTTAACAATATTGATGATTTGTTAAAATATTATATTAATGTGTACTTTTCTGGTGAAATGCTAGATAATAATGTGTATAATACTTTTCTAAGAAAATTAGAAACACCTTTAATTCAAGAAAGTTTAAAATATTGTAATGGAAATCAAATTAAAACAGCTGAAATGCTAGGCATTAACCGTAATACATTAAGAAAAAAAATTAATGAGCTAGAAATTAATATTATAAAAAAACAAAAATAATTAAGTGTATAGAATAATATGGAAAAAAATAAACTCGCAATACTTTTTATGAATTTTTTTAACTCTAAATGGAAAAATTATATTGTTAATTTAGTTTTCATTTTAGGGTTATTATCAGGTTTGTTTACGCTTTACCTGCTTAGTTCTGATTTATCAAGCGACCAGTCAGAACAGATTGAGTTATTTATTAAGATAGACTTGTTACTTCTTGTTTTAGTTGTATTTTTTCTTATTTATAGAATTTCAACTATCTTTATGTCATCGCAAAAAAAAGAAAGCGGTTATGGTCTGCAAAGAAAATTTGCTTCTATATTTGGCGTAATTACTGTTATACCCGCATTGATAATTTCATTCTTTTCCATTGTCTTTTTTGATTTAGGAATTAAAAGTTGGTTTAGTGACAGGGTTTCATCGGCATTACAAGAAAGTAAACAAGTAGCAACAGCTTATTTAAAGGAGCATCAAAATACAATAGTTGGTGATGTACAATCAATCGCGCGTGATATTGATAATAGGTATAAAGTATTAGACATTAATCAAAATAAATTTGAACAAAATTTAGCTTTACTAGGTGTACTTAAAAACCTTACAGAAATGTTAGTTTTTGATACAAAAGGAAAGGTATATGGTCGTTATGGGTTAACTGCTAGCCTAGAACTTCAACCAATAAGTTACGAGGCATTAGCGCGAGCAAAGCAAGGTGAAGTAGTTATTCTTCGACATGAAAATTTAAGACGCGTAAGAGCAATTGCAAAACTAAATAATTTTCAAGATACTTATGTAATAGTTGGTCGTTTTGTTGATCCAAAAGTAATAGGTTATATTCAAAATACGGAACTTGCTATATCGCAATATGAGACACTAGAAAAAAACCTCTCTAATTTAAAAGTATCATTTACATTAGTATTCGTATTAATTGTTTTACTATTACTGGCAACTTCTGTGTGGATTGGTTTATCTCTTGCTACAACATTGATTCAACCGGTTCGTAAGTTAATAGATGCGACTAGTGATTTAGGTAAAGGTAAGTTAAAGGTTAAGTTAAATCCAGAAGAAGGATATGATGAGTTTGGCGAGTTAATGAAATCTTTTAACAATATGGCGGAAAGCCTTGATAAATCTAATAAAAATTTAAAAAAAGCAAATAGTGATATATTAGAAAATTCAAAATTCATAGAAACTTTATTACAAGGTTTAACAACAGGTATTATTGCATTATCACCAAATGGTAAAGTTTTATTGATGAATTATTCTGCGGAAAAATTATTAAATAAATCACTTAGTGATATAAAAAATAAAAAATTTGTTAATGTAGTAAAAGAATTTAGCCATATTATAGTTAGAGCGCTTGATACAAGAAAAAATCAACAAGAACAGGTTCTAATAGGCGATGATTTAAATAAAAAAAGATATTTGGTAAGAGTTGGTGTTGAAAAACAAGGTTCAAAAATATTTGGTTTTATAGTTGCCTTTGAGGATATTAGTGAAATTGAAAAAAATCAAAAAAACAAGGCTTGGGCTGATGTTGCTCGCCGTGTTGCTCACGAAATTAAAAATCCTTTAACACCAATTCAGTTATCTGCGGAACGATTAAAACGCAAATATAAAACCAAAATATCTGATGATGTATTTGAAAATTGCACAGACACTATTATAACTCAGGTAGAAGAGATTGGTAAATTGGTAGATGAATTTAATAGTTTTGCGCGTATGCCAAGTGCTGTGATGGTTGAGGCCAATTTAGTAGAAACAGTGAAAAAATCATTTACTTTACAAAAAACTGCACATAATTTTATAAAATATACTATAAAATCACCTAGTAAAATTAGCTATGTTCACGATATACATCAAATTGGACAACTTGTTACAAACTTGATGAAAAATGCTTTTGTTGAGCTTTCTAATTCAGCTATTACTAAACCTAAAATATTTGTAAGTCTTGAAGTTATAAAAAAATCTATTATACTAAGAATAGAAGATAATGGTAGAGGGTTTCCGAAAAATGACCGTGAGCAATTGTTTGAGCCATATATATCAAATAGTAAAGAAGGAACAGGTTTGGGACTTAGTATAGTTAAGAAAATAGTGGAAGACCATCAAGGGACAATATCATTGAAAGACAGTGAATTGGGTGGTGCAATGGTGGAAATAATATTTAAGGTGAATAAATAATATGTCAGTTGATATTTTAATAGTTGATGATGAAAAAAATATTCGTGATATTCTTGCATCTGTTATGAATGACGAAGGATATAAAGCCCGTGTAGCTAGTAATTCAGATGAGGCATTGTCAGAATTCAATAAAATCAATCCGAGTGTTGTTATTTTGGACGTATGGTTAAATAATTCAAAAATGGACGGTGTTGAAATATTATCTGAATTTAAATCTATTAATAAAGATATTCCTGTTATTATGATGTCGGGACACGGTACTGTTGATATGGCGGTTTCGGCAACTAAAAAAGGAGCATATGATTTCATCGCTAAGCCTTTTAGAACTGAGGCCTTATTAAGCACTATTGCTCGTGCATTAGATACTGTTAAATTAAAAACACAAGTTGATATACTACAAAATCAATTAGGTGTAGGTGGGGGTGAAATAATAGGCGTTTCTAGCTATGTGCGAAATTTAAATAAACAAATATTAAAAAATTCAAACTCACAAATATCTTTAATATTTGGCGATACGGGTACAGGCAAAGAAGTAGTTGTTCAAAATTTATATAAGCAAAAATCTACTGATAAAGATTTATTTGTTTTTGATTGTAATATGCAAAACCTTAATAATGTAGACCAAGAACTATTCGGGGCAAAGGGATTTATTCAAAAATCATTAAATAGTGTTTTAGTGTTTGATAATTTGCAAATGCTTGGTTTTGAAGTGCAACAAAAAATATTGGATCATATTAAGAATAATAAAAATTTTAGTGTTATATTCGTTGCAAATGACAAGAATTTAATACACCCAGATTTATTAAATTTATGTAAAAAATCAACCATTGAAACAAAATCTTTAAACGATAGAATAGAAGATATAGAATCATTAACTAAGGAATTTTTGAAGCATAGATCTGTTGCAAAGCGACAAAAAGTGAAAGAAATTGATCAAGAAGCTATTACTGTTCTTATGAATCATAATTGGAAAAATAATATATGGGAATTGTTAAATATTATTGATAATTTGTTAATAAATGTAGATTCTGATATTATCACAGCACAAGATGTAAAAAACTTTATTAATAAAAACACATCATCAGATTCAAATATTGGAATGGAAAATATATTGATGATGGATTTAAAAAAATCAAGAGAAGAATTTGAAAAATATTATTTATCATTTCATTTAAAACGATTTAATAGTAATATAACACAAACATCTGAATTTATAGGAATGGATAGGGCTGCTTTAAGCAGAAAAATAAAATCACTGAAAATAAATGGTTAGAATATGAAAGTAGTAATTTGTGGCGCGGGCTTAGTTGGTTATAACATAGCTAAATTTTTAATATCTGAAAATAATGATGTAACCGTAGTCGATAATGACCCTGTGTTGGTTGCAAGTATTAATGATAATCTTGATTGTCGTGGAATGCTTGGACACGCGTCAAGTCCAACAGTTCTAGAAAAGTCTGGATTGGGTGATGCGGATATGATTATTGCGGTGACAAGAGTTGATGAAATAAATATGATAGCTTGTCATATTGCTCATACACTATTTAATGTTCCGCGTAAACTTGCTCGTATTCGCGAACAGGCTTACTTATCGCCAAAATGGCGAACTATGTTTTCAAATGATTCTATTCCGATAGATGTAATAATATCACCCGAGAAAGAAGTTGCTAATGCGATAATTCGACGTATTAATGCTTATGGTGCGGTTGATATTATGCCTATGTCAAATGAAGACATAGTTATGATTGGTGTTAAGGTGAAGTCAGAAAGTATAATCTTAAATGACACTGTATCAAAGGTTCTAGCATCAGCAAAGTATAAAGATTTAATAATGAATGTGATGACAATAAATAGAAATGGATCTGTATTATTGTCAAGTGTTGACACTGTTTTGGAAGTCGACGATGAAATATATTTTGTATGTGATATGAAACAAGTTAAATATTGTCTTGCATTATTCGGATACGAGGAAAAAGAAAGTAAAAGATTCGTAATAATCGGTGGCGGTAACATTGGTTCATTCTTGGCCAAAGAATACGAAGATAAAAATGTTATTATGATAGAAAAAGATTCGCCACAATCAAGAAAACTAGCAGAAAAATTCCCTAATATAGTTGTAATTAACGGTGATTCACTAAATTTAACTATATTAGAAGAAGCAAATATTAACAAAGATGATATATGTATATCTGTTACTAATGATGATGAGACTAATTTATTAACTAGTTTACTTGCGAAAAATATCGGAGCTGAAAGAATTATAGGCCTAGCGAATAACCCAGCATATAGCGATTTACTTAAAAAATTAAGTTTAGATTTATTAGTTGATCCGCGTAAAATTACTTCTTCGGTTATATTAAAAAATATACTTTATGGTGTCGTAAAAACAAGATACACAGTGTATGATAATCACGCTTACATATTAGAGTTAAAAGTTGCAAAAAGATCTGAATTGTCAGGAATGCAAATAAAAGATATAAAATTACCAAAAAAATGTTTCTTGGGCTTAATTATTCGTGATGAAAAATTATGTGAAGCAAAATTTGATATGGAATTGCAAGTGGGCGACAGGCTGGTTGTCTCAACAGAAATCGAAAACCACAAAAAATTAGTTGATTTATTTGCCCCTATTCAAGAATTTTATTAGAAAAAGGTTTTTTAATGGATAGATTTGCATATATAAATGGTTCTTACAAACGACATAACCAAGCTGAAATATCTATCGATGACAGAGGATTGCAATTTGGGGATGCTGTTTATGAAGTTTATTCTTATCAAAATGGTAGAGTGCTAGATGATGATTTACATCTTAATCGCCTAGAACGATCACTTGGAGCATTAGGAATTAAAATGCCCATAACAAGAGATAGTTTTAAAACAATAGTGGCAAGACTAGTAAAAATGAATAACCTAAAAACTGGGCTTGTTTATTTTCAAATTAGCCGTGGGACAGCTCCGCGCGACCATTTTATTCCTAAAAAGAAAATTACACCTAATATAATTATCACAACTAAAAGTATGAAAATACCGGATAATTCAAAAATGGTTAAACCTATTAATGTTATATCACAAGATGATATTCGTTGGGGTAGGGTTGATATAAAAACTGTTATGTTGTTACCAAATTGTATGGCAAAAACTAATGGTCGTGAAAAGGATTGCGAAGAAATTGTATTTGTTAAGAATGGGGTTGTTACAGAAAGTGCTTCATCTAACTTCTTTTTTGTTGATAGTGATAATAACTTAATTACTGCACCAACAGGCGACATACTAGAAGGAATAACAAGAAATACATTATTTGATTGTGCAAAAAAATTAGGATTGAAGGTGATAGAGCGAAAATTCTCTATCAAAGAAGCAAGGCAAGCAAAAGAAGCATTTGTTTCATCGGCAACACAAATTGTAAGGCCTATCAAAAAAATTGATGATAGTGTTATTGGTGACGGCAAAAATTACGATATTTGTAGTAAATTATACGATATGTATATGAAAATAATACCTAAGATTGTTGAGTAGTAAAATGAGCGCGTTAATATTTGATTGGGATAATACCCTTGTTGATACAATTCCAGTTATAAAACATTCTTTACTTGATACATTAAATGAATTTAATTATGACGGTGAAAAAGATAAAATTATATCTAGTGTAGGATTTAATAACTCGATGCGCGAAGGCTTCCCTGCGTTATTTGGCGATGATTGGGAAAAAGCTAGTGAGTATTTCTATCATAGATATGATAAAAACAAAGACCTAATAAATAAAATGGCTGGATTTGATGAAGTTATTGATTATTTAAAAAACACCGATATTCCAATAGCTATTAATTCTAATAAACGACAAGATTTGTTAGAGAGTGAAATAAATCGATTTGAAATAAATGATATATTTGATATCGTTGTTGGTTCCGGTACTTGCGAAAATGATAAACCAGCCCCCGACGGAGTGAATAAAATATGTAACCATTGGAAAGTTAATCCTAATCCTGATATTTACTATATAGGTGATAGTGAGGTTGATTATAAAACCGCTAAAAATTCAGGTGTTAGTAATATCTTAGTTTCCGATAAAAATGATATAAATACTGTTACTTGTAAAAACCTAACTGAGTTGGTTAATTATTTAAAAAATATTTAGTTGTTTTTTTATGAAAATGATAATAGAGTTATGTAATTATGTGTAAATGAGAGAAAGAAAAATAATGACAAAACAAAATAATCTTCAAGATGTGTTCCTTAACACAGCTCGAAAAAACAAAAAATCTTTAACTATATTTTTGGTTAACGGCGTAAAATTACAAGGTATTGTTACTTGGTTTGATAATTTTTGTATTTTGCTTAGACGCGACAACCAAGAACAAATGGTTTATAAACACGCAATATCAACTATAATGCCTGATGAGATTCTAGATTTACAAGGCGAAATTGAAAAAGAATAACTTGAAGAAAAATCATCTTTAATAATGCATAAGTGTTGATTAGTATTTATGCAAGTGGATAATAAAATTAAAAACAGTCGTGTTATGATAGTTTACCCCGTCTTAAATGGCGGTGGTGATGTTAATCCTGACTGGCGATTACAAGAAACTATCGGTCTAGCAAAAGCAATTAGTTTAGAAACAGTTCATTATGAATATGTTAATCTTAAAATTGTTAAACCAGCTACATTATTTGGTAAAGGTGTTCTTGATCGTTTGCACGATGTAATACACGAAAAAGAAGTCGGACTATTCGTTGTTGATTCATCTTTAAGTCCAATCCAACAAAGAAACCTAGAAAAAGAATTAAATATAAAGGTAATTGATCGCACAGCTCTTATACTTGAAATATTCGGAGCAAGAGCTAGAACATTTGAGGGTAAATTACAAGTTGAACTTGCACATTTAACTTATCAAAGATCAAGGCTTGTAAGGGCGTGGACACACCTTGAACGACAAAGAGGTGGGTTTGGTTTCATCGGAGGGCCTGGTGAAAGTCAGCTTGAAATTGACCGTAGACTAGCCGATGATGCCATTGCAAAAATCAAAAGAAAAATTGAACGAGTAAAAAAAACTCGTGCCTTACAACGCGGAGCTAGAAAAAAAGTTCCTTATCCTGTTGTGGCATTAGTTGGTTATACTAATGCTGGTAAATCATCACTGTTTAATCATTTAACCGGTTCAGATGTATTTGCAAAGGATTTACTATTTGCAACTCTTGACCCAACTATGCGCTTGTTAAAGTTACCCTGTGGTATGAATGTCATATTATCTGATACGGTTGGTTTTATTTCTGATTTACCTTATGACTTAGTTACTGCATTTCGTGCAACACTAGAAGAAGTATTATCAGCGGATGTTATTTTGCATGTTCGCGATTTATCTAGTTTGGAATTTGATAATCACGGCAGTGATGTTATACAAATATTAAATGATTTAAGTATTAATAAATATAACAAACCTATCATAGAAGTTTGGAATAAATGTGATATTATTGATGAAGAGAAAAGGAATATCATTGAAAACAAATTATCAATACAAGAAGATAAATATATTTGTTCTGTGTATGAAAATTATGCAATAGATGAAATTTTACAAGCTGTTTCAAATGCTTTACATAAAAACGACAAAAAGTATCTAGTTGAACTACCACTATCAGCTGGTGCTGAAAATGCTTGGATTAAATCTAAGTCAAGACTTATCAGCGAAGAATATGATGAAAGCGGTGCATCGTTAATTGTTGAAATGCCAATAGAAATGTCAGGCCGGTTTTATGTTAAATTCCCCAATACTAAGGTAAAAATTAGTCAAATTGAAAAATAATTTATTTTTTTTCTTGAAAAAAGAAAAATTAGCCTTATGTTTAAATTTGTTAGAAAAATAATTATTTATAATGATAAGGAGAATGTAAATGAAATTTCGCCCACTACATGATCGTATTTTAGTTGAAAGACTAGAAGCAGAAACAAAAACTGCTGGTGGTATTATATTGCCAGAAACTTCCCAAGAAAAACCTATGCAAGGTAAAGTCTTAAAAGTCGGTAACGGATACATTTCTGAATCTGGTGCTGTTCGCCCACTTGATGTTAAAGAAGGTGAAATCATTATGTTCGCACAATGGTCAGGAACAGAAGTAAAAATCGATGGTAATGATTATTTAATTATCAAAGAATCTGATGTAATCGGCATTATTTAATTAATTATAAATATAAAAATATAAAAAAAGGAATATTTAAAAATGGCAAAAGAAGTAAAATTTGGAATTGATGCTAGAACAAAAATGGCACAAGGTGTTGATATTCTAGCTGACGCTGTAAAAGTTACATTAGGCCCAAAAGGTCGTAATGTTATAATTGAAAAATCTTTTGGTGCTCCTCGCATTACAAAAGATGGTGTAACTGTTGCAAAAGAAATTGAACTTTCAGATAAGTTTGAAAATATGGGTGCTCAAATGGTACGCGAAGTTGCTTCTAAGCAAAATGACCTTGCCGGTGATGGTACTACAACAGCAACAGTTTTAGCACAAGCTATTGTTCGTGAAGGTTTGAAATCAGTTGCTGCTGGTGTTAACCCAATGGATCTTAAAAGAGGTATTGATTTAGCTGTTGCAGAAGTTGTTAAATCAGTTGAGAGTTCATCTAAATCTGTTAAATCTTCGGAAGAAGTTGCCCAAGTAGGTACAATTTCTGCAAACGGTGATAAAGAAGTTGGTGATATGATTGCCGAAGCAATGGATAAAGTTGGTAAAAACGGTGTAATCACAGCAGAAGAGGCCTCTGGTCTTGAAACTGAATTAAGTGTTGTTGAAGGTATGGAATTTGATCGTGGATATTTATCACCTTACTTCACAACAAATGCTGAAAAAATGATTTGTGAACTAGATAATCCACTTGTGTTAGTAAGTGATAGTAAATTATCAAATCTTTCTTCACTTGTTCCTATTCTAGAATCTGTTGCACAATCAAGTAAATCATTAATGATTATTGCCGAAGACATAGAAGGTGAAGCATTAGCTGCATTAGTAGTTAATAAACTTCGCGGTGGTTTAAAAGTTTGTGCTGTTAAAGCACCAGGTTTTGGCGATCGTCGTAAATCCATGCTAGAAGATATTGCAATATTAACTGGCGGTAATATGATTTCAGAAGACTTAGGTATTAAACTAGAAAATGTTACTGTTGATATGTTAGGTTCTGCAAAGAGAATAGTTGTAAGTAAAGAAAATACAACTATTGTTGATGGTATTGGTTCCAAAGAAACTATCGATGCGCGTTTAAGTCAAATCAAATCAGCAATTGCTGAGACTTCTTCTGACTATGATCGTGAAAAATTACAAGAACGCTTAGCTAAACTTGCAGGCGGTGTAGCAGTTATCAAAGTTGGTGGTAGCACAGAAGTTGAAGTAAAAGAGAAAAAAGACCGCGTTGATGATGCAATGCATGCAACTCGTGCAGCAGTAGCAGAGGGTGTTGTGCCAGGTGGTGGCTCTTCATTATTATATGCTTCAAAATCTCTTGATAAAATTAAAGTTGAAAACGAAGAACAACAAATTGGTGTAAACATTGTTAAGAAAGCATTAACAGCACCAGTTCGTCAAATTTGTGATAATGCAGGTGTTGATGGTGTTGTAGTAGTTGGTAAAATGCTTGAAAGCAAGGATAAATCTTGGGGATTTGATGCTCAAAAAGGCGAATATACTGATTTAGTAAAATCTGGTATTATTGACCCAACTAAGATCGTTCGTTGTGCTATTCAAGATGCAGCATCTGTTGCTGGATTATTAATTACAACCGAAGCTATGGTTGCAGATGAGCCTCAAGTAAATGCTCCATCAGCACCAGCTATGCCAGGTGGTATGCCAGGAATGATGTAAAAAATTAATAATTAATTTTTAATAAAAAAACCCCAACAAGTAAAAACTCGTTGGGGTTTTTGTTGTTTATGGTTGTATTTTTATATAACAAAATTTAAAGTATAAGAATAATTAAAAAAAGAGAGAAATAATATGAAAAAATATTTCAAAGCAGTAATACAAAAATAAATTTATTGAAAAACTAGACAAAGGCTTTAACATTTAGGTAATATAAAGTAAGTTGGTAATATAAAATGATTTTAATAAAGTATATAATTAATTATGAGGTTAAATTGCAATGTCTGATATAAAAAATCTATCTTTATTTCGTGATTTACCTTACATAAATGGTAAATGGGTTGATTGCGCTAAAACTGTTGATGTAATTAATCCGGCTAGTGATAGTGTTATTGGGAGCGTCGGTTGTGCTTCGGTTCAGCAGGCAAAAGAAGCTATTTTATGCGCTGAACAAGCTTTTTATTCTTGGCGTGAAACTACGGCTAAGAATCGCAGTTTAATTTTACGACGCTGGTATGATTTAATAATGAAAAATCAAAAACAACTAGCAAAAATTTTAACTGTTGAAATGGGTAAGCCTTTTGATGATGCGATGGGCGAAATTGCATACGGGGCTAGTTTTATAGAATGGTTTTCTGAGGAAGCTAAGCGAGTTTACGGTGATGTGATTCCTAGTTATGCTACTAATCAACGCTCACTAGTTATAAAACAACCTGTTGGGGTTGTTGGTGCGATAACACCTTGGAATTTTCCCAATGCAATGATTGCCCGTAAAATTGCTCCGGCATTAGCTGTTGGTTGTAGTGTAGTATTAAAACCAGCTATAAGCACACCTTATTCAGCTTTGGCACTTGCGCAACTTGGTGAACAGGCGGGAATTCCAGCGGGGGTTTTTAATGTAATTACAGGTGATGCCAATAAGCTTGGTGCTGAATTATGTAGCAATCCTATTGTACGCAAACTTACTTTTACTGGTTCGACATCTGTTGGCAAGACATTAATTAAGCAATGTGCTGATACTGTTAAAAAAGTTTCAATGGAGTTAGGCGGTAACGCCCCTAGTATAGTTTTTGAAGATGCAGATGTTGATCACGCAGTTCAAGAAATAATGATTTCCAAGTTTCGTAACTCTGGTCAAACTTGTGTATGTACAAACCGTATTTATGTTCACGAGAGTATACTAGATGAATTTGTTTCAAAATTTAGTGATGCTGTTAAAGGGTTAAAAATTGGTAATGGTATGGAAAAAGGTACACAGCAAGGACCTTTGATAAATAAAAAAGCAATGAAAGATGTTCATAAAATTGTTAAAGATGCAGTTAAGCAAGGTGCAAGTTTAGTATTAGGTGGTAAATCCCATAGCTTAGGACATAGTTTTTATGAACCAACTATATTATGTGATTTAAAACAGGATATGGATATAGCAAAACAAGAAATATTTGGCCCTGTTGCTCCGATATTCTCATTTAGTGATGAACAAGATGTAATTAATAAAGCAAATGATACTGAATATGGTCTAGCCTCTTATTTCTATTCTAGGGATATTGGCAAGATATGGCGTGTTAGTGAAAAATTAGATTATGGAATGGTTTCGGTAAATTCAGGTATTTTATCATCTGAAACGATACCTTTTGGCGGTGTTAAACAATCAGGAACAGGGCGAGAAGGTTCAAAATACGGAACTGATGATTATACAGTTATAAAACATATCAATATGTCGGGTATCTGATAATTTATTTTATATTATTACCAAAAATAAAAGCCCCTGTATACAGAGGCTTGAATATGGTGGTCCCTGAAGGATTCGAACCTTCGACCTACTGCTTAGAAGGCAGTTGCTCTATCCAGCTGAGCTAAGGAACCGATAAAGCTATTTATACCAAAAAAATTTAACAATACAAGGAAAAAAATATAATTGTTAGCTTTATATAAAAATACATTATTTTTTACTTGCAATTTTCACTAAAAACCTTTAATACATCATTTTATATGGCGGGATATGGCGCAGTCTGGTAGCGCACTTGTTTTGGGTACAAGGGGTCGTTGGTTCAAATCCAGCTATCCCGACCATTTGAAGATTGATTTTAAGGATTTAAAGTCAATCTTTTTTTATCAATTTCGATTGTTGTTTTTTCCTATATTAGGTATAGTTAGTTATGAATAAAAATGAACGAGTTAAGTTTATACAAAATAAACTTCAACAATTATATCCAAATCCACCTGTTCCCCTTGACCATAGTGATTCATACACATTATTAATTGCGGTTTTATTATCAGCACAATGCACAGATGAAAGGGTGAATAAAATAACTCCTTTATTATTTGAAAAGGCGGATAATCCATATGATATGGTTAAAATGAGTGTTGATGAAATTGCAGATATAATAAGACCTTGCGGATTATCACCTATGAAATCAAAAGGAATATGGGGATTATCAAAAATATTAATCGAACAACATAATGGAAAAGTACCACAGAATTTTCCCGATCTAGAAAAATTACCGGCTGTTGGACATAAAACTGCTTCGGTTGTAATGGCGCAAGCATTTAATCAACCAGCTATGCCCGTTGATACGCACATACACCGACTAGCACAAAGGTGGGGTTTGACAAATGGCAGGAATGTTACGCAAACAGCAAAAGACCTAAAACGATTATTTCCGCAAGAAATATGGAATGATTTACATTTGCAAATAATATTTTATGGGCGAGAATTCTGTTCAGCCAGAGCTTGTTACGGTTTAGAGTGTGAAATATGTACGACGATATACCCTAATCGTAAAAAACCATTTATACACAAAAAACCTTAATTTATAATTTCTATTACTAATACAAATTCAAAATAGATTAGACTTTATGTTATTTTTTTAGTACTTTATATAAAAAATACATAACTCATTATTGTTTTAAATAAAAGGAATAAGATTAGATGCAAACTACAAAACTTTGTAAAGGTGTTCGATTAACCGAATTTTTTATGCCAACACTAAGAAATGCACCATCTGATGCAAAAATAGTAAGCCATCAATTAATGTTAAGAGCTGGTATGATTAGACAAGAAAGTTCAGGTATCTATTCTTGGTTGCCACTAGGTTACCGCATACTTACAAAAATTTCTGAAATTATTTCACAAGAACAAAATAAAATCGGGGCTTGTGAAATGTTAATGCCAACAATACAATCAGCTGATTTATGGAAAAAATCTGGACGATATGATGATTACGGCCAAGAAATGTTACGAATTAACGATAGACATAATCAAGAAATGTTATTTGGCCCGACTAATGAAGAAATGATAACAGATATATTTGCAAATTTTGCTCAATCATACAAAGATTTACCAAAAAACATTTTTCAAATCCAATGGAAATTTCGCGATGAAATTCGCCCAAGATTCGGTGTTATGCGCGGTCGTGAATTTTTAATGAAAGATGGTTATGGTTTCGCCATAGACGAAGAACAGCATAAAAAGATATATAATAAGATATTTGTATCTTACCTACGAACATTTGCCCGCCTTGGGGTTAAGGCAATACCAATGCAGGCTGATACTGGGCCAATTGGTGGTAAGTTATCACATGAATTTATTATACTTGCTGATACCGGCGAATCCGAGATTTTCTGTGACAAAGAAGTTATTGATTTAGATATATTACAAGAAAAAATTGATTACAGAGGTGATTTGGAGCCTATTGTTAATAAATGGACTGAAAAATACGCATCTACTGATGAAATGTTTGTTGAACAGGAATGGGCAAAAGTTCCTGATACAAATAAAATTGCAACGCGTGGGATTGAAGTCGGTCATATATTTTACTTTGGCACAAAATACTCAGAGCCTTTGGGGTTAAAAGTTGCTGATAAAGATGGTTCATTAAAACCACTTCATATGGGTTCATATGGAATTGGTGTAAGTCGTGTTTTTGCTGGTATAATCGAAGCCTGTCACGATGAAAAAGGCATAGTTTTCCCTAGTTCTGTTGCACCTTTTGATGTCGGGTTGGTTAATGTATCTTTAAAAGATGAAAATTGCACAAAAACTTGTGATGAATATTACGAAACTTTACAAAATAATGATATTGAAGTTGCATATGATGATCGTGACATAGGAGCCGGTGCAAAATTTTCTGATATGGAATTAATCGGGTTGCCTTGGGTAATTGTTGTAGGTAAAAAATCTATTGAAAAAGGTTTAGTTGAATTAAAAAATCGTACAACAGGACAAACACAAGACTTGTCATTTGAACAAGCAATAAATATTGTAAAAGGTAAATAATGTTTTCTAGGTTTGAATTATTAACAGCTTGGCGTTATGTCCGCTCAAAAAAAGAAGATAATTTTATATCTATTGTTAGTTGGTTTGCACTAATTGGTATTATACTTGGTGTTGCTTCCTTGGTTTTAGTAATGTCGGTAATGGGTGGTTTTCGACAAGAATTATTGGGCAAGGTATTGGGTATAAATGGTCATATTACATTAAGTGATGGAATTCATAATATTCAAAATCACAAAGTAATTGAAAATCAATTGATTAAATACCCAGATGTAAAATCAGCAACAAGTTATTTACAAAAGAATTCTTTATTAAGTATTGGTGATAATTCAAGAGGTATTATTGTACGAGGTGTTGATGTTAAATCATTGAAAAACCGTGATATATTCAAAAAATCTGTTAGTGAAAAAGATTTAAGAAATTTTGAAACAAGTAACGGAATATTGATTGGAAAAAGACTATCTAGAAATTATAATATTACAAAAGGTGAGTTTATAAAACTTCTTATACCAAATTCATCAAGCGGTCGCCCTAAAATTGAAAAATTTAAAGTTGTTGGTTATTTTGAAGTTGGTATGTATCGTTACGATAATGGTATGATATTTATGCCTTTAAATGATGCTCAAAAGTTTTTTGAGACAAAAGGTGTAAGTCAAATAGAAGTAATACTAAATAATGCTGATAATGCGGATAATTGGGTAAAAGACAATAGAAGTAAAATTGATGTTAAGTATGTTGATGCTTGGGCAAAGGTAAACAATACATTTTTTAATGCTTTGGAAGTTGAAAAAAATACTATGTTTATAATTTTATCTATTATGATTTTAATTGCTGTGTTCAACATTATTACAGGGCAGATTATGATTGTAAAAGAACACAGAAAATCAATATCAATTCTACGAACAATAGGAGTAAGTAGATTTTCTATTGTAAAAATATTTTTTATCGTTGGTTCTTTCATTGGTTTAATTGGAACTTTCTTAGGGTTAGGTTTGGGTATTTTACTCGCTAATAATTTAGAAACATTAAGATTATTTATTAAAAACAATTTTGGATTTGATATATTTAATCCAGAGATATATCACCTTAAAACAATCCCAATTGTTCATAATGAACAAGAATTAACTTTAATTGTAATATACAGTATAGCTTTATCTTTACTTGCAGGACTTTATCCAGCAATAAGAGCAGGGCGAATGAAGCCTGTTGAAGGGATAAGAAATGACTAATATCTTAGAACTTAAAAACATTGATAAATCTTATGATGCATATACACATATACTCAAAGGTATTAATTTGAATTTAAAATCTGGTGAATCCGTTTCACTAGTAGGGGCGAGTGGCTCTGGTAAGTCTTCTTTATTGCACATAGCGGGTCTTTTGGATTCATATCAAGAAGGAACAATAATTATTGACGGCCAAAATATGAATAATATAGGCGAAGATAAAAAGACTAAAATTAGACTTGAAAAAATAGGTTTTATCTATCAATTTCATAATCTATTGCCTGAATTTTGTGCTTGGGAAAATGTTGCTTATCCAATGTGGGTTAAGGGAATAAGTCGCCCTGATGCCAAAAAAAAATCTATAAAATTACTAGAATTGGTTGGTTTGCAAGATAAAATAAATAGTTCTGCGACAAAGCTTTCAGGCGGTGAAGCACAAAGGGTTGCAATAGCAAGAAGTTTGGTAAATAATCCTAAAATAATACTTGCTGATGAACCAACAGGTAATCTTGATGATGAAAATACACAAAATGTTTGGGCTTTGTTGCTTGATTTAGTAAAACAACAAAATGTTTCATTATTATGTGTGACACACGATATGAATCTTGCTAAAAAAACAGATAATATTTATTCACTTAAAAACAAAAAAATTGTAAAAATAAACAAATAATTTATTTTGTGTTGTTTATGAAACTTAAATCAAGTATTATTTCCTTGACTATATTATTATTTATAGGAGCTTTAGTTATGGGTACATTTAGTATTTGGCATTGGTTAATCGTTGCAATTATCGTATTAGTTTTATTCGGTGGTGGTGGAAAGTTATCACGAATTATGGGTGATTTTGGTAAAGGACTAAAAGAATTCAAGAAAAATGTAAAAGATGACGACGATAAAAACAAAAAAATAAAAAAAGATTAATACAATAATGTTAGATTTAGGTTGGTCTGAAATTATGGTAATTGGTGCGATAGCTATAATAGTTATTGGCCCCGATGAAATGCCAAAAGTTATCAAAACTATAACGAATATATTTTCCAAGATAAAAACATTCAGTAATGATTTTCGTGGTGCAATGAGCGATATTGCTAACCAAGAAGATTATAATGAAGTAATATCTGAATTAAAAAAAACTAATTCTGAATTGGAAAAAAATATACAAGAGTCAAACCTTAGTATTTATAATGCCGTTGAAGATGAATATAACAATAAGAAACAATTATGAATAGTCAAAACGAAACATTTATTTCTCATCTAACAGAGTTACGTTATAGATTAATGATTAGCCTTAGTGCCTTGTTAATTGGCTTTTTTATGTGTTTTTATATTGCGGATTATATATTTAATTTTTTAACTACTCCGCTTGTTGATGTCTTTGGTGATATTTCTAATCGTCGCCTTATTTACACTGGACTAGCAGAAAAATTTTTTACGAATGTAAAGCTAGCATTTTTTGCTTCGTTTATGATTATGTTTCCAATTTTGTTATCTCAGGTTTGGGCTTTTATCGCCCCTGGGTTATATAAAAATGAGAAGAGAGTTTTTTTCCCATTTTTAATTATGACGCCTGTTTTGTTCTTTATTGGTTCTGCTTTTGTATATTATTTTGTATTACCTATTGCTTGGGATTTTTTCGTTGGATTTGAACAAATCGGTAATAATACTACACTAGCAATTCAACTTGAATCTAAGGTTGATGAATATTTATCATTGGTAATGCAATTAATTTTTGCTTTTGGATTAGCATTTGAATTACCTATATTATTACTTTTATTGGTTCAGGTTGGGGCGACAGATGCAGAAGGATTAAAGAAAAAACGCAAATATGCTATTTTAATATCGTTTGTTGTTTCTGCTATTTTAACACCGCCTGATCCATTATCACAAATAGGTTTGGCTATTCCAATGATATTATTGTATGAAGTTTCTATATTAATTGCTATTTTAATGAAAAAAAAGAAAAAAAAGGAAAGATAAAATGCACGATTTAAAATTTATTCGTGAAAACCCACAACAATTTGATGTTGAAATGAAACGCCGTGGTCTTGATGCACAATCATCTGAAATATTAGAACTTGATGAAAAACGCAGAAATAAACAAACTGCTATGCAAGAATTACAAGCACAAAGAAATTCAAAATCAAAACAAATCGGAATTTTAAAATCGCAAGGTAATGATTCCGAAGCCCAAGAAATTATGCAACAAGTTGCAAATATGAAAAACGAATTGCAAAACTTGGAAAATAAAGAGCGTGAATTGTCTGAATCATTAACATATAAATTATCAACTTTACCTAATATTATGTATAGTGATGTTCCATCTGGTAACGATGAAAATGACAATCAATTAGTTCGTACAGTTGGTGATATTCCAAAATTCGATTTTACTCCAAAAGAACATTGGGAATTAGGTGAAAATTTAGGAATGATGGATTTTGAATATTCGGCAAAATTATCTGGTTCAAGATTTGTATCATTAAATCGTGACTTAGCTAAACTAGAAAGAGCTATTGCATCTTTTATGCTTGATACACATACAAATGAACACGGTTACACGGAATATCAAACACCGGTTTTAGTAAAACAACAAGCTTTATTAGGAACAGGGCAATTGCCAAAGTTTGAAGAAGATTTGTTTAAAACGAATTCAGATCATTATTTAATACCAACTTCTGAGGTAACACTTACAAATTATGCTAATGATGTTATTTTTGAACAAGCTGATTTACCTAAGCGAATGACGGCTTGGACATTATGTTTCCGTAGTGAAGCAGGTTCAGCAGGCAGAGACACAAGGGGTATGTTGCGACAGCACCAGTTTTATAAGGTAGAAATGGTATCAATCGTTGAGCCAGAAAATTCTGATGAAGAATTAGAAAGAATGACAAACTGTGCAGAAAATATTTTAAATAAATTAAAATTGCCTTACCGTGTCGTAAAACTTTGTACAGGTGATACAGGTTTCGGGGCTAAGCGAACTTATGATATTGAAGTTTGGGTTCCAGGGCAAGATACTTACCGTGAAATATCTTCTTGTTCAACTTGCGGAGATTTCCAAGCTCGCCGTATGAAAGGCAGATATCGTAAGAAAGGTCAAAAATCAACAGAATTCTTACACACTCTTAATGGTTCAGGTCTTGCTGTTGGACGAACAATGATTGCTATTATGGAAAATTATCAAAATAGTGATGGTTCAATAAATATACCTGATGTATTACAGCCTTATATGGGTGGAAAAACAATAATTAATAAAGATTGATTTTATGATTGCACCTACTAGTTTTATTAAAATATTAAAAGATTCAGGTATTACTGATAAGTTAGTTATTGAAACTATGTGCAATGTTGATAGAACAAAGTTTTTAGAACCTGTATTACAACAATATGCTTGGCAAAACCAAACTTTACCTATTGGCAATGGTCAAACTATATCATTGCCAAGTATAGTTGGTTTGATGACCCAAGAACTACAATTAAAATCATCAGATAAAGTTCTAGAAATAGGGACGGGTTGTGGTTATCAATCAATTATATTAGCTAATTTATGTTCACAGGTTTATAGTGTTGAAAGACACCCTTCGTTATTAAAGCTTGCAAAAAAAAGGTTTAAAGATATGCAAGTATATAATGTTATGTCTATGGTTGATGATGGTTCTTGCGGTTTTTTAAACCAAGGTCCTTTTGACAAAGTTATACTTACTTGCTGTGCAGACGATATCCCAATGCATTTAGTTGATAAATTAAAGATAGGTGGTATAATGATATTACCAGTTGGTGAAAGTAACGAGAAACAAGATTTGTTAAAAGTAATAAAATTACAAGATAAAATTGATATTATAGAGATAGGGAAAGTTGACTTTGTCCCTATGTTAGAAGGAATTGGTTCTTAAATGAATAAAATAATCATTACATTATTTATATTTTTACAATTTACCACAGTTAAAGCCCTAGATATTATTACATATGAACAAAGAACAACAAGCCCTAGTCTTTTAGCAACTTCTCATAAAATTCAAAAAGGTGAAAATGTTTATATGATTGCTAAAAAATACAGTGTTTCTAGTAATGAACTAATTCGTATAAATAAATTGTCTCCACCTTATAATTTAAAAGTTGATAGTTTCTTAAAACTTCCCAAGGCAAAAAGATATCTTATACAAAAACAAGATACATTATATTCATTGTCGAGAAAATTTAATGTTTCAGTTACTGATTTAGCTGATTTTAATGATCTTACGAAAAACACAAAGTTACAAGCTGGTAAATATATTAATATACCAAATATCGCTGTTTCTAAGGAAAAAAAGAAACAAGTTGTAAATAGCACAGATTCTAATAACGGTGCTTTTAGCCGTAAAAAAGTTGTACTTACTAAGGAAAAATTAACAAAGAAAAAAATATTAGCTGTTAAAACTCCAAAAAGTACAGGTAGGTTTATTATTCCAACTAATGGTAAGATAATATCTAGGTTTGGTAAAAAAACTGATGGTATTTATAAAGATGGAATAAATATTTCAGCAAAAAAAGGTGCAAAAGTTGTTGCCTCTGATAATGGTATTGTTGCATATGCAGGGAATGGTTTAAAAGCATTCGGGAATATGGTTTTAATAAAACACGATAAAAAATTTGTAACAGTATATGCTCATATGGATAAACTAAGAGTTAAAATTGGTCAAAAAGTAAATCAAAACCAAGTAATTGGTTTTGTTGGAAATACAGGAAAAGTAAAAACATCACAATTACATTTTCAAATTCGCAAGAAAAGACAGATATTAAATCCGCATAAATATTTAAGGTAAATATTCCTTGAATATAGAGTTTTATTTGTTATAATGTTTCTTATTTAATTAATCAAATAAAGGGAAAAAATATTATGATTACACCAGCTTTTGCAAATACTTCAGCACAATCACCGAGTTTAATGATGCAGTTTTTACCATTAATAATTATTTTTGCAATATTTTATTTCTTATTAATTCGTCCGCAACAAAAACGAGCAAAAGAACATCGTGAAAAAATTGAATCTATCAATGTTGGCGATATGGTTATCACAAGCGGTGGAATAAAAGGAAAAGTTAAAAGAGTTGAAGATACAGATATTGATGTTGAAATTGCTTCGCAAGTTGATGTTAAGATAATAAAATCAACAATAATAGATGTTATGAAAAAGTAATTAAATGAATCAATATAGCCTAATTAAAAAGATTTTTATATTAACAGTTGTAATATTTGGATTTATATTTGCATTACCTAATGTAGTTAAATTACCATCTTTTATGCCTAGTAAAACCGTTAAACTCGGCCTAGATTTACAAGGCGGAGCGCATTTATTATTACAAGTTGATGAAAAATCTGTAATGAAAGAATTTTATGACGGTTTGGGCGACACTGTTCGTGCAAAATTACGAAGTGAAAAAATAGGATACAAGAAAATATCATCTGATAGTAATAATCTATCCGTTACCATAAGTAATGAAAGCCAAATAGAAAAAGCTAGAAAGTTGACTAAATTCATAGTTAAAGATCTAAGCGTTGCAGATAATAAAAATGTTATAACATATAAATTAAATGATTTTGGAATTAACAACAAATTACTTGATATTGTTGAACAAACAATAGAAGTAATTCGCAGAAGGGTTGATGCCACCGGCACACAAGAACCGCTTATTCAAAGACAAGGTAACAATAGAATAGTTGTTCAATTACCAGGTGTTGAAAATCCAAATGAAATTAAATCTTTATTAGGCCGTACTGCAAAACTATCTTTCCATCTAGAAGACTCTACGGGATTAAAATCTCCATCTACAATTAGAACTATTGATGAAGATGGAAACATATTAATTTTAAAACGCCGTGCTTATTTAACAGGCAAAAATTTATTAGATGCTCAACCATCATATAGTAATAATTTACCTGTTGTATCGTTCAGGTTTGATTCATCAGGGGCAAGAAAATTCGGTAGGTTAACCTCTCTTAATGTAGGTAAAAGAATCGTAATAATGCTAGATGGTAAAGTTATATCTTCGCCTGTTGTTAACGAACCTATACTAGGGGGAAGCGGTGTTATATCCGGCAACTTTTCCATAGAAGAAGTTAATGAATTATCTATCTTACTTAGGGCTGGTGCATTGCCTGCACCCCTTAGTGTAGTAGAAGAAAGAACGGTTGGCCCTGGTTTAGGAGCTGATAGTATAGCTTCTGGAAAAATGGCTTCTGTTCTAGGTCTTTTATTTGTTGTCTTGTTTATGCTTTTTGCTTATCGTCTTTTTGGTCTTTATGCAAATATCGCTTTGGCTATTAATATGGTTTTAATATTATCTGTTTTAACAATATTGCAGGCAACCCTTACATTACCAGGCATAGCGGGGATTGTTCTTACCATTGGTATGGCGGTTGATGCAAATGTATTAATTTTTGAAAGAATTCGCGAAGAATACAATTGTGGAGCTAAATTACATGTTGCACTTGAAAAAGGTTTTAACTCGGCCTTTACAACTATTTTAGATGCAAATATAACTGGTTTAATAGCAGGGGTAATATTGTATATTTTCGGAACGGGCCCAATTCAAGGTTTCGCTGTTACATTGTCAATAGGTATTGTGACTAGTATGTTTAGTGCAATTATGATAACAAGGTGGATTTTAATTTCTTGGGTAATACGAAAAAATCCAACTGAACTACCAAAAGGATTTTAAATTATGAACTTACTACCCAATTCAAATTTTAATTTTATGAGTAAAACAAGATTGTTCTTTTTTACTTCATTGTTTTTATTAATATCAACAGTTGGATTATTAACTTTTAAAGGTATTAATTACGGGATTGATTTTTCAGGAGGCATATTAATAGAAGTAAAAGTTAAAGATGGTGTTACAATTTCTGATGTAAGGAAAAAAATATCATCATTGAAAAGGTTTGATTCTTCGTTACAGGAATTTGGTAGCTCGCAAGATATATTAATTCGTTCATCTGTTAATGATATTGAATTAAATCAAGCTGTTGAATTAATAAAAAATACAATAAATGAACAAGTTCTTGAATTTCGCCGTGTGGAAATTGTCGGTCCTGTAATTGGTGAAGAATTGAAAAAATATGCATTTTATGCAGTTATTTTCGCTTTACTTGCAATGATGATGTATATTTGGATTAGGTTCGAATGGCAGTACGGTGTCGGGGCTTTGATTGCATTATTTCACGATGTATTAATTACAATAGGTTTTGTTTCATTACTTGATATTGAATTTGGATTATCGGTACTAGCGGCCATTTTAACAATTGCCGGATATTCAATTAATGATACTGTGGTAATTTTTGACCGCGTGCGCGAGAATTTTTCCAAGCACAAGAAAAAAGAATATGAAGAAATATTTAATTTATCAATTAATCAATCATTAAATCGTACAATTATGACTTCTTTAACTACCTTAGTAGCATTAATAACACTTTATTTATTCGGTGGTGAGGTAATAAGTGGCTTTACTCTAGCAATGATAATTGGTGTGGTTATAGGTACATATTCTTCAAATTTTGTTGCTGTTCCAGTATTATTGTTGTTAAAACCAAATCGCGGAGCAATAGAAGAATTTATTGATCCAGTAAAAGCAAAATTTTTTGAAAAAGAACGAAATGATTAATAAACTTTATAATAATTTATTACAGTCGCTTGTTTTTGTTTATGAGGTTTTTATAGTTGTTATTCAGATATCATATATTTTAGTAGTTTGGAGTTATCTAATTATTAGGTATCTTTTTACTAAGGTTTTCAAAACAAAACATAATTAATATAAAAAATATGAATATTGATCTTTTATCGATATTCTTTACAGGGAAAGAAAAAATGGAAAAGATTTTAATAATTGATTTTGGTAGTCAGGTTACACAGCTAATAGCTCGCCGTGTCCGTGAAAGTGGTGTTTATTGTGAAATACAACCATTTAATAAAGTAAATATTGATACAATAAAAGATTTCAATCCAAAAGGAATTATACTTTCTGGTGGCCCTCAGTCAGTTTATGAAGAAAATAGCCCTAAAATTACACGACAAATATTCGATTTAGGTTTACCTATATTTGGTATATGTTATGGACAGCAATTAATGTGTCAAGAACTAGGCGGTAGTGTTGAATCAGGTTTTTCTGGTAGTGGTGAATTTGGAAAAACAAAGATTAAAATAAAAAAAGATTGCATATTATTTAAGAATTTATGGAATGTTGGCGATGAAACTATAGTTTGGATGTCGCACAAAGACAAAGTGGTATCTATCCCACAAGGGTTTGAAGTCCTTGCTGTTTCTGATGGTGCGCCTTATGCTATTATTGCTAACGAGGAAAAGAAATTTTATTCTGTACAGTTTCACCCCGAAGTTACCCATACCCCACAAGGTAAGGAATTGATAAGTGCTTTTTTAAAGAATGTTTGTAAGTGTAGCTGTAATTGGACTATGGATGAATTTCGTAAAAATGCTATTGCTAAAATTCGCAAACAAGTCGGCGATAAAAAAGTTATATGCGGATTAAGTGGGGGTGTTGATAGTTCAGTTGTTGCTGTATTGTTAAACGAGGCAATAGGCGATCAATTAACTTGTATATTCGTTGACCACGGAATGTTACGACATAAAGAGGCTGAACAAGTGGTTGAAATGTTTACTAATCATTATGATATAAATTTAATTCACACTCAATCACAGGATTTATTCTTAAATAGCTTAAAAGGTATTTCAGACCCAGAACAAAAACGCAAAATAATAGGAAAATTATTTATTGATGTTTTTGTCGAAGAGGCTAAAAAAGTAGGCGGGGCTAAATTCCTTGCACAAGGAACCCTTTATCCCGATGTTATAGAATCGGTTTCATTCACAAATCAAGAAGTTGTAATTAAATCACACCACAATGTAGGTGGGTTGCCTGAAACACTAAATATGGATTTAGTTGAACCACTAAGGGAATTATTTAAAGATGAAGTAAGGTTACTAGGTGCAGAACTAGGATTGCCTGCTCAATTTATTGAACGACACCCATTCCCTGGCCCTGGTCTTGCTATTCGTATACCAGGAGAAATTACCAAAGAAAAATGCGATATTTTAAGAAAAGCTGATAATGTTTATTTACAACAGATAAAAAAACACGGTTTATATAATGACATATGGCAAGCATTTGCTGTTTTATTACCCGTAAGAACAGTCGGTGTAATGGGTGATGCAAGAACATATGATTATGTTTGTGCAATTCGTGCGGTTACATCGCTTGATGGTATGAGTGCTGATGTTTATCCATTTGGTCATGAGTTTCTAACAGAAACAACAAACCTTATAATTAATCAAGTACGAGGCATAAATCGTGTTGTTTATGATTATACATCAAAACCAGCTGGCACGATTGAATGGGAATAGCTCATAATATAAATATAAGGATAGATTATACTTGTGAATCATATGTTTTTAAGTTATCTTTTTATTTACACAGAATGTAATATTTTCTGTATAAGATTTTAGTCTCAAGTTATAATTAGTTGTAAAAATATGAAAATTTTAAAAGAATATGTGAAAAAATTCGCCCTTAGATATTTAAAGGTTGGAGCTCCAAAATATGATTTTAACGTTGAGCCAATTCAAATGGCTTTACTTGTGAATGAAATTGAGAGAATGAAAAATATAGATGGATGTATATGTGAAATTGGTGTCGCGAGAGGTATGACTACTCGTTTCCTTGCTGAACATATTAAAAGTCAAAATATTGAGGAAAAGAATAAGTATTTTGCAATAGATACATTTAATTCATTCGTAAAAGATGATTTAACTTTTGAAGTGGAGCAAAGAGACAAAAAAATTATTGATTTAAGAGGTTTTGAATATAATTCTTATAATGTGTGGAAAAGTAATTTTTCAGAATTTAATTTTATTAATGCAATTCAAGCAGATTGCGCACTATTTGACTTTAATACTATTGATCCTATTAAATTAACATTTCTAGATGTTGATTTGTATCTTCCAACAAAAAAACACTTCAAAAAGTTTTTGATGCCACTGTAAAAGGTGGAGTAATTTTTGTTGATGATGTATTAGATAATACAGCTTATGATGGTTCTTACCAAGCATATATGGAGTTTTGTAATGAAAACAAAATTCAACCGAAAATAATTGGTAATAAATGCGGTGTCATCTATAAAGATACCGTTATGCCAGAGATATGGTGGAAAAGTTAAGCAATATTTGCTATTTTGCAGTTTTTCAACCAATCATCGCAGGCATTTAATGCGCGGTTTGCTTGAAATTCTTTTCTTTCCTTGCCTTTTAACTTTCTTTTCTTGCCATTTGTTGTAATTTGTATTGGAACATCGGGCATTAAACCAAAATTTATATTCATTGGTTGAAAAGTATCGGCAACAGCACCGCCCGTGATGTGATTTAACAATGAACCCATCGCGGTTTCAAGCGGGGGTATTTCAAGCTCCATTCCTGAAATTTCACTAGCTATAAATCGACCTGCTAATAATCCCATAGCACTTGATTCAACATATCCTTCCACACCTGTTATTTGTCCGGCAAAACGAATATTAGGGTGATTTTTTAATCCCATTGTATTATTTAGTAGTCTCGGACTGTTTATAAATGTGTTTCTATGTATTCCACCAAGTCTTGCAAATTCGGCATTTTCTAGTCCACCGATTGTTTTAAGAACTCTAACTTGGTCAGCATATTTCATTTTAGTTTGAAATCCGACAATATTCCATAATGAACCAGAAGAATTATCACGGCGAAGCTGTACTACTGCATAAGCTCCTTTGCCTGTATGGGGCGAAGTAAGACCAACCGGTTTCATAGGGCCATATCTTAATGTTTCTTTTCCACGATTTGCCATTACTTCGATTGGCAAACAGCCTTCAAAATACGGTGTGTTTTTTTCCCAATCTTTAAATTCAGTATATTTTGCATTAACTAATTCATTTACAAAATCATTATATTCTTGTTCTTCCATAGGGCAATTAATATAATCTTTACCATCTCCTTTGTCATAACGGGATTGATACCAAGCTTTATCCATATTTATACTATCAAAATGAACAATAGGGGCGATAGCATCGAAAAAATGTAATGATTCAGAATTCGTTTTATCTAATATGTCATTTGTTAGTTTTTCACTAGTTAAAGGTCCTGTTGCAATTAGAACTAATTCCTCGTCTGGAATTTTTTCAATTTCACCTCTTTTAATTTCAATTAAAGGGTGATTTGTTATTTTTTCTGTTATGTATTTTGCGAAATTTTCACGATCAACAGCTAATGCTCCACCAGCGGGCAATTTATTTTTTTCTGCACTTTTCATAATAAGGCTACCTGCACGACGCATCTCTTCGTGTAAAACACCAACAGCTGAATTGCTATAATCATCACTACGAAATGAATTGGAACAAACAAGTTCAGCAAAGTCATCACTTTGATGAGCAAAAGTTTTAACTTTCCCGCGCATTTCATACAATACAACTTTATGACCACGACTTGCTAATTGCCACGATGCTTCGGAACCTGCTAGCCCAGCACCAATAATATGAACTTTTTTCTGCATTATTTTAAGGATTTCCTAAGATATTTTGCTGTATATGATTCTTCACACTCGGCAACAGTTTCAGGTGTTCCTTGCGCAACTATTTTTCCGCCTTGATCACCACCTTCTGGACCAATATCAACTATGTAATCAGCTGTTTTGATAACATCAATGTTGTGTTCAATGACGATTACACTATTACCATTTTCAACAAGAGTATGCAATACTTTAAGAAGATTTTTAATGTCTTCAAAATGCAAGCCTGTTGTTGGTTCATCAAGTATATACATTGTTCTACCTGTTGATCTTCGTGACAGTTCTTTTGATAATTTTATTCTTTGTGCTTCACCACCTGAAAGTGTTGTAGCTTTTTGTCCAACAGTAATATATCCCAAGCCAACTTCTTGTAATGTTCTCATTTTTTCATTTATTGTTGGAATTGCTCGGAAAAACTTTTCTGCTTCATCAATTGTCATATCTAAAACATCAGATATATTTTTATTTTTCATTTTTATTTCAAGCGTTTCACGATTGTATCTTTTTCCTTTACATTGTTCACACTCTACATAAACATCAGGTAAAAAATGCATCTCAATTTTTATTACCCCGTCACCTTGACAGCTTTCACATCGTCCGCCTTTGTTATTAAAAGAAAATCTTCCGGATTGATAACCACGAGCCTTTGATTCAGGCAGTGCGGTAAACCAATCGCGAATATATGTAAATGCCCCTGTATAAGTGGCCGGATTACTTCGCGGTGTTCGTCCAATAGGTGATTGGTCAATATCAATTATTTTATCTAGGTGGTGAATCCCCTTAATAGAATCGTATTTACCTGGTTTTGTTTTTGCACCCATTAATTCTCGACTTAAAATGGCTTTTAAAGTTTCTAGCGTTAATGTTGATTTACCAGAACCTGATACACCGGTTATACAAGTTAATGTCCCTAGTGGTATTTTTAAATCAATATTTTTTAAATTGTTTTGTTTCGCACCGATTAATTCAATAAATTTACCATTGCCTTTTCTACGCTTTTTAGGTTTTGATATTTCTTTTTTACCGGATAAATATTGAGCCGTAATACTATCTTTTGACTGCATAATATCTTGCAGTGTTCCTTCTGCGACAATTTTTCCGCCATTTATTCCCGCACCAGGGCCAATATCAACAACATAATCAGCAGTTTTAATTGCATCTTCGTCGTGTTCTACAACAATAACAGTATTGCCTTGATCGCGTAATGATTTTAATGTATCTAGCAATTTATCATTATCTCTTTGATGCAATCCTATACTTGGTTCGTCTAGGACATATAATACTCCTGTTAAACCAGAACCTATTTGACTAGCAAGCCTTATCCTTTGACTCTCACCACCTGATAATGTACCTGATGAACGAGCCAGAGATAAATAATTTAAACCTACATTGTTAAGAAATTCTAGACGGTCTTGAATTTCTTTAATAATTTTATCACCTATTTTGTTTTGTTGATCTGTTAACTTACTTGGAAGTTCTTTAAACCATTCTAAACATTCAGTAATTGATAATTGACTTATTTCACCTATATGTTTATCAGCTATTTTGATGCTTAATGTTTCCATTTTTAGTCTATATCCCGAACATTCAGTACATCTTATTTCAGATTGATATTTTTCAAATTCTTCTTTTCCTACACTTGTAGCTTCACGATACTTTCTTTTGATATTTGGAATAACACCTTCAAAAGGCTTTTCCATTGAAAAAGATTTCATTCCGTCATCGTAATCAAATTTTATTATATCTTTCGTACCATATAGTATTGCAGATTTTAATTTTTCATCTAGCATTTCCCACGGTGCATTCATATCCGCTTTGTAATGATTTGCTATTGAATATAATGTTTGATAATACATTTTGTTCTGACTGTTTTTCCAAGGTGATATAGCACCTTCATTTAATGATAAGTTTTCATTTGCAACTATCAGTTTTTCATCAAACGATTTTCCTTTGCCAATTCCATCACAACTACTACAAGCACCAAAAGGTGAATTGAATGAAAATATCCTAGGTTCAATTTCTTCAATGGTAAAACCACTTTCAGGACAGGCAAAATTTGATGAAAAAGTATGCCTTTTATTAGAATCTGATGCTTCCTCGGCTATTATAATTCCATCTGATAGATTTAATGCAGTTTCAACAGACGAAGCTATTCTATTTTTAGCTTCTTCTTTTATTATAATACGATCTATTACTACTTCAATAGTATGTTTAATTTGCTTGTCAAGTTCTGGTATTTCATCAATTTCGTAAATTGTACCGTCAATTTTTACCCTTGCAAATCCACGACGCTGTAAATCCACAAATTCCTTGCGGTATTCACCTTTTCGTCCTCGTACTATCGGTGATAACAAGATTATTTTGTTTCCTTCACCTAAATTTATTATATTATCAACTATACTTGAAATGCCCATACTCTCAATAGGTTGCCCAGTACTTGGACTGTACGGAATACCGATTCTAGCGAACAATAATCTAAGATAATCATAAATCTCTGTTACTGTGCCAACTGTGGAGCGGGGGTTTTTAGATGTGGTTTTTTGTTCAATAGAAATAGCAGGCGATAATCCTTCAATACTATCAACATCCGGCTTGTTCATCATTTCAAGAAACTGCCTTGCATAAGCAGAAAGGCTTTCAACATATCTTCTTTGTCCATCTGCATATATCGTATCAAATGCTAGTGATGACTTACCTGATCCGGATAATCCTGTTATAACGATTAATTTATTTCTTGGTAAATTAACATTGATATTTTTGAGATTATGCTCTCTTGCTCCGCGAACAACTATTTCTTTGCTTTCCATTATCTAAGCCACCTTAGGTTTTATATTTTAATTACCAAGAATAACACAAAGTATGCTCTATGTTAAGTAATAAAATATAATTTTGTTGTTTAAAATATTGTCAAATAATGATATAATATCCTTTATCAAACAATTGTTAAATAGATAGTAAGGGGAATTGTTATGTCAGGTAGCATTAATAAGGTTATTTTAGTTGGTAATATAGGAGCCAAGCCGGAAATCCGTACCACACAAAAAGGTGATAAAGTTGCAAGTTTTACAATTGCAACTAATGAAACTTGGAAAGATCAACAGGGACAACAGCAAGCCCGCACTGAATGGCATCGAGTTGTAATATTTGGCGGCTTAACTCAAATTGTTGAAAGCTATCTAGATAAAGGCTCAAAAATTTATATCGAAGGTCAACTAAGAACTAGAAAATGGCAAAATCAACAAGGACAAGATCAATATACAACCGAAGTTGTGTTAACTCAATTTAACGGATCTCTACAAATGCTTGATTCAAATCCTAATTCTTCGCCTAATTATAGCAATCAATCTAATTCTCAGCCTAGTAATACATTTTCTAGTGCAAATAATCAATTTTCAACGGCCTCTGCTGGTGGTTCGGCGATTAATGATTTAGATGATGAAATACCATTCTAATATATTAACTTTAATTTATTGATTATTACAAGAACAAATAAAACTCAATTTTTTGTGTACAATTGTAAAAATACTCGAAAAATCGATTTTAAATGCCCTATTTTTAGAAATAGGGCTTTTTTTGTTGCATTTTAGGTGTAAAATAGGGTATAATTAGGGTATTGAATTTTTATATGTATTCATAGATAGGATTAACTTAAATTGAGCGAAATTAATACAACACAACAACTAGGCATTGAATCAATTAGCATTGAATCAGAAATGCAAAAATCATACCTTGATTATGCTATGAGTGTAATAGTATCAAGGGCATTACCGGATGTACGCGATGGTATGAAGCCGGTGCATCGTCGTATTTTATACACTATGAAAGAAAATGGTTATGATTCAACTAAGCCATTTCGTAAGTCAGCTCGTATAGTCGGTGATGTAATGGGTAAATATCACCCACACGGTGATAATGCAATTTACGATGCTATGGCGCGAATGGCGCAGGATTTCTCGCTTCGTTTACCTTTGGTTAACGGTCAAGGTAACTTTGGTTCTATGGATGGTGATAAGCCTGCCGCGATGAGATATACTGAGGCTCGCCTTGAAAAAGTTTCAGAAACTTTACTTGATGATATAGACCGCGATACAGTTGATTTTATTCCAAACTATGATGAAACATTGAAAGAACCGGCGGTTTTACCTGCTAAATTTCCTAACTTATTAGTAAATGGTGCTGGTGGTATTGCTGTTGGTATGGCAACTAATATTCCATCACATAACTTGGGTGAAGTATTAAATGCTTGTATTGCATACTTACATAATCACGACATTAGTTCCGAAGATTTATATAACATAGTTCCTGCGCCTGATTTTCCAACAGGTGGTATTATTGTTGGTACAAAGGGGCGTTATTCTGCTTCTACGACTGGTCGAGGTTCAATTTTAATGCGTGCAAAAACGCATCGTGAAGAAATAGGACAGAAAGAAGCTATTGTTGCGACAGAGATACCTTATCAGGTCAACAAATCAAAATTAATTGAAAGAATAGCTGAAGTTGTAAAAGAGGGAATTGTTGAAGGTATTTCCGATTTAAGAGATGAATCAGACCGCGACGGTGTTCGTGTCGTTGTTGAATTGAAACGAGATGCTGTTTATGAAGTAGTTTTATCTAATCTTTTCAAACATACTCCACTACAAACTAGTTTTGGTGTTAATATGCTTGCTATTAATAAAGGTCGTCCAGAGTTGATGAACTTACGCGAGGTAATAAAATCATTTATCGAATTCCGCGAAGAGGTAGTTATTCGTCGTACTTCGTTTGATTTGAAAAAACATCGTGAAAGAGCTCATATATTGGCGGGTTTACTTGTAGCCATAATGAATATTGATGCGATAATAGATTTAATTCGTTCTGCGAAAGATCCAGCAATTGCAAAAGCTCAATTAATGAAAACTAAATGGAATGCTGGTGAAGTAGTTAAATTTATTGATTTAATTGATGACGAAGATCATAAAGTTACTAATGGTAAATATAACCTATCTGAAAATCAAGCAAAAGCTATCCTTGAATTACGCTTGCAACGCTTAACTGGAATGGAACGAGATAAGCTAGAAGCTGAAACACAAGAAGTTGCCAAGAAAATTTCTGAGTTATTAGATATTTTATATACTCGCGAAACTCGTTTGGATCTTATGGAGCAAGAATTAATTTATATCCGTGATAAATTTGCAACTCCTCGTAAAACTGATATTGAGGAATCTGAATTTGAACACGATATGGAAGATTTAATCCAGCGTGAAGATATGGTTGTAACAGTAACACATAGTGGTTATATTAAACGAGTTCCCCTTGATACATATCGCGCACAGCGTCGCGGTGGAAAAGGGCGAATTGGTATGCAAACAAAAGACGAAGATTTTGTTGTAAAAGTGTTTGCTGAAAATACGCATACACCATTATTATTATTCTCTTCTCGTGGTATGTGCTATAAAATGAAAGTTTATCGTTTACCACTAGGAAATACACACTCTAAGGGTAAAGCGTTAATTAATTTACTTCCACTAGATCAAAACGAGACAATTACTGCTATTATGCCGTTACCAGAAGATGAATCAACTTGGGATAACTTGTTTGCAATGTTTGCTACATCAAAAGGTACAGTTCGCCGTAATAGATTGTCTGATTTCGTAAATATTCGTGCTAATGGTAAAATTGCTATGAAATTAGAAGAAGGTGATAGTTTAATCAATGTTCTTACTTGTTCTGAAAGCCAAGATGTAATGTTGGCAAGTAGGCAAAGTATGGCAATCAGATTCCCTGTTACTGCAATCCGTATATTTGCTGGGCGTAATAGTGTTGGTGTAAGGGGTATTAGACTAAAAGATAATGATTCATTAGTTTCAATGACTATATTAAATCATTCTGATGCTACATCTGATCAACGCAGTGAATACATTGGTGCATCTCGTGCTAAGCTAAGAGTTGACAATCCTGAAACTGAAAGCTCAGTAGAAGATATTGAAAAATCAAAACTGTTAGAAAAGACTGTTTATGATGATATGATTAAAAACGAAAACTTTATATTAACAGTTTCATCGAATGGTTATGGGCAACTTGCTTCATCTTATGATTACCGAGTTACTAATCGCGGTGGTAAAGGTATTGCAAATATGGAAATGCGTAATGATGATGCAACAATTACTGCATCGTATTGCATATCTCCTGAAGACGATGAAATTATATTGGTTACATCTTGTGGTCAAATAATTCGCACACCTACTAATGCAATAAGGTTTACTTCGCGAAACTCCAAAGGGGTTAGGTTATTCAATATTGACGGGAAAAATGATAGTTCTGTTGTTTCAGTAGCTCATTTATACGACTTAGGTAAAGATGATGATGAAGAAGAAGAATTTCAAGAAATTGAGTTAAAACCAAAAGAAAATAATAACCAAAATATTAATTCTGAGAATGAAGATTCTTTAATAGTTAATAGCTAATCATTATAGGTGTAATATGAATAAAATAGCTGTATATCCGGGAAGTTTCGACCCTATTACAAATGGTCATACTGACATTATAAAAAGAGCGGCAAAAATATTTGACAAGTTAATTGTTGGGATTGCTTCCGATAACGAAAAACAAAGTACTTTTAGTGTGCAAGAGCGAGTTAAAATGGCTGAGGCTGTTATTTCCGAAATAGGGCTTGACGATAGAGTAGAAGTACAGGGTTTTTCTGGTTTGTTGGTTAATATGGCTCATAAAAATAAAGCATCTGTTATAGTAAGGGGTTTAAGGGCTATCGCTGATTTTGAATTTGAATTTCAATTGGCTGTAATGAACTATAAAATAGCCGATGATGTTGAGACATTGTTCTTGATGGCATCTGATAATCAGCAATTTGTATCATCTAGATTTGTAAAGGAAATACACAAATTAGGTGGCGATGTAAGTCAATTTTTAAATTCTGGGGTTGTAAAGTGTCTTGATGACAAGATAAAAAAGTAATATGTGGCAAAATATAACTATTGAAAAAATGTTAGAGAATATCAAAGCGGACAATAAATCAGTTGTCATTGATGTTCGTACCGAAAAAGAATGGCGCGGTATAGGTTTACCAATGGTCGAAAATATAGAAACTCTTACAAATACAGTTGTCTATCCACCTTATATGCTAACAAATGAAAATTTTTTAAATAATTTATTATCAGATGTAAGTAAAGATAGTTCAGTTTATTTTATCTGTCGTTCTGGTCAAAGATCTCAAATTAGTTCACAAATAGCACACGAAAATGGTTATAAAGCCTATAATGTAGTCGGCGGAATGATTGAATGGGTTGAAAAAAATATGCCGATAATGGATTATGATATTTAAGCCTAATATAAACCGTATAAAATAGGGTATTATAATACCATATATATAACTCATTGTTTTTTAAGCATTTTTTACCATAAAAATATATTGACATTGTGTGGTTATAGTTTTATACATACATAAATTGTTTTACAATTATTGATTAACTATTAACAATGAAAGAATATATATTATGAAAACACTTTCTATTAAACCAAGTGAAGTTAAAAAAACTTGGTACATTGTTGATGCTACCGACCTTGTATTAGGGCGCTTAGCTGTTGAAGTTGCAAAAATTTTGCGCGGTAAACACAAGCCTACTTATACACCTCATGTTGACTGTGGCGACAATGTTATAATTATTAACGCTGAAAAAATACACCTAACAGGTAATAAATTGAAAGATAAAGTTTATTACTGGCATACTGGCCACCCTGGTGGTATCAAATCTCGTACTGCTGGTCAGTTACTTGATGGTGAATACCCTGATAGAGTTGTTAAAAAAGCTATTGAAAGAATGATACCAACAGGTCCATTGGGTCGTCAACAAATGCGAAATGTTCGTGTTGTTGTTGGTTCTGAGCATCCATATGAAGCACAAAAACCAGTTGTTCTTGACTTGGCAAAACAAAACCCTAAAAATGTAAAGAGAGGTTAATATGTCAGAAAATCAAACATTAGCTGATTTAGCAGAAGTAAAAGTAGTTGAGCCAGCTGTTCAAAAGATTGATGAACAAGGTCGTGCTTATGCAACCGGTCGCCGTAAAGAGTCTGTTGCAAGGGTTTGGATTAAGCCTGGTTCTGGTAGAGTTGTAATTAATGGTAGCGAAATTGAAAAATACTTTGCTCGCCCAGTTTTAAGAATGGTTCTTAGTCAGCCTTTTGACAGAGCTGATCGTTCAAAGCAATTTGATGTTGTTTGTACGGTAAAAGGCGGAGGTCTTTCTGGTCAAGCCGGCGCTATTCAGCATGGTATTTCTCGTGCCTTGATTAATTTTGAACCTGCTCTTCGCCCTGTATTGAAGAGTGGTGGATTCTTGACAAGAGATGCTCGTAAAGTTGAAAGAAAGAAATATGGTCGTGCGAAAGCTCGTCGTTCTTTCCAATTCTCAAAACGATAGAATTTATTTTATTGTTTAATGTGAAAAACAAGTCATTTTTATTTTATAGTAAATTTGGCTTGTTTCTTGCTTCGTTAGTTTTCATAATATTTTTATATTTGACAACTATTATTACTTATGGTATAGAAGCGAATTAACTAATTGTGTGGAAGATAACTTGAAGTCCTATAGAGTCACACCACACACTACATTTATTTAGAAAAGGATTGTAGAAAATGGCAAAAAAAATTAGTGGTTATGTAAAGCTACAAATTCCTGCGGGTGCAGCGAATCCTTCGCCTCCAGTTGGTCCAGCTCTTGGACAAGCAGGTCTTAATATTATGGAATTTTGTAAAGCGTTTAATGCAAAAACTCAAGAAGTGGAAGCAAAAGCTCCTGTTCCTGTTGTAATAACGGTTTACGAAGATCGTTCTTTTGATTTCGTTACAAAAACTCCTCCTGCGTCTTATTACTTGAAAAAAGCCATTAAGGCTAAAAAAGGTTCTGGGGAACCTAATAAAGTAAAAATAGGTAGAATTAAAGTTGATCAACTTCGTGAAATTGCAGAAGCTAAAAAAGCTGATTTAAATTCAAATGACGAAGAAGCAGCAGTGAAAATTATCGCTGGTACTGCAAGGTCAATGGGTATTGATGTGGAAGGTTTGTAAGATGGCATACGGTAAAAGATTAAGAAAAACTTATGAAGGTTTTGATCGCAACAAAGAATATTCTGTTGAAGATGCGGTTAAAATATTATTAGATTCTGGTAAAACTAAATTTGACGAAACAATTGATATATCGTTAAATCTTAACATTGACACTAGGCATGCTGATCAGCAAGTTCGCTCTGCTGTTTCTCTACCTGCTGGTACTGGTAAGTCATTGCGAGTTGCAGTTTTTGCGAAAGATGCTAAGGCAGAAGAAGCAAAATCAGCTGGTGCTGACATAGTTGGTGCAGAAGATTTAATGGAAAAAGTACAAGCTGGTAACTTAGATTTTGATCGTTGTATAGCGACTCCTGATATGATGGGTGTTGTTGGGCGAGTTGGTAAAATCTTGGGCCCAAAGAATTTGATGCCGAATCCTAAATTGGGTACGGTTACTGTTGATGTTACTGATGCTGTTAAAGCCGCTAAGGGTGGTGAAGTTCAGTATCGTGCTGAAAAAACAGGCATAGTTCACGCTGGTATTGGTAAAGTTTCTATGGGTAATGATAAAGTTGCTCAAAATGTTAATGCTTTTATCAAATCAGTAAAAGATAACAGACCAAGTGGTGCGAAGGGTGTATTTGTTAAAAAAATATCTATCTCATCTACTATGGGGCCTGGTATTAGTATTGATTTAGCTTCTTTAGAAGTATAAAGTGGAATTTCCCAATAGGGAATAGCTATCTTTTGATAGCAACCTGTCCGAGATTATAGGTACTGATGGTTATTTGCCTGAGGTTTAATAGATTTCAACCTATATGAGACTTGGTTAATATAGTTTATATTACCCGGGCAGGAATAGGAGTAAAAAAATGGTTTTTTTGCTCTTGATTTTAAACCCGGGGTTTAACCCCAAATTTTAATGGAAGGAAAATAAAGTGAATCGTACAGAAAAAGAACAAGTTGTTTCTGAACTAAAAAACACTTTAGAGTCTTCTGAAACTGTTGTAGTAGTGAAGCAGTCAGGTTTAACTGTTGCTGAATCTACTCAGCTTAGAAGTAAGTGTCGTGAGCTTGATGCTGGTTTCAAAGTGTATAAAAACCGCTTGGTGAAAATTGCCATTGCTGGTACCCGTTTTGAACACCTAGCAGATAGTCTTAATGGTACTACTGCGCTTGCTTATTCACAAGATCCTATTGCTGCTTCAAAAGCTGTTTATACTTTTGCTAAAACAAATGATAAATTAGTTTTAGTTGCTGGTGGTATGGGCGATAAAGTGTTAAGTGCTGATGATATCAAACAATGGGGTGCTTTACCTGGTCTTGACGAACTAAGAGGCAAGATTGTTGGGTTATTACAGGCGCCAGGTGGTCAGATTGCTCGTGTTCTTAATGCTTATAGTGAAGCAGGTGGAGCAAGTGTGTCTGGTGATGATACAACGGTTGAAGAAACAAAAACAGAAGAAGTATCTAGTGATGATACTCAAAAGTCTGAATAATTTTTATTAGGAGAAAAAAAATGGCTGATTTAAATAAAATTGTAGAAGAATTATCAAAATTAACAGTTATGGAAGCATCTGAACTTTCTAAAATGTTAGAAGAAGAGTGGGGCGTTTCTGCTGCTGCTCCTGTTGCTGTTGCTGGTGGCGCTGATGCTGGTGGTGCAGAAGAAAAAGATAGCTTTAACATTACATTAAAAGAATTTGGTGGTAACAAGATTGCTGTTATTAAAGAAGTTCGTGCTATTACAGGTCTTGGCTTAAAAGAAGCTAAAGATATGGTTGATGGTGCGCCTTCTGTTGTTAAAGAAGGTGTTGCAAAAGCAGAAGCAGAAGAGTTAAAAGCTAAGCTTGAAGCTGCTGGTGCAACTGTAGAATTAGCTTAATAAGTTATTAATTTTTACGGAATATATTTTAGTGTTTATAAAAATACATAAATAGTTATTTAGTCTATTAGGGATAATCCTATAAAAAGGATTGTCCCTATAAGACTATCTTATAAAATATTTTATTTGATTTATAAAAAATCAATTCTATCTATAGAGGAAGAGGTAATATGGCAAAGGCTAAAAAACAAGATACAACTAAGTATATAACGGCATACAAAAAAATTCGTAAATCCTTTGGTCGATTACCAGAAGTAGCGGAAATGCCTAACTTAATTGAGGTTCAAAAGAACTCTTATGCTAGTTTTTTACAGGCAGATTCGAAACCTAAACAAAGAACTGATTCAGGTTTGGAAGCTGTTTTTAGATCCATTTTTCCAATTATTAGTTTCGGTGAAAATCTTGAACTTCACTACGAACAATATGAACTAGAAAATCCAAAATACGATGTGGAAGAATGTCAACAACGCGGTATGACATATTGTGCTCCACTTCGTGTTAAAATGCGTCTTGTCGTTAAAAACGAAGAATTAGGCGAAACAAGTATTCGTGAACAAGAAGTATTTATGGGTGATATACCACTTATGACTGATAATGGTACTTTTATTGTTAATGGTACAGAGCGTGTTGTAATATCTCAAATGCATCGTTCTCCTGGTGTGTTTTTCGACCACGACAGTGGAAAAGGCCATTCATCTGGTAAGTATTTATTTTCTTCAAGAATTATTCCTTACCGTGGTTCTTGGTTGGATTTTGAATTTGATGCAAAAGACATATTAAATGTTCGTATTGATCGTCGTCGTAAATTGCCTGTGACAACATTGTTAATGGCACTTGATAACGATGAATCTTGTTCTGATAGAGCAAAAATTGCAAAGAAAGGCGAGCGTCTTTCTTATGAAAATCAAAAAGCAATGACAAAAGAAGAAATATTATCTTACTTTTACGATATTGTATCAGTTGAAAAATCTTCAAAAGGCTGGATTACAGAGTTTAATGTTGATGCATTCAAAGGATCTAAGCTTGTTTATGACTTAAAAGATGAAAAAGGCAAAATAGTTGCTAAGGCCGAAGATAAATTAACACCAAGAGCTATTAAAAAGCTTGTTGAGGGTGGATTAAATAAAATATTAATAAGTGAAGAAGAACTACAAGGTAAATTTATATCGTCTGACATCGTAACTAGTGACGGTGAAGTTATATTAATAGCGGGCGAAGAATTAACAGAACAAAGTATATCAAAAATCAATGAAAATGAAATTAACGAATTTAAATTATTAAAAGTTGATAGTAAGAATGGTCCTTGGTTAAGAAATACATTATCTGTTGATAAATGTAAAAATCGTGATGATGCCTTGGTAGATATTCAAAAAGTATTAAGACCTGGTGAGCCTGCATTACCAGAGAATGGGTATCAAATTTTCCGTGACTTATTCTTTAACAAAGATAGATATGATTTATCTGCTGTTGGTCGTGTAAAAATAAATTCTAGATTAGGTATTTCAAATGATGATATAAGTGATGAGATTCGCACATTATGCCGTGACGATATTCTAGGGATTGTTAAAATACTTCTTAATTTAAAAGATGGTATCGGTTCAATAGATGATATTGATCATTTAGGTAACCGCCGACTTCGTTCAGTTGGTGAATTGATAGAAAATCAATTCCGTATTGGATTAACTAGAATGGAAAAAGCTGTTAAAGAAAGAATGACTAATGCGGAACTTGAAAAAGTTAACCCACAAGATTTAGTGAATTCAAAACCTGTATCAGCATCGGTTTCTGAATTCTTCGGTTCTTCTCAATTGTCTCAGTTTATGGATCAAACAAATCCATTATCAGAGGTAACTCACAAGCGTCGTCTATCGTCATTAGGACCAGGTGGTCTTATGCGTGATAGAGCTGGTTTTGAGGTGCGAGATGTACACCCAACTCATTATGGCCGTATTTGTCCTATTGAAACTCCTGAGGGACCAAACATTGGTTTGATTAACTCATTATCTACTTATTCTAAAATTAACAAATATGGTTTTATTGAAACTCCATATCGAAAAGTTGAAAATGGTAAAGTATTAGATGAGGTTGTTTACTTATCTGCTATTGAAGAAGAAAAGTACACAGTTGCACAAGCAAACACACCATTGAATAGCAAAAATGAAATCGAAGAAGATTTAGTATCTTGTCGTTCAGGTGGTGATTATGTTTTATCTCGTCGTGAAGATATTTCACTTATGGATGTATCACCTAAACAGGTAATCTCTGTTGCCGCTTCTCTTATTCCGTTCTTGGAAAACGATGATGCAAACCGTGCATTAATGGGAGCGAACATGCAACGACAAGCTGTTCCATTATTACAATCTGATGCTCCACTAGTTGGAACTGGTATGGAAGCTCGCGTTGCTTCTGATGGTGGTGTATCTGTAATTGCAAAACGAAGTGGCTTTGTTGAACAAGTTGATAGTAATCGTATTGTTATTCGTGTTACTGGTAGTTTGAAAGATGATGAAAGCGGTGTTGACATTTACAATATGCTTAAATATCAACGCTCAAACCAAAACTCTTGTATTAATCAGCGCCCACTTGTTAAAGTAGGTGAAAAAGTTGAACAAGGTCAAATTCTAGCTGATGGACCATCTATGGAAAATGGTGAATTAGCACTAGGAAGAAATGTATTAGTAGCGTTTATGCCTTGGAATGGTTATAACTTTGAGGATTCTATCTTAATTTCTGAGCGAATTGTTCGTGATGATGTTTATACTTCTATCCATATCGAAGAATTTGATGTTTCCGCTCGTGACACTAAACTTGGTCAAGAAGAAATTACACGCGATATTCCAAATGTTGGTGAAGAAGGACTTAAAAACCTTGATGAGGCTGGTATAGTATATATCGGTTCACAAGTTAAAGCCGGCGATATACTAGTTGGTAAAGTGACACCGAAAGGTGAAACTCCTATGACACCAGAAGAAAAATTACTAAGAGCTATTTTTGGTGAGAAAGCTTCTGATGTAAGAGATACATCTCTTAGAGTGCCACCGGGTGACCAAGGTACAGTTGTAGAAGTTCGTGTATTTAACCGTCGTGGTGTAGAAAAAGATGCTCGTGCTAAATCTATTGAAGAGATAGAGATTAAAAGATTAATCAAAGACCGTGATGACGAAATAAAAATCTTAGAAAGATCGTTTAAGTCAAGACTATTTGATATGGTTATTGGTAAAGAGTTAGTTTCAGGGCCAAAAGGTGTTGAAAAAGGCAAAATTTCCAGTGCTATTCTTGAAAACCTTACTTCTAATCAATTAAAAGATATAGTTGTTGAGGAAGATGTTGTTAATGATCAATTAGAAGCTTTACGCAAACAATTCGAAGATTCTGTAAAACGAGTTAAAGAAAGATTTGAAGATAAAGTTGATAAAGTTCAAGCTGGCGATGAATTATTACCTGGTGTTATGAAAATGGTTAAAGTTTTCGTTGCACAAAAACGAAAATTACAAGCCGGTGATAAAATGGCGGGTCGTCACGGTAACAAAGGTGTAGTATCGAAAATTGTACCAATTCAAGATATGCCTTACCTAGAAGATGGAACTCCGGTTGATATTGTATTAAACCCATTAGGTGTACCATCACGAATGAACGTAGGACAGATTCTAGAAACCCACTTAGGTTGGGCTGCTGCTGGTCTTGGTCGTCAAGTTGCTAGTGCTGTTGAAAAATACAATAAAGATGGTAAAGTCGAAAATATTCGTAAAACTCTTGATACTGTATATTCTGAAAAAGAAATTTCAAAAGCAATTGCTGAAATGAATGATGACGATGTCCTAGAAATTGCTAACAATGTTAAAAAAGGTATTCCTATGGCGACACCTGTATTTGATGGTGCGACAGAAGAAGACATTAACAATGTGTTAGAACAAGCTGGATTCAGTAAAACTGGTCAATCAAGATTGATTGATGGCCGTACAGGTGAATACTTTGATCGTCCAGTAACAGTAGGATATATGTATATGTTGAAACTACATCACTTAGTTGATGATAAGATTCACGCTCGTTCTATTGGTCCATACTCTCTTGTTACACAACAACCTCTTGGTGGTAAAGCACAATTTGGTGGACAGAGATTTGGTGAGATGGAAGTGTGGGCTCTTGAAGCATACGGTGCAGCGTACACGTTGCAAGAAATGCTTACAGTTAAGTCAGATGATGTTGTTGGTCGTACTAAGGTATACGAATCTATTATTCGTGGTGACGATAACTTCTCAACAGGTATTCCAGAATCGTTTAATGTATTAACTAAGGAAATTCGTTCTCTTGGTCTTAACATTGAAATGAAAGAAGAATAATATTTTGTTAATTAAATATATAATCATAAATTTTAAAGTAATAAGGAGATAACCTTATGGTAAATATGGAAAAAGCATTCGGTAAACCAAGCGGACCACAAAGTTTTAATAAAGTTCGTATCAGTATATCTTCACCTGAGAGAATTCGTTCTTGGTCATTTGGTGAAATTAAGAAGCCTGAAACGATTAACTATCGTACATTTAAACCTGAAAGAGATGGTTTGTTTTGTGCTAAAATCTTTGGCCCTACAAAAGATTACGAGTGCTTGTGTGGTAAATACAAAAGAATGAAATACAAAGGCATTGTTTGTGAAAAATGTAATGTAGAAGTAACTCTTTCAAAAGTTCGTCGTGAAAGAATGGGGCATATTGAACTAGCAGCTCCGGTAGCTCATATTTGGTTCTTAAAATCATTACCTAGTCGTATTGGTTTATTAGTTGATATGCAATTAAAAGATTTAGAATCTATATTGTATTTTGACAAATACATTGTTATAGAGCCAAGTTTAACAGACTTGCAACCTATGCAATTACTTACTGAAACTGAATATCTTGATGCACAGGATAAGTTCGGCATAGATAGTTTTACTGCAAAAATTGGAGCGGAAGCGTTACAAGACATACTATCTTCTATGGATTTAGACGAAGAAGTTTTAACAGCAAGAAATGAGTTAGAAGAAACAGGTTCTGATACTCGTCGTAAAAAATTAGTTAAAAGAATTAAATTACTAGAAGCATTCCGTAAATCAGGCACTCGTCCAGAATGGATGATTTTACAAGTAGTTCCTGTAATTCCGCCTGAATTAAGACCGTTAGTACCATTAGATGGTGGACGCTTTGCAACATCTGATTTAAATGATTTATATCGTCGTGTAATTAACCGTAATAATCGTTTGAAAAGATTACTTGAATTAAATGCACCTGATATCATCATTAGAAATGAAAAGAGAATGTTACAAGAATCTGTTGATGCATTATTTGATAATGGTCGTCGTGGTCGTGTAATAACAGGTACAAATAAACGCCCTCTAAAATCACTATCTGATATGTTGAAAGGGAAGCAAGGTCGTTTCCGTCAAAACTTATTAGGTAAACGAGTTGATTATTCTGGTCGTTCAGTAATTGTAGTAGGGCCTGAATTGAAATTACATCAATGTGGTTTACCTAAGAAAATGGCATTGGAATTATTCCGTCCATTTATTTATTCAAAGCTTGAATTATACGGTTATGCAAATACCATTAAATCAGCTAAGAAAATGGTTGAGAAAGAACGCCCAGAAGTATGGGAAATACTAGAAGAGGTAATTCGCGAACACCCTGTATTATTAAACCGTGCACCAACATTGCACAGATTGGGTATTCAAGCATTTGAACCAATACTAGTAGAAGGTAAAGCAATCAACTTACACCCATTAGTATGTTCGGCATTTAACGCGGACTTTGACGGTGACCAAATGGCTGTTCACGTACCTTTATCACTAGAAGCTCAGTTAGAAGCGCGTGTGTTAATGATGTCAACTAATAACATTTTATCTCCTTCTTCGGGTAAGCCGATTATCGTACCATCACAAGATATTATTCTTGGGTTGTATTATATGACACTAGAAAGACAAGATAAACCAGGTTCGGTTGCACATATCGAAAGTGAAGAAGCATTAAAAGAAGGTTTAGAAACTAATAGTTTAACTATTCATTCTACTGATGGTGTTAATACTCCTATATCAGAAACTGATGTTAAAAAACTTTTCAAAATGATAAAAGACGGTAAAGCAACAGCAAATCGTTTGCAAACTTTTGCTGCTATGAGTGAATTGGAGCACGCACTTGAGGAAGGTATCGTTACTTTACACACACCAATTAAGGCTATTTATCGTACAAAAGATAAAAACGGCGATTTAGTTCGTCAAAAAGTTAAAACTACGGTTGGTCGTATGTTGTTGGCTAATATATTTCCTAAGCATCACAAATTACCATTTGAAATAATTAACAAGGTAATGTCTAAGAAAGAAATTTCTGGTGTAATCGATATTGTTTATCGTCATTGTGGGCCGAAAGAAACTGTATTATTCTGTGATGGATTAATGAGAATCGGTTTCAAGTGGGCTTGTCGTGCCGGTATTTCATTTGGTAAAGAAGATATGCTTGTACCACCTGCAAGGACTAATCTTATAGATACAGCTGATTCTGAGGTTAAAAAACTTGAACAGCAATATCAAGAAGGTTTAATCACTAGGGGTGAGAAATACAATAAAGTAGTAGATGTATGGTCATCTTGTACTGATAAAATTGCTAATGAGATGATGAATGAAATGTCGAAAGTCGATTTCGAAAAAGGTTTCAATAGCGTATATATGATGGCAGATTCAGGGGCTCGTGGCTCTATCGCACAAATGAAACAGCTAGCAGGTATGCGTGGTCTTATGGCAAAACCTTCTGGTGAGATTATTGAGACACCGATTAAATCAAACTTTAAACAAGGTTTAACTGTACTTGAATACTTTACATCAGCCCACGGTGCCAGAAAAGGTCTAGCCGATACTGCATTGAAGACAGCAAACTCTGGTTACTTAACGCGTCGTCTAGTTGATGTTGCACAAGATGCGATTATTACAATAGATGATTGTGGAACAGATAAGTTTATGGAAGTTCGTTCTGTTGTAGAAGGTGGAAATGTAATTGAAAAAGTTTCTGATCGTTCACTAGGGCGTATTTTAGCACACGATTTAAAAGATTCTTCTGGTAATGTAATTATCAATAAGGGACAAATGATTGGTGAAGATGAGCAAGATATAATAGAGGACAATAGTATTGATAGTGTGTCAATAAGAACTGTACTTACTTGCGAATCAAAATCAGGGGTTTGTGCGAAGTGTTATGGTCGTGATTTATCTCGTGGTTCGTTGGTTAACAAAGGTGAAGCTGTTGGTGTAATCGCAGCACAATCTATTGGTGAACCAGGAACACAGCTTACGATGCGTACATTCCATATCGGTGGTGTAGCACAAGCAGGTTCACAGGATTCTAAGATAATTTCTGATCACGAAGGTGTAATTAAACTAGATAATGATAACCTGATTAAAGATAGTGAAGGTAGATTCGTAGTTATGTATCGTAACACGGAACTTAAAATTATTGACAAAGACGGTCGTGAAAGAGCGCGTCACCGTTTACAATATGGTTCTAGGTTAAACATTCCAAATGGCGGTAAAGTTAAAAAAGGTGATGTTGTAGTTGAATGGGATCCATATACAACTCCAATAGTTACCGAAAAGCAAGGTGTTGTAAACTTCGTTGATTTAGTAGAAGGTGATTCAGTTGATAAAAAACTTGATGAAAGTACAGGTATTAGTTCATCAGTTGTTGTTCAACCTAAGACTACTTCATTTAAACCTCGTATTACACTTCGCGATGAAAAAGGTGATGTTGTTTCCTTAGATAATGGTATGGAAGCAAGATACTTTATGTCAGAAGGTGCTGTATTATCTGTTAATAATGGTGATACGGTTCAAGCTGGTGATGTTCTTGCAAGAATTCCTCGTGAAACAGCAAAGACTCGTGATATTACCGGTGGTCTACCTCGAGTTGCTGAATTGTTTGAGGCTAGAAATCCTAAGGATTCTGCTATTATATCGTCAATTGATGGTTATGTTGAATTTGGAACGAAAGATTATAAAACTAAACGCCGAATTATTGTAAGACCAGTAGAAGGCGAAGCAGTTGAGTATATGGTTCCGAAGCGTAAACATATTTCTGTTAATGAAGGTGATTTTGTTCGTAAAGGGGATACTCTTATTGATGGCGCACCAGTTCCACAAGATATTTTGGAAGTATTAGGTGTTGAAGCATTATCTGAGTATTTGATTAAAGAAGTACAAGATGTATATCGCTTGCAAGGTGTAAAAATTGATGACAAGCATATTGAAGTAATAATTCGTCAAATGCTTCAAAAAGTTGAAGTTGTTAATTCGGGTGATTCTTTCTTGGTAGAGGGTGAAGAAATTAATCGTGATGAAATAATCAAGATTAACGAAGACTTGAAATCACAAGATAAAGTAGCGGTTTCTTATAAACCTTTATTACAAGGTATTACAAAAGCCTCTCTTCATACCAAATCATTTATTTCTGCGGCATCATTCCAAGAAACAACTCGTGTTCTAACAGAAGCAGCTGTTTATGGAAAATCTGATGAATTAAATGGATTGAAAGAGAATGTAATTGTAGGGCGATTGATTCCAGTTGGTACAGGTTCTGTTATGCGTGAACTTGATAACACTGCAAAGCAACGCGATGAAATGGAATTAAAGCCTGTACAAGGTGGAGAAGAAGTTGAATTGAAGCCTGTACAAGTTGAAGAAATTGAGTTGAAACCTACTGCTAATTTATCAAAATAGTGGTAAAAATAAACTAACAATATAATTAAAGCCGGTTTAAATAATCGGCTTTTTTTATACCCTAAATTTAGTGTGGATTCTATAATAATAAAAAAAGTAAAAAAAGTAATTTTTTATTGTTGACATTTTCCCATTAAAAATATAAAAAGCATATACAGATTGCGGGGGCGTAGTTCAGTTGGTTAGAACGCTGGCCTGTCACGCCAGAGGTCGCGGGTTCGAGTCCCGTCGCTCCCGCCATATTTAAAAGCATATTCTTTTTGAATATGCTTTTTTGTTTCTAAGATATTGCTTTTTAAATATAAAATTGTTATTTTGTTTTAATGATAGAAGTTTTATTTTTATTATTAATTTTATTATGTTCTTACATAATAATTACAAACACTAAATTATATTATAAAATTTATTTTATATATCTTATTATATTAGTTCCGTTTGTGATATCTGCCTTATTGTTTAAAAATATATTTGTTAGTTTTGTTTTTTGTTTCTTTTACATTACTTTGTTCTATTTACTTAATAGAAAAAATTTGATTATATTAAACATAGAAATTGTTAAAAATAAATTACCGTTTGCTATTGGTATAAGTACTTTAATATCGGGAGCTTTTTACTACATTATTTCTAATAAAATGAATATTACAATGAGTAATAAAATTAGGTATAATAATTTAGATTATGACAATAATTTTATTTATTTGGTTTATTTATTTAGTATTTTTTTAATTATATATATTATTGGTTTATGTGGGATAATGCGCCGTGAAGTAAAATATTTTAATATTTTGACTAAGAGAAAATATAACGATGAATTGGAAGAAAAAGATGATTGATATTGTTGCTTTATCGTTTTCGGTAATAATTGGGATAAGTGTTTTTTTTACAATTATTTCCCAACATAATATTTATTCCAGTTTTTTATTTTTCCAGCCAGCAATTATATCGATTTTCCTAGTTTCATTTAAATGGTTATCTCTGTGCAAAAACCATTTATTATTTTTTTTAATTATATTCATCTTTTTTAGTTTTATCACTATCGCAACTATATTTTCGCAAAAATATTTTATTTTTTATCGTACACAAGAACTAAATAAAGAAGATAGTATGAGAGAGGTGAAATAATTATGGCATTAGCACCGATTATAATACCTTTTTTAAATATAATTTTATTATTTTTATTAAGAAATTTTAATAAAAATACAAATTATTTAATGACTATTATTCTATTAAGTTTAGGGGCTTTTATTTCTTTTGGGATATCACTAGATTTTATTGATGTATCCAATAACATTTTGTTTAATTGGCTCTCTATGGTTGATTTTAATATTAAGTTCGGTGTTGAATGGGTTCCTATCTCTTCGTACATATCATCCCTAGTTTATATTGTCTTTATATTAGTTGTATCTTATTCTTTGAATGACTTTAAGGTAAAAAAAGAATTCAATAGAATAATTGGGTTGTTATGCTTATTACTATTTTTTGTTCAAATATTATTAGCTAGCTCATATATTGGGCAAATAATATTTTCTTGGCTTGGTATAATATTTTCTTTATTAGTGTTAAGTGGGTTGGATTGTAATAATAATAAAGAATTAAAAAACAATTCTCTGGTATTTTTCACACTTAATTTTTCAAGTGTTATTTTGTTTATTGCTAGTATTGAGCTTGGTAATATTTTATCAAGTATAGGCTTAGAGCAAAATTCTATTTTATTGGGTTTGGGTTCTAATGATATAATGATATATTTCTTTATTATTTCTTTATTTTGTTCATTCTCAATTATGCCATTTAATTTTTGGATCGATGGTATTTCAAAAAATGTATCTTGTGTAAATGCTTTGTTGTTTGGTGTTTTATTAATAACAACTAGTTATATATTGTTCCATATAATGGCAATTATAGACATTTCACAACAAGGAAGATTGATGATAGCTTTAATAAGTATCATTAGTGCGATATTTTCTTCTTTGGTTGCTATGAATAAAAAAAATATATTTAATTCGTTAGGTTATATTTATTCTACCATTTCTAGCTTTGTTTTATTCGGCTTTGCTATATCTGCTGTTGAATATGCTCTGTTATTCAGCATTGTTCAATTTATAGCTGTCGTAGCATTGTTTTTAATAGCCGGCTCTGTAAGTTATTCATTATCAAGTGAGCGTGATATGACAAAAATGGGTGGTCTAGCCAAATCAATACCAGAAGTATTCTTTATGTTTCTTATTACTATATTGGCAATTTTATGTATTCCACCATTTTCTGGTTTTTTTGCTAGAGCTTGGTTGTTTTCTAATGTTTTAATTGAAAACAAAGAATTATTATGGTGGTTAATTGTATTTTCACTTGTTGCGAAATTTACTTTAGCAATGGTGTTTGGTCGAATATGGGGTTTGGTTTTTTATGGTGATGAACACGAAGATGAATTAGTAAAAGCCCATATGAATAGCACAAGTCGTTATGCATTATTTAGTTTAATATTTTTCTCTATTATGTTGGTATCATCTGGTTGGATTGCTCAAAAAATATTCTTCAATATAAATATTCAGGATAATGACCCTGATTCTTTTATAAGATTTGAATTGTTTTTTTCAATATTAATTAATATTTTAGGATTGTTATTAGGATTTGCGAATACTACTAAAAAGCAAAAATATTTAAGTCTTGTAACCGATAATACTTTGATGAATAATAATTTTTATATTTTTGATAGTGTATATATATTATTCGCATCTCCTTTTGTTAGAATTAGTAATTTTTTAAAATTATACGAGAAACCTGAGTTGTCATTGTTTATTAAAAATATTTGTTTAAAAATTGCTAATTATATTACAATTTGTTTGAATTTTGTTTTTAGCTTAAATATTATTTTATCTGTTACAGTGTCATTTTTTATTTTTGCTATAATTATTATGTTGTTATCGATAGGAATTAATTAAATGTATATATGGCCTTTCGTATCTTTGGTAATATTTTCTCCTATACTGGGTGGCCTAGCTATGACTATGGTTGGTGGTGATAAATCAATAATCGAGAGAAATTCTAAGCATACATCATTATTTACTACATTTATTACATTTTTATTTTCACTATTGTTGTTCTTTAAAGTAAATCCCGAAACAACAAGTGTTCAGATGGAAGAAAGAATAGATATCTTACCAAACTTCTTTATAAATTATGTTGTTGGGGTTGATAATATAAATATATTATTCATTGTATTGACAGCGTTTATTTGTTTTGTAATTACTATATTTAACTTTTATTATGAAAGTGATAAATCTAAGTTTTTCTACATTTTCTTACTATTGCTAGAAGGGACTACAATAGGTGCATTTGCATCACAGAATCTTATGCTATTCTTCCTGTTTTTTGAAGCCACATTAATACCTTTATTTATGATTATTGGATTAAAAGCAGATCAGCAAGAGAAAGAAAATGCATTTAAATATGCACTGGTTTCAATGTTTAGTGCAATGATTATCTTGCCGGCTATTCTGATAATAGTATTTAGGACTGGTACAGGCTACCTTCCGGAATTATCAACCTTGAAGTTTGTAAATAGTAATACTAAATTAATTTGGTGGCTATTATTTATTGGTTTTGCAATTCGTTTACCAATATTACCTTTCCAAAGTTGGTATTTGAATATATTAAAAAGTTCAAATATTTTAGTAATAATGTTTGTTTCCTCTATTTTATCAAAGCTTGGTATATATGCTATATTTAAAATAAATATTTCACTGTTTCCTTATATATCTTATGGTTATTCAAAAATCATTGTATTTATCGCGATTATATCAAGCCTTTATGCGCTGTTACTATCTGTGAAAGAGAAATATATAATTAAAAAAATAGGTTGCATATCGATGGTGTGCGTTAATATATCTTTATTTAGTTTATTCATCATAAGCTCTAAGTCATTGATATCTGGTATATTTTACAGTTTAACAAGTTCTATATTTATAGTTTCATTACTTGTGGTTTATATAATAATTGAAACAAAAGAAGATGAATTATATTTAGATAAATTACATGGATATTATTATAAAATGCCTATTTTATCATATTTTCACTTATTCACCTTATCTAGTATTATAGGTATACCCTTTACAACTGGATTTGTTAGTTTAATGTTATTAATGACATCTACATTTGAGCACTCTTTTGTTTATGGATTATACATAATTTTATTGTTAGTTGTTGTTTCATACATAGTTATGAGAATGCATAGTAAAGTGTTTTGGTCAAAAAAGGATAATTCTGAGCAATATACCTTAAATATTCAATCTATATTATTTATTGTATTTATTTGTTTGTTTGTTATCTTAATCGGCATAATTCCTAATACTATAATTAATCCAATAGAAAATATAATATTGCCATTAGTATCTGTATTTAAGGAAGTAGGGGCTTAAAATGGATTTTATTTTAAATAGTAAATATATATTCGGTGATATTTGTTTGATTTTATCATCTTTATTTATTTCTGTTTATGCTTTTATTAGTTATAGTTCTGATAAGTTCATTTTTAGAATAAGAAAATTCGTTGTTTGGTCTTATCTAATTCCAATTTTTATTATGATTTACTTTTTTGATTCTAATTTGCCAACTAAAATGTTTTTAAATGGTGCGTATGTAGTTGATTTGTATTCGTATGCGGGTAAGATATTTATACTTTTATTATCATTAACCAGTATATTATTTAATAATAACAACGAAGATAATAAGGATTTATCAAGATTTCTTTATTATCCGCTCGCAATGATAGCAACAGTTGGTTGCTTTATAGTTATTAGTTCATATAGTCTGATTTACTTATTACTTGGATTTTCTATGATAAGTATTTGTACATCATTTATGGTTTTACTATTTGCTATTGGATATAACAGCTATTACCGTGTTTATGGAATATTTATATTTATGCAATTATTAAGCTTTGTATTATTATTGTTCGGAATTGCATATATTTATTCAATTACAGGCAATCTATTTTATAATGACCTTGCTGATTGGGTTTCACTAAATACTTCTTCTTACCCAGCGTTATTAGTAGGGATCGTTACTATTGTTTTATCTATTATGTCTATTTGCGGTGCATTTCCATTTACATCCTTAATGATAAGGTTAGGTTCTATACCTCAATGTGTTGTAATGTTTGTGCGAATAGTTGTAGTTTTTGCTGTGATTATGGCACTTTCTAGATTGTTAGTCGTTGCTTTTCCTAGTATGTCACATATGTGGAAAGAATTTGTGTTATTGATAGGTGTTTGCTCAATTGTTATTGGTACTCTTGGTACACTGCTAGAAACAGAAATTGGAAAAATAATTAGCTATTGTTCAATATCACATATTGGATTTTTATTTTTATCATTGGGCATACCAACAAATAACAGTATACCGGCAATGTTAATTTATTTAATAGGTTATGTTGTTTCATATGTATCTTTCGTTGGTTATGGCCATAATTTATATATAGATAACAAAGAGTTGCGAGATATATCTCAACTTAAAAATATAGGTAGTATAAACGGAATGTATTCCATAGTTTACGGATTGTCTGCACTGTCATATTCAGGAATACCGCCTTTTATTATATTTATTGGTAAAATGTCTATTATGGGCGCTATATTAAGGTGGGAGTTTTCTTATTTATTGATAATTTTAATTATTATAGGTATATTCCAATGTATCTGGTCTTTGAGGTTGTTAAGAGAAATGTACACACCATCTAAAAATAATGAAAATGATGTAATAATATCATATTTATTTTCAAATAAACCTGAATACGGTGTTAGAATGGTTAGTCGTTTTGCTTTCTTAATCTCTGTATTTTTCTTGTTCTTTTCGCTTGGTCTAGTTGATTTAATTATAAAGATGTCTAATAGTATTGGTTAAAATGAATTATAATAAAACTATTGTTCCCATATATAACAATAATGGATTTGATATTTATCATTATGATGAATTATCTAGTAGTGCTGATATCGTAAAGCAAGATTTTTTTAAATCTATTAAATATCCTTTTGTTGTAATAGCGAACAAGCAAAATAAAGGTCGTGGTCGTCAGGGCAGGGTTTGGCAGTGTTTTGACGGCAATTTATTTATGAATATAGTTATCCCAACTAATGGTGATTCAAGTAAATATTCGCAATTATCTTTTGTTATGGCATTGGTAATAAGTGATGTTGTTAGTAATTTAATAAGTGAAAAGCATAGTGTTAAAGTAAAATGGCCTAATGATATCTTGGTTAACAAGTCAAAAATATGTGGTTGTTTAATTGAGTTAAACGATAATCAACTATCTATTGGTATTGGTTTTAATATTAAGCAATCTCCACAACTTTCAGAATACAAGACTTGTTCATTAATGGATTTAGGGGTTAATGTGGATAAACAAGAGGTTGTAGATTTAATAATAGCAAGATTTAATGAATGGTATAATTCTTGGCAAAAACAAGGATTTGACTCTATATTAGATATTTGGAAAAGTCGTGCTATTGGAATCGGGGAAATAATAACAATTAATCAACATAATAATAAAATAATAGGTAGATTTGTTGATGTCGATAACTATGGAGGTATAATATTGTTGACAGATAAAGGTGAAAAAACTATTAATGCTGGTGAGGTTTGGTTTTGATTATTTGTATTGATGTTGGTAATACCAACTTAACTATCGGTGCTTACGAAAATGGCGCCTGTGTTAAATCTTGGCGTATTAATAGTAACAATCTTTCTTATGATAAATTATTATTATCTTTCGATGATAATAAAATTTCTAATATACAAGGAATATGTGTCGGTTCCGTTGTTAGTAATATTACTAATATATTGCAGGAATTAAAAAATAAATATTCTAATATTCCCGTTGTTTTTTATAATGAAGTTGAAGATATCATAATGGATACTTCAAAGGTTAATGCCAAAGAAGTTGGGGCAGATATTGTTTTAAATGGAATTGGTGGTATTAAAAAATACAATGATAATTTATTAATTATTGATTTTGGTACAGCAACAACATTTGATGTATTTACAAAAAATAATGTGTTTTGTGGAACTTCAATTGCTCCTGGTGTTAATTTGTCTTTGGAATCGCTAGTTGCAAAAGCTTCTGCTTTACCTGATATAAAAATAGAACCAACTAGCAAAGTAATATGTGGTAATACTGTTGAATGTATGCAATCTGGTATTTTTTGGGGGTATTTAAATATGATTAATGGTATGATTAATCAAATCGAATCCGAATTTGACTTTGAATTTACTGTAATTGCAACTGGTGGCTTAGCACAATTGTATTCAAAATATACAAAAAAAATAAGTTATGTCGAAAAAAATCTTGCTCTCGACGGTTTATACATTTTATTTGAAAGGAATAAAAAAATATAATGAATAAAATTAAAAACTATGAAAATACTGGGATTCCAGGTGATGATGAAGTTTTATTTTTATCACTAGGCGGTATTGGCTCCATTGGTTCTAATATGTATGTTTATGGACACCGCGGTAAATGGCTAATCGTTGATTATGGCATTGGATTTGCTGGCGATAATATTCCAGGGATTGACATTACATTTGCTGATCCTAAATTTCTAGAAGAAAGAAAAGAAGATATATTAGGTATGGTTATTACTCACGCTCACGAAGATCATATAGGGGCATTATCTTATATGTACGATAAAGTGGATTGTCCTATTTATGCGACTGGATTTACCTCTGATATGATTAAACATAAGCTAAAAGATGGTGGCTTTTCTAGTAAAAAACTAAATGTATTAAAAACAGGAGATAAGTTTAAAGTTGGTGATTTTGAGTTAGAGTTCGTTGAAATGACTCATTCAATACCAGAGCCACAGGCTTTGTTAATTAAAACTAGTGTTGGAAATATCTTTCACACAGGTGATTGGAAAATAGACGAGAAGCCAGTTGTTGGACATTGTGTAAATAAGGATCGATTAAATGAAATCGGACAAGAAGGTTTATTAGCATTAATAGGGGATTCTACCAATGTAATGTCAAAATTCTGCTCTGAGTCAGAAGGCGATATCAAACAAGGTATTTACGAAACTATTAAAGCTATTAGTGGCGGTGTTGCTGTTACTTGTTTTGCTTCTAATGTTGCAAGGATTTCAAGTATAATAGATGCCGGTATAAAGTGTAATCGTAAAATTGTACTAGTTGGTAGAAGTTTATTCAGAGTTATTGAATGTGCTAGGAATAATGGATATTTACAAAACTTACCTGAATTTTATGAACCAGAAGATGTTGTTGATTGTAACAAAAAAGATTTATTGTATATATGTACTGGTTCGCAAGGTGAATCAAGAGCTGGACTTGCAAGAATTGCTAGAGGTGATCATAGACACATAAAATTTGGTAAAAATGATAATGTTATATTTTCTGCTCGTTCGATACCTGGAAACGAAATATCAATAGCAACAGTGCAAAATATGTTGGTTGAAAAAGGTGTTCATATAATTACTCCGTCAGATGCAATGGTTCACGCCTCTGGTCACGGTGCTAGGGAAGAAATGCGCGAGTTATATAAAATGTTAAAACCACAATTATGTATACCTATGCACGGTGAATCTCTGCATTTATCTAGACACGCCCAACTTGCAAAAGATGTTGGAATTAAAAAAACATGTATATTAAATAACGGTGATGTATTGCTAATTAACAAAAAAGAAAGTTTTATTATTGATCAAGTATATACTGGGGAAATGGTTCTTGATGGAAACAAAATAACAGCTATTGATAGTTCTGCTGTAAGGCAACGCCGTAAAATATCATATGGTGGATTGGTTGTTGTTAGTGTTGTGCTTGATGACCACGGTTCATTACTTGCTAGTCCGAATACCACACTTGAAGGCATTGCTATGGCTTGTGATAATGAGCGAGAAAAGTTAACGGAGACGATAGAAGATTCGATTTTGAAATTATCTGACAAAGAGGTGATTAGTGATAATACTGTAAAGGAAAATGTCCGTATTGCAACTCGTCGTTATATCGAAAAGAAAACAGGTAAAAAATCACAAGTAAAAATACACTTAGCAAGGGTCACCGTATAATGAATTGGAAAGACAAAGGCATTGTTCTAAGATTAAGTAAATTAGGTGAATATGATGCTATTTGTTGTTTGTTAAGTGAAAAACACGGTAAAATAAATGGTTGTGTTAAGGGTGCATTTTCAAAAAGAATGCGCCCATTTTTAGAAATTGGTTCTACTGTACAAGCAGAATATAAAACAAAAAGTGAAGAACATCTTGGATATTTTAAGATTGAACCAATAAAAAATAATAGTTCACAAGTTTTAAATCATTCTGGTAAGTTACTTGCCTTTAAAAGTGCAATTAGTATTGTTGATGCTAGTTTAATGTATGGACAAAATCACGACACTGTTTTTTCAGTTCTAGAAAGTTTTTTTACAACGCTAAACAGTGATTATTGGGCTAGTTCATATTGTAAATGGGAAATATCAATACTAGCTGAAATGGGTATAGCCCTAGATTTTTCTAGTTGTGCCGGTGGGGGCAGTAATGACTTATGTTATGTTTCACCTAAATCAGGCAGAGCCGTAAGCCGTGAAATGGGACAGTTGTATAAAGCAAAATTGTTACCTTTACCTAAATTTTTAGTTGATAATTCATTGTTGGAAAATAAATGCCTTGAATATTATGAGGCAATGAAAATGTCAGATTTCTTTCTTAAAAGTGTAATTTCTGATTATAACAAAGAAAATATGACTGAACCAAGGAAAAGACTATCTGATTGGTTTTTTAATCGGTTCGATAAAAATGCATAATTTATAAAATACAATATTTTAATATAATTTATATCTTGTTTTTTTTACTATAATAAGTATATTAAATAATATGAACAAGATATCCAAAGAATATGCAAAAGTATTGCACGAATTACCCCTAAAAGAAGCTCTGTCAGAGCGTTATTTGTCTTATGCCTTGTCAACTATTACTTCTCGTTCACTTCCTGATGTGCGCGATGGTTTAAAGCCAGTGCATCGTCGAATTTTATATGCAATGTTGGAATTAAAGCTTAATCCTGAACATGGTTTTAAAAAATGTTCTCGTATTGTTGGGGATGTAATAGGTAAATATCACCCCCACGGTGATAGCTCAATTTACGAAGCTATGGTTCGTTTAAGTCAAGAATTTTCAGTTCGTTACCCATTAGTTGATGGACAAGGTAATTTCGGTAATATTGATGGTGATAACGCCGCCGCAATGCGTTATACAGAGGCTCGCCTTACGCATTTTGCTAGTCAAATGCTAAGAAACATTGACCAAGATACCGTTGATTTTCGTGAAACTTATGATGGTGAAGGTGCAGAACCTGTAATATTGCCTTCTTATGTTCCTAATTTACTTGCTAATGGCTCTTCTGGTATTGCTGTTGGTATGGCAACTAATATTCCACCGCATAATGTTGGTGAATTGTGTGATGGGTTATTACACTTAATCAAACATCCAAATGCTGGGTTTGAAAAAATTATGGAATTTATTTCTGGCCCTGATTTTCCAACTGGGGGTGTTTTAAGCGAAGACAAAAAAACTATCGTTCAAGCTTATTCTTCGGGGCGTGGTTCAATGCGTGTTCGTGCCAAGTGGGAAAAAGAAGAATTAGGAAACGGATTATGGCAAATTGTAATAACTGAAATTCCTTATCAAGTACAAAAATCAAAGTTAATTGAAAAAATAGCTGAAATAATAGAAATTCGTAAAATACCATTTTTATCTGATGTAATAGATGAAAGTGCCGAAGATATTCGCATAGTACTAGAACCTAAGAATCGTAATGTTAATCCTGAAACATTAATGATGGCATTATTTAGAAGTACTGATCTTGAAACAAGATTTTCATTGAATATGAATGTTCTTTCTGAAAAAGGCACTGTGCCAAAAGTATTAAATATTCGTGAGGTTTTACAAGAATACCTAGATCATCGTCACGAAATATTAGTGCGAAAAACTAATTATCGTAAGGTGCAAATTGAAAAACGCCTTGAAATACTAGAAGGTTATCTTATTGCATATATTAATTTAGACAAAGTTATTCATATTATTCGTGAGCACGATGATTCCAAGAATATGTTAATGTCTAAATTTAAATTAACAGATATTCAGGCGGATGCTATTTTAAATATGCGACTTCGCTCATTAAGAAAATTAGAAGAATTTGAAATAAAAGAAGAACATAAAAGACTTAGTGAAGAATTAGCAAATTTAAAATTATTACTTAATAATAAAGATAGTCGTTGGAATTTTATATCTGATGAAATTAAACAAACAAAAAAAGAATACGGTGATAAAAATGAAATTGGTAATCGTCGTACAATAATTGATGAAAATCCAGTAGATATTGACATTCCACTTGAATCTATGATTGAAAAAGAACCTATTACAATAGTTTGTTCAAAAAATGGTTGGGTTCGTGGATTAAAAGGGCATGTATCTGATAAAACTGAAATAAAGTATAAAGAAGGTGATAAAGAAGGTTTTGTTTTAAAGGCACAAACAACAGATAAATTACTAGTTATGTCATCTTCGGGTAAAGTATATACATTGGGTTGTGATAAATTACCAAGTGGTCGCGGTAACGGTGAACCATTAAACTTATTAATTGATTATGGTAGTGAATCCATTATCAATATGCGAATATTCAGAGAAGAAGGAAAATTAATTGTTGCTTCAACTGATGGGCGTGGTTTTATCATAAATGAAAATAACATTGTTGCACAAACAAAAAATGGTAAACAAATATTATCCGTTTCGGGCAATGTTAAAGCATACATTATGAAACCTGCTGATGGTGATAAGATTGCTGTTGTGGGTACGAATCGCAAATTATTAATTTTTGGAATTGATGAATTGCCTGAAATGTCTAGGGGACGAGGTGTTCAGTTGCAAAAATACCGTGATGCAAAACTAGTTGATTTAAAAGTATTTAATTCACAAGATGGTTTATCTTGGGCATCTGGTAAAAATAGAATTCGTAAAGAAGAAGATATTACAACTTGGATCGGGAAAAGGGCGTCTGTTGGTAAAATGCCTCCTGTTGGTTTCCCGCGAAATAATAAATTTGATTAAAGTATGATGGAATATATATTATATATAGTTTTTACAGTATTATTTATTTGGTTAATTCTTAACATTTATATGTATTTATTTGGCTATAAGCACGCATTTAACTTTTATCACAGTAATGATATTCCTAGTAATTTCGGTATAGATATGAATTATAAGTTTTTAACTTCTTCTAGTTATGACGCGGATGTTTTACTTTGGTATAAAAAGCCTAAGGCTGGAAAACCAACAATAGTTTATTTTCACGGTCGTTCTGATTCATTAGGTTGGCGAAGTTCACGATATAATGAATATATTAAAAAGGGCTATGGTGTTGTTGCTTCAAGTTATTTTTATAATGGTTCTAAAAATAAAAAACCTGTTGAAAAAATTATAATTTCTGACGGGCATCATATTTTAAATTGGGTTGTTTCTGAATTAAGAATTAAGAAAAAAGATATTGTGTTATATGGGGAAAGTTTCGGTTGTGCGGTAGCATCGAAAATAGCATCATCAAATGATAAGTGTCGTGGATTAGTTATGGAAGTTCCATTTTATAATATGTACAGAATGTTTGTAATCGGTGCAAAAAAAATAATAGGATTTTTTTATTATATTTTTCCTGTAATAAAAATATTTGTTGGTTATGAATTTGATAATGCAAAAAACCTTAAAAAAGTAAATATACCAGTTTTGATTGGCGGTGCGCAAAAGGATGCGGTAACACCATTTAATCACAGTGTTGAATTATATGAAGTTGCGAACACACCCAAGAAGCACATTACATTTAAAGATCGCCGTCATATGGAATTATATGATACAAAAGACTGGGTTAATGAAGTTTGTGATTTTGCAGAAAAAGGATTGGGCAAAATTAAAAAACAAAAGAAAATTATTTAATAATATGATAAAATTATTCTATTATGTTTGATTCTAAATTTATTCATTTGCGAACACACTCATCTTATTCATTAGCAGAAGGTGCTATAAAAATGAATAAGTTAGTTGATTTTGCAAAACAAAATAATATGCCTGCTATCGCATTAACTGATACAAACAATATGTTTGGCGCCTTAGAATTTTCATCTCTATCTTCTTCCTCAGGAATTCAACCAATTCACGGATTGCAATTGTCAATTACACCTGCTGATGCTGATAACTATACTGTTAATTATACCCCAGATGTAATTGTTTTATTGGCAAAAAATGAAATAGGTTATATGAATTTGATGGAAATTATCAGTAATACTTATATTAATAATTCTAATACTCTTGTACAAAGTACAATCGAAGAAATTGCTAAATTATCAGACGGTTTGATATGCTTAACAGGTGGCGATGAAGGTAGCGCAAATCGTTTATTTTCAATTGGTCAAAATGATAAGGCAATAGAATATTTAAATAAATTACATCAAATATTTTCAGATCGACTGTACATAGAATTAAATCGTTATAACGGTTATGATGTAAATATTGAAAATAAAATGTTGGATTATGCTTTTTCTAAAAATATTCCTATTGTTGCGACAAACAATGTATTTATGTTAGATGCGGATATGGCATCTGCACACGATGCTTTACTTTGTATTTCACAGGGTTTAGTTGTTGGGCAATCTGAACGAAGAAAGACTAACCCTGATTTATACTTTAAATCAGCTGATGAAATGAATAAATTGTTTTCTGATTTGCCAGAGGCAATAACTAACACGCTTGAAATAGCAAAAAGATGTTATTATAAAGCCAACTTTATTAAACCGTTATTGCCAGAATACCCATACCTTGATGGTCGTAGTGAAAAAATAGCTTTATATGATCTAACTAAGTCAGGTCTTAATAAAAGGCTACAATCATTTGGTATTTCTGAATTTATGGACGAAAAAATTAAATCAGAAACAATAAAAAAATATATGGATAGAATGGAATACGAGTTAAAAATCATTAATGATATGGGCTTTGGTGGTTATTTTCTGATTGTAGCTGATTTCATTGGTTGGACGAAAAAAAATAATATTCCTGTTGGCCCTGGACGAGGTTCGGGTGCTGGCTCTATTGTTGCTTGGGCATTAAATATTACAAATCTAGATCCGATTAGATTTGGCTTGCTCTTTGAAAGGTTTTTAAACCCTGAAAGGGTTTCAATGCCTGATTTTGATATAGATTTTTGCCAAGACCGCCGTGAAGAGGTTATATCTTATGTTCAGAAACAGTATGGCCGTGATAAAGTTGCTCAGATTATTACATTTGGTAAGTTGCAGGCTCGCGCTGTTGTAAGAGATGTGGGTAGAGTTTTATCAGTTCCTTATGGACAAGTAGATAGGATATGTAAGTTAATTCCCAATAATCCAGCTAAACCAGTAACATTAGAGCAGGCATTAAAAAGTGAATTACCGTTACAGCAAGAAGTTGAGCAAGACCCAACAGTTGAACATTTAGTTAATTTAGCATTAAAGTTAGAAGGTCTTTATCGTCACGCTTCAACACACGCTGCCGGTGTTGTAATTGGCGACAGACCATTGCATAAACTTGTTCCTTTGTATCAGGATTCAAAATCTGATATGCCGGCAACTCAATTTAATATGAAATTTGTTGAGCAAGCAGGTTTAGTAAAATTTGATTTCTTGGGATTAAAGACTTTAACTATTGTGCAGATGGCTGTTGATTTAATTAATAAAAATCGCAAAAATGATAAAAAAATTAATATTGATGAAATTGAAATTGATGATGCACAGGCATATGAATTAATGGCAAAAGGAAATACTGTTGGTGTATTCCAACTGGAAAGCCAAGGTATGCGAAAAGTTTTAATGCAGATGAGGCCAGATAGGCTAGAAGACATTATAGCGGTTGTTTCTTTGTATCGTCCGGGTCCGATGGATAATATTCCAACATATGTTGCTTGTAAACACGGGGAAAAACAGCCAAAGTATTTACACCCAATTCTTGAACCAGTATTAAAAGAAACCTTTGGTATACCAGTGTATCAAGAACAAGTAATGCAAATGGCGCAAAATCTTGCTGGATATACATTGGCCGGAGCTGATTTATTGCGTCGCGCTATGGGTAAGAAAATCCAATCAGAAATGGATAAACAACGCCAAATATTTAAAGATGGTGCGAAAAATCACAATCAAGTAGATGAAAAATTATGTGATGAAATATTTGATCAAATTAATGCTTTCGCCGGATATGGGTTTAATAAATCACACGCCGCAGCATATGCATTAATTGCTTATCAAACAGCTTGGTTAAAAGCAAAATATCCAACTGAATTTATGTGTGCATTAATGACATATGATATACATAATACGGATAAGTTATCTGTGTACAAAGAAGATTTGGAATTAAATGATATTAAATTATTGTTACCTGATGTAAATAACTCGTTTGACAAATTTAGTGTAGAAAATTTTGAAGGTAAGCCTGCAATTAGGTATTCACTATCTGGGTTAAAAAATATCGGTGAAGGAGCGGTGTTTGATATTGTAAAATCAAGAAATAACAAGCCTTTCACAGATATATATGATTTTTTTGTAAGAGTGCCTTACCAATCATTGAATAAAAGAATGGTTGAAAATTTAATTGTTTCTGGTGCTTTTGATTCACTACATAAAAACCGAAAAGAACTTTTAAATAATGTAGAGGAATTGTTAAAATATAGTCAATCTGTTCAACAAGAGCAAAACAGCCCTCAGGACAATTTATTCGGCAGTAAAGATGTGGAAATGAGCAAGCCTAGATTAGAGCAATCAGCTGATTTTAGTGCATTAGAAAAAATAAATGAAGAATATAAGGCGGTTGGTTTTTACTTATCAGCACATCCATTGTCTATGTATAAAGATAAATGGTCAAGATTAGGTGTTGTTCAATTTGGTGATATTTTAAAGAATAAAGTACGAGGTGATAGTGTTCGCCTAGCTGGTGTAGTAATGTCAACAAGGTTTCTTAAAACTCAAAAAGGTAAGTCAATGGCTATTGTCGATATGGCTGATGCTTCTAGTTCTTACTCAGTCTTGTTTTTTGAGGAAGCTATACAAAGAGTTCGCTCTCATTTAAAAACAGGTGAATTTGTAGTTGTTAATTGTTCCAAGAGTGTGCGTGATAATAACGGTGATAAAGATGTTAGGTTGATTGGAAATGTTATGAATTCATTGGACAATGAACTTGCTATGACAGCCGATGGTTTGCAGATTTATCTTAGTAATTCTAAGTCAATACAACAACTAAAAGAAATTATTGATGGCTGTGGAAAAGGTATGGGGATTATCAATTTAATCCTTGATAACAGCGACTGTATTGTTGAAATGCGCTTAAAAGGCCGTTATAAAATAAATAAGAAAATAATTGATTCTATAAATAGTTGTGAAAATATTAACGAAGTACAGCAAATATAGCAATTTTTTACTTGTTTTTTCATAATAAAAATGTTATTTAGAACCATCTCGATACAACTGTATTGGGAAATACACAAGCCAATTATTGGGTGATTTATTGTTCTATACAATTTATTTTCCATTTCGGTGGTTTACTAAGTGTCTTAGTTTACTATTATTTTGGCAGAGGATTAAACCGAATAATATAAGGAGAAAAATTATGGGAATTCCTGCATTTACTATGCGTCAGTTATTAGAAGCTGGTGTACATTTTGGTCATTCAACTCGTCGTTGGAACCCAAAGATGAAACCATTCATTTTTGGTGAAAGAAATGGCATTCATATTATTAACTTAGACGAAACTTATCCTATGTTGGGTAATGCAATGCAAGCATTGCACGATATATCTTCAAACAATGGTCGTATCTTATTTGTAGGTACAAAAAACCAAGCTCAAGAACTAGTTAAAGAATCTGCTGAAAAAACTGGTCAGTACTTCGTTAACAGTCGTTGGTTGGGTGGTATGTTAACAAATTGGAAAACAGTTTCAAATTCAATCAGAAGATTGAAAGATTTGGAAAAAACTTTTGAAGAAGGTATTTCTGGTCTAACTAAAAAAGAAACTTTAATGCTTGAAAAAGAAAAAGCAAAATTAGAAAGAACTCTTGGTGGTATCAAAGATATGGGTAAAGCACCTGATGCTATTATCATATTTGATACAAACAAAGATGAATTGGCAGTGGCAGAAGCTAATGTTTTAGGTATACCTGTATTTGCTATCGTTGATTCTAATTCAAACCCAGATAACATTTCTTATCCAATACCAGGTAATGATGATGCTATTCGTGCTTTGAAATTTTATAATGATTTATTCTGTGGAGCTATTCTAGAAGGTTTAGCTAAGTCTATCTCTATTAGCGGTTCTGATTTAGGTGACTCAAGCGATCCAAAAGAAGATATTGTTTCTGAAGAAAAATCAGATGTAGAATCTGAAGCTGTTGCTGAAACTGAAGTTTCAGTTGAAACAGAAAATGAAAAATAAGAATAATCTATTTAATTGAAAAGGAATAATGTTATGTCTATTACTGCTGAATTAGTAAAAGAGCTTCGTGAAAGAACTGGGGCTGGTTTTATGGAATGCAAGAAAGCTCTTGTTGAAACAAATGGTGATGTTGATTTAGCTGTTTACGAGTTAAGAAAAAAAGGATTGGCAAGTGCCTCTAAAAAATCTTCTCGTATAGCTTCAGAAGGTATAGTTGGTGTTGCAATTGATGGGAAAAAAGGTGCTGTTGTTGAGGTTAATTCTGAAACAGATTTTGTTGCAAGAAATGAAATTTTTCAAAATTTTGTTTTAGAAGTTGCAAAAATAGCTATTGATAATGACCAAGATTCTATACTAGAAGCTAAAATGTTAAATGGTAACTCTGTAAAAGATGCTATTATTGATAACATTGCTGTTATTGGTGAAAATCAAAATTTCCGTCGTTCTGCTAGATTGTCTGTTGATAATGGTGTTGTTGTATCTTATGTTCACTCTGCTTTTGCTGATAACTTAGGTAAAATTGTTGCATTAGTTGCTCTTGAGTCAACGGGTGATACTGAAAAACTTAATGAATTGGGTAAACAAATTGCTATGCATGTTGCCGCAGCTAAGCCTCAATTTAATACTGATGCTGATATTGACCCAGCTATAATTGAAGCAGAAAAGAACTTCTTGACTGAACAAGCATTAGCAGAAGGAAAGCCTCCTGCGATTGTTGAAAAAATGATAGAAGGAAGAATGAGAAAGTTTAAAGAAGAGATTGTTTTAGAACATCAAGTATTTATTGTTGATGGTGAAACAAAAATTTCTAAGCTTATTGAAGAAAAATCAAAAGAAATCGGTGCTGAAATCAAAATAAAAGGATTTATTAACTATGTTCTTGGTGAAGGTATCGAAAAGAAAGAAGAAAACTTTGCTGACGAAGTTGCTGAAACTATAAATAAATCATAAAAAATTATTTTAATTGATTTTTATTTTTAAACCCAGTGCTATTACATTATAGCATTGGGTTTTTGTTTTTATTATAAAATTTAATTTTGTATAATAATGGTTTTTTAAAATAAAATCATATAGCAAATAATAATAATTTATGTTATTAATTTATAGTTTGAATTCTTTAATAAAAAGGTAGAAAAATGAGTAAATATAAAAGAGTACTTCTAAAAATATCGGGTGAAGCATTAATGGGACAAAGAGAATACGGCCTTGATCCAAGTATGTTAAGCCGTATCGCCAGTGAAGTAAAATCAGCTTTTAGCAATGGTACTGAGATTTGCCTTGTAATTGGAGGTGGTAATATATTTCGTGGATTATCTGGGGCTGCTAATGGTATGGAACGAACAACTGCTGATTATATGGGAATGTTAGCAACTGTGATGAATGCTCTTGGTATGCAGTCAGCCTTAGAAGAACAAGGCATTAATACTCGTGTATTATCTGCTATTCCTATGCAAACAGTATGTGAACCATATATTCGTCGTCGTGCTGTAAGGCATATGGAAAAAGGGCGAGTAGTAATATTTGCTGGTGGAACGGGTAATCCTTTTTTCACAACAGATACAGCCGCGGCATTAAGAGCTTCAGAAATGGATTGTGATGCTATTTTCAAAGGAACAAATGTTGATGGTGTTTATGATAGTGATCCAAAAATTAACAAAGATGCGAAAAAATTTGATGAATTATCATATTTAGATGTTATTTCAAAAGATTTAAGAGTTATGGATTTATCAGCTGTTACCTTGGCCAAAGAAAAAAATATTCCAATCGTTGTTTTTTCAATTCACAAGGAAAAAGAATTTGCCAAAGTATTAAATGGTGATGGTGATTTTAGTAAGGTTATTTAATAAAAAATATTTAATTATTTTTTGATATATGATATAAATTTATAAATTATTTATTAATAGGAGTTTAAAATGGTACAAGCAGTTAAAAAAGATGCTAAAAGTCGTATGAATGGTTCTGTTGAAAATCTTAAAAAAGAATTTTCTGGATTAAGGACAGGTCGTGCTCATCCAAGTATGTTAGATGGTATTACAGTTGATTGTTACGGTGCAATGACACCTATGAATGCCGTGGGTTCTGTTTCTATACCAGAATCTAGATTGTTAAGTGTTTCTGTTTGGGATTCAAATCTAGTTGCAAGTGTAGAAAAAGCAATCCGTGAATCTGACCTTGGTTTGAACCCTGTTAGTGAAGGTAATATAATTCGTATTGCTGTTCCAGAGTTAACAGAAGAACGCCGTAAAGATATTGCAAAAGTTGCTTCACAATATGCAGAACAAGCAAGGGTTTCTGTGCGTAATATTCGCCGTGATACTATGAATTCAATAAAAAAATCTGAATTACCAGAAGATGAAGAACGCCGAGAGAGCGATGAAATACAAAAAATTACTGATGAGCATATTAAATTAATTGATATAGCATTATCAGAAAAAGAAAAGGAATTGATGCAAATATAAGCATCGATAAAATATTTTTGACAAAAAAATGTAATCATATAGGTATTATTATGGATGGGAATGGCCGTTGGGCTGAATCCCGTTCTATGCCTAGACTTGAAGGGCACCGTCGTGGCGCAGATAATATACATAATGTTGTAAAATATGCTAGCAAGCACGGCGTTAAGTTTATTACACTTTATTCTTTTTCAACTGAAAATTGGAAGCGTCCCCAAGAAGAAGTTGATGGCCTTATGCGATTACTTAAAAGATTCCTACCCAAAGAAGCAAAACAATTAAAGAAAAATAATGTTCGCCTTGATACTATTGGGGATGTATCAAAGTTTTCTGATGATGTACAAAATGCTATAATGCAGTCAAAAGATATAACAGCTGAATGTGATGGGATAGTACTGATATTAGCATTAAATTATGGCGGACGAGATGAAATTATAAGGTCAGTGAATGCACTGATTAATAATAACGAAGATATAAACGAAGATAATATATCAAATAGCCTTGATACAAGTAAATATCCAGATCCTGATTTAATTATTCGTACTGCTGGTGAATACAGATTAAGTAATTTTTTATCTTGGCAATCGGTTTATTCTGAATTAATTTTCTTAGATGTTTCTTGGCCTGATTTTTCAGAAGAAGATTTTAACAATTCAATAGAGTTGTATTATAATCGCGTTCGTAATTTTGGTGGATTAATAAAATAAGGTTAATGTTATGGGAAATTTTGCAGATATTAATAAAAGATTAATAATAGGTATTATTTTTATCGCTATTGTTATACTTTCTGGACATTTTGGTGGTGCTAATGGGTTTATGGCATTATTCATCTTACTTATGGCAATTTGTGCTTATGAATGGGCAAAGCTATGTAAATTAGATGGGATTTGGCCAAAGATTTATTCCTTTGTGTTTGTATTATTTATTTTAATAATGAGCCAGCATCTTATAATATATCCTGTTTTAAGTTTTATACTACCATTGTTAATAATAACTCATTTGATTTTTAATAATATAAAAATAGCATTAACCACAGGAATAGTTTACTTATCAGTCGCTACAATGAGTGTTTTTTATTCTTTTAATACTATTACTAAAGTATGGTGGCATCCCATTACAACAATTTGGCTTACTGTAATATTTGTCGATATTGGTGCATATATAGTAGGTAGAATTGTTGGCGGTAAAAAGTTAGCTCCTAAGATAAGTCCTGGTAAAACTGTATCTGGATTTTTGGGCGGAATTTTAATTGGTAGTTTGATATTTACATATTTGATAGCAGGTTATAACTATGACTTTTTTGTTTTTCTTGTCGGTATAATATTATCTACGGTTGCTCAAATAGGTGACTTGTATCAATCATTTATGAAAAGAAGGGTTGATGTGAAAGATTCAGGGTCTATCTTGCCTGGACACGGTGGTATGTTTGATCGTTTAGATGGATTAATAATGGTTCTTGCATTTATACCTTTTCCAATTTTAATTTATTATTTCGGTGCTTAATGAAAAAAATTACTATATTAGGTTCCACTGGTTCTATTGGCACACAAACACTTGATGTTATTGCATCTAATATTGAACTTTTTAAAGTTGAACACTTAGTAGCTGGTAATAATGCTGATTTATTAATAGAACAAGCATTAAAATTTAAACCAAAGTCTGTTGCTATCAATAATTTGCACATAGATAAAGTTAAATCAAATCTTGATGGTACAGGAATTGATGTATTTGATGAAACTAAAATTGATATGATTGCTAGTGATAATGTTGATTTGGTTGTCGGGGCAATTACAGGTTCTAGTGGGTTATCCCCAGTTTATAATGCAATTAAATCTGGCAATGATATTGCTCTTGCTAATAAAGAAAGTCTAGTTTGTGCCGGTGATATGATAATGAAACTTGCAAACAAGCACAAAGTAAAAATAATTCCTATTGATAGTGAACATTCAGCTATATTTCAAGTTTATTCAAAACAGCAAAAATCAGGTTTAGAAAAAATTATTTTAACAGCTTCCGGCGGTGCATTTGTTGATAAAGATATAAATTTTATAAAAACAGCAAAATTACAAGATGCATTGAAACACCCGAATTGGAGTATGGGGCAAAAGGTTACAATAGATAGTGCAGGGCTTATGAATAAAGGGCTAGAAGTAATAGAAGCTTGTTATTTATTTGATGTAAAAGTAAAAGATGTTGATGTTGTTATTCATCGTCAGTCAATTATACATTCTATGGTTTCTATGAAAGATGGTTCAACACTTGCTCAAATGGGTTATCCAGATATGAAAACTCCAATTGCATACGCTCTTTCTTATCCTAAACGAATATATAGCGGTGTAAACACATTAAATTTTTATGAAATGAATAATTTAACATTTGAAAAACCAGACTTGAAAAAATTTCCTGCTTTACAATTATGTAAAAATTCAATGGAAGATGGTAATGGAAAGCCCACAATTTTAAACGCATCTAATGAATTGGCGGTAGAACAATTTATAAAAGGTAATATATTATTTGGTAATATTTCTGAAATTGTTGAAAGTATGTTATCTATTATTAATTCAAAAACACCCAATGATTTACAAGAATTTAATGAATTACATAATGAAACAATTACAAAAACAAAAGAATATGTTAAAAGTATAAATATAGGAAATAGTTAAAATGAATCAATTACTATCTTTTATTGTTGTTATACTAGTTTTAGTTTTTTTTCACGAACTAGGACATTTTTTATTTGCTAGATTATTCAAAATGAAAGTAGAAGTATTTTCTATTGGTATGGGGCCTGAAATTATCTCTCGCCGTGATAAAAAAGGCACTATTTGGCGTTTGGCTTTAATTCCAATTGGTGGATATATAAAACTTTTAGAAGGCAAAACAAATAAAGATATTGTTGGCTCCTTTGAATCTCGACCTATATGGCAAAGAATGATTATGGTTCTTGCTGGTCCCGCCTTTTCTATATTATTCGGCTGGCTTATATTTTTAAGTTCGTCAATTATATGGGGTAAAGCATACATTCCTAATTATAATAAAGTAGGTATTAATAAAATTGTTGTTGATAGTCCTGCCCAAAAATCAGGTTTAAAAACAGGTGATATTATAACATCTATTGTTTTAGATGATAAAAAATATAAAGTTAATAGTTTTTACGATATGTATAATATTATTCAAAAATCAGGAAGTAATAAAATAAAGCTTATAATAAATAGGAACAATGAAGAGTTAAAATTATTTGTCACACCAAAAGCTTACACTAATAATAAAGATGAGATTGTATATAGAATAGGGGTGTCATCACATCAACTTTTATATAAAAAAGTAGGTCTTGTTGAATCCTTTAAAATTGCTAATGCAATATCTTTAAGAGCAATGGTTACAGTTTATAATGGGATTATTGATACATTTCAAAATGGTATAAACCCTGAAAATGTTGGCGGGCCGATAAAGATAGCAAATATTTCAGGTCAATCTATTGATATGGGAATTATTTATTTCCTACATTTTATGGCCTTGTTATCAATTAATTTAGGTGTTTTAAATATGATACCCTTACCTATATTAGATGGTGGCAGACTAGTCTTGTTGATGGTTGAGTTTGTAATACGTCGCCCATTACCAGATAAATTGATTAACCCAATAATGTTAATATCAGTATTACTTATGTTAATTTTATTCTTTTTTATTTTGGCGTTAGATTTAGGGATTATATAATTTAAAAAAAATGAAAATAATAACTATAAAAAACTAGACATAGCATAATACTTTTTGTACTATGTTTAAAAAATTAATTAATAAAATATATCAAAGCTAGGAAAAAATATGTTTAGAAGTATTATCGTAAAGATATTATCAGTTGTGTTTGTTGTCTTAATTTCTACAAATATAGTTTTTGCAGAACAATTGATAAAGAAAATAAGAATATTAGGTAATAATCGTGTATCTTCTGTTGCTGTTGAAGCCAGCATTTCTTATCGTGAGGGTGATGAAATTGGTAAAGAAGAAGAAAAAGAGATAATACAAGAACTTTATAATACTGGTAGTTTTAAAGATGTTAATGTCAAATTTAATAATGGGATATTAACAATTAAGGTTGTTGAAAATCCAATTTTTAATAATTTTATATTTAAGGGGAATAAAGCTGCTAAGTCTTCTGAATTACTAAATGTCGTTGGTATTAAAATTCGTAGTGTTTATTCAAAAAGAAGTGAGAGATTAGCTATTGAAAATATCAGACAGTATTATAAAGCTAGAGGATACTATTCTGCTAAGATAAATTTTGAAAAAGAAATTAAAACAAATAACAGATTGGATTTGATCTTTAATATAGAAGAAGGGGAAATTGCAACAATTAAAAAAATTAGTTTTATTGGTAATAAAGCATATAGCGATACCACTTTAAAAGGTCATATTTTATCAAGTGAAGATGTTTTGTGGCGTTTTCTATCAGACGATGACATATACGATAAAGCTAGAACGGATGTTGACAAGCAAAGTTTGAGACAATTTTACACCAATCGTGGTTATTCAGATATCGAAGTTATATCAGTTAATGCTGAATTGTCGAAAAATAAAAAAGATTTCTTTCTTACATATAAAATAAATGAAGGACAAAGATATAAGCTAGGCAAGCTTTACATAACCGGTTGGAAACCAGGAATTAATAAAAATAAAGTAAATAAATTATTAACAGGTGCTGATAAATCAGGATATGTTTATGCTGGCGGATTCAGTAAAATAATATACAATATTTCAGAAGAATTAGCAAAACAAGGTGTTGCATTTGTTACATTAGAACCTGAATTTAAAAAATATACAAAAGATGGCCAACGATATATGGATGTTAACTTTAAAATGAAAACAAATAGAAAAGTTTTTATTGAAAAAATAGTTATTCGTGGAAATACTAGAACTCTTGACCGTGTAATACGTAAAAAGATATTATTAGTTGAAGGTGACCCATTTAATCCAGTACTTATTCGTTCGTCTGAGGAAAATATTGAGCAATTAGGATACTTTTCAGGTGTAAAACTAAGTTTTGCTGAAGGTGCATCATCTAATAAAGTAATAATATATATAGATGTGAATGAAAAAACGACAGGTAGTGCTGGACTTGGTGCTGGTTATTCATCTGCTAATGGTGTTATATTTAGAGCTTCCATTTCAGAAGACAATTTTCTAGGACGAGGGCAAAAATTATCTTCTGCTTTCACAAAAAATGGAAAAAGCTTGTCGGGAAATATAAGCTTCACAGAACCTTATTTTATGGGGTATAATGTTTCTTCTACTTTTTCTGTATCTCGTTCAATTTTCGACTATACAGAAAAACAGTCATATAAAGCTACTTCAAACTCATTTTCAACATCTTTTTCGTATGATTTTAATGAAAAATGGGCTCAAACTATTGGGTATTCATTCCATGATTTTAATCTATATAAAGTTGGAACTAATGCTTCATCGTCTGTACTAGGTGAGCAAGGAAGAACAAGAGGGCACACTGTATCCCAAAAACTAAGTTATACTGATGTTGATGATGTTTTAGATCCTAGTTCAGGTTATACAGTTAGTCTTACGACATATATTAAATCAATGGCTACTAAGTATAGACATTCTTATGTTTCTTTAAGAGGTTCTTACTATTACCCTGTTGATGAAAGAGTGAATTTAATATTATTTGGTACGGCAACTAGAATTATGAATTATGAAAATTTAAGACTTAATGATAGATTATACTTAAATTCAGATTATATTATAGGTTTTGATAAGGTTGGTCCAATGGATCAAACTAGCGGTAGTTTGTTAGGTGGAACAACACGACTTACAGGTTCTGTGGAATTAGATTTTCCAATTGGTCTTCCTGCTTCTATGGGTGTGAAAGGTAATGCTTTTTATAATATTGCAAAACTTACAGGCACACCAGTGCAAGCAGATGTTACTACAACAGACGATAGTGGTACTCAAGTATCGACACCACAACCGGTTGTAGGTGAAAATGAAGTTCGTCAAACAATTGGCTTGGGAGTTAAATGGGAAAGTCCAATTGGACCGATGAGATTTACAGTTTCTAGGCCTATTAAAAAGGCGCCAACTGACAAGAGTGCAGGATTTCAATTTATTGTAGGATTTGGAATAAATTATTAAATGAAAAAAATATTTTATATACTTTTTATAATGCTTTTTACTTCTTTTTGTAGTTTTGCTTCTGCAAAAGTAAATATAGCATATATCAATGCAGACAAAGTTTTTAATAATTTCAGTACATGGAATAACTTTGTGAAAAAAATTGAACAACATTCTATTAAAGTAAGGGATATTGTTACAAAAAAAGAAAAAGACATTGAAAAAATATGGTTTAAAATAAAAAAAATGCGAGATAATAAGCAAGATACTAATAAAATTTCTGTATTAGAAAAAGATTTTAAAGAAAAAAACATAAAATTACAAAAATATGTTCAGTATCAAAAAAAACAGATGGATATAAAATATATAAATATAAAAGGACAAATACAGGGTAAAATAACAAAAATAATCAATAAAATAGCTAAAAATGAAAAATTAGATATAGTTATAAATACAAATAGTGTTTCTTTTAACTCTTATGTAGTATACTTAAATAATAGAGTTGATATTACAGATAAAGTAATAGAAATACTAAATAAAGAAAAAATGAATTTGAAATTACTAATTGATGTTAATGGAGATGGAAATGAGTAAAGAAATAATGAGCTTAGTTGATATAATGAATCTATTACCACATAGATACCCTTTTTTATTAGTAGATAAGATCATAGAAATAGATGATTATAAGAGTTGTGTGGGAATAAAGAATGTAACATATAATGAGCCACAATTTCAAGGACATTTCCCTGGACACCCAATTATGCCCGGAGTTATGCTAGTTGAGTCTATGGCACAAGTTGCCTCTTTGATGACATTGATACCGGAAAGTAAAAAAGGTATTGATTTGGATAACAAGGTTATTTATTTTATGTCTATTGACGAGGTTAAATTTAGAAAACCTGTTGTGCCTGGTGACTGTTTGAGAATTGAGACTAAAAAAATAAAATCTCGTGGTGGGATATGGAAGTTTTCAGGTCGTGTATTAGTTGGTGAAGATATTTGTACAGAAGCAGTATTTACAGCTTGCTTGACAGATAAATAAGGTTAAAAAAAATGAATATTCATAAAACTGCAATAATCGATAAAAATACAAAAATAGGTAAAAATGTAACAATAGACCCTTATGTCATTATTGGTAAAAATGTAGAAATTGGCGATAATGTATCCATAAAAGCCGGTACTGTAATTCATTGTAATACTAAAATTGGCAATGGAACAAAAATATCTTCGCAATCCTCACTTGGTGGTGATCCACAAGATGTATCATTTAATAATGAAGATGAAACATTCCTAGAAATAGGAGAGAATTCCGATATTCGTGAATTTGTATCAATTAATCGTGGAACAAAAAAAGATAATTGCCTAACCAAGATTAGTGATAATTGCTTAGTTATGTCAAATGTTCACATTGGTCACGATTGTGTGATTGCTAATAATGTTATTATTGCATCTGCTGTTGTACTGGGTGGTCATTGTAATTTACATAATAATGTTATTGTCGGGGGTCATTCTGTTATGCATCACCATACAAGAGTAGGCAGAAATGTTATGATTGGTGGTATGGTTGGTGTAAAAAAAGATATAATTCCTTTTTCATTAATAACTCAACTAGGTTATATGCGTGGGCCTAATTTTGTTGGTTTAAAAAGAATGGGTATGAAAAAAAGAGATATCCTAGCAATAACTAAAGCAATTAATGAAATAAAAGATAGTAAAAACATTATCAATGATTTAGGAGAAAAATTTCTGTTATCAGATAATGAATATGTAAAAGAAATAGGTAATTTTATTCAAGGGGAAAGTAAACTCGGATTTACAAGGTGACGATGATTAACGAAAATATTGGCATAATAGCAGGGGACGGGGATTTACCCAAAGTATTAATAGAAAAAATTAATAATCCTTTTGTTGTTGGTATTAAAGGATTCTTTGAAACGGCCGGCGTTAAAGCTGATCATATAAATGAATCACTTGAACATTTTGGTAAGATATTAGAATATTTTCGTAAAAATAATGTTACGAAAGTTGTAATGGCTGGTGGTGTAGGCAAACTAGATGTAAATAATTTTACACCACAAGATGAAGAAACCAAACAATTGGTACATATGATAATGTCTGATATGGGTGGTGATGATAAAGTACTTAGAACCACTATTGAATTTATCAACTCAAAAGGCTTTGAAGTTATAGGCATTGAAAATGTGTTAGGTAAACAAGTTTTACCTGTTGGAATATTAACAACTTCACAGCCTGATGAACATAATTTGAATGATATTCAATTGGGAAAAAAGATATTAAAGCATTTATCTATTTATGATATAGGGCAATCTATTGCTGTACAAAATAATACAGTAGTAGCTATTGAAGCAATAGAAGGTACAGATGCAATGATAAAAAGGGCTGGAAATTTTAAAAAATCCTTTGGAAAGCCTGTGTTAATCAAAGGTAAAAAAGATGATCAAACTAACTTAGCAGATTTACCGGTAATAGGTGTTAAAACTGTTGAAAATATTGCTGAAAATGGTTTTTGTGGTATTTCTATTTTTAGTAAAGGGACAATTATACTAAATAAAGATAAAGTAATTGAAAAAGCTAATTCTTTAAATATTTTTATAACTGTGATTTAATGGCAAAAAATAATAAAAAACATATTTATATTATTGCTGGTGAGGCTTCTGGTGACTTACTAGGTGCTGAAATATTGAAGAATTTTAAAAAAGACGAAGTTGAAATATCCGGTATCGGAGGCGAAAGAATGTCGGAATTTGGTTTAAAAAGTCTTTTTGATTATAATGATTTGGCAGTAATGGGAGCTGTTGATATTCTAACAAGATATAACTTTTTAAAATCTAGAATACAAATGACCGTTGATGATATAAAACAAAAAAAACCAGATATTGTAATTACAATTGATGCACAAAGTTTTTCTCGCCGTATCACACAAGGTATACAAGATTTAGATTCACATAAAATGCAAGTTGTTGCTCCATCTGTATGGGCATCAAGAAAACGCAGAGCTAAATTATACGCTAGGTTATTTGATAGTATTATGTGTATTTTTCCATTTGAACAAAAATTATTTAAAGGTGTTAAAACCTATTTTGTTGGTCATCCTTCTTGCGATAAAAAACCAGATAAACCAAAAATTGATTTACGTAAAAAATATAATGTTAATAAAAATGACAAATTAATTGCTTTATTAGCAGGTTCAAGAAGTGGTGAAATAAAATATTGTTTAGATATGTATATTAAAGCGATAAAAAAACTTGGCTCAAATATCCATGTATTCGCTCCTGTTGTAAAAAGTCAAAAAGATAAAATAAAAGAAGAACTAGAAAAAAGCGGTTTAAAATATAATATTATTGAGCAAGATGAAAAAAATGATGCATTACAACATTGTGATTGTGCGATTGCTACAATAGGTACGGTTACCTTGGAGCTTGCCATACTAGGTGTGCCAATGGTAGTGGCGTATAATACTAGTATAATATCAGAATTAATTATGAGACTTTTTTATTATCCCCCTTATGCATCTTTACCTAATATAGTTCTTGGACATAAAAAGATTGTACCTGAATTTGTTAGAGATAAAGCTAATCCTACAAAAATTGCAAATGCAGTTAATAAAATTCTTTCTAGTGGCGGTATAGAACAAAAGAAAGAATTTAAGAAAATTTTCAAACTTCTAAAATCACCAGACGGTGAATATGGTAAATCTATATACAAAAGAATAAAAGATATTATAAAAATTTAATTTCTTTTTAATATCTTTTATTATTTATTTTTTATCTTTTATCTATCGGTTTTACTTTTTTATCGTATTTCCCTTTGAATAATTGTCTCGGACGAGCAATTTTTAATTCTGGAGATTCCATCATTTCCACCCACTGACTTACCCACCCAACTGTACGACCAACGGCAAATAAAACCGTAAACATAGAAGTTGGTAATCCTATCGCAGATAAAATAATTCCAGAATAAAAATCTACATTAGGGAATAATTTTCTTCTTATGAAATATTCATCATTTAGTGCAATTTCTTCTAATTCCAATGCTAATTTAAATAATGGGTCATCTTTTTTACCTAGTATTTCTAGAACATCGTGTGCTGATTTCTTTAACACAGAAGCTCTTGGATCTGTATTTTTATATACTCTATGTCCGAATCCCATTAATCTAAATGGATCTGATTTATCTTTTGCTTTTTTAATATATCTATTAATATTACTAGTTGTTTTAATTTCTTTTAACATACTAAGAACAGCTTCGTTTGCACCACCATGCGCAGGCCCCCATAAAGAGGCAATTCCTGATGATATACAAGCAAAAGGATTCGCTTCACTAGATGCAGAAGTACGAACAGTAGAAGTAGAAGCATTTTGTTCGTGGTCGGCGTGTAATATAAACACTTTGTCTAAAGCTGATGCTACAACAGGGTTTACTTTATATTCTTCTGTTGGAACAGAGAACATCATATGCAAGAAATTTTCAGCATAATTTAGATCGTTTCTTGGATAAACAAAAGGTTGTCCGATTGAATATTTATATGCCATTGCTGCTAGTGTTGGTATTTTTGAAAAAATACGCATTGCTGATTTTTTACGTTGCTCTGGATCAAATACATCAATATCTTGATGGTAAAATGCTGACAATGCTCCGACGGAACCAATTAGAATAGCCATAGGGTGAGCATCACGACGGAAACCGCGGAAGAATAAATTCATTTGGTCGTGTACCATTGTATGGTTTGTAAAATATTTTACAAATTCTTCTAGTTCTGATTTATTAGGTAGTTCACCATTTAATAGTAAATAACAAACTTCCATATAAGAACAATTTTCTGTTAAATCTTGTATTGTATAACCATAATGCAGTAATGTTCCCTTGTTTCCATCAATGTATGTAATTTTACTTTCACAAGATGCAGTAGAAGTAAAACCAGGGTCATAAGTAAACATACCTGTTTTATTATATAATTTACGAATATCGATTACATCAGGGCCCGTTGTACCTTCTAGGATTGGAAAATCGTATTTTTCTCCGGTTTGGTTATCTGTTAATGTGATTGTTTTTTTACTCATTTTTATCTTCCCTATGCAAAATTATTTTTTATTAATGTGATTATTGTAAAATATTTGAAAAAAATTATCAAGAATCTGTCTTATTTTTTGACAATTTAGTTAACCTTTCAATTGTTTCTTGCTTACCTAATATATTAATAATCTCGAATATTCCGGGGCTTTTTGTAGTGCCAGAAATAGTCGCACGAATTGGTTGGGCAACTTCTGCAAATTTAAAATTATTTTTTTCTATAAATAATTTTATAGTATTTTCAATGTTTTGTTCACTCCATTCATCAATATCTTTGATAACATTAGCAACATTTTCAAGAATATCAGGACTGTTTTGTTTTATCAATTTCTGTGTTTTTTCATCAGATAGCGGAAAAGATGGACGATTCACATAAAAATCACATAGTGTTGTGAAATCATTCACAGTAGTTGCTCTTGATTTAATACTATCAATTCCTTTTTCTATTCTTTTTATTGCGATATCATCAATTTTTCCAAACATAGGAATAATAATATTTAATAATTCTTGATTATCCATTTGTTTGATATAACTAGCATTTAGATTTTCAAGCTTTTTAAAATCCATTCTAGAAGGGCTTTTACCTACATTTTTTAGATCAAACCATTCAATAGCTTGTTGTTGTGTAAAAATTTCATTATCACCGTGTGACCAGCCCAATCTACATAAATAATTTTTTAAAGCATCAGCTAGGTAACCCATTTTTTGATATTGTTCAACCCCTAATGCTCCGTGTCTTTTTGATAATTTTTTCCCATCTTCGCCGTAGATAAGTGGAATATGTGCAAATTTTGGAATATCAACACCAATAGCTTTGAATAAGTGGTATTGACGAAATGCATTATTCAAATGGTCATCACCACGAATTATGTGTGATATGTTCATATCAATATCATCAACAACAACGGATAACATATATGTTGGACTACCATCACTGCGAAGTAATATAAAATCATCAAGTTGTTCATTCGCAACTGTTACTTGTCCTTGCACCAAGTCATTGATAACGGTTTCACCAGTTTTAGGAAGTTTAATTCTTACAACGGGTTTAACATCTTTTGGAGGTGTTTCTTTGCTATCACGCCAAATATGAGGGTATTTAAACTGAATCCCTTGTTTTTGTGCTTCTTCTCGCATTTGTGATAATTCTTCTGGGGTAGTATAGCAATAATAAGCTTTACCACTATCAAGTAGTTTTTTAACTACTTCTTTATGCTTTTCAATATTATCTGATTGGAATATATATTCACTATCAGGGGATAGGCCGAGCCAGTCAAGACCTTGTTTTATTGCATTTACAGCTTCTTGTGTAGAACGAGCTTTGTCGGTATCTTCTATCCTAACAAGGAAATTTCCCTTATTATGTTTTGCAAATAAGTAGTTAAATAGGGCGGTTCTAGCTCCACCAATATGTAAATAACCAGTTGGTGAAGGGGCAAAACGAACATTTATTGACATATTTTATCCTTGTATATTTTGTTTAGCAAAACATAACAATAAGTTGTATAAAAAACAAGTGAAATAATATCAAAATAATGTAATATACATTTTATTATGCAAAACATATTTAGAAATATATTTTTAATTCATAAACACTTTATTGTGTTTGTTCCAATTCTTATTTTTATTGGTATTAACTTTATTTATAATGATATTTATTATGGATTACTTATGTTTCCATTATTTATTTTATCCTGTTTATTAAGTCATAAAAATGATGAATTTCGCCTAATAAGCTATATATTCTTGTTTATTTCATTAGGTATGATAGCAATGCTTACAAGAAATTATATTAAGCCGGAGTTAACTAATTTATCTAAGGGTATTTATAATATTACCGGCGTTGTTGAAAAATTCAGTTACGGTAATAAAAAACATAGGGTAATAATTCATAAGATTGATGGTTATACAGGAAAAATACAATTAAGCACGAATAAAGTATTTAATGTCGGTGATAAAATAAAGACAAAAGCATTTGTATTTCCTCCGTCTAAGCCAATAATAAAAGGGGCTTTTGATTTTTCTAAATATGCAAGATATAAGCAAATTATAGGCTATGGGAAAATATTACAGGTTGATATAATACAAAAGAAAAAAGATATTAAATTAGTAAATAAAATAACCAACTATTTATATAAAAATATTCCAAGCGAGACAGCAAGTGTTGCATCAGCTCTTATTACCGGAAATAGGTCTGGCATCGACAAACAAAACTTAAATAATTTAAGGGTAAGCGGGCTTGCTCATTTGTTAGCAATTTCAGGATTACATATAGGATTAGTAATAGGTTCAGTATACTTTTTGTTAAGATTTTTACTAATTATTTTATTTTTTAATCATACTACAAAATATTCAATTAAAAATATATGTGGAATTGCTAGCCTAATTGTTGCTTTTTTATATGCAGGTCTTGCCGATTATCCAATACCGACAATAAGAGCTTTTATAATGGCATTTATAGTAATTTTTGCTTTGTTATTTAATAGGCAGGTTTTAAATATCCGCTCTGTTGCATTGGTTGCTAGTTTTATATCTGTTATTATGCCTGAAAGTATTTATTCACCAAGTTTTCATTTATCTTTTATCGCTGTTTTCTCACTAGTTGGATTTTTCCAGATTTATAAAGTTAAGATGAAAGGTATAAAAGGATTTTTTACAGGTGTTATAATGTCATCTCTTATAGTGCAAATAGTAACTTCTCCGTTTATTATATACCATTTTGGAATGTTCTCACTTTATAGTGTTATTGCAAATGTTATAGCAATCCCATTAATGACATTCTTTATTGCACCTTTTTTACTGTTAAGTGTTTTTGAAATGATTATTTTTGGTACACCACTATTTATAAAAATATCCGCTATTGGTTTAAATATTCTATTACACTGGGCAGAATTTATAACAAATCTCGATTATAGTAGTTTTTATCTACCTAAGTTTTCAGTTTACGGCTTGATAATATTCTTAATGATGATTTTAACATTTGTAATTGCAAAGTTAGAAAAAAATAAATTTTTATTAAGATTGTCATCTTTATTACTTATTGTCGGCATCATTATATCAATTATACCAAATAATAAACCATTAATATTTGTAGTAAACAAAAATACTATATTAATAAAAGATGGAAATCATTATGTAGTTAATAAAAAAATTAGTTCATTTTTATCAAATGCTGTATACAGACAAACAGGGTTGAGATTTAAAAATGATAAAATATGTAATTCTGAAACTTGTAAAGTAAAAGGAGTTATAATAACTAACAACAAGAAATATAAATGTAATCAAAATGCCAAAATTGTAATAGCCCCTAATACATTAATAAAATCTTGTCATATACCAAGTATCGATATCACAGATATGTATACTAATCGTAGGGGCTATCAAATAAACAAAGATTATACAATTAGTGTAAATAATTAATATTTTCTCAATAATCCTACTAAACGACCCTGTATTTCAACCTGTTCAGGTGAATATATTTGTGTTTCGTATTTACTATTTTCTGGTTGCAAGTGAATTTTATTATCTTTACGGATTAAGGTTTTTAATGTCGCTTCCTCGCGATTTACCAATGCAACAATTATATTTCCATCTCTTGCAGTTTGACATTTTTCAATTAAAACTGTATCACCGTCAAAAATTCCAGCTTCTATCATTGAATCACCTTCAATTTCTAATGCATAATGCTCTATGCCTTTTGACAACATCATATTTGGAAACTCAATCATATAATTTTTTTCTGATATTGCTTCAATAGGTGTACCTGCGGCAATTTTCCCAAGTAGTGGAACTTCTGTGTTCTCATTTTGCATACTCATCTGATTAGGATAAGTTATACTTTCTTGTTGGTTTTGTAATGTATTTTGACCAGTAAAGGTTTGGTTATATTGCTTACCATTGGGAAATTTTAAAACTTCCACCGCACGAGCCTTGTTAGGTAGTTTGCGAATATATTTGCGTTCTTCTAAGGCAGATAGAATTGCGTGAATACCTGATTTAGATTTAACACCTATTTGATTTTTCATTTCTTCAAAGGATGGGCATATCCCGTTTTTTTCAATACTTGAAATTATTAAATTTAATATTTGACTTTGTCTTGGTGTAAGCATCTTGATATCCTTTTAAATTAGTAATATTTACAATTTGTTTCACCTTTGTTCTATCACTGTTCTTATTGAGAGTCAAGTGTAAAGTTACTAACTTAGATGGTACTTATTTACTAACACACCAAAAGGTTTTTAATTTCTTTCATATATTGCTTTTATTAAATCGCTATCTTTTTCAATATCTTGGTTTTCTTTTATATAAGAAGATATTGAGTTAAATAGGTTATTATCCATTATATTAATGACATCATTTTTTACTTTTTTTAATAGGTTTTGTTTTGCTTGTTTTGGCACATTAATTTTTCTAATATAGATTGCATATACACCTTTATCATCACTTTTTGTTTTTACTGTATTTTGGTTACCTTGAAATGCAATAATATTTATTGGGTTAGAAATAGATTTTTCTAATGATAGTTTGTTTATATTATTAGTTTTAAAGCCATTTTCTTTTGATTTTTTATTAAACTCTTTGAATGAGCTTAATGTGATTAATTCTTTTAACTTATTTTTTGCTGTTATTATTTTTTGCTCTTTTATGTATCTATTTTTTACGATATTTTTAATTTTGTTAAAACTAGGAATATTCTTTTCATATATTTTATTTACCACTGCTATTGCAAAGTTATTATCGTTCATTTCAATTAAATCAGTTAACTCGTTAGCTTCTTTTTTTAAAACTGTTTGTCTAAATGTTGTATTTTGAGTGAATGATTGACTTTTAATTCCCTCAATAGGCATCTTGTTGATTTTTATTATTTCGAATCCTATTTTGCGAGATATTTGATTTATTTCTAGACCTTCAGATATTAAATCTTCTACTTCTGTTGCGATGTCTAACATTCTTTCTTGTGCTAGTTGTGATTTGATTTTGTCCTTTACTTCATTAAATGTTTTTGTGCTTCCGGCTTGAATATCGGTTACAAAAAAGACAACTTTACCAAATCCTAGGTTAGTAGGGTTAGATAATTTATTCTTATTTATTTTAAAGATAATATTTTTTGTTTTATTGTCGATATCTTTTACACTGGCAAGTTTAGTTAAGAGTTTATTTGGGTCTTCATTTAATACCGTCTTTATTGCCTTTTTTATATCTTTTGTTTTTATGAATTCTTGTTTTAATTTACTTAATTGTTGTTCTGTTGCGCTAATAGAATAAAAACTTCTTTTTTCTGGTGTAGAAAATTGTTCTTTATTATTGTTATATGTTTTCTTAGCTTGTTTATCAGATATTTTTTTAACAATTGAATCAGTACTAATATTTAAAACTGATATATCTCTTTTTTCACCAACTTCAAATTTTGATTTATTAGTATTATAATAATCTTGTAATTTTTTGTTGCTTGGATTTTTTATTCTTACATCTTTGTACATTAATTGTGCTTTTATTATATCTCTTGTCTGAGAATTATATCTAGCAAGTGTTTTTATAATATGTTTTGGTGTAAAAACAAAACTTTTTAGAGAACTGTCGTATTTATTATTTATTAATTCATTTTTATAATCATTTAAGAAATCATCAACAGATATATTATTAAAGGCAAGTATTCTTTTAAATTTATTCTCATCAAATTTATTTAAAGTTTGAAAAACTTTAATGTTTTTTAATTGCTTGGCAACAAAATCATCACTTACACTTAATCCTAATTCACTATTATGAACAGTCTTAGATTTTAAATTTATCTGTTGTTCAAGTATTTGTTCAACTATTCCAAATCGTCTTAGTTCATCGCCAGAATATTTATTTAAACCTAATTGATTTATTTTTCTTCTGTATTTTGATGCAATATCAGATGCTGATATCTCATTTCCATCAACACTTGCAATTGATTTTTTAATTGATCTTGTACTTGAAATGCCACCAACTACAATAAAACTTATTACAATTAAAATTAGCATAACTTTTGCGAAAAGATTGCTCGATAGTTGACGAAACTTTTTCATTATATATTGCTCCAAAATTATTTAAATAAATGTTTTAGTATTAAAAAATATGATATATAATAGGTTTATACAATAAAAAGTGCAAGATTATTTTAAAGAAAGGTCTATAAAAATATGCGAACTCCTATGATTGCAGGTAACTGGAAAATGAACATTTTAAAAGATAACGATGATTTTCCTGAGCAAATCTATGTTAATAAAATAAACGAAGCGATAAAAGAAAAGGATGTTGAAGTTGCGATATTCCCACCTTTTACTCACCTTGGCTTAATATATGGACTAGCAGATGAATTACCAGACAATAAATCTTTTAATGTAGGTGTGCAAAATATATCTGACAATGAAAAAGGCGCCTTTACAGGTGATGTTTCTGCTGAATTAGTTTCTGATGTAGGGGGCAATATTGTTATATTAGGTCACAGCGAAAGGCGTAGTATTCATAAAGAAACAAACGAAGAAATATGCAAGAAAGCCAAAATAGCCATTAAAAATGGATTGCAAGCAGTTATATGTATTGGTGAAACAGATGAACAAAATCAAAGCGGAGATACTCTTAAAGTTATTTCTGAACAGTTTGAAAAATCTACACCTAGTGATATTGATGTAAACAGTGTTGTAATTGCATATGAACCAGTGTGGGCTATTGGCACAGGGCGAACTCCTAGCATCGATGACATAGAAAATATACATTCATCACTAAGAAAGTATATATCACAATCAAGAGGAGAGGAATTTGCAAACTCTGTTAGGATTTTATACGGCGGTTCAGTTAATGCTAAAAACGGGGCTGAAATACTCGGTTTAAATAATGTAGATGGCGCACTAGTAGGGGGTGCATCTTTAATAACAGAGGATTTTGTAAAAATAATAAAATCTTTATAATTTATATTGTTTTTTTTATGAAAATTGTATATTAATAATTCAAGGTTTTAAAAATAAGGATTTACTATGGAAAAAGTTATATTAGTAGTTCATGTTATCTCAGCTATTAGCTTAGTTGGTATTATATTACTACAAAAATCAGAAGGCGGAGCTTTAAGTGGACTTGGCGGAGGAGGAGATCCGAGCGCGGGTGTTTTCTCGACCAAAGGCACAGCAAATGCACTTACAAGAATTACTGCTGTATTAGCCGTAATATTTATGGTAACAGCATTAATAATGGCCTCTATAAGTAATAAGTCAATTTCTTCAAACATTTTGGAAAAAGTAAACCAACCTGTTGAGCAAACAGATGGTGAAATTCCACTTGCTGAATAATTGAAAAGTGTAATAAAATTTTTATACTTTGTAGTAGTAATTTTAAATTAAAATAAAAAAACAGGAATTATAATGACTCGTTTCGTATTTATAACTGGTGGTGTTGTTTCAAGCTTAGGTAAAGGATTAGGTGCAGCCGCATTAGGCGCACTCTTGCAAGCAAGGGGATATAAGGTTCGTATCCGTAAATTAGACCCTTATTTAAATGTTGACCCAGGTACAATGAGCCCACTGGAACACGGTGAATGTTTTGTAACAGATGATGGTGCAGAAACTGACCTAGACTTAGGACATTATGAAAGATTTCTTGATGTTTCAGCAAGACAATCTGATAATATTACAACAGGACGAATATATTCAAATGTAATAGAAAAAGAGCGTCGTGGTGATTACTTAGGAAAAACTGTTCAGGTTATTCCCCATGTTACAAACGAGATAAAAGACTTTATCTTATCAGATTTAACTGACGAAGATTTTGTATTGTGTGAAGTTGGCGGTACGGTTGGTGATATTGAATCAACTCCATTCTTGGAAGCAATTCGACAATTACGAACAGATTTAGGACGAGAAAAAACAGCTTACTTACACGTTACATTACTTCCTTATATTTCTGTTGCCGAAGAATTAAAAACAAAACCAACTCAACACTCAGTAAAAGAATTATTAAGTATTGGTATTCAGCCTGATATATTACTTTGCCGTGCTGATTTCCCAATTCCTGAAAAAGACAAGGTGAAAATTGCTCTGTTTTGTAATGTTAGCAAAGAATGTGTTATTCCGGCACTTAATGTTGATACAATTTACAATGTGCCAAAAGCTTATCACGAAGAAGGTTTGGACAAAGCATTGCTAGGTTATTTCGGATTAAACAAAGAGAAAGAACAAAAAGTTGATTTATCAAAATGGGATAATGTTGTTGATGGTGTTAAAAATACAAAACATCAGGTTAACATTGCTATTGTTGGTAAATATATTTCATTGCTTGATGCTTATAAATCATTGATAGAAGCTCTTACTCACGGTGGAATTCCAAATAATACCAAAGTAAATATTTCTTGTGTTGATGCACAAGACATCGAAGAATCCGGAACTGATATCTTAAAACCTTATGATGGTATTTTAATTCCTGGTGGTTTTGGTAATCGTGGCACCGAAGGTAAAATATCGGCAATTTCGTATGCTCGTGATAATAATGTTCCATTATTTGGAATATGTCTTGGATTGCAAATGGCGGTAATTGAATCGGCGCGTCGTGCAGGTATTAAAGATGCAGGTTCTTCGGAATGGGATAATTTCAAAGGAACTCCTGTAATAGGTTTAATGACTGAATGGATAAAATCAGGTAAAAAACAACAACGCAAAGATACTGTTGATATGGGCGGTACATTACGATTAGGTGCATATCCTTGTGTGCTAGATAAAAAATCGAAATCTTATGAAATGTATGGTAGTGAAAATATATCAGAACGCCACCGTCACCGTTATGAGGTAAATATTGATTATCGTAAAAAGTTGGAATCAGCTGGATTGATTTTTACCGGATTATCACCAGATGGTTTATTACCGGAAGTTCTAGAAATAAAAAGTCACCCTTGGTTTGTTTGTGTACAATATCACCCAGAACTAAAATCAAGACCATTTAAACCGCATCCATTATTTAAAGGTTTTATAAAATCAGCGGTTGAATTTAGTAAAGGATAATTTGTTATGAGTGTTTTTGTTGGTAAAGTTGAATTTGATAATGATAAAAAGTTTTCTCTTATTGCTGGGCCTTGCCAATTAGAAAGTGAATCTCATGCTATTGAAATTTGTGAACAAATCAAAGAAATAACAAATGAACTAGGAATAGGATTTGTTTATAAATCATCTTTTGATAAAGCAAATCGAACTTCATTGTCAGGACAAAGAGGACTGGGAATTGAAAAAACAATGCAAGTATTTGAAAAAATTAAAAAAACTCTTTCTGTGCCTGTAATTACTGATATTCACGAAAAAGTGCAATGCGAAGAAGTTGCAAAAGTTGTTGATTGTCTACAAATTCCTGCGTTTTTATGCCGTCAAACTGATTTATTAGTATCTGCTAGTAAAACTGGATTACCGATTAATGTAAAAAAAGGACAATTTCTTGCCCCTTGGGATATGAAAAATGTTGTTAACAAAATTACACAATCCGGCAATGAAAATGTAATGGTATGTGAAAGAGGAACTTCTTTTGGATACAACACACTAGTTAGTGATTTTCGTGCAATTCCTATTATGGAACAAGAAATTAAAAAACCTATTATATTTGATGCAACTCATTCTGTTCAACAACCAGGTGGACAGGGCGGTTCATCTGGTGGACAAAGGGAATTCGTGCCTGTACTTGCTCGTTGTGCAATAAGTGTAGGGGTTGCAGGTATATTTATGGAAACCCACGAAGATCCGGATAATGCACCATCTGATGGTTCAAATATGGTAAATATAAAAGATTTAAAATCAATTCTTAAAACTATGTGTGAATTGGATAACATAGCAAAACAAAACCCAATTAAGTTATAGGAGAGTAAAATGACAAATATTATCGACATAATAGGCCGTGAAGTATTAGATAGTCGTGGCAATCCAACAGTAGAAGTTGATGTTTTACTTGATACTGGTGATGTAGGGCGAGCTATCGTTCCATCTGGTGCCTCAACAGGTGAACACGAAGCTCACGAAATGCGAGATGGCGGTGATAGATATTGCGGTAAAGGGGTATTAAATGCCGTTGAATCCGTAAATAATGAAATATATGATGCATTAGTTGGTTTTGATGCATTGGAACAAGCTGAAATTGATAATGCTTTAATTAAGCTAGATGGTACACAAAACAAATCAAGATTGGGTGCAAATGCTATATTGGGGGTTTCATTAGCTGTTGCAAAAGCTGGTGCATCTTCACTTGATATTCCTTTGTATAGATATATTGGCGGTGTTAAGGCGAACAAATTACCAGTGCCAATGATGAATATTTTAAATGGCGGAGAGCACGCTGATAACCCAATAGATATACAAGAATTTATGATTATGCCAATTGGTGCTAGTTGCTTTTCTGAGAGTTTAAGAATGGGAGCTGAAATATTTCATTCATTAAAATCTAGCCTTAAAAAAGCAGGGTTAAACACTAATGTAGGTGATGAAGGCGGATTTGCCCCAAATATTGGTTCATCTAGTGAAGCCCTAGACTTTATTATGGATGCTATTAATAATGCAGGATATAAAGCAGGCCAAGAAGTTGTTATTGCACTTGATTGTGCATCTAGTGAATATTACAAAAAAGGCAAATATGAATTAAAAGGTGAAGGTAAATCATTAACATCATCACAGCATGCTAATTATTTAAAAGATTTATGTGATAAATATCCAATCGTATCTATTGAAGATGGTATGGATGAAAATGATTGGAAAGGCTGGGCTGAATTAACTAAATTAATTGGTGATAAGGTTCAACTTGTTGGTGATGATTTATTTGTAACAAATCCAGCTAGATTACAACAAGGTATTGATGAAAATATTGCTAATTCAATATTAATTAAGGTTAATCAAATCGGTACACTTACTGAAACACTAGAAGCTGTAAATAAAGCTCATCTAGCGGGCTATACTGCTGTAATGAGTCATAGAAGCGGTGAAAGCGAAGACACAACTATTGCTGATTTAGCTGTTGCGATGAATTGTGGACAAATTAAGACAGGTTCATTATGTCGTTCTGATCGTATTGCAAAATATAATCAATTATTAAGAATAGAAGAAGAACTAGGCGACACAGCAATTTTCGAGAAAGATTTTATAAAGTAATTTAATAAACAATATATTGTGAATCAAAAAGCCAATACTTTAAATTAAGGTATTGGCTTTTAAGTTTAAATAATTAAAAAAATTATTTAATTTTTTGTTCTTTGTATAAAACATGTTTACGAACACGAGGGTCGTATTTCATTTTTTCCATTTTTTCAGTTAATGTGCGAGGATTCTTATTTGTAACATAAAAGTGTCCAGTTCCAGCACTTGAAACTAATTTAATTTGTAAAGTAGTAGGTTTAGCCATTTTCCAATCCTTTTTTATTTAATATATTTGCTTCTAAAAATACTCTAAAATATTATAAAGTCAAGTATTTTTATTATTTTTTATTTTTATTTTTACTATATTTTTTCATTTTTTCTTTTTTAAAAAAATTATTCTTTTTTTCTTTTTGTACTAGTGAAAATTCTAGCCCACCTTTTATTGGTGATACTTGTTGCAATTTAACATTTATTAAATCACCCATTCGGTATCTGGTTTTAGTTTTTCGTCCAATAATACAATGGTTTTTACTATCGTGGATATAATAATCACCACGAATATTTTTCAGGAACATTATACCTTCGGCGCCTGTTTCTATTAACTTTATAAACATTGCAAAATCGTTTACACCGCTTACTTTTGCATTAAATATTGATCCAACCTTATCTTGCATAAACAAAGATAAATATTTATCCATAGTTTCGCGTTCTGCTTTTTGTGCTGTTCGTTCTGTATTGGAAATATTTTCCGCAATTTCTTCAAATTTTTCTTTTTGTTCTCGTTTTAATCCGTCATTACCAAGGTTATATGCATCAATTAAAGCACGGTGAACTAACAAATCACTGTATCTACGAATTGGGCTAGTAAAATGACAATAATTTTTTAATGCTAGTCCAAAATGTCCAAGATTTTCAGGGCTATAAACTGCCTGAGATTGGCATCTTAATATAATGTCTGATATAAAAGTAGAGTGTTCAGTATCTTTTGTTTTATTTATTATAGTAGAAAAATGCTTTGGGGTAATAGCACCATCTATTGGTAATTTCATATTAAATTCTTGTAATGCAGTATTAAAAGCTTCTATTTTATCTTTTGGTGGCAAATCGTGTACTCTGTACATTATATGATTTTGATTTTTTTCTTGTAATGCAACTGCTGATACAATATTAGCAGAAATCATAAATTCTTCTATCATTTTATGACTATCTAGCCTTGTTCTTGGCAAGATATCAATAATATTACTATTTTTATCCATAATAACTTGATTTTCTGGAATATCTAGTTCTAATGTATTTCTTTTTTTGCGGGCTTTGGATAATAATTTATATGCATTATATAAATTATCTATCTGTTGTTTTATATTTTGAGTTGTATCGCATAAATTACCCTCACAAGCATTCTGAGCCTGTTCATAAGTTAAACGAGCATGCGATTTCATTAAACCGCGAATGAATTTATAATTTATTATTTCACCATTATCATTAATATCAATCCATACCGCCATACAAGCTCTATCTTGGTTAGGAACAAGTGAACATAAATCATTACTAAGTTTTTCAGGTAGCATCGGAACAACAAGATCAGGGAAATATACAGAATTACCTCGTTTTAATGCTTCTTTATCCAATTCGGAATTATTTTTAACATAATGAGCTACATCAGCAATAGCTACTAATATTTTAAATCCATTATTAGTAGGTTCAGCATAAACAGCATCATCAAAATCTCGTGCGTCTGCACCGTCGATTGTTACAAGTGGAATTGTTCTTAAATCTGTTCTTTTATCAAGATTTGGCACAGTCATTTTTTGTGTTTCATCAATGATTTTTTTATCAAATACATTTGGTATATTGTGCTTTACTATTGATAACATAGAAAAACATTTAGCTTCATTTATTGAACCAATTTTTTCTACTACTACCGCATTTTTTTGTAATTTAGATTTACCTCTTTTAGGCATAGCAATAACCATATCTTTGTCTTGAGAATCTTGTGCATCATCTCTTTCTACAAAATATATATTACGATCTTTTTTATCACTACTAATTAAATTGAAACCTTTTTGAGTTTTTTCTAAAACCCCAATAATATTTTTTTGGCTGTTAGTCAATATTTTGATAACTGTACAGGAATAAACATTTTCACTCTGTTTTGATATTCGCCCTAATATTTTATCACCTATTTTCGGAGCAGGCTTACCTTGTACATATATTTCAGGAATTACATCATTATCAGTGCTTTCATCTGGAATACATAATATTTCGCCATCATCATCTATTTTACATACTTTAAATACACCGATAGATTTAGCATCATCTCGGGTTGATGGTTTTTTATTATCTGTTTTTTTATTGTTTGGAATTTCCCCGTTTCTTTCCATAGCCTGTAAAAATCTGCGGAAATCTGCTCTGCAATTTTTCGGTACGCCAAGTTTTTCGGCCATCTCTTTTTTCCTGAATAACCCACCATTATTTAGGTATTCAAGTATTTTTTCTTTGTTAGGTAGTTTTTTATTCATTAACTAGATTTTTTCGCTTTTGTTTTAGACTTTGCTGTTTTAGACTTAGTCTTTTTTGCTTTGGCTTTTTTAGCCTTTGCCTTTTTAACTGGTTTTTTTTCCAGTTGCTTATTTATTGCATCTATTGCCTGTTCTAATGTAACATCTTCAATATCAGTGTTTTTAGGAAGAGGGGCGTTAGTTTTTCCACATTTAACATATGGGCCATATTTTCCAGATTGAACAGTTATTTCTGTTTCTAGTTCAGGGTGGATACCAAGGCTTTTAGGTTTATTTTGTTTTTTCTTCTCTAATCCTTCTGCAACAATTTCAACAGCTTTGTTTATTCCAATTTCTAATATATCTTCTTCTTTTGGTAATGATATAAAATCACTTCCAATTTTTAAATATGGACCAAATCGACCAATTGCACCAGTAATCATTTCATTTGTTTCTGGATATATACCTATTTCTCGCGGTAATGATATTAATTTTATTGCCGTATCCAAAGATAATTCCTCTGGTGAAATGTTTTTAGGTAATTGAGCTCGTTTTACTTTTGGTTCTGTTTCTAGTTCAATATAAAAACCATATGGCCCTTGTTTTAAAGTTAAATTATCTTCGCCTATTTGCCCCAATAATTTAGGGTAGGTTTCATTATTTGCTTCATTCGGTGCTTCTAGTGGCTTAGATAAGTTACATTCAGGATAGTTTTTACAAGCTATATATGCTCCAAACTTACCAAAATTTAACATCAATGAGTTTTCTTTACACTGTGGACAATTACGACTTTCTTCGGTTGGGAAGAAGTGTGAACCTAAATGTTTATCGATTTCTTTCCTAATGTCAGCTGGGTTTATATCCATTGTTGAAGTGGTTATTGCAGAAAAGCTTTTCCAAAAATCTGATAATACATTTATCCATTTTGCTTCACCATCGGCGATATCATCAAGTTTTTCTTCTAATTGAGCTGTAAAGTCATAATTAAAGTAATCATTAAAGTATAAACTTAAAAATGTTGTTACTATTCGCCCACGGTCGTTTGCATAGAAACGGCGTTTTTCAAGATCTACATATTCGCGTTCTTGTAATACCTTTAATATAGAAGTATAAGTTGATGGTCTACCAATACCCAGCTCTTCCATTGTTTTGATAATTGTTGCTTCACTATATCTTGGTGGAGGACTAGTATATGATTGTTTTTGCTCAACTTCACCGGTAGGTTTCAACAATTGCCCTTTATTTAATTCAGGTAGTTTTTTGTCTTCTTCTTTTTTGCTATCTTCATCAATTTCTGCTTCATAAGCATAAAGGAAACCTTGGAATTTAATCACTGATCCATTTGCACGAAGTTTAGCTGTATTATTCTCATTTTCAAAATCAATACTCGTTTGATTAATAACTGCCGACTTCATTTGACAAGCAACAGTTCTCTTCCATATTAATTCATATAATGCAAATTCATCTCTATCTAATGTATTTTTAACACTTTTTGGAGTTATTGAAATATTTGTTGGACGAATTGCTTCGTGAGCCTCTTGGGCATTTTTAACTTTTGATTTATAAATTCTAGGTTTTTCGGGTAAAAAATCATTTCCATAAACTGATGAAATAGTATTACGAATGTTGCCAATTGCATCATTTGATATTGTAATACCATCTGTACGCATATATGTTATTAAACCTGTTTGTTCGCCATTAATATTTGCACCTTCATATAATTTTTGTGCAATCTGCATTGTTTTAGCAGGAGAAAAGTATAGTTTTTTCGATGCTTCTTGTTGCATTGTTGATGTTGTAAAAGGAGCATACGGGTTTCTTTTTGTTGTTTTTTCTTTAATATCAATAACTTTAAAGTCACCGTTTCCAATAACATCACTTGCTTTTTGAGCTTCTTGTTCGTTAGTTATTGAAAATTTTTCTTGTTTTACACCATTTAATTCATATAAACGAGCGGAAAAATCTATGTTATCTTCTTTGAAAGGAACAGATAATGTCCAATATTCTTTGGGTTTAAAGATTTCAATTTCAGCTTCGCGTTCACAAATTAACCTTAATGCAGCAGATTGAACACGGCCGGCAGATTTTGAACCTGGTAACTTTCGCCATAAAACAGGGGATAATGTGAAACCAACTAATCTATCAAGGGCGCGACGCGCTAGATAAGCGCCAACTAAGTCCATATCAATGTTTCTTGGATTTTTGAATGCTAGTAAAATTGCATTTTTGGTTATTTCATTAAATGTAACTCTTTGAACAGATTTATTTTTTAATAAATTTTTTGATTCTAATTCTTCGGCAATATGCCATGCTATTGCTTCTCCTTCGCGGTCAGGGTCAGGAGCAAGTATAAGGTTTTCGGCATTTTTTAACTTATCTTTAATTTCGGCCATTCGTTTTTTGCCGTTACTAGACATTGCCCATTCCATAGCAAAATCATTATCAACATCAATAGCATTATCTTTTGATGGTAAGTCACGAATATGTCCGTATGAAGCTATTACAACATAATCACTACCAAGGTATTTATTTATTGTTTTTGCTTTTGCTGGTGATTCAACTATTACGACATTTTTTGCCATTAAATTTTTTCCATTTCGTATTTGTTTTTTCTTTGTAATTATAAATATTTTACAACTTTGTCAAGTGTTTTCAATTTATCGTGATGGCAATAATTGAACAAGACCACTTGTTGTATACGATATAATTTCAACTAATTCTAGTTCAAGCAACACAGTTCTAACTATTTTAGCAGGAATATCTATTTGCCTTATTATTTCATCAACATCCATAGGATGATGGGTTAATAATTTTATTATATCCTGATGAACTTTATTAATTTCACTCTCTTCTAGTTTTGGAACAAAATCATCAGGAGTAAATATATTATTATTTATTGGATTATAATTTAAATTATTATTAAATACAGATAATTGATTTATTACATCATCTGGAACTTCGACTAACGAAGCAGTGCCATCTTTTATTATCTTGTTACAGCCCCGCCCGCGACTATCTGTTGGGTGAGCAGGGATTGCAAACACATCTCGCCCCATATCATTTGCCATTTTTGCAGTTATTAATGAACCTGATTTTATTTCAGCTTCCACAACTAATGTTCCCAACGACAATCCAGCAATAATACGATTCCTTGCAGGGAATAGTTTTGCATTTGGTTTTGTTCCAATTGGCATTTCACTTATTACACAACCAACAGATATAATATCTTCGTAAAGCTTTGCATTTTCTTTTGGATAGGGTGTATTAACACAATTTCCCATAACTGCTATTGTGCCGGTTGACAGTGAACCAAGATGAGCTTGTGTATCAATTCCCCTTGCTAGTCCAGAAACTATTGTTAAGCCAAAATTACCTAAAATTTCAGCATACCTATAAGCATAGCGACTTGCCATTGGACTAGAATTTCTAGCTCCGACGATAGAAAAAGATCTTTTATTAAGTAATTCAATATTTCCCTTAGCAAATATAATAGGTGGTAAGGAATTATAAGTGGTTAACATATATGGAAAATCTTCATCGCCTGAAATCAATATTTTTACATTTGTGTTTTCAGCTGTTTCAAATTCTTTGTTAATTTCGCTAATTTTAGGCGGTGATATATTTTTTCTATATCGTTTATTTATTTCTTGTAAATTTTCAAGTGCGCCTGTTGCGCAACCAAATCTTGCCATAAGCTTGTTGTATGTTACACTTCCTATATTTTTAGTGCGATACAGTTGTAACCTAGCAACTCTTTCTGTATTTTTCATATTATTTCTTTATCTTTATCTTAGGTTCTGTGCCATTTATAAGTTGTACTATGTTTTTTCTATGTTTTATTAAAGCCATAACAGTAATAATTGAAAAAGGTAAAATTAAATGATTTAATTTAAATATTATTGCTATGATAGGGGCGCTTATCAATGAAAGCATACCAGCAAGAGACGAGTATTTAAACATAAACGCAACTAAAACCCATATTGATATGACAATACTTCCTATTATAGGTGAAATAACGACGATAGTACCAATAGTTGTTGCAATTCCTTTGCCACCTTTAAATTTTAACCACAACGGAAAATTATGACCAATAATTGCAAATAACCCAGCATAAACAGCTATGTTGTTTTCCATTGCGAACTTTTTTGCTATTAATACAGCTATTCCACCTTTTGAAATATCTAGTATTAAAGTAATTAGTGCCAAAAATTTATTACCAGTTCTTAGAACATTTGTTGCCCCGATGTTACCAGAGCCGATTTTACGAATATCGCCATAACCAAATAAAAAACATAATAATAATCCGAAAGGAATTGACCCTAATAAATATCCAATTAATAAGTATTCCATAGCTTACCTACTTTTGTTTTTTAGTTGTCAATAAATCTAAACAAGCCATTCTCACAGCAACACCCATTTCAACTTGATAATTAATCAATGTTCTTTCAGCATCATCTGCAAGTTCAGCAGATATTTCCACGCCACGATTAATAGGGCCTGGGTGCATTACTAACACATCCTTTTTTGCATTTTCTAGTCTTTCGTGATTTAAACCATATAACTTATGATATGCCTGTTTATCTGAAATTTTTGTTTCTTGCATTCTTTCCATTTGTAATCGAAGCATCATAATAACATCGCAATTTTTAATTCCCTCGTCCATATCATTAAATACGCTAACTCCCCAATTATCTATACCAGATGGTATCAATTCTTTTGGAGCGATAATATTTACATCTCCGCCTAACATTTTAATTAATTTTATATTAGAACGAGCAACTCTTGAATGCCTAATGTCACCACAAATTGCAACTTTAATACCTTTTAAAGTTCCTAACTTATTGCGAATACTAAGTGCATCAAGTAATGCTTGTGTTGGGTGTGAATTTGTACCATTACCAGCATTGATAACACAACAATCAACCATATCATCAATCATTTTTATGACACCATTTTGACTATGTCTTATCACTATCACATCAGCTAACATAGATTCTAGAGTCTTGATAGTATCCCTTAGAGTTTCGCCTTTTTGTAATGAAGAGTTAGAAACACTCATATTAACTGTATGCATACCTAATTTTTTACCAGCTAGCTCAAAACTCATTAAAGTGCGAGTAGAGTTTTCAAAAAACACATTAATAAGGCCTAGCCCCTGTAATTTATTATAAGGTACATTTCTTTGTCGGTTTTGTTTGGAATAAGTTTCAGCTAAATCTAGTATAGAATTAACTTCCTCTATTGATAAATCTTCTATGTCAATTATACTTTTATTTTTAAGTGTAGTCATACAATGAACCTCCCTAATGTTCAATATTTTGTAAGTATTCCAATGCGCCTTGTAAAATAAACGAAGACGCCATTTTATCTACGGATTTACTCCTTTTTTCACGACTCATATCAGCTTCATTAATTAATATTTTTTCAACAGCTACAGTTGATAATCTTTCATCAAAAAATGCCATTGGAATATCAATTCCATTATAAGATAAGTTTAAAGCAAATTGTTTTGTTGATTGACATCTTTTTGATTTACTACCATCCATATTTAATGGAAACCCTAATATTATTGCCCCGATATTATAATCGTGGACTACATTTTTTATTTCAATAATATCAGTTTTGAATTTTTTTCGTCTTATTGTTTTTATAGGACTTGCCACTCTAAAAGCAGGGTCTGAGACAGACACTCCTATTGTTTTTTCGCCCAAATCAATTCCCATTATTCGTTGTCCAGGCTTTAATAATTTTATTATATTTTGTGTTTCAGTTATCATATTAACTATTGTAATAAAATAAATTCATTAATATTACAAGTTTTTTATTTTAATATTACTTATATTTTGCTATATATATCACTATCAAAATTTTTCAATTTTAAATCAGAAAAGGTAAATTATGTCTTTCAGTAATGATGATGTTAAAAAAGTAGCTAAATTATCTCGTATTCGTATCGATGATAAACAACTTGAACAATACACAAATGATATTCAAAAAGTTCTAGGTTTTATGGAACAATTAAATGAATTAAATACAGATAATGTTGAACCTATGGCAAATCCACTTGATGGAGTTCAGGTTTTACGCAATGACGAAATAAAAGACGGTGGTTATCCTGAAACTATTGTAAATAATGCAACCGATGATACTATGAACTTCTTTACCGTTCCGAAGGTGGTGGAATAATGACTGATTTAACTAAACTTACAATATCTCAGGCAACAACTGGGTTAAAGAACAAAGATTTTAGTGCTGTTGAATTAACAACATCATATATAAATCAAATGGAAAAAACTGATAATCTTAATGCTTATATTACAAAAACAACCGATAATGCATTATCTCAGGCAAAAATTGCCGATAATAATATCGCTAGTGGTAATATGCGACCTATGGAAGGTATGCCAATTGCACACAAAGATTTATTATGTACAAAAGGCGTAAAAACAACAGCAGGTTCAAAAATGCTCGATAATTTTACACCAGATTATGAATCAACTGTATCACAAAAACTTGCTGAAAGTGGCTGTATATCATTAGGTAAATTAAACTTAGATCAATTTGCAATGGGTTCAAATGGACAAAGCTCATTTTACGGTGGAACAAAAAACCCTTGGGGAAATGACTTAGTTGCTGGTGGTTCTTCTAGTGGTTCGGCTTGTGCTGTTTCGGCAAGATCTGCTATTGCTAGTACAGGAACTGATACTGGTGGTTCAATTCGTCAACCTTCGGCTTTTTGTGGTGTTGCTGGAATTCGTCCAACTTATGGGCGCTGTTCTCGTTGGGGAGTTGTTGCTTATGCATCAAGTCTTGACCAAGTCGGGCCGATAGGTAAAGATGTGCGTGATTGTGCTATTATGTTATCCAATATGTCTGGACACGATGAAAAAGATTCTACATCGGCAAATATTCCAGTGCCAGATTTTGAAGCTGTATTAACAGGCGATGTAAAAGGGCTAAAAATAGGTATTCCAAAGGAATATTATATTGATGATATGCCACAAGAAATTGCTAAAATATGGGATAATGGTAAAAAAATGCTTGTCGAAGCTGGGGCTGAAATTGTAGATGTTTCACTACCACATACAAAATATGCCTTACCTGCATATTATATAATAGCTTGTGCAGAAGCATCTAGTAACTTATCAAGATACGACGGAGTTCGTTACGGCCATAGAGTTAGTGGCAAAGAATTAGATGAAATGTACGAACTTACAAGATCAGAAGGTTTTGGCGAGGAAGTAAAACGCCGTATATTAATGGGTACTTATGTATTGTCGGCTGGTTTTTATGATGCTTATTATATTAAAGCACAAAAGGTTCGTCGCTTGGTTGCAAATGACTTTAAAAAAGCGTTTGAATCTGTTGATGCATTATTAACACCAATTACACCAAGTCCGGCCTTTAAAATTGGTGAAAATCAAGAAGATCCGGTAAAAATGTATTTAAATGATGTATTTAGTGTAACTTTAAATATGGCTGGTTTACCTGGAATGTCTGTGCCGGTTGGACTTAGTGATAGTGGCTTACCTCTGGGATTACAAATAATAGGTAAAGCATTCGATGAAGAAACTGTTTTAAAAGCAAGCTATGCCCTAGAAAAGCAAGCAAAATTTGATGCAACACCAAATATATAAGGAATAATTAACAATGACTGCTATAATAAAAGGAACAACAGGTGATTGGGAAATGGTAATTGGATTGGAAGTCCACGCACAAATTATTTCACAATCAAAATTAATGTCTTGTTCACCTGCATCATTTGGTGCACAACCAAACGAAAATGTAAGTTTTGTAGATTCAGCTTTTCCAGGTATGTTGCCAGTGGTTAATAAAGAATGTGTAAGGCAAGCTGTAAGAACTGGATTAGCACTAGGTGCTAAAATCAATAAAAAATCCGTATTTGCTCGTAAAAACTATTTTTATGCAGATTTACCACAAGGTTATCAGATTTCACAAGCAGACCAACCAACAGTTGGTGAGGGTGTCGTTACAATTGACTTACAAGATGGCACAACAAAAGAAATAGGTATTGAAAGATTACATATTGAACAAGATGCGGGTAAATCAATTCACGACCAACACCCAGAAAAATCATTTATTGATTTAAACCGTTCAGGAGTTGGATTGATGGAAATTGTATCAAATCCCGATATTCGCTCAGCAGAAGAAGCCGGAGCTTACTTCACAAAAATACAAACAATTGTACAATATATTGATTCTTGTGATGGTATTATGGCAAGGGGTTCAATGCGTGCTGATGTAAATGTTTCTGTTCGTCGTGTTGGTGATAAAAACTTAGGAACAAGGACTGAGTGCAAAAATATTAACTCTGTAAGATTTATCAAGCAAGCTATAATGGTTGAAGCTACTCGTCAGGTTGAAATTCTTGAAAATGGCGGAGTAATTGACCAAGAAACAAGACTCTTTGATGCTGAAAAAGGCGAAACTCGTACAATGCGTAGCAAAGAAGATGCTCACGATTATAGATATTTCCCAGACCCTGATTTATTACCAGTGGTTATTGATGATGAATTTATCAATGAATGTAAAGATAGTTTGCCTGAATTACCAGATACGAAGAAAGAAAGATTTATTAATGAATTCGGATTATCTAGTTATGATGGTGCTGTTTTGGTTGCAAACAAAAAAAATGCCTCATATTTTGAAAAAGTAGCAAGCGGTGTTAAAAACAAAAAACTAGCAGCTAACTGGGTTGTTTCTGAATTATTCGGTGCATTAAAAAAAGCAGAGCTAGATATAAATGATTGCCCTGTAAAAGCACAAGACCTAGCCGAATTAATTAGCTTGATAGAAGATAATACTATTTCAGGTAAAATTGCCAAAGAAGTTTTTGCTGATATGTTTAAAACTAGTAAAAAACCCGCTGTTATTGTCGAGGAAAAGGGATTAAAGCAAATTACAGATACTGGTGCAATTGAAGGCATTATTGATACTGTAATCACTGAAAACCCAAATCAAGTAGCAAAAGTCAAAGAAAACCCGAAACTAATAGGGTGGTTCGTTGGTCAAGTTATGCAAAAAACAGCCGGCAAAGCTAATCCCGCTATGGTTAATAAACTACTAGCACAAAAATTGAAGTAGGTTCTAATGAGCAAAGGCATCATTTATGTTTTAACAAATCCTTCTATGCCAGATTGGATTAAAGTAGGAATTACAAAAAGAGCAGATGTTAATAAAAGAATAAAAGAGTTATCAAGGCCAACAGGTGTTCCCCTTCCTTTTGATTTTTATTATGCCAAAGAGGTTAATGATTGTAAGAAAAAAGAAAGTGCAGTTTTTGATGCATATGGTAGTCTTGGCTTAAAAGCAGGCTCAAAAGAATTTATAAAAAAAGATTGCCTAGATCAGGTTGTCAAGCTTATAGATAGTTATGATGGTGAAGTTGTTGAATTAAAAACAAATATAGACCAAGAAACCGTAAAAGAAATAAAAGAACAGGAAAAAAAGAATAAACAAAGGGAAAGGTTTCATTTTTCCATTGTCGGCCTTAATGTTGGTGATGAAATAAAATTTACAAAAGATGAATCAATAACAGCAAAAATTCTAGATAACAAAAAAAATATTTTATCTTTCAGAGATAAAAAAATGAAGTTTAAAGATGCAACATCGATAGTATTAAATGAATTAGGTTATAATTGGAAATCTTTTCAGCCAGCCAGCTATTGGAGAGTTGGTGATGAAGTTAATTTACATCGTATGAGAATAAGACTAGAATCAGAATAAAACACTTTTTTTATTTTGCTAATTCCTACAATTTTTTAATAATTTACATTTATCTTAATGATTATGTGAACAGATATGCTTTTAAATTGATATAATTGATTGCTAAGGCATCATTTATGTTTTGACAAATCTTTCTATGCCAGATAGGATTGTGCAACATATCTACTAAGATATATTAAAAATTATAATAAGGAGTCAAAATGATTAAAATAGAATTTATAAAAGAACTAGAAAGAGATAATGATGGTGTTGCAATTAGTTTTAAAGTAGAAGAAGATGGTAAAATTTTCAATAGAGATATAGATTTAAATATAGCAAGTGATTATATAGAACAAGAATCATGGCAAAAAGAAAACTCAAAAGATATATTTGAGAAAATAAAACCACTCATAGAAAATTATCTTAAAGATAATTTAGAAAAACTTAGAGAAAATAGAATAATTGCATTAATCACTTACAAAGAAACCTCACAAGGAGATATAAAAATAGCAGATTTGTCAAGTAGACCATTATAGCAAATATGCTTTTAAATCAATATAATTGATTGCTAAGGCATCATTTATGTTTTTTATATGACTTATCAGTGAAACAAAAAAAACACCCCGAAACGGGGTGTTTTTAACATTGGCATCTCCTAGGGGAATTGAACCCCTGTTTCCGCCGTGAAAGGGCGGCGTCCTAACCGCTAGACGAAGGAGACATAATGCGGTTGGTGCCTGAACACTACGCATATATATTATTTTACGGCCTTATAGTCAACTACTTTTTTTATTTTTTTTTATTATGGAGCTGGATAGGTGAATTTTCTATGTATTTGCTCTATTTCAGTTAGTAATTCATTGGGTAAATCAGCACTTAAACTATCGATATAAGATTGCAAATGTTTAGTTTTTGTCGAACCTGTAATCGTTGATAATATGAATTGCTGTTTATTTACAAAACTAATAGCCATTTGAGTAGGGCAGATGTTGTATTTTTTTGCTAGGCTTACATATTCATTAGTTGCATCAAGGCTTTCCTTGTTGGTGTATCTACTATAATAATCGGGGCGTAAATCATAGCGTGAATTTTTTACAAAACCATTAATATGTTTACCTGTTAAAATTCCACCACCTATTACAGAATAAGCCATTAATCCGATTTTTTCGCGAATTGATATTTCAGCCATTCCAACTTCATACGAACGATTTAACAATGAATAAGGATTTTGACATACAACAGGACGAGGTAAATTTTCTTTATCTGCAATTTGAATATATTTCATCAAGCCCCAAGCTGTTTCATTTGATACACCGTAATGCCTAATTTTTCCTGATTCTATTAATTCGTTCATTGTTTCAATAGTTGATTGTATATGCTTATTAACATCGAAATCTTCTTGTTGATGAATATATCCTAATTTTCCAAAGAAATTAGAATTTCGTAAAGGCCAATGCACTAATAAAATATCTATGTAATTTGTATTTAATCTTGATAATATTTTATCAACACTAGATTTTATAGTTTCTCCGCTTAACGGATTAATACAAACCCTTGCAGGATTATCTAGTTCAATAAGTTGTGACATTGGCCCCATAACTTTACTTACAATAACTAAATTATCACGATTTATTTTTTTGGTTTTTATCCACTTACCAATAAACATTTCTGTATGGTGTGCATTATGATGCTCATCTGCTGGTGATGGATACAATTCAGCTGTATCAATAAAGTTTATACCATTGTCTACGGCCATATCTAGCATCTGTGATGATTCTTGGAAATTATTTTGTGCACCAAAAGTCATCGTTCCTAATGATAAAAGTGACGCTTTTAAGTTTGTGTTATGAATTTTATTGTATTTCATTATTTTTTATCTTTACTTCTTTTATTATGTTGATTTAGTATAAATTTGAGTTTAATTATTAGTTAAGCAAAATACAAACAAAATAAAGGAAAAAACATGAAAAAACTACTATCTTTACTAACTCTTGCAATTCCTAGCTTTGCTTTTTCTCATTCAGGTGAATTACATACATCTTCTGACTTGTTATCTGGTCATTTTTTCACGGAAATTGATCATATCGCAATGACTGCAATAGGCTTTATTGCATTATATATAGTTACTAAGAGTATTTATAATAAAGTTAAATCAGATAAATAAAATTAAACTAACTAAATATTAGTCAGGAGTATTATTAACTAATACTCCTTTTTTATATCCAGCCTTTTAATTCATTTTTTGCAATATCACACAACATATCGATACTTTCATCGCTATCATTAAGACAAGGTATATAAGAAAAATTTTCACCCCCAGCATTTATAAAATCGTCCTTTAACTCTTCGCATATCTCTTCAAGGGTTTCAAGGCAATCACTAGCAAAAGCAGGGGCTATTATTGATATATTTTTAACACCTGATTTCCCAAGTTTAATTAATGTTGCATTTGTATATGGCTTTACCCATTCTTGTTTGCCAAAAATCGACTGAAAAGTTGTTATAAAAATATCTTTGTTAAGTGGTGATATCTGTGTAAGTAGTCTAGATGTTTTTTTACAATGACAAGGATATGGATCACCTTTTTTATGATATCGACGAGGTATGCCGTGATAACTTAATATTATTTTTTCTGGTTTAAAATCAATATCTTGCAAGTGATTATTAATAGAATTATTTAATGCTTCTATATATTTTTTATTTTGAAAATAAGGCCTTGCATAGCGAATAGTTGGTTGGCGACGCATTTTTCCAAGGCATTCATTAACCTTATCAACTACTGTTGCTGTTGTTGCTGATGAATATTGTGGATATAATGGGATTACAAGTATTTCTTTAATTCCATCGTCGTTCATTTTTTGCATAACACTATCAATTGATGGATTACCATACCTCATAGCAAAATATGTTGGTATTCCCAATTTTGCTTGCATTTTTTCAGCTTGATTACGGGTATTAACAAGTAAAGGGCTTTCATTTTTATCTCTATCCCAGATGCTAGCATATGATTTTGCTACCTTTGGCGAACGAAAAGGTAATATAAATAACCTAAGGATTATTTGCCAAATAAATTTGTTTGTTTCAATTACTCTTTCATCTGACAAAAATTCCTTCAAGTAAACCTTAATTCCTTTCGTTGTCGGTGAATCAGGAGTTCCAAGATTTACAATTAAAATACCAGTTTTGTTTTTTTTAATTTTGTTCTTACAGTGTTTCATATCTTTATTGTTTATGCCTTGGTCATTTTGTAATTTTATCAATAATAACTTAAATTATTATTGTAATTCTTAGCCTATAATGCTTGTTTTTTTTAATATATAGGATTATAATATAATGAATTATTAAAAGCAACAATAAGAAAAGGTAATTCTAATGGTAAAAATACAAGGTTCAATACCTGCGTTAATAACCCCAATGCTAGACAATCGTGAATTTGACAAAAATAGTTTTGAAAAAATGATAGATATGCATATCAAGAGTGGAACACACGGCCTTGTACCTATGGGAACAACTGGGGAAAGTCCGACACTTTCACATTCAGAACATAAACAAGTAATTGATATGGCCATAAGCCTTGCATCAGGTAAATTACCAATTATTGCTGGAACTGGCTCAAATAGTACTCGTGAAGCTATTGAACTTACGACTTATGCTAAACACGCAGGTGTTGATGCAGCTTTAATTGTAGTGCCTTATTATAACAAACCAAATCAAGAAGGTATGTATCAACACTTTAAAGAAATAGCACAAGAAGTTGATATTCCTATTATAATTTACAATATACCGGGGCGTTCAGTTGTAAAAATGGAAGTTGAAACAATAGCTAGATTAACAAAAGATTTACCAGATGCTTTTATTGGTGTCAAAGATGCTACCGGAGATCCACAATTCACCAAAGAATTATCACAGGCTGTAAATGATGATTTTATAAGTTTGTGTGGCGATGATGGTTTATATTCAGATTTTTATGCAAATGGTTCTATTGGCACAATATCTGTAACATCGAATGTTATACCAAAACAAATGGCTGAATTACATAATTATGCATTAAATAATCAGATGAAAGAATTTGAACAATTACAACAAAAGTTAATGCCTTTGCACGATATATTGTTTGCTGAACCAAATCCATCACCTGCAAAATATGCTATGTTTAAGCTAGGTATTATAAATTCACCGCAAGTTCGCTTACCGCTAGTTCAATTATCTGATGAAACAAAAAGTAAAATTGATAAAATACTAAGTGACCTTAAATTAATATAAGAATAATTTGTTACTATGACTAAAAAAAAATCTAATGATAAAAATGATAATGAAAAGATTATAGCTAATAACCGTAGAGCAAAATTCGATTATGAAATAATTGAAACCTATGAAGCTGGCATATGCCTTTCAGGTAGTGAGGTTAAGTCATTAAGAACAAGTAGCGTTAAACTAGACGATGCTCACGCTCAATTTACTGAAAACAATGAACTTGAAATAGTTAATTTACATATTAGTGAATATAAAAATAATGCTAAAATATCAGTTCACAAAGAAAATCGTCCAAGAAAATTACTTTTACATCGTCGTGAAATTAACAAAATAATATCTAAAATTTCAAAAGATGGCCTTAGTGCAATCCCGTTAAAATTGTATTTCAATCAAAAGGGGTTAGTTAAGTTGTTGCTAGGCATTGGCCGAGGCAAAAGAAATGTTGATAAACGAGATAGTATAAAAGATCGTGAATGGAAAATTAACAAACAAAGAACATTTAAAAATTTTAATCATTGATTTATTTTAAAAATGTGTTAGTTATATTGACTTACTATATATTAGTTGATAATATTAACTATAATTAATTATAAAAAGGATTTAGTTATGGCTCGCGTTACTGTTGAAGATTGTGATAAAAAAGTAGACAACCGTTTTGACTTAGTATTAATGGTTGCACATCGTGCTAGACAAATTTCAGGTGGTGCACCTGAGCTTGTGGAACGAAATAACGACAAAAATACAGTAATAGCATTGCGTGAAATTGCAGATGGTAAAATTGCTCCTAACGATTTAAACGAGGCTTTAATTCGATCTTATCAAGAAGTTAAAACTGTTGATGCACCTGATGAAGTTGAAACTGCAACAGTTTTAAATGAAGTACCTGATGATAATGAATTAACTTCTGATGATAATGATTATAAAGAAATTTCTAATATCATTGCTGATAGTAATGATGTAACTGAGGCTTCTGCTGGTTTTGAAGATGTTGCTGAAGCTGAATTAGTAGACTAGTTCAAAAAAGGGGTAATTCGTTTGAATTTTGAAGAAGAATATAAAACCCTCGAAAATACAATAAAATCGTACAATAATAACTTTGATAGTGATGTTTTGTATCGTGCCTTTAAATTGGGCGAGAAAGCACATCAAGGCCAATCTAGAAATAGTGGTAAACCTTACTATTCTCATTGTATCGCTGTTGCAAAAAATCTTGCTGATAAAAAAATGGATTTAGACACCATTATAACGGCATTATTACACGACACAGTCGAAGACACAAGCGTAACAATAGAAGATATAGAAAAACAATTTGGGACTGATGTTGCAAATTTAGTTGCAGGTGTTACAAAGCTTGAAGCTTTGGAAAATAGCACAGAAATTACAAAACAAGGTGAAAATTTCCGTAAGCTTTTATTAGCAATGAGCGATGATATCCGTGTATTATTAGTAAAATTATCAGATAGATTACATAATATAAAAACCCTTAAATACATAGAAAAATATGAAAAAAGAATGCGCATAGCAACGGAAACTATGGAAATTTATATTCCACTTGTTGCTAGGATTGGTATTCGTGATTGGCAAGAACAAATGGAAGATATATGCTTTTCCATTTTAAATCCAGATGCACATTCCTCAATCACTAAAAGATTAAATGATATTTATAAAAATTATGGTGACAGTGCCGTTGAAAATATTATTTCTGAATTATCGCAACTAATTACAGATGCCGGCATAGATTGTAAAGTTGAAGGGCGAAAGAAAAGCGCTAGTTCAATTTGGCGAAAAATGAAAAATAAGCATGTTGGTTTTGAACAATTATCAGATATAATTGCTTTTCGTATAGTTCTTGAAAATATCGAAGATTGTTATCGTGTTCTTGGTCTAGTTCACGCAAAATATAAAACAATCCCCGGCAGGTTTAAAGATTATATCTCGGTTCCTAAAAATAATAACTATCAATCATTACACACCGGAATTATCGGGCCATTAGGTCAAAGGATTGAAATACAAATTCGTACAAAAGAAATGCATGATTTTTCTGAAATGGGTGTTGCGGCACACTGGAATTATAAATCTGATAAAAAAATTGATATAGGTAAAGAGGGAAAAAGTTATCGTTGGTTAAGAGAATTATTAGAAATAATTGAAAATTCTGGTGAATTCGATGAATTTTTAAAAGAAACAAAAATTGAAATGTATTCAAAAAATGTATTTGTTTTTTCTCCAAAAGGCGATATCTACAATTTACCTAAGGGAGCAACTACTATTGACTTTGCATATGCAGTTCATTCAAGGGTTGGTGATAAAGCAGTAGGGGCTAGAATTAATGGTAAGGTAATGCCAATTAGAACAGAGTTAAATAACGGCGATCAAATTGAAATTATTACACAAAGTAATGCTGAGCCAAAAGAATCTTGGAAGTCTTTTGCGGTTTCTGGGAAAGCTCGTTCAGCAATCCGTTCTTTCATTCGCAATAAAAAAAGCAATGAATACATTGAAACCGGTAAAAATATGATTTTTAATGAATTTAATTCTGAGGGTGTAAAATTAAATGATGAGCACTTAGAATCTTTATATAAAAAATATAATTGTAAAGATTTAAATTCTTATTATATTCAATTAGCCGAAAATAATATTAGCTTAAAAGAAAGCTTACATTTTATATATCCAGAATTAAAAAATAAAAAGCAAACTAATAAAATTCAAGTAAATAAAAAGAGTTCTGTTCCTGAATTAAAAGGGAAAGCTAGTATGATAGGTGGCTTAATAGATGGTATGAATGTTCGTTTCCCTAAATGTTGTCACGCTATACCTGGTGATAAAATAGTTGGAATCGTATATACAGGGCAAGGTATTAGTATTCATAACATTAACTGCCAAGAGCTTAAAAAAGAAGAAGATATACAAGCAAAAAGTATTGATGTTTATTGGAAAGACTACCAAAAAATAGATGATGACAAAAAAAATGATATAAAATTCACGGCTAGAATTAATGTAATATTTTCAAACACAACTGGTTCATTAAATGAAATTACTAACACCATTAATAATTTAGGGATTAATATTGTTGATTTAAAAGTTTTAACTAGAACAGAAGAGTTCTGGGATGTTGATATCGATGTAGAAGTAAAAAAATTGGAAAAATTGACAGAATTAATAACATCTATTAGGATTATTAAAAATATCTATTCAGTTTCTAGGGTTTAAAATGTTTAAAAGAAAAAAAGAAAAAAATTTTTGGCGTAAATTATCGGATTTTATATATCCTCGCATTGGTGTTAACAGATCAATGAAATACACAGGTCACAGATTAGGCAGAATGAATTCTAGTCCATATAAAATTGCTTGTGGATTTGCTTGTGGAGCAGGAATTTCATTTACTCCTTTTTTGGGTTTACATTTTATTTTATCTGGTATTATGGCATATCTACTGCGAGGTTCTATTATTGCCTCTGCAATAGGAACATTTATTGGTAATCCTTTAACATTTCCTTTTATTTGGGCCTTAGTATATTCGACCGGCTCACTTATGGTTGGCGTAGATACATCTGCTCATAATATTGGTGAATTATTTAATTTTGCACTTGAAAAGATTTCTGAAATTAATAGTTGGCACTTATTGTTTTTAAGTGATTATTCCACCGCCATTAATACAGTTAGTGATTATTTAAAAATGTGGAGTGATTTATTTAATGTACTTTATATATTTATAATTGGTTCATTGCCTTGGGTTGCGATTGTTTGGTTTACATTCTTTATTTCTATTTATATATTAGTTAAAAATTACAAAGAAAAAAGAAAATTCAGAAAAAAGAAAAATTAATATGATTATTGGAATAGGTAATGATATTGTTACAATCAAGCGAATTGAAAATAGTGTAAAAAAATTTGGTGATAAATTTTTAAATAAATATTTCACAAACAATGAAATATCATATGCAAAAGCTAAAAAGGGTAAAAATTATTATGCATCAATTGCCTCTGCTTGGGCTGTAAAAGAAGCAACAGCAAAAGCAATGGGAACAGGTATAAGCAATGATATCACTCTATCAAGTATATCTTTAAAGCGCGATTTAAATGGCAAGCCTTTTGTAATCTTAAAAAATGGAGCATTGAATAAATTAAACTTATTGTCAGACGGTAAAAATTATCGTATCTTTGTTTCAATAACTCACGATGCTGGATTAGTTTCTGCTGTAGTAATAATTGAAAAGGAATAATCTAATGAATAAAAAAAGTATATTATCAGACATTAGAACTATTTTAGAAGCATTACTAATAGCTATGGCTATAAGGTCTTTACTAGTACAACCTTTTACAATTCCTAGCGCTTCTATGTATCCAAATCTTATGGTTGGTGATTATTTTTATGTAACAAAATATACTTATGGGTTTAGTCGTTATAGTTTTCCATTTGGAGGATATTGGTTGCCTGATTTCGGAAGAGTTTTGTCAGATAATCCAAAAAGGGGTGATATAGTTGTTTTTAGAGTTATTGACAAAGATCAAGATTATATCAAACGAGTAATAGGCTTACCAGGTGATGAGATAAAAATCGAAAATGGCAGAGTTTACATAAATGATAAAATACTACCAAGAAAAAGATTAGCGGATAGTGATTATAAAGATTATAAAGTAGAAACATACTTAGAAACTCTACCAAGTGGCAAATCATATAAAATATGGGAAGTTGGTGGCGATAGCTCATTTTCCGATAATACAGGTTCGTATACTGTGCCTGAAAATCATTATTTTATGTTAGGTGATAACCGAGATCAATCTAGTGATAGTCGTTTTTCTGATGTTGCTTTTGTTCCATTTGATGCTTTAATCGGCAAGGCAAAACATATTTTATTTTCTTTGGAAAATGCTAATTCTTATGAATTTTGGAAATGGTTTTCAAATATTAGAAGCGAAAGATTTATGAAAAAGATTAATTAATGCAAGAAATAGAAAAAAACCTTATGTATAAATTTAAACGCAAGGAATTGCTAATCCGTGCGTTTACTCACCGTTCCTGTTCATCGTTAAAAGAAAGTTACGAAAGACTTGAATTTATAGGTGACCGTGTAATAGGTCTAGTGGTTGCAGATATATTACTTGATAAATTCCCAATGGCCGAAGAAGGTGAACTAGCAAGAAGACATACAGCCATTGTAAGGGCTGAAACATTAGCACAAATTGCAATAAGTTGTGATTTCGGAAAGTATATTAAAGTAAGCGATAATAAAGATAAGATGCAATCAAATGTTAAGATATTATCGGATATTGTCGAGGCTTGTATTGGTGCTTTATTCCGCGATGGCGGTTTTGAAGCGGTAAAACCATTTGTGAAAAAACACATATTACCATTACTAGAAACAAACGAAGACGATTTAAAAGATTATAAAACAAGATTGCAAGAATGGGCTCAAAAAAATAAATATGGCTTACCGGTTTATGAAGCTATTAAAATTTCAGGAAATGACCATACGCCAGAATTTACAATAAATGTAAAAATCAAAGGATTTGAGCCAGTAAGTGGAAAAGGTAAATCTAAGAAAGAAGCCTCTCAAAAATCTGCCTATAATTTTATGAAAGGAAACAAAATTATATGACAAATTGTGGTTCAATTGCCATCATAGGAGCACCAAATGCTGGTAAATCAACACTAACCAATCTATTAGTAGGAGCAAAAGTTAGTATTGTAACTCATAAAGTTCAAACAACAAGAACTAGAATAACAGGGGTTGCTATGTTCGATGACACACAAGTTGTTATTGTAGATACTCCTGGTATATTTCAACCTAAAAAGAGACTTGATAGAGCTATGGTTTCATCAGCTTGGTCAAGTATTGATGATGTTGATATAGTTTGTTTATTAATGGATATATCAAAGCATAAGCACAAAGATAACGAAATTATTATAGAAACTATTAAAAAACAAAATAAAAAATGTGTATTATTATTAAACAAGATTGATACAATAGAAAAAGAAAAATTATTAACAATTACTGAAAATTTATGGGAGCACGGCATATTTACTGATGTATTTATGATTTCTGCAACAACAAATAGCGGTGTTGATAGTTTTATAGAATGGTTAAAACAAAATATACCTAATGGTGAATATATATACGATCCAGAAGATGTATCTAATGTACCTAATACTTTATTATCAGCAGAAATAACAAGAGAAAAGATATTTCTTAATATTCACGAAGAATTACCATATTCTTTGACAGTTGAGACCGAAAGTTGGGAAAACTTTAAAAATGGCGATATAAAATTAAATCAAGTGATATTTGTTGAAAAAGAAAATCACCGCTCTATTTTACTTGGTAAAAAAGGGGAAAAAATTAAACAAATAGGTAAGTTAGCTAGACAAGAATTATCCAGTATTTTTGACGCAAAAGTTCATTTATTTATCCATATAAAGGTAAAACCTAATTGGCAAAATGATATGGATAGATACAAAAATATGAATCTTAATTTTTCTAATTAATTCAAGTATTTAAAGTGATGGTTTAATCTATTATATCAATGATTTGCGGAGCAAAATATGTAAATATTATATCAGCTCCTGCTCTTTTAAAACAAATAATTGATTCCATAATAACATCATCACTTAAATCACCGCTATCAATCATATTTTTAAGCATTGAATATTCACCTGAAACTTGGTAAACAGCCACGGGATTATTTATTTCTTGTTTAGTTTGAGAAATAACATCAAGATAAGGCATTCCGGGCTTTATCATAATAATGTCGGCACCTTCTTGAACATCTAGCTTAGCTTCAATTAGAGCTTCTTTTTTATTAGCTGGGTTCATTTGGTAAGTTTTTTTATCGCCTTTTAATAAATTGTTGCTACCAACAGCATCGCGGAAAGGGCCATAAAATCCAGAAGCATATTTTACTGCATATGACATTATGCCTGTATTTTCAAAACCGCTGTTATCTAAGGCATTACGAATATTAATTATTCTAGCATCCATCATATCAGATGGACATACAAAATCTGCTCCTGATTTTGCAAGTTCTATTGATTGCTTAGTTAAAATTTCAACTGTTTCGTCATTTAAGACATTTCCTTTTTCATCACACACACCATCGTGTCCGTGTGTTGTGTATGGATCTAGGGCAACATCTGCGAATATTACGCATTCAGGAATTTGTTTTTTTATTTCACGAATTGCTCTATTTATTAAGTTATTACTATTCGTGCTTTGTGTTCCTTTTTCATCTTTTAACGAGATATCATTGTATGGAAACAGAGCAAATCCTTTTATTCCTTTTTTGAATAATTTTTCTATTTCTTTTATAGTTAAATCTATGCTTAGTCTATTTATATCAGGCATTGATTTAATTGCTTGTTTAATATTTTTACCTTCAACAATAAACATAGGGTAAACTATATCATTCTTATGAATATTATTTTGTTGAACTAAATCACGAATTTCTTTGTTCTTTCTTAGTCTTCTAGGCCTTATAGTTGGCTTAATGAAGTTCATATATAAATCCTTATTTTTAAAAAATAGTTTGTTGTTATGTATTGAAATATACACTTTTTTTTTAAAAAATGCAAAATATTATAGACTCTTGAATATAAAAATATTATCATTGTAAATCTTTTAAGTATTTAGAAAAAAATAATAATTTTAAGGATAATTAAAATACAATGTCAAATAAAATAGCAATAGCATCAGACCACGCAGGTTTTGAATTAAAACAAGACATAATATCATATCTTAACAAAAAAAATATTGATGTCATCGATTTAGGAACAGATTCAAAAAAAAGTGTTGATTACCCTGACTTTGCTAACAAATTAGCAGATGAAATTAAAAAAGATTCATCTATGACTGGGATATTAATTTGTGGTTCTGGAATTGGAATATCAATAGCCGCAAACAGGCACAGACATATTCGTTGTGCTTTGGTAACATCAGAAGATGAAGCAAGCCTATCGCGTCAACATAACAATGCCAATGTTATTGCTTTGGGGGCTAGGATTATTTCAAAAGAAAAAGCATTATCGTTTATAGAAGTGTTTTTATCAACAGATTTTGAAGGTGATAGACATCAAAAAAGAATAGATATTATGAGTTAAATATAAAACAGGGAGTAAATATGAAAGATTTTTTTAATAAAGATTTATCAAAACAAGATAAAATAATATTTGATGCAATAACAAAAGAAGGCAATCGCCAAGAAGAAGATATAGAATTAATTGCTTCTGAGAATTTTGTATCAAAAGCAGTAATGCAAGCAATGGGTTGCGTTATGACTAATAAATATGCAGAAGGTTACCCACATCGTCGTTATTATGGCGGTTGTGAATTTGTCGACATAGCAGAAGATGTCGCTATTGAAAGAGTTACTAAGTTATTTGGTTGTAAATATGCAAATGTACAGCCTCATTCTGGTTCACAAGCAAACCAAGGGGTTTTTAATGCTCTTGCAAAACCAGGTGATACTATATTGGGATTGTCATTATCTGCTGGTGGTCATTTAACACACGGTGCATCGGTAAATCAATCCGGCAAATGGTTTAATGCTGTTCATTATAATGTCGATGAAAAAACACACCTTATTGATATGCAAGATGTGCGCGAAAAAGCTGAAACACATAAACCTAGAATTATTATTGCAGGTGGTTCTGCATATTCACAAACTTGGGATTTTAAAGCATTCCGTGAAATAGCTGATAGTGTAGGGGCGATTTTACTAGTTGATATGGCACATATTGCCGGTTTAGTAGCAGTAGGAGAACACGAAAACCCATTTCCGCACGCACATGTTGCGACATCAACCACTCACAAAACTTTACGCGGTCCAAGAGGTGGAATAATATTAACTAACGAACAAGATATTATCAAAAAAATTAATTCTGCTATATTCCCCGGTATTCAAGGTGGTCCATTAATGCATATAATAGCATCGAAAGCTGTTGCATTTGGTGAGGCATTACAGCCGGAATTTAAAGAATATATTGTGCAAGTAAAGAAAAATGCACATATTTTATCTGAAACATTAAAACAAGGTGGACTTGATATAGTATCTGGTGGCACAATTAATCACTTGATGCTTGTTGATTTACGACCAAAAAAAGTTACGGGAAATATTGCTGAAAAATCTCTTGGTTTATCAGGCATTACTTGTAATAAAAATGGAATACCGTTCGATCCAGAAAAACCAATGGTTACATCTGGTATTCGCTTGGGAACACCCGCGACAACAACACGAGGTTTTGGTGAAGAAGAATTTAAACAAGTTGGTGAACTTATCGTAGAAGTAATTGATGGATTATCAAAAAATTCTGATGATAATTCTGCTGTTGAAAAATCGGTTCATCAAAAAGTTAAAAAATTATGTAAAAAGTTTCCGATGTACAAAGAATTTTATTGAGGGTAAAAATTATGCGTTGTCCATTTTGTAATATAGAAGAATCACAGGTAAAAGACTCAAGATCAGCAGAAGACGGAGCATCAATTCGTCGTCGTCGTCAGTGTAGTTCTTGTGGTGGTAGGTTTACAACTTTTGAAAGAGTTCAACTACGAGATTTATATGTCCAAAAAGGAAATGGGCAAAATGAAATATTCGATCGTGAAAAGCTTGTTCGTTCAATGATTATTGCAACTAGGAAAAGAAATATTAGCGAAGAAAAAATTGACTTATCAGTTAATGGCATTGTCAGACAACTAGAAAGTAGTGGTGAAAAATCTATTGTTTCAAAAGAGATAGGGCGTTTAGTTATGGATGAATTATTAAAACTTGATAAGGTTTCATATATTCGTTATGCTTCAGTCTATAAGGATTTTAAAGAAGAAGAAGACTTTAAAGAATTTATAGAGTCAGTTGAGTAGGCTGTAAAAAATGATAAATAAAAGCGATTCAAGCTATATGGAATATGCTTTAAACTTAGCAAATTCAAAGCTTGGCCTTGTTTCACCAAATCCATCTGTGGGTTGTGTAATTGTAAAAAATGATATTATCGTTGGTATTGGAATAACCGCAAATGGTGGAAGACCGCACGCCGAAACCCAAGCAATTGCTATGGCTGGAAAAAATACCATTGGCGCGACTGCATATGTTACTTTGGAACCTTGCGCTCACGAAACAACAACACCTAGCTGTGCAAAAGAATTAGTAAAAGCATCTATATCAAGATGTGTAATAGCTGTTAAAGATATTGATTCTAGAACTTGTGGCAAAGGAATAAAAATTCTTGAACAAGCAGGTATTAAAGTTGAAACAGGATTATTAGAAAAAAAAGCTAAGTCTCTTAATTCTGGATTTTTTAGTGTTTTAGAAAAAAAGCGTCCTCTTTTTACAGCAAAGATAGCTACATCATTAGATGGAAAGATTGCCCTATCAAACGGTATGAGTAAATGGATAACAAGCGATTTATCGCGTAAATATGGTCATTATCTTAGAGCAACACACGATTGTATATTAATCGGTGAAAACACTCTAAGGCTAGACAATCCAACACTTGATTGCCGTATAAATGGTATGGAAAATCAAAGCCCAGCCAGAATAGTTCTTGGTAATAATATTCCAAAAGATAGTAAGATTTTAAACGATGGTGGTATTACACACATAATATCAGGAGAGTTAGAAAAAGTTTCTTCTAAAATAATTGAACTTGGTTATAACAGTTGTTTAATAGAAGGTGGAAGCAATGTAATAACTAAGTTTATTTCGGCTGGATTAGTCGATAGACTAGCTGTATTTAGCTCTTCTAACATAATAGGCGGAGATGGTCTTAGTTGCATCAAAGATTTGGGAATTATTGACATTAACAACATTATGAAATATAAAATGCTATCAAGCAGAGAAATAGGCTCTGATATGTTTAGGTTATTTGAAAAGGAATAATTATGTTTACAGGAATAATAACAGACATTGGAACAATAAAATCAATTACAAAACCCAATAATGACAAACAAGGCGACTGGGCTTGTTTAACAATTGGTGTAGAAACAAATTTCGATATGAATAATGTCGATATCGGTGCATCTATTGCTTGTTCAGGAGTTTGTTTAACGGTTGTTAAAAAAGAAGATGGTTATTTTGAAGCAGATGTATCAGATGAAACAATTTCAAAAACAACTATAAACTCTTGGAAAATAGGTTCAAAAATTAATTTAGAGCGAGCTTTAAAAGTCGGTGATGAGCTTGGCGGTCATCTAGTAGCTGGACATGTTGATACAACCGCTGAAATAATAGATATTACGAAAAGTGGTGATAGTAATATTTTCACCTTTAAATTAAAAGATGAATATATGAAGCATATTGCCTCAAAAGGTTCAGTAGTAATAGATGGTGTAAGCCTTACTGTTAATAATATTGACAAAAATACATTTGATGTAAATATTATTCCACATACGATGGATAATACTATTTTTAAAGAAAAATCAAAAAAAGATAAAGTAAACCTTGAAGTTGACTTACTATCAAGGTATGTTGCACGAATATTAGATAAGGAATAATTATATTATGAATTCTGTACATACTACGAAATCACAAGAACTTCTAAAAAGCATCGAACCGATAGAAAATATTATTGAACAAGCAAAATCGGGAAAAATGTATATATTGGTTGATGATGAAAATCGTGAAAATGAAGGGGATTTAATTATCCCATCTACATTTGCTGATGCTGATGCTATTAATTTTATGGCTATTAATGGTCGCGGTCTTATTTGTACAACTATTACAAAAGAAAGAGCTGAAAGTTTAAAGCTAAACTTACAAGAAAAAAGAAATAATGAGCGTTTTGGCACAGCTTTTACAATGTCCGTTGAAGCAAAAGAAGGTGTTATCACTGGTATTTCTGCTTTTGACAGAGCAAAGACAGTTTCTGTTATAATTGATGAAAATTGCACAAGTGATGATATTGTTACCCCTGGGCATACATTTCCAATTATTGCTTGTGATGGTGGAGTGCTTGAAAGAAAAGGGCATACAGAAGCAAGTGTGGATATAAGCCGTATAGCAGGTTTATACCCATCTGCCGTAATATGTGAAATTATGAATAATGATGGTAGTATGGCTAGATTACCTGAAATAATTAAGTTTGCAGAAAAATTTAATTTAAGTGTTGGCACGATAGCTGATTTAATTGAATATAGAAAAAAACATAATGTGTAGGTTATAATGACAAAAGTATTAATAGTAGAAGCAAGATTTTATGATGATGTTCACGATATGATGTTATCAGGAGCAAAAGAGATATTTGACAAAAATAATGTTGAATATGAAGTTATCACAATAAAAGGAGCACTAGAAATTCCTGCTGTTATAAAAATGGCTGAAAAATCAAAATCCCATAATTACGATGGTTATTTATGCTTAGGTTGTGTCATTAGAGGAGAAACGACGCATTACGATTATGTATGCCAAGAATCTTGTCGTGGAATAATGGATTTATCATTACAATATGATATTGCCATTGCTAATGGTGTAATAACTACTGAAAACAAAGAACAAGCTGTTGCAAGAGCAAACCCTGAGCAAAAAAACAAAGGTGGTTTTTGTGCAAAAGTTGTCTTAGATATGATAAAAATTAAAAACAAATTTATTGGATAAATTATGACAGAGCTAGCACCAATTACACAAAACAAAAAAAAATCAGCATCTAGGATAGGGGCGGTACAAAGTCTTTATTCATCTAAAATGTCAGGCGTTGATATATCGCAAATAATTGCTAATTTTGTTAAAGATGGTTCATTAGTTGAAATGGACGGAATATCGTTTCCTGCTGATTATCCGCTATATGAAAAAATAATCTCTGGTGTTTTAAATCGTGAAGAAGAAATATGCGAAATAGCAAATTCTGTATTACATTCTCGCCCCATAGAAAAACAACATGTTTTAATGGGGTATATTATCAAATGTGGAATTTACGAATTACTGGAAAACATAGATGTATCCGGCAAATTAATAGTAAATGAGTATGTGAATATAGCACATTCATTCTACGAAGAAAAAGAAGCAAAAATGGTTAATGCAGTATTGGACAATTTAAGTAAAAAAATAAGAAAATAATATTAATGTCAGAATTTGATAGAATTGACAAATTTTTTAAACCTTTATCTGGTGTAGGGGCAAATAATTTACAAGATGATGTTGCCCATATTCCACCCTATGTAATTTCAACAGATACAATCGTCCAAGGCACCCACTTTATTGGAGATGAAAAACCAATTACTCTTGCTCAAAAATTACTAGCAGTTAATTTATCTGATGTCGCTAGTTGTGGTGGAAAACCCTATGGATATACATTAAATATTTGTGTTCCAAAAGGAACAAATGATAAATGGTTTGCCGAATTTGCAGAAGGATTAAAAATCGTTAATGATAAATATAACCTGCAATTACTAGGTGGCGATACAGTAAGCGGTGGTGAAAATATTGTTTTATCCGCAACGATATTTGCCAACGAACCTAAAAACAACCCACACAGGGGAAATGCTAAAATAGGCGATGTTGTTTGTTTACTGGGTAAAATAGGTGGTGGAGTATTTGGATTAAAATCGGCTAAGGGTGAAATAAATAATAAAAAATTACTAAAATATTATCAAATTCCTGAACCTAATGTAATTGAAGCAATATCTATTAATTCCCATATTAATGCTAGTATTGATATATCTGATGGCTTAATCGCCGATTTAAATCATATTTGTAAAGCTAGTAATGTTGGGATTAACCTTAACATAAATGATATCCCACTAGTAGATGAGATAAAAAAATATGTCGATGAATACGATGATTTTTATGAAATGATTTTACAAGGTGGCGATGATTATGTTGTTGCTATTACTGTGTCACAAGATTCTATAAAACAAGTACAACAAGAAATCGATAATATAGGTAAAAAATTATATATTATTGGTGAAGTTATAAATGACACAAATAATGTTCGTGTTTTCGATAAATCTGGTATTGAAAAAAGAATATTAAAAAAGGGTTATGAACATAAATAACTATAAAAAACAATTCTTTACGAAATAACCCTTGATTATTACTACAACCATTGACCCTTAATATTAAGGTTCTATTTCTCGTTTCGTTGTTCTGAAACGACCGACATTACCTATAATTTGCTCTATCGCACTAAGTTTTTTACCGGAAGTATTTGTTATGTCCTTAGAAAATTTAATTTCATTAAGATTGCTTTTATCATATAATTTAACAAATGATACCGTATTTTGGTTAAATTTTATTTCTGCAATGTTAATTTTTATATATTTGCGTTTTCCAAATCCATATTGTTTTGTTTGATATGAAATATAATACCAGTAACTATCATCATAAATTCCCTTTATAAAAGGTTCTCCGTATTCTTCTACTATGTTTTGCTTAGTTGTTAAATTAACCTTGATATTATTAATATCATCTTTATGAGGTGAATAACCGTGTGCTTCAATCACAGGTTCAGTAATACTTGTGCAAGCAGAAAGAGCTATAGCCAATGTAATTGTCATTATTATTGTTTTTAACTTCATATTTTTCTATCCTAAAATTATATTTTTAACATTATTACTTTATTTGGAATTATTTTTCAAGGTTATTGTTTAAGGTTTAGTATAGCTTTGTCCATTTTAAATATGTATAACAAATTACGAATATTTTTGCCTCGCTCAGTTTTCAGAGCTTCATCTTGATTGATTAATGACTGAGCATCTTTTTTACTTACTTCTAAAAATTCTTTGTGTTTTAGTAAATCTGCAAAATACATTTCGGGCAAACCGCTTTGTCTTGTACCAAGTATATCACCAGGGCCTCTTAATTTAAGATCTGATTCTGATATTATAAATCCATTATCACTTTCTCGCATTATTTCAAGTCTTTTCTTACTAATTTCATTAAGTCTTTTGTATATTAACAAGCAAGTTGATTGTAAGTCATTTCTTCCAATTCTTCCACGCAATTGGTGTAATTGACTTAAACCAAATCTTTCTGCGTGTTCGATAATCATAATTGTAGCCTGACTTACATCAACACCGACTTCTATTACAGTTGTTGCAACTAATACCTTAGCCTTACCAGATGCAAAATTATGCATAGCTGTTTGTTTTTCATTAGATTTCATTTTTCCGTGTATTATTTCAACATTATCCTTCCCGAATAATCCACAAAGGTATTCATATCTTTCTTGGACGGATATTAAATCAAGTTTTTCTGATTCTTCTACTAATGGACATACCCAATATATTTGTTGATTTTCACTAATTGCATTTTTTAAGCGAATAGATACATCATCAATTTTTTCCTGTGATATTATTCTTGTATCAATAGGTTTCCTGCCTATTGGTTTTTCATCTAATCTTGAACTTTCCATATCACCAAATGCTGTCATTAATAAAGTTCGAGGAATAGGGGTCGCCGTCATCGCTAATACATGTGGATTTATACCCTTGTTAGTTAAGGTAAGCCTTTGCCCTACACCAAATCTATGTTGTTCATCAATTACACATAATGATAAATTGTTAAACTTTACTTCGTCTTGAAACAATGCGTGTGTGCCAATTATTATCGACATTTCACCACTTTGTAGTTTTTCGTGTATTTTATTTCTATCAGCCTGTTTTGTTGAACCAGTTAAAAGAGAAACTTCTATGCCTGTATTTTCCAGTACTTTACTTATAGTTTCATAGTGCTGTTTTGCAAGCACCTCTGTTGGTGCCATAATGCAAGCTTGCCTTGAATCCTCAACAGCTATTAACATTGTAAATAATGCTACTATTGTTTTTCCGGAGCCAACATCTCCTTGTAATAATCTGCTCATAGGGGTATTTTTTGACAAATCTTGGCGAATTTCTTTTAATGCATTTTTTTGTGCATTTGTAAGTTCAAACGGTATATTTTTTAACACTTTTGTAATTAATTTATTATTTCCGGTCAATGGCTCTGTTTTTAATCTTTGTTTGGTTTTACGATTAAGGCAAATTGTAATCTGATTAGCCAGCATTTCATCATATGCAAGTCTATTAATATTATTTTCACTCGTATCAAATTTGTTTCGTGGATTATGTATATTATTAAGACTAGTGGTAAAGTCATTAAAATTATATTTTTTTAATATATCTTTGCTTAACCATTCTTCCAATTTTGGAACATTTAATAGACATTTTTTAACCGTTTTGCCTAATGTCTGCTGTGTTATGCCAGCTGTTAGTTGATAAATTGGTTGATATACAGGGATATTATCTAATTTTTTATTTACAAATTCCGGATGTGTTATTTGTTTGTAATCGCCAAATTGTTCAATTTTACCTGATATGTATACTTTTTCACCTTCTTTATAAGCTTCGTTTAAAAATTTTGAATGTGCGCGAAAATAAACAATATTTATATTTTCATTACCATCTGTGGCAAGAATTTTATATGGTGAACGAGAATTCCTTGCACAAGGATAATGCTTTAATATAGTTAATTCAATTATTATATTTTCACCTAAAAGCGCAGAATTCACGCTTTTAATATGTTTTCTTACAATATAATCTCTGGGCTTGTTTATTAATAAGTCTAATACCTTGTCACCACATAATGTTTCAAGGGCTTTTTTTGTTTTTACACCAACACCATCAATGTTTGATATCTGATTGAACAGAGGGTTTAATATATTTGCACGCATAATTTTAAATGTTTTGTTGATTATTGTATTAATTTAATTGTATATACTTATTGTTATGAATACAATAAATTTTAATACATTGCAAAAAAAGGTTTTATACAAATCAAAATATCGTGGTACAAAAGAAGGCGATAGATTAATTGGTGGATTTGTTAATAAAAACTTAAACAAATTTGACGAATATTATATATTGAAATTACTAGATTTTCTTGAATTAAATGACCAAGACATATTAAATATGGCAGAAGGAAACAAACCAATAAATCAAGACTATCAACATATACTTGATGATATTATCGAATATAAAAAAGAATTATTATGAAAATTAATAAACACAATCAAAATATATTTTCACAAGTTTCTAATGGATACATTCCAAAAATTTTGTGTGATATAGTAAAAAGCCAAAAAGAATCAGTATTATTTATTGCAAGTGATGACAAACAAGCAAAAAATATAATAAGTAATATTGCCTTTTTTGATAAAACAATCGAAGTTATCAATATTCCGGCTTGGGATTGCTTGCCTTTTGATAGGTGTTCCCCTAACCCTGAAATAATGGCTATGCGTTGTTCGGGTTTATCAAATATATTATACGAAGATAAAGCAAGAATTATTGTAACTACCACTAATTCAATAGTACAAAAGGTTCCCCCTAAACATATTTTTAAAAACCGCGTTAAAAAAATTCAAGTAGGAGCAAACATATCACTACAAGAATTAACAATGTTTTTAAATGACAACTCTTATTTACGAACTGAAACAGTAAGACAGCAGGGAAACTACGCCATAAGGGGGGGAATTGTCGATATCTTTCCACCGAACTATAAACAACCATTTAGAATGGATTTTTGGGGCGATGAAATAGAAAGTATAAGAGAATTTGACTCCCTTAGCCAAAAATCACTCATCAAAAAAGATAAATTTTATTTATGCCCAGTAAATGAAATAATTTTAAATTCCGATACAATTAATAATTTTAAACAAAATTATCGTAAATCTTTTGGTGCAAGATCTACAAATGACTTTTTATATGATTCAATATCACAAGGAATACCTTTTCAAGGTTATGAACATTGGTTATCATTCTATTATAATAAATTAGAAACAATATTTGATTATCTTAAAAAAGATACAATATTAATATTTGGCGAAGAAACTCAATCTGCTTTTAATTCAAGACTAGAAGAAATATCTGATTATTATTTAAACAGAAAAACTATATACGAACAAAGCAAAGGTGATAATAATGCTTTATACCGTCCTGTTGATGCGGATAAAACATATTTAAATAAATCTGATTGGGATAAAAATTTCAATAATCGTACGGTAATTAAAATATGTCAAAACCCATTACCTGATAATCTAGAACATATCGATATTGGAATTAAAAAAACATCTAATTTTACTATTCAAAGGGTTAAGAATGAATCTGTTATAAAAAAATTAATAGATGATATGATTGAATCTAAAAAAAATACAGTTATTGCTTGTGAAAGTATTGGTTCATTAGAAAGAATTAAAACAATATGTCAAAATCAAGAATTTGAAACCCAAGAAATTAATTCATTTAACGATATAAAGAAAAATAAAAAATTAAAATTATGCGTATTATCGCTAGAATATGGATTTTCATATGATGGCATAGAAATTTTTTCAGAGTCCGATTTATTCGGTGAAAAACTAGGCCAAGCAAAAAAACGAACTAAAAAATCTGATAACTTTATTCAAGAATTATCTGAAATAGAAATAGGGGATTATGTCGTACATATTAATTCAGGAATAGGAAGATATGAAGGGCTAGAAACCATAGAATTAAATAGGATTAAATATGACTGCTTGAAAATATCATATTCCGGCTCTGATGTTTTATTCGTTCCTGTGGAAAATATGGACGCCTTATCTCGTTTTGGTTCAGCAGGTGAAAAAGTAGTCTTAGATAAACTAGGAGGTTATTCTTGGCAAGCTAGAAAAGCAAAAGCCAAAGAAAGACTTGGTGAGATGGCTACTAGATTAATTGATTTAGCAAGTAAAAGAAAACTTAAAAAATCTGAAATTATGCCAGTTCCAATTGGCTTATACGATGAATTTGTAGCTGAATTCCCATTTACTGAAACAAAAGACCAAGAAGATGCAATAAAAAATATAATAGATGACTTGGCAAGTGGAATTGCTATGGAAAGATTAATTTGTGGTGATGTTGGTTTTGGTAAAACAGAAATTGCACTAAGGGCAACTTTTATTGCTGTTATGAATGGGTTTCAAGTTGCAGTAGTTGCTCCGACAACATTACTAGCTAGACAACATTATAAAAATTTCACTGAAAGATTTAAAAACTTTCCTGTGAAAATAGGGCATTTATCTAGATTGGTTTCACCTAAGGATACAAAACTTACAAAACAAGGGTTACTAGAAGGAAGTGTAGATATAGTTGTCGGCACTCACGGAATATTTGCAAAAAGTACGAAATACAAGAATTTAGGATTACTTGTAATTGACGAAGAACAGCATTTTGGGGTTTCGCAAAAAGAAACATTAAAAGAAATGAAAAAAAATGTACACATAATGTCATTGTCAGCAACACCAATTCCGCGAACATTGCAAATGTCATTATCAGGAGTTAGGGATTTATCAATTATCGCAACACCACCAATTGACCGATTGACAATCCGCACCTTTACTATGCCTTACGATGGTTTTATTATAAAAGAAGCTATAATGCGTGAAAGATTTAGAGGCGGACAAGTTTATTATGTTGTTCCGAGATTATCTGATTTAGATATAGTGTTTAAAAATCTAAAAACATTAGTCCCAAATATGAATATAGCTGTTGCGCACGGCTCAATTCCGGCAAAAGAACTAGACCAAATAATGACAGACTTCACAGATGGCAAGTACGACATATTACTTGCTACTAATATTATTGAAAGTGGTATTGATGTTCAAAATGCAAATACAATGATAGTCCATAGAGCTGATATGTTCGGATTAAGTCAATTGTATCAATTAAGGGGCAGAATAGGGCGAGGCAAAATAAGAGCATATTGTTACCTTACTACTCGTTCAGGGAAAGTATTATCAAATAATTCACGCAAACGACTTGATGTTATTCAAGCTATTGATTCTCTGGGTGCCGGTTTTAATATTGCCAGTCACGACCTAGATATTCGCGGAGCCGGTAATTTACTAGGCGATGAACAATCTGGGCATATAAAGGAAATAGGTATTGAGTTATATCAAAAAATGCTACAAGAAGCGATGGAAAAACAAACAAATTCTGATGAAGATTGCCAAGACTTAGAATTTATTCCAAACATTTCAATAGGGATATCAATTTATATACCTGATTCTTATATTAGCGGATTATCTGAAAGATTAAGTTTTTATCGTAGACTTGCAAATGTACAAGAGGATAAAGAAACCGATGAAATAGCTATAGAAATGGTCGATAGATATGGAAAACTACCAAAAGAACTAGAAAATCTATTCTTTGTTGTTAACCTAAAAATAATATGTCGTAGAATCAGAGTTGAAAAAGTTATACTTACTGAAAAAGGCTTATTACTATCGTTTTATAAAAATAAATTTATAGCTCCTGAAAAATTAATAGAATATATGCAAAATAATACGGGGTTAGTTCGTATTCGTCCCGACCATAAACTTGAAATAAGCAAAATATGGAAAACTGAAAGCGAACGCCTAAAAGGGGTTAAAAAGATACTTACAGAAATAGAACAATTATGTTTAACAAAAAATATCTAAATGGTGGCGCAATAAATAATTTTTGTTTTTATAAGAAACAGAACATAGTTAAAGCTACATATGCTGATACAACTCATCTTAAATTTGATTTTGTTGAAAGACTTGATAAAGAAACTTTATTTAATCTATACAATAAAGTTTCCGGAAAATTTCCAAAATACCTAGGGCAAGATAATTTTGAATATATTAAAGGTAATGTAATAAAAAACAACCAGTTAAATAAACACAATATATTATCTATGGCTCAAGAAATGGCCGTAATTCACTCAAATAAAAGAAATATTAACATAAATCAAATAAGTATAGATAAAAGGATAAATTTATTCGAAGAGGTATTTAAATACTATAAAATTAATAGTTATGTTTATGATTACTGTTTTAAATGGCTTCGCGATAACAAGCCTAGTTTTACAAGCGTATTTATTCACGGTGACTACAAATTAAATAACTTAAAATTTAAAGATGATAATATTTGTGGTGTATTTGATCTAGAATTTGCAAAGTTTTCTGATGCAAGTGAAGATATAGCTTGGCTTTTTAGTAGTCTTTGGGGAAATGGTTGGAATAATAATAATCAAAGCATTTTTATTAAAGAGTATGAAAATCAAACCGGATGTAAAATAAATAAAGATAATTTATATTATTGGAATATTTTTGCCTTAGTTAGATTTGCCGTAATCGCAATACAACAATATCACAATGCAATAAAAAGAAAAGATATTGAGCTTCATATTACAGGATGGCGATTAAAATCAATAGAAAAAGAATTAATTGACTTATTAAGTATTAATTGTAAATATTTGAATAATAATGCTTTTTCTTATAGTTATTTATATAACTTTAAGTTTTTCTTATCTTTTTCTATACATAGCTTATTTTACTCAATAATAGGTAAAAAATCATTTTTAAATACTATAAAACATATTTTTCGCGGTTTATTTATATATGGAAAAAAAATAGAAAAAACTTGATTTTATTGAGTAAATAAGGCATATAAAGAACTATAAAAAAATATTAAAGATAAGGATTATATATGGCAAAAGAAGAATTAATACAATTTACAGGCACAGTAATTGAAAACTTGCCTAATGCTATGTTCCGCGTTGAATTGGAAAATGGTCATATTATTACAGCTCATAATGCTGGTAAAATGCGAAAGTTCCGTATCCGTGTAATGGTTGGTGATAAGGTAGATGTTGAAATGAGAGCTTATGACCTAGAAAAAGGGCGAATAATTTTTCGTCATAAATAATTTTATTTACCAAGGGGCTACCCGTGCTAAAAATTATTTTTTCACATATTAAATCATATTTAATAACTGGTTTAATAACTGTTGTACCAATAATGTTGATATTATTGTTATTTGAATGGGCTGTTGATTTAATTAATAACTTTTTTTGGCTAAATTTACCAGATTTTCTGTGGTCGTATTACACCCCATTTTATGGATTAATATTTATATTAGTTATATTAATATCAATAGGTTGGTTCGTGTCTAGTTTCATAGGAAACTTGGCATTATCTACTATCGATAAAATATTATCTTTGTTCCCAGTAATTAGTAACATATATAAAGGATACCGTCGTTTAATAGATAGTTTTCTAAGTTCTAGTAATAAATCTGATCAAAAGGCTGTATTAGTTGAATTCCCAAGAAAAAATTGTTGGGTTGTAGGTTTTGTAACTGGTGAAACCAATAAAAAAGTAGCTGATAACATTAAAAAAGATAATATAAAATATGTTAATGTATTTGTACCAACAACTCCTAATCCCACATCAGGTTTTTTATTAGTTGTTAATAAAAAAGATATCAAAGAGTTAAAGATTTCTAAGACAGAGGCTTTAGAATTTATAATTACAGCAGGAATAACCAATTCAAAGAAGTAATGATATGAATGCAGATATAGAAAAAATAATAGTTGTAAACAATATACCTGAAAAAGGTTTAGGTTTATCTTTTAAATTTACAGATAACGAATTATCAATAATTAATCAAGAAAGAATACCTGAAAACATAAAGGTTCTTGCTTTTAATTCAGATATTAACTTAAAGTTCTTGATTGGTAGTGACAAAATTTTGCGATTAACTGGAAATATAAAATTTAAAATTGCAACAATTTGTGGAATTAGTCTTGAACCTGTGGAGCTTTTAATTAATGAAAATTTAGAAGTTGATTTCTGTGAAAAAACAACTCAAAGTGAACAAAAAGACGAAACTTATTTATTGCCGGAAATAATTGAAAACGGAGCAATAGATATATATGATATATTAATTCAAGAATTAATATTATCTATACCCTCTAATATAATAAAGGAGGGTGCTGATATATCAGAGCTTGAATACACACCAAGCAAAATAGATATAGAAGCGAACAGGGAAACAAAAGGAAATCCTTTTGAAATATTACAAAAACTGAAAGTAGATGAATGATAAAAAGAAAAAAAAATAGTTTAATAGTTTCATTAGATGCGATGGGTGGCGATAATGCGCCTGATGTTGTTATCGAAGGAGCCTCTATATATAGTAAAAAAAATAAAAAAATTAAATTTATTATCCACGGTGATGAAGAGCATATTTTACCTATAATAGATAATTTCCATAATCTTAAAAATAAAGTAGAAGTGATTCATACTGATAAATCCATACTATCTGACGAGAAGCCTAGTAATGCACTTAGAAAAGGTCGTGATAGCTCTATGGGAATGACATTTCAAGCCGTAAAAGATGGGAAGGCTGATTGTGCTGTGTCAGCTGGAAATACTGGGGCTTTAATGGCTCTATCTTTATTCATCCTAAGACCTATGAAAGGGATTAAAAGGCCTGCGATTTGTGCAGCTATTCCACATTCAAATGGATGGTCTGCTGTTTTAGATTTAGGTGCTAATCTTGAATGCTCAGCTGAAAATCTTGTTCAATTTGGCCTTATGGGTAGTGTTTTTTATAATATTTATAAACAAGAAAAAAATCCTTCTGTTGGATTGTTAAATATTGGCACCGAAGAAATGAAAGGGCGCGAAGAAATTAAACAAGCTAGCAAAATACTAGAAAAAACAAATGTTGTAAATTATTATGGTTTTGTTGAAGGAAATGATATAGGAAAAGGCACAACAGATGTTATTGTTACCGATGGCTTTACCGGTAATGTTACCCTTAAAACAATAGAAGGTGCAGCTACACTTATTGCAAATACTATTAAAACAGAATTTAAAAAACCGATATTCGGATTATTAGCTGGAATTATTGGATATCCAGTATTTAGAAAAATAAAGAAAAAAATGAATCCAGAATTATATAATGGTGCTATTTTACTAGGACTTGACGGAGTTGCTGTAAAGTCACACGGCTCATCTAGTGCTGTTGGATTTGCAAATGCAATAGGTGTTGCGGTTGAATTAGTAGAAAGAGATTTTATTAAAAAATTAAAATCTGAATTAACAAAAATGGAATTTTCAGAGATGAAAGATAAGGTATAAAAAAATGTTAAAAAAATCATATATATCAGGAGTAGCATCATATTTACCAAGTAAAGTAATAACAAATGATGATTTAGCAAAATTTGTAGATACCTCCGATGAATGGATTTTTCAAAGAACGGGAATCAAACAAAGACATATTTCCGAAGGTGAAAGTTGTGCAGATTTAGCTTATAAATCAGCAAAAATGGCTATTGATAACTCTGGGATAGATATTAATGATATTGACGGCATAGTCGTTGCAACCGCAACTACTGATGTAAGATTTCCCGCAGTTGCAACTTATGTTGCAGGCAGGTTGGGCATTGATTGTTATGCATATGATATTTCTGCGGCCTGCGCAGGATTTATATTTGGATTAAATGTCGCAGATAATGCAATTAAGCTGGGGCAATCAAAAAATGTCGTGGTTGTTGGGGTTGATTTATTTTCAAAACTAGTTGATTGGAAAGATCGCAACACTTGTGTTCTATTTGGCGATGGTTCAGGAGCTGTGGTTTTATCAAGTTGTGAAGAAGAAGATGATTACGGAATTTTTTCTACACATATATATTCAAGTGGTAAAAATGCTGATTTATTAAAAAGTTACGAAATCGGAAAAATTGGATTACATATGAATGGTAAAGCAGTGTACAAATTTGCTGTTAAATCAATGGGTGATTCTATTATAGATGCATTAAAATATAATAATATGGATAAAAAACAAGTTGATTGGGTTGTCCCGCATCAAGCAAATTTAAGAATCATAGAATCTGTTGCAAATTACATTGATTTTGACATGGATAAGGTTATTGTTTCCCTTCAAAACCATGCAAATACTTCGGCTGCAACAATTCCACTTGCCATGGACAGCGCAATAAGAGATAATAAATTTAAGTCTGGTGACATATTAGCACTTACCGCAATGGGGAGCGGATTTTCTTGGGGTAGTTGCTTATTAAAATGGAAATAGAATCAATAGGGGGTAAAAAAAATGATTAAAGTTCTTACAAAAGTTGATGTTACAGAAAGAGTTTACAAAGAAACAGGTATGCCTAGAACTATCATATCTGATATTCTATCAGATTTATTTGAAGAGGTATGTGTCAATTTAAAACAAGATAAAAATGTAAAAATAACTTCTTTTGGTACATTTAAGACTCGTTATAAAAACGAAAGATTAGGCAGAAATCCAAAAACTGGTGAAGAAGCAATAATCGAAGCGCGACGCGTTGTAAGCTTTTCTGCTAATAAAAAACTAAAAGAAAAAACGGCAAGAAAAATAAATGACTGATATTAAATACAAAAATATTAGCGAGGTTGCAGAAACATTAAATATAAAAAACCATACGCTTAGATTTTGGGAAAAAAAATTTCCATATTTTAACCCAAAAAAAATAAACGGGGTTAGATATTACAGTGAAAAAGATATATCTTATTTAAAACAAATTCAAGTTCACTTAAAAGAAAAAGGTTATACAATTAAAGGGGTCAGTAATATAATTAAGACAATTGGCATTGAATCTTTTCGCAATATTGATATGGACTTGGAAAACAGTGAAGAATTGTCTCAAAAATTAGAATTACCAGTTTTAAATGAAGTTGAAGATAATCAAGCAGAATCAATCACTGCATTTAATGATACATTGAATAAAAAAACAGAAAAAATTCAAGATATAATACATAAACTGAAAAAAATTCGCGATGCACTGTAAATTTATATTGCTAAAAAATCAAATCTTAATATACTATTAATATGTCTAATTTATTTGATACAAAACCACCTGCCGATTCAGATGGCAAATCTTACAATGCAAGCCAAATCAAAAAACTTGAAGGGCTCGAAGCAGTTCGTCACCGCCCAGGTATGTACATAGGTGGTGTCGATAGTCGCTCATTGCACCATATGGCAGCAGAAATAATTGATAACTCTATGGACGAAGCCGTAGCTGGTCACGCAAACAGAATTGAAGTTGAATTGTATGCTGATGGCTCATTAGCTGTTACCGATAATGGTCGTGGTATTCCAGTTGATATGCACGAAAGTGGTAAATCAGCACTAGAATTGATTTTTACTTCTTTGCATTCAGGCGGTAAATTTGATGGTAAAGCTTATAAAACATCTGGTGGATTACACGGTGTTGGTTCATCTGTTGTAAATGCATTATCAGAAAAATTAATTGTTGAAGTTGCCCGTGATAAAAAATTATGGAAGCAAAAATACAGCAAAGGGAAACCTACAACTCCCGTAGAAAAAATATCCGATGTAAACAATCGTCGTGGTACAAAAGTTCGTTTCTATCCAGATAAAGAAATATTCGGAGATAATATATTTATTGCATCAAAATTGCATCGACTAGTACGCTCCAAAGCATATTTATTTAAAGGCGTGGAAATTCGTTGGCGTTGTGATAAATCAAAAATTAGCAAAGAAAATCCAGTTCCTGAAAAAGAAACATTTCATTTTCCAAATGGATTATCAGACTACTTATCACATCAAATTGGAAAAAGAGCCTGTGTGTCATCAAGAGCTTTTTCCGGTGACATACTAGAAGATGACGGCATTGGAAGAGTTGAATGGTGTATACAATGGACTGTTGATGGTGATGGTTTTGCAAATTCTTATTGTAATACAGTTCCAACCCCGCAAGGCGGAACACACGAAAATGCATTTCGTAGTGCATTAACTAAGGCATTAAAAAATTATGGTGAAATACTTGGTGAGAAAAAAGCAAGTGGCATCACTTCATCTGATGTATGCGATGAAGCTTCTTATTTACTAAGTGTGTTTATTAGTGAACCACAATTTCAATCACAAACAAAAGATAGATTATCTTCACCAGAGGCTACAAAATTAGTTGAAGGACTAGTTCGTGATCGCTTTGAACAATGGTTATCTTCGGATCCGCAATCAGCTCGTCAAATACTTGATTATATAATTGAACGAATGGAAGAACGCAATAAACGAAGAATACAAAAAGAAGCGCGCCGTAAAAGTCCAACCCGCAAACTAAGATTACCAGGTAAACTAGCAGATTGTTCTGATAAAAATTCAGTTGATACAGAAATATTCTTAGTTGAGGGTGATTCTGCCGGAGGTTCTGCTAAACAAGGACGAAACCGTAAGACACAAGCAATACTTGCATTAAAAGGAAAAATTCTTAATGTAGCTTCTGCCAACAAAGAAAAAATAAATGCAAACCAAGAAATTAAAGATATTATTATGGCATTAGGCTGTGGTACTAGGAAAGAATTCGATATAAATAAATTAAGATATGGGCGTATTGTTATTATGACTGATGCCGATGTTGATGGTGCTCATATAGCAACACTACTAATGACATTCTTTTATCGCGAAATGCCACAATTAATTGAGCAGGGGCATTTATACCTTGCTATGCCTCCATTGTTTAGATTGGTTTATAAAAACACATCATTCTATGCCAGAGATGAAAAACACAAAGATAAATTATTAAAAACAGAATTTCCCAAAAATGCGAAAGTAAATGTTTCAAGATTTAAAGGTTTAGGTGAAATGTTGCCTAAGCAGTTAAAAGAAACAACAATGAACCCTGAAACTCGTTCATTAATTAAGGTTTGTGTTCCAAAGCGCAATAAAGCCAATGAAAGTAACCTAGAAGAATCACGTGAAACTGATAATATGGTTGAAACATTAATGGGTAAAAAGCCTGAAAAAAGATTTAATTTCATACAAGAAAATGCTCATTTTGTTAGTGATATAGATATCTAAATACAACCATTTTTGCTTAAAAATTAATCACTTTATATTTTAAATAAAAAAAGTAAAAATGTTTATTTAATTAGTATTGACAAAAGCACTTCAACACCTTATAAAACATATTAACCAATGGAGAGGTGGCAGAGTGGTAATGCAGCGGATTGCTAATCCGTCATCGGGTGAAACTGATGCCCGGGTTCAAGTCCCGGTCTCTCCGCCATATCGAAACCTCACTTTTTTAAGTGAGGTTTTTTTATTTTATATTGAATGAAAAAAATATTAAAAAAACCCCTTATAAAAATAAATAAGGGGCTTTTTAATTGATTTATTTTTTAATTTTTATTATTTTCTCTGGCTATTACATCGTATGCCGATAATGCAGCCAAATTAACTATATCATTAGTTGTTGAAGCCATTTGTGGTATTTGTACAGAATAGTCAAAACCTAATAACATTGGGCCAATTACTGTTCCATCACCTAACTCCTGAATTAATCTTGAAGATATATGACCAGATGCAATACCTGGTGTTATTAGGATATTTGCTGAATCGGATAGCTTTGTATTAGGGAATATTTCTTTCTGCATTTTGTAATTCAATGCTATTGTTGCTATCATTTCACCGTCATACTCAAAATTAACTTTTCTTTTATCTAGTTCTTTTACAGCATTAGACATACGATAGTGTGTCCCACATTGCGGATCTCCAAAATTAGAGAAAGAAGTAAATGCTACACGAGGAGCTAATCCCATTCTTCTAGCAAAACCTGCTGTAGTTTCTGCAATATTTGCTAGTTCTTGTGCATTTGGCTTACTGTGATTAACTGAATCAGCTATAAATATCGTTTTACCTTTAACGAACAACATCATAACACCAATAGGGCGAATATTTTTATTCATTGGAGGAACAAAAGTATTTATTGCATCAAAGTTTTTAACAAATGTTCTTTGTGTTGAACCAATCATAGCATCAGCTTTACCTGACAATAGTTTTGCTATACTAAATACAGAACGATCATTTTTAATTAAGCGGTCAATATCATCTTTCAAGAAACCTTTACGCCACACTTTTTGATACATAAGATCAACTAATTCTTCACAGTCATCTGAATTGTGACAATCAGCAACATCAATATCAATATCAATATTCATAATAGATAATTTTTCACGGATTTCTTTTTCATTTCCAACCAATATAGATTTACCATAACCCATATCTTGGAAAGAAGCAGCAGCGCGAATAACACGATTATTTGTACCATTACTGAAAATAACAGTTTTCTTATTCTCTTTGATTGAATTAAATATTCCTTCCATAGCTGTTAATGTTGGATCAATACGAGATTTTAATGAACTAATGTATTTTTCCATATCATCAATAGATTGCCTAGCAACACCTGTATCCATAGCTGCCTTAGCAACAGCAGGGGGCACAATAGACATCAATCTATAATCAAATGGCATAGGAATTATATAATCTTTACCAAATTTTAATTTTTTATGTCCGTATGATTCTAGTATTTCTTCAGGGATATCTTGTCTTGCTAATGTAGCTATTGCATTTGCTGCGGCTATTTTCATTTCTTGGTTGATTGATGTTGCGCGAACATCTAATGCGCCTCTGAATATAAAAGGGAAGCCTAAAACATTATTAACTTGGTTTGGATAATCTGAACGACCAGTTGCCACAATAGCATCATCACGAACTGAATGAACTTCATCAGGGTTAATTTCTGGGGTTGGGTTTGCCATTGCAAATATAATTGGATTTTTCGCCATTGATTTAACCATTTTTTTGGTTACAGCACCGGCAACAGATAAACCAAAGAATGCATCTGCACCAACCATTGCTTCTTCTAGTGTACGATTTTTCGTATCAATAGCATATTTCGATTTCCATTGGTTCATACCTTCACTGCGACCCTTGTATATAACACCTTTTGAATCACACAATGTAATGTTTTTTGCCTGTAATCCCATATCAATTACCAATTCAACACAAGCAATAGATGCAGCACCAGCACCATTAACAACCAATTTGATATCAGCCATCTTTTTACCAGATATATGAGTTGAGTTAATCAAACCAGCTGCCGATACAATTGCTGTACCGTGTTGGTCATCGTGAAATACAGGAATATCCATCAATTCTTTTAATTTATCTTCTATTATGAAACATTCAGGTGCTTTTATATCTTCTAAATTAATGCCACCAAAACTAGGGCTCATTAATTTAACAGCATTTATAAATTCATCCGTGTCATTTGTATCTAACTCTAAATCAATACCGTCAATATCTGCAAACTTTTTAAATAATACAGCTTTTCCTTCCATAACAGGCTTAGATGCTAACGCTCCAATATTTCCTAAGCCTAATACAGCAGAACCATTTGAAATTACAGCTACTGTATTCCCACGATTTGTGTATTTATATGAATCATCTGGGTTTTTTTCAATTTCTAAACAAGGTGCTGCAACACCAGGTGAATAGGCAAGAGATAAATCTCTTTGTGTAGCTAATGGTTTTGTGGGGTTTATTTCAAATTTTCCAGGTTTACCTTTTGAATGAAAATTTAAAGCATCTTTATCTGTGATTTTTGACATTATAGTGTTTTACCTTATTAATTAAATATTTTTTTTAATACAATATATTAGAATACTAGACTTTATACAATACCAGATTATAAATTTAATTAGCTTATATGCTTATTTATGTTTATTTTATCACATATATACATATTTATCACATTATAGTGTTTATGTATAAATAAATGATTTAACATAATATACATTATACAGCCGAACTAAGTTATTTAAAGTTTTGCATATCTGTTTGTATATCTACAAGAAAGCCGATTTTAATCGGCTTTCATATATAACGAGTTAATATTGCTTAGCAATCATAATACATTTCAAACTCTACTGGATGTGGAGTTTGTTCTAATGTATAAACTTCTTCCCATTTAAGTGCTAGATAGCTATCAATGAAGTTATCTGTAAACACACCGCCTTCTGTTAAGAAGCCACGATTTGCATCAAGACTTTCAAGAGCTTCACGCAATGAACCACAAACTGTTGGAATAGATTTTAATTTATCAGCTGGTAATTCATATAAATCTTTGTCCATTGCTTCACCTGGGTGAATTTTATTTTTGATACCATCAAGACCAGCCATTAATAATGCAGTATATGCAAGATAAGGATTTGCCATTGGATCTGGGAATCTAACTTCTACACGCTTTGCTTTTGGACTTGATGCATGTGGAATACGACAAGAAGCTGAACGATTAGAAGCAGAATATGCTAGCAATACCGGTGCTTCAAAACCAGGAACTAATCTTTTGTAAGAGTTAGTTGAAGGATTTGTAAATGCATTAATTGCTTTGGCATGTTTAATTATACCACCAATATAGTAAAGACAAGTATCAGATAAATCAGCATAACCATTACCTGCAAAGATATTTTCGCCATCTTTCCAAATAGATTGATGTACATGCATACCACTACCATTATCACCGTATACAGGTTTTGGCATAAATGTAGCTGTTTTACCAAATTGTTGAGCAACATTTTGTACTACATGCTTGTACTTTTGCATATTATCAGCACATTCAACTAATGTTAAAAACTTAACTCCTAACTCGTGCTGAGCAGAAGCAACCTCGTGATGGTGTTTTTCCATTGGAATACCAAACTCTAAGCCAGTTGTAACCATTTCAGCGCGAATTTCAACAGCCTTATCTAGTGGTAATGTCGGTATATAACCGCCCTTTTTCTTAACATGATAACCATCATTGCCATCAGAATATTCAGTTGCTGAATTTACATGCAATTCTTCGTCATCTACCACAAAACCTGTTGAATGCGGTTCTGTTGACCAACGAACATCATCAAACATAAAGAATTCAGCTTCTGGGCCGAAGTATGCTGTGTCACCTACTCCTTGTTTTCCCATATAAGCTAATGCTCGTTTTGCAATAGAGCGAGGATCTCTTTCGTAACCTTGACCAGTAGATGGCTCAACAATATTACAAATTAAAACAAGTTGTGGTTTGTAAGAAAAAGGATCCATAATCGCAGAATCTAAGTCAGGTATTAATAACATATCTGAATCATCAATAGTTTTCCACCCTGATATAGATGAGCCATCGAACATAATACCATTAGTCAGCAAATCTTCATCAACAGTAGAAACATGTTGCGTCATATGATGCCAGCGCCCTTTTGTATCTGTGAATCTGAAATCGACAAATTCAACCGCGAATTCATCATACATTTCCATAATATTTTTTATATTTTTAGCCATTTTATGCTCCTTAATTAGCTTAATTTTATATTGCTTCGTTATTTGTTTCGCCAGTTCTTATGCGAATAATTTCATCAATAGTGGAAATAAATATTTTTCCATCACCAATTTTTCCTGTTTTTGAGGTATTTATAATTGTTTCAACTGTTTTTTCTAAATCCTCATCACTAACTATTACTTCAATTTTAATTTTTGGTAAGAAATCAACTACATATTCCGCACCGCGGTATAATTCAGTATGACCTTTTTGACGACCAAAACCCATTACTTCCGAAGAAGTTATACCTTGCAAACCAATTTCTTGTAATGCATTTTTTACATCATCTAGCTTAAAAGGTTTAATAATAGCTTCTATTTTTTTCATAATCTCATCCCAAAAAAATTAATTAACATATATACTATAACATATATGCAAAAAATGTGCCAATTATTAAGTAACTGTTTTTTAAAGATTTTTTAAAAAAACAAAAATAAATTGATTAAAAAAAAGGCATTAAAAAAATATCTTGATTAAAAAACACTCAAATTATTTCGCCTTAATCTATTAAGTGATTTTTATGAATGGAATAATATTGATAAATTTAAAGTTAAATTGGGGTGGCTGAGGGGTCTTGAACCCCCGACCTCCGGTACCACAAACCGGCGCTCTAACCAACTGAGCTACAGCCACCAAAGATATATTTGTTACTTAATAAACTTTTATTTATTAAAGGTCAATATAAAAATAAATTTTTATCCAATCTTTAAACATTTTTAATGTTTCTTGTGGATATTCAAGAATTGACATATGCCCACAATCTGCGATTTCAAAATAAGTTGTGTTATTTCCAATTTCATTAACTTCTTGTAGCAATGTAGATGGGGTTATTTGGTCATACTGCCCTGCTATACATAATATTGGAATATCGGTTTCTTTAATTGCTTGTCTTGGGTCAATTCTATCAATAATGCATTGCTGTTGTCTTATAAACACATCTCGCCCACAACTATCAGCCATTTTTCTTAATAATTCATGTATATTTTTGTTTTCTAATGCTTTTTTACCTAGTATTCTATTAATTACTAAATTACTAACACCTATAAATTTTCCTACCTTTGATGCACTAATAATTTTTTGTCTTTGGATCTTTTGTTCTTGTGTGGGTGGTTTTGCACCTGTATTAAGCAACACTATGCCTTTAATTCTTTCTGGTGATAGCCTTAGCAACTCTAATGCACAATAACCCCCCATAGATAGCCCCACAGGAATTATATCACCTTCAACTTCACTTAATATATTGTTTGCCATATCTGTAAAGTTATCAAAGTTAAATGTATCGGCAGTAATAAAATTAATTTTACCTTGTATAGAATTTTTTATATTTAAAAATATCTCGTCTGTGTTTAAGACACCGGGAATAAAAACTAATGTTGTCATATTTTCATCATTTTTTTATAGATTAATATTTTTTTTACTTGTAAAATAATTAATATAATAATAAAAGATGAAAAATATGCAAGAAAAAATTGTAATCAAACCGTTTTTAGATGTTTTTAACGCACAGGGTAAATTAACAACACAATTAATATACGGCGAATTAGTAAAATTAACAGGTGATGAGAACGAATTCGGGGTTGGGATTAAATCTAAACTAGATGGATACACTGGGTTTTGTGACGATAATTATTTAATTGAAGCAAAACAACAAACTCATAAAGTTAAGGTTATAAATTCCCCTATTTTTGAAAACTCTGATTTAAAATCAAAACATATTTGTAATTTATCATTAAACTCATTTCTTTATATCAAAGAAAAAGGCGAAGTGTTTTCAAATATTGGGATTGGCTGGATTTACAATAAACATATATCTGAAATTAACGAATATTATGATTTCACAAATATGATGGAATTAGCAACAGATTTTTCAAGCACTCCTTATGTTTGGGCTGGTAGAACATCATACGGTATAGATTGCTCTGCTTTTGTGCAAATGTTATTTCTAGCTTGCGGAATCATTATGCCAAGAGACACAACGGATCAATGCAAACTAAATTGGCAAGAAATAAAACTTACTGATTTAAAAACCTCGGATTTAATATTTTGGGACGGACATGTTGGAATAATGCTTGATAACATTAACATAATTCACGCAAACGCAAGTGATATGATGGTAAAACAAGACTTATTAAAAAATGTTATAGAAAATATAAAAAACAAAGAAAACAAAGACATTAAAAGAATTCTAAGATACAAACCTGATAGGCAAATAATAATAAAATAAAAAATTAGATTATCTTGCTAACTTACTGATAAATATAAAAAAATATCAACTAAACTGTAATTTCAAGGCCGTCATAAGCAGGACGAATATTATCAGGTAATTGATTTAATAAATCTTCATAATCCATAGTATTATCCATATGCGTTAAGTATGCCATATCTGGATTTAATTTACTTACCCAATATTTAACTTTTTCAAGATGCGCATGTGTTTTATGCTCTTGTATTCTAAGACAATCAATAATTAATGTTTTTACACCTTTTAATTTCTCAAATTCGGTATCATCAAAATCAACAACATCTGTACAATAAGCAAAATCTTTATACCTATATCCATAGCTTTTTATTTTACCGTGGTGTTGTTCTATTACTATAAATTCTGAGTTATTTATTTTTATTTTATCTTTTATTTCAATAGGTTGCAATACAGGCTTAAAGTAAAAATCAACCCCCTTAGGCAAAGGAGTAAATGCATATTCAAACCTTTTAATAATACTATCGAATATTGATTTTGATGCATATACTTTCAAATCCCTATTATTACGAGTACAAACCCACCTTAGCTCATCAATTCCGTGTATATGATCAGCGTGTTGATGTGTTAAAAAGATAGCGTCAAAATCTAAGTTATTATTTTGCGAATATTCAAATAGTTGTTGTTTTAAATCAGGGCCACAATCAACCAATATATGGCTATCGTGAGTTTTCATAGTAATCACACACCTTAGACGGTGGTTTTTAGGGTTATTTTTATCAACACTACCCCAACCACTTATTATGCTAGGGACACCGGCGGATGTACCGCAACCTAATATATTAACTATTATTTTATTATTCATAATCATTATTTTACAGCTTTTTTAAATAAGGTAAAGAAATTTTGTGTGGTTTGACTTGAAATAGTCAAATAATCCACATTTTTTACTAATGCAAGCTTTTCTGCCGTATATTTTGTATAGGCTGGTTGATTGCTCTTCCCCCTATTTGGTACAGGAGCTAAATATGGGCTATCTGTTTCAACCAATAATTTTTCAATGGGTAAATCTTTTACTATATCGCAAACAACATCACCTTTTGGAAAAGTAATGATTCCTGATAAAGATATATAAAAGCCCATCTTTATAGATTCTTCTGCCAATTCACGGCTAGCTGAAAAACAATGTATAACTGCCGGAAAAGCTCCTTTTTCATATTCATCTTTTAATATACGGATTGTATCGTAATCTGCTCCCCTAGTATGTACAACTAATGGCAAGCCTGTATCTCTGGCCACAGATATATGTGTTCGGAAAGATTTTTCTTGTAAATCAAGGGTGGTTTTATCGTGAAATAAGTCAATACCACTTTCACCTATACCAATTACTTTTGAATGTTTTGTTTGTTCATATAATTCATCATATGTCACTAATGGGTGATCTTTTATATGACAAGGGTGAACACCAACACAAGAAAATACATTATCGTATGAATTTGCTATTTTTAGAACTTTTGGAAATTCAGCCATATTTGTTGATATCGTGTTCATATAATAAACATCATAATCCGGAGCATTAGTCATTGCTTGTTCTAGCACCCCCTTTTCTTGTAGGTAATCTAAATGACAATGCGAATCAACTAAAACAGGCTTATCCATCATCTTGCTCCACATATCTTGGGAAAATAACTTGTGGCTTGTCAATTTTAACACCACTTTGTAACGAATTATTTATATTTTTAAATGTTCTTTGCTCTTCGGGTATAGCAATTAAATCAAGCATTTTACTTGCACTGTTTGGAATAAATGGCTGTAAAAGTATACCGAATATTCGTATTAATTCACCGCAAGTATATAAAACAGTTCCCATTCTATCTAAATCGGTATTTTTTAATGCCCAAGGAGCATTATCATCAACATATTTATTTGCCTGCCCTACTATTTTCCATATAGATTCTAGTGCTTTGTTAAATTCTTGTTTATCCAAGTTCAACCTAACTGTTTCAAGACATTGTTTTGCATTATTAATAATTTCATTATCGCCATCATTTAGATTTGGATTAGGTATAATACTTTCACAATTTTTAAAAACCATTGATAATGACCTTTGACAAAAATTACCAATATCATTTGCTAAATCTGAATTAGTACGACTTATCATTGCTTGTCTTGAAAAATCACCATCGTTACCAAAAGATATCTCTCGCATCAAGAAATACCTTGTTTGATCAAGACCATATTTTTCAACTAAATCAACCGGATCAATTACATTTCCAAGTGATTTCGATATTTTTTCACCTTCGTTTGTCCACCAACCGTGCGCAAATATTCGTTTTGGCAAATCCAATCCAGATGCCATTAATAATGCCGGCCAATAAACTGCGTGGAAACGAATAATATCTTTGCCGACCATATGTAAATCGGCACCCCAATATTTTTCAAACTTTTTGTTTTTTTCATCAGGATAACCAAGTGTTGTAAGGTAATTAGTCAAGGCATCAACCCAAACATACATAATATGCTTGTCATTATTTGGAACTTTTACCCCCCAAGAAAAAGCAGTGCGAGATACAGATAAATCTTTTAAACCATCTTTTACAAAGCTAATTACTTCGTTACGGCGAGATTTAGGCGCTATAAAATCAGGGTTTTCATCATATAGTTTTAATAACTTATCTTGCCATTTTGATAAATCAAAAAAGTAGCTTTCTTCTTCTACCCATTCAACTTCCGCTCCTGTTGGGGCAAGTTTTTTACCGTCTTTATCGATTAATTCGCTTTCGGTATAATAAGCTTCATCTCTTACTGAATACCAACCTGAATATTTATCTAAGTAAATATGTCCGTTTTTTTCTAACTCTTGCCATAATTTTTGACAAGCTTGTTTATGGCGATTTTCCGTAGTACGAATAAAATCGTCATTACTAAAATTCATTAAATCAGCTAAATCACGGAAATTTTGCGAAACATTGTCTGTGAATTCTTGTGGATTAATGTTTTTTGCTTGTGCAGATTTTTCAACTTTTTGACCGTGTTCATCTGTCCCAGTTAAAAAATGTACATCAAATCCGTCTAACCTTTTGAATCTAGCTAAGATATCACACGCAAGTGAAGTATATGCATGTCCAATATGTGGCTTGTCATTAACATAATAAATAGGCGTAGTGATATAATAATTATTCATAATTAATCCTTAGTTATTTTCTTGTAGTGATAAAAACAAGGTGAGTATAACAGATTTTAAATCTAAGTAAACAGGAGCCTGCACATCATTTATATTTTGTTTTGCTTGATTAATCCAATCAATCATTTTTAAACCGTTATATTTTTGTTTAATTTTTTCGTATGCTTGTTCTTCGCCTTTAATAATACATTCAAAACCTAAATTATTTGAATTTGCCTTAAAGCAACGATATGTAAAATTATCAAATAACAACAAAAATAATTGAAAATTGTTTTTATTTTTAATGCCTGAAATTGCATTTATTAATGTGTATATTTGTTCATTACCATTTTTTATAGCATCAACAATTATATTATATATGTTTAATGCTTTATTTTTTATCAGGTTATCAACAACACCTATTGAACCATTAGCTAGCTTAATATAAGCTTTTAACTCATCACTACTTAAATCTGCATATTTTTGCTCTAAATACTCTTGTATTTTTTCATCATTTATAGGCTTTAAGTTATATGAACAACACCTAGAACGGATTGTGGGTAATAAAGAATTTGGCTTGCTAGTGCAAAGTATTATGTATGTATTTGGATTTGGCTCTTCTAGTGTTTTTAAAAGTGCATTTTGAGCCTGCCTATTCATAGTTTCAGCATCATCAATAATAATTACCCTAGATGTATTTGATATAGTCGTGTGATTATTTAAATTCATTGCTTGGCGAATATGCTCAACTGATATAACATTCATTGGCTTGTAAGGTTTTGTTAAAGAATTCATACCAAAATAAAGATAAGAAAAATCTGGGTGTGAATTGTTTTTTATTTGCTTTACCAACGAACTTTGTTGTTCAAAATATAGATTTTCAGAATTATTGTAAGCATTTGCATCACTTAATAAAAATACAGCTATTCTAACAGCAAGGCCACATTTACCAATTCCTTTTTGCCCAGTAACAAGAAAAGCGTGAGGCAAACGATTATTTCTAAACGAATGTAAAAAATTCTTTTCTTGTTCTTCGTGTCCTAACAACTTTGGAATTATTGATATAGAAATATCTTCCATTATACTAAATCCTTAGCGTGTTCTAAGATATTTTGTTTAACTTTTTCTATCTCTTGGGAGCTATTAACAGTTATAATTCTATCATCATTTTTGCTTATTTTTAAAAATCCATCTCTTATCTTTTGATGGAATTGAATTCCTTTGCTTTCGAATCTATCTTCGCCTTTATCACCCCCAGAAGAACGGGATAATCCAGTTTCAACATCGATATCAATATAAAATGTTTTATTAGGTAATATAAATTTATCTTCTAATATTTTAGAATGTAATTCATTAATGTAATCAATTCCCAATCCTTGACATATCCCCTGATAAACATATGTTGAATCAATATAACGATCAGACAAAACTATCTTCCCCTGTTCAAGTGCCGGTATAATTAAGTTTTCCAGATGATTTAATCTAGCTGATATAATAATAGCTAACTCCGTCTTTGGAGATATATTTTGCTTGTGATTTTTCACTATTATATCTCTAAGCATTTCTGCAACCGGCGTTCCACCAGGTTCTCTGGTAATAATAACCTCTTTGCCTAAACTTATAAAAAAATCAGCTAAATTCTTTATTTGTGTAGTTTTACCAGCCCCTTCGCCACCTTCGAAAGTTATAAAATTTTTATGTTTAATTGGATCCATTAATTAGCTACCCATTATAAAATTTTTGACATTATATATCATACGCTTGAACAATCCCATTTTACCCGCATCAGTACCAGCATAAACAGGTATAACTTTATCTTTTTGACCATTTTGCATTACTTTTATTATACCAATTTGTTGACCTTTTTTAACAGGAGCAATTAAAGGAGATTGATAAACTAACTTTGTTTGAACAAAATCAGGTGAATTTACTTTGGTAGAGACAATTAAATCATCTTTACTTACAATCGGTACTTCTTGGACATTTCCAAGATGAACTGGAATTTTGCCTAGAACTTGTCCGGCTTTTAGAACTTTTTTATTTTCATAATTAAATAAAAATTCCTGAGCTATGTTAAGTGATTCTCTTGACCTTTCATGCTTTGATCTCATTCCATTAAGAACTATTATCAAACGACGATCATTTCTTTTAACTGAACCAACTAATCCGTAACCCGATATTTCTGTGTGACCAGTTTTCAAACCATCTGCACCAATATTTTTATATAATAATGGATTGCGATTAAATTGTTTTATATTGTTATATGTAAAGCTTTTTATTGCCCATATATGATAATATTCCGGAAAATCATGAATTAATCTTACTGATAATTTAACTAAATCTTTACTAGTTGTATAATGTTTTTTGTCCGGCCAACCCGTTGCATTAACAAAATTTGTATTATTCATTCCTAATCTTTTAGCATATGAATTCATTAATCTAGCAAAACTTTCTTCTGTGCCTGATATTCCTTCGGCAAGTGCAATTGCAGCATCATTTCCAGATTGAATTATCAAACCGTACATTAAATTTTTTACAGATACCGAAGAGCCTTGTCGTATAAACATTCTTGACCCCCCTTTTTTCGAGGATTTACTAGAAATTCTGAATTTAGTATTCATTGTAATATTGCCGGTTTTAATAGAATCTAAAACAATATATGCCGTCATAATTTTTGTCATCGATGCTGGATACATTCTGCGTGAAGAATCTTTCTCAAACAGTACTTGTTTACTTTGCATATCATAAACAATAGCCTGAGGAGCGCTTGTTAATGCAAATGCATTACTAAATGACAGTATTAAAAATAACCAGATAAATTTTAATTTTTTCATAATATTCCTATAATAATTTTATTAATGCTTCTATATTATTTTCTAACAAATTATTTAATGTTTGTCTTGCTTTATTTGAATTTTGTAACGGACCGATCCTCACAGCATAAATTGTAGTTCCGTCGATTTTGTTGATTTTATGAAGTTTTGTTTTACCTTTATCGCCGAAACTTTTTACTCTATTTGCAAGATTTAAAGCATTGTTATAATTGCCAAAAACCCCAGCCTGTATATATATTCCAGATGCAAAATTATTGCCCTTAGTTTTTTTCATTTCCGCTACATCAACATATCTAAGACTGTGGTCAAGTTTTGGTTCTGAATTTTTTGTTAACATTGCCTGCTTGAAATTAATTGATTCATCTTTTAATACTTCAACTCTTACAAAAGCGGTTCCTTCTTTGATTATACCTAACCTGTTTGCAGTTGCTCTAGATAAATCAATTATTCTATCTTTTGCATATGGGCCACGATCATTTACCTTTACAATCATTGAGCGTCCATTTTTTAAATTTGTAACCCTTACAACACTAGGCAAAGGCAGAATTCTATGTGCTGCGGTAAACTTATTCATATCAAAAACCCCACCGTTTGCGGTTGGTTTTGCATGAAAATTAGGGCCATACCAAGATGCGATGCCCTCTTCTACATAATTATAATCTTCTCGTGGGTAGTATGCCTTACCATCAATAAAATATTTATTACCTATTTTATAATGTGTTCCATTATCCATTTCAAATTGTGTTTTTCCAATTCCTGCAATAGATGGGGATTGCACAATAGAGCCTACAATAGCATTACCTCCACAACCAGTCATAACAAGTAGGACAAAAATTAAAGATATAAAACGCATTTATTTATTGTCCTTAATATATTTAAGAACTTCGTTCGACAAATGACCATCAGCCGGTAAATTGTGCTTTTTTTGATATAATTTTAATGAATGCTTAGAACCACTAGCAAATACACCATCAATTTTGCTATTATAATATCCATAAGATTTTAAAACTTTTTGTACAAATTTATAATCATTCCTTGAAATCGATTTTTCATTTTTAGGTGGAACCCAATTCATACCGTTGATTCCTATAATATCATCAGACAACAAACCAACAGCCAATGCATAAAAATCAGAATTATTCCAATTTAATATACGACGGAAATTATTATAGACTAAAAACTTAGGCCCTTTCGCCCCAGCAGGAATAATAAGTGAAGCTTTTCCATTAAACGAAGTATCAAGCTTTGAACCGTCGTATTTAACAACACCTAGCTTAGACCATTGTTTTAAAGTTTTTAATGTTTTATGCCCTGTCACAGACCAATCAAAATCATCATTAATTATTTTAACTTGTCTTCCCCAAGTCTCGCCTTTTTTCCAACCAACTTTATTTAAAAAATTTGCAGAACTAGAAAATATGTCATCAAATGAACCCCATAAATCTTTTACACCGTCATCATCGCCATCAACAGCATAAGCAGTAAATGTAGATGGCATAAACTGTGTTTGCCCAAAAGCACCAGCCCAAGAACCATAAAACTGATTCCCGTCAACATGTCCATATTGAATTATTTTCAATGCTAATATTAATTCGTTAGAGAAAAATTCGCTACGGCGTAAATCGTGCGATAGAGTGGCAAGAGAACGAATTATATCCATTTTACCGGTATGTCTGCCAAAATTTGTTTCCAAGCCCCAAAAAGCTACAATAAATCTAGGCTGTACACCATATTTACTAGCAATTTTATCAAGTTCAAACTTATGTTTTTTATACATCTGTTTTGCTCGCGAGCGTCTTGTCTCGGATAATGCAGATTTTATATATTGTCCAAAAGTTCTTGAAAATTCTGGTTGCCTACGATCATAAACTATTACTTTAGGTAATCTTTCTATCTCATAGAAATATTTGTTTAATATTGTTTTTTTTACACCTTTTGACTCTGCTATTTTACCGAAATCATTTTTCCATTGTTCAAATGATATTGGATTGGAAAAATTATCTTTGTATTGTGCATTAGCAAAACCAAAGCAAGAAAATATTAAACATAATGTTATGTTGCAAATAAATTTATATTTAAGCATATAAATACTATATACTATGTAGCGTAAAAAACAATATAAAAGCTTATATTATTTTATTAACTTGCTTTTTATAAAAAAATCATGTATTAATACCTTTCAATTATTATCTTTCTTGCGAAAATGAAAATCAGTATTTTTCTTTGTTTTAGTAAGATCTAACTTATAAAACAAATAGGAAATACAAAATGAAAACATTTCTAGAAATGAACCTGCCTGAATCTTTAACCCACACATTAAAGCATATAGGATTTAACGAACCAACACCAATACAAACGCAAACAATACCTGTTGCCTTAAAAGGTCAAGATGTATTAGGTTCTGCACAAACAGGAACTGGTAAAACAGCAGCCTTTGGAATACCAATGATAGCAGAATTATTATCAAATAAAGACTCTAATGCATTGGTTATGACCCCTACAAGAGAACTTGCGAAACAAGTAATGGATCAAATGCAAGCTATGTTAGGTAAAAATTCAAAAATCAAAACAGCACTATTAATTGGTGGTGAAGCAATGCCTAGACAATTTCAACAGTTGAGAAACAACCCGAGATTGGTTATTGGAACACCAGGTCGAATTAACGACCATTTAAACCGTAAAAGCTTGAAATTAAGTAAAACAAATTTCTTAGTACTTGATGAAACAGACCGTATGTTAGATATGGGTTTCAGTATTCAAATAAAAGAAATAATAGAATATATGCCTAAAACAAGGCAAACATTGCTATTTTCAGCTACTTTACCACACAAGATAACAAAAATAGCAGAACAGTATTTGAATAATCCTGCTCGTATATCTGTTGCCTCAAACTGTGCAATAGCTGAAAATATTGAACAAAGAATGGTTAAAGTAAATGATTCTGAAAAATATGACACACTATTAAACACCTTAGTAGACAAGAAAGAAACAGTTATAATTTTTGTTAAAACTAAATTTGGTGCTGATAGACTTGCTAAGAAATTAAGTCAGCAAGGACAAAGCTCACAATCAATCCACGGTGATTTAAAACAAAGTAAACGAGAAAGAGTTATAAAAGATTTTAGAAATAAAAAATATAATGTACTTGTTGCTACTGATGTTGCCGCAAGAGGACTAGATATACCTCATATTAAACTTGTTATAAATTACGATTTACCACAGTGTCCAGAAGATTATATTCACAGAATCGGAAGAACAGCCCGCGCTGGAAAAGAAGGTAAAGCATTAAACTTAGTTGCCCCAAGTGATAGAGGCAAGTGGAATGCGATAGAAAGATTAATAGATCCGACTAAAAGAAGTAAAAATGACAACGACATTAAAACTAGTAGAAATTTCAAATTTAAAAAGAAAAAATATTCTAGTCAAAATCGTAGAAAACCAAATTTTAAAACAAGTGTATCAAAAGCCCAATAAATTGTTGCATTATTGTGAATAGGCTATCTATTTCTTTGATTGTTTTATCTTTAACATCATAAGTAAAGATCGCCTATTTACAACACTAATTAGAAAAGTATAATCTTTTTCCGTAGCGGTAACCCCGCAACCATCGGCAACATCAAAAGATGTAATATATTCGGTTTATTCCTTGTTTATTAATATCGAATTTCAAACATAATTTCATTACGACGCATAAATGGTAATGTCCAAGGCGGGTTATAAAAAGCATATTTTGGAGAACCAGTTACCGATAAATTATTAGATTTGATATATTTCATTAACTTTTCTTCGTGTTGCTCTAAATTATAATCAGAATTCCTACCAGAGAATGCAATTACTACAAATTTTTTGGCTCTAATCCTTTTAAGTTTTACACGGTCATTTAACGGCTTAGGTAATGAATCCATTTTATATTCCGAAGGCATAACAAAGCTAATATTCCAAGTGTCACCATTTAATTGTTTGAGTACTGGAGCCGTCATAGCAATATCTTTTTTAGTTGCATTATTTCCGAATATATAATCAGCTAACAAACGAAACCCTTCCGCAAGAGCATCTTCGTTTTTTACATCAATATTTACTTCTGCAACTATGATAGATTCATATTTCCTAATATCAATATTACTATCAGATTGAACCAAATTGTATTTAGGTGTTTCCACATTACTCATCATAGGACCCATAGCAACTGTTCCTATAAGAACGATTCCGATAATTAAAGCAATCATTTTCCATCTCCTTTTCATTTCTTACCATCTTCTTTCTTTGCTAATTGACAATGTTTTAATCTTTTAAATCGCCAATTAGCAAAATAGCGATATAAAAAATCTGCGACTTGATATATGATAGGTAATCCAACAAAAAATGCTAAATTACGCCACCACTTTAATTGCTTCCATATAAGAATGAAAGCATCAACACCTATATGAATACGGCCTTGGTTATCTTTGGCGTGCAGTAATCTTAAACCCTCAGACAAAGAAATTCCTTCTTTTTTAAGTTCATCATCAGATTCTGTGATATCTTGCCAATTAAAAATACCTACGGGAGCGATCCTACGATAATAATTAATTTCCTTTGCACACAAACCACATTTCCCATCATAAAATATTGTAATCATATTATTTCCTATCTTTATTATCTCTACATTTTTTAGAACAATATTTAACTTCATCCCAAATTTTTTCCCATTTTTTACGCCATCTAAACTCACGACAACAAACAGGACATGTTTTTACAGGTAAATCAGACTTTTTTTTCATGTAATACTACTCAAAAATCTTTTACTATCCTTACGAATAATTTTTTGCTTATCCTTACCCATACGATCAAATGTTTTGTACATCATACCAATACGATTATTTCCAGCTAGCTTTTTACGATTACTATACAAAAAATACCAATAAAGATAATTAAACGGACACGCCTCATCCCCGCTTTTTTCAGTCACTTTATAATCGCAATTCTTACAATAATCAGACATTTTATTAATATAACTACCTCCGGCAGCATAAGGCTTACTAGCCAAATAGCCACCATCAGCAAATAAAATCATACCTGATACATTTGGAAGCTCTACCCATTCATAAGCATCAGCATAAACAACTAAAAACCACTCATTTACATATTTTGGATTAACACCGGCTAACAATGCAAAATTACCAAGTACCATTAAACGCTGAATATGATGAGCATATGCATTTTGCTTTGTTTCGCTAATACATTGATGTAAGCAATTCATTTTTGTATCAGCAGTCCAATAAAAATCTGGCAATTGACGCTTGGCCTTAAAAAAGTTCTCTTTTGAATAACTAGGCATCTTTAACCAATAAATACCTCTTACATATTCTCGCCAACCAATGATTTGACGAATAAAACCTTCCACAGCGTTCAACGGAGCTTTCTTTGCACGATAAGCCTTTTCTACTGCTTTGACACATTCAAGGGGAAGTAACAGCCCGCAATTCAAATAAAAACTAATGTGTGAATGGTACATCCAAGGTTCATCTTGAAGCATCGCATCTTGATAATCTCCGAACTTCTTTAATCTTTGCTTAATAAATTTATCTAAAACTTTTAATGCACCATCACGCGTAACCGCAAAATAAAATGGCTTTAAATCACCAAAATGTTTACCAAAACGCTTTGAAACTAAGCTAATAACTTCTTTTGTTATACTATCTATCTTACCAGTATAAGGCGAAGGAACGGAAAGACCTTTTTTAGGTATTTTGCGATTTTCTGAATCATAATTCCATTTCCCGCCAATTGGCTTATTACCTGTCATCAAAATATCGTGTTTTTTACGCATTTCACGATAGAAATACTCCATACGCAATTGCTTGCGATTACCAGCCCAATCAGCAAACTCTTTGGGTGTGCATAAAAAACGATCATCTTCTCTAATCTCAACAGAGACAGAGGATTTATTTTTCAAACTACTTATATCTTTAAGAACGCGATATTCATTTGGATGTGTCACAATTAGATTTTTAAGAGAGTGTTTTTTCAACATACGCTTTACTTCACCTTTAAGTGAACCTGAATTACTAGGTGCGTCTAATTTTACATATTCAACCTTATAACCTTTTTGTTTAAGCATCTTTGCAAAATGACGCATAGCTGAAAAAATAAAAGCAATTTTCTTTTTGTGATGTTTTACATAAGTAGCCTCGTCCCAAACTTCGCACATCAATATAACATCTTTATCTTTATCGCAATCTTTAAGACTTGACATTGAATCTGAAAGTTGATCTCCCAAAATAAGTCGTATACTACCTATATCATCTCGTTTTTTTATGGTGCTATCTCCTCAAAATCCCATGCGAAACATTTCCCTGTATGCTTTGGAGTTAATTTACATAAAACTTCCAATAATTTTTCAGCAGAGTATTCAGGCTTAAATAACTTTCCATCTGGAACATTATGTTGAAATGGCTTTGATAAATTACTATCAACCGTGCCAGGATGAAGCCCAACCAAAATCGCGTTTTTATTACTTCTAGCAACTTCAATCGAAGCATTTTTTATAATCATATTTAATGCCGATTTTGAAGCACGGTAAGCATACCAACCACCAAGCTGATTATCAGATATACTTCCCACACGCGCAGAGAGAACTGCAAATATTGATTCTTGTTGTTTATTTAATTTTGGTAAAAAATATTTAGCTATAAGCGCCGGTGTAATTGTATTAACTTCAAAAACACGATTAAAATTTTCTGCTGATAAATCTTTTAAAGATTTCTCCGGTATCAATTTCCCATCGTGTAAAATACCATTAGCCACGATAACTAAATCAAGAGGCTTTTCCTTAGTTGCTGTTTCAACCGCCTCTGCAATTGATTTCTCGTCCTGATAATCAATTTTATTTTCACCATCACGCGAAAAAGCAAATAGGCTAGCATCTGGATATTTCTTGGACAAAAGTTCTTTAAAAGCACCGCCAATGGCACCAGATGCCCCAAGAACCGCAATATTTTGTGGATTAAAACTCATAATGATAAAACTCCTGAAATTATAAGTGAAGTAACAACTATGGTTGTTACAAAAAACCGTGTCTGCAAATAATTATGAGTGATAAAATCTATTTTAAAAAGGCGATAATCGACAATAAATAAAATAATAAACACTAATGCAAACATCACCATTAACATTTTGAAATCTAGCACTAAAAAGCTTAACCAAAGCAAGACTGCTAAGGCAGTACTCAAAATTGGTAAAAATTGATTCCATACACCCTTGTTAATATAAAGATGTTGTCCCCAATGGGCTCCTGCTAAAAATGATGAAATAACTAGCCCGTATACACTCAATATTTTTTCAACTGAGCCCAATAAGGGAAGTTTTTGTATATTGTTAATTAAAAACACACTGCATAATACGAAAGGTATTGAACCAGCATAAGTTAAGTAAGGAAAGATTTTTTTCATTTTTGTTCTTTCATATCTAAATGATAAAAGACAATTTTAAATTAGTGATTTTATACAAATAAAATTTTAAAATACACTTACAATAACAATAATCGAATTACAAAATTTTGTCGAGATAATTTTTATAATGGCTTATTTTACTCTGAGATTAAATAGACTGCAAGATAGCAAAAAAGCCCGAGAGTGTAAGTATTAATTTTTAAGATTTTCTAGTAATTTATTTTTAATCAATTCTTTACGCGCACTTATAAAGTGGCTGAAATTATAAAAAGTTAAATCAACACTTAATGGTATAAAATTTTTATTTTTATAGTCATTAAGATCAAGACTGCGTTTTGAACAATATTCTTCCATCCAAAATTTAGGCTCTCTATCATTTTTACTACAATTATCTCCACCTTCTAACAATTGAATATTAGATATAAAATCACCATTATTCCTTTTGTGTTCATTGTTAAGTTTAGAATAAGGATATATATGATCTTCATGAAAATTTACATCACGATAATTATGTGAAGGATACAATAAAGTCAGAAGCGCCCAACTATCCTGTGAACCTTTCTTTGCTTTTTTAATAATATCATCAAGCCTGTCTTCGTTAATGTCCATATTTTTATTTGCCTCATTTGACACCTTAATAATTTCATTCAGAGGGAAATCTCTTTCCCAAACAATATCTTTTCTCAGTTTGGTCAAGTATGAAGTTGTTTGAGATCCAAAAACCCTTCCTAGAATAGACAGCTGAATCCATTTCTTAATTTTCACAAAATCATCATCACTAACCTTATTAAAGTCATTAGTTTTTATGAAGTAAGCCAACGGCAGGAGAATTAAGTTTGATCTTAGATTGTTTTTTGAATAACCCAACTCTCTAAAAACACGACATGATTTTCTTAAACTCTCTGAAATTGCTTCAAACTCATTTTTAATATTTTTGATTGTTTTCTGCTTAAAATTATCTGCTTTAAAGTTCAGGTTTTCTCCGGTTAAAAATAAGCAAGCTCGTAGAAAAACATCTTTTGGAATATCAAATTCAAAATCTTTGGAAATATTATCAATTGCCGTATTAATATTTTCTCTTCCCTCTCCCCACTGGTTAATAATCATCGACATAAGAAAGTCGGTATAATCAAGAGGTGTTCCACCAGCATTAATTCGAACAAAAATATTGAGAACTTTATCCAAAGAATCTGTGTTTTCTTCGTAGTAACTAATTCTAGGATTATTAGGATTAATTAAATTTTCATAGATAGCAGAACAGACATCTTCGATTATATCTCTTTGCTCCTCTGAAATATTTTTTCCATTTAAGACTTCTTTCCAACTTTTCTTTTCTTTCCAATCCAAAGCACTGCCTATTTTAAACCAATAAACATCTTGACTAGAATTTTCTTTTATAACCTGATTATCAGATTTAAACCTTATTTGAAACTCCGGCCTGATATCCTCATATTCAGTTTCATTATCCTTACTATATAAAAGATTAATAAAAAGATATTTCTTTTCAAAATTATCTGAATTATCCCATCTCGTGCGTGGCTTATGTAAATTCAAAAATCCTTTTAAGCCAAGAAAAAGTGCAGTCAATCTTTGTTGTCCATCTAAAATACCGGTGATTTCATCTTTTCCTGTAATCTCGTGCTCTGTATTGTGATTGTTTTGACGATTATACTCATCGTATATCTTCAAAAATTCATAAAATTTATAATCTTTGTTATTTTCATCTTTTTTGTAACGCCAAAACAACATGGATCCAAAAGGATAACCAGACAAAACAGAATCAAATAGCTTTTCTATTTGTTCATAATCCCAAACTAACTCGCGCTGAATAGCAGGTAACAAGTATTTGTTATCACCAATACTCATAACAACATTTTTGATAGTTTCTGTTTTATATGTCATGGCACGGAAGCTAGCATAATGAATATTTCCTGTCAACATTTACCGATATGATTAAATAGACTGCAAGATAGCAAAAAAGCCCGAGAGTGTCGGGCTTTTAATATTATGTCATTTGTGACATATGAACTTTCGTCAAATATGGCGGAGAGAGTGAGATTCGAACTCACGGTGGTTTGACCCACGCCGGTTTTCAAGACCGGTACCTTAAACCGCTCAGACATCTCTCCTAAACGATAGATACTATTTAATAAAAAAAAGTTGTTTTGTCTAGTACTTTTTTTACTTTTTTTTAATTTTTTTTAATAATATGTTAAGTATCAATTAATATCACTTACATACAATCAGCAAAAGGCTGTATGTAAGTGTTTATTTTTGCTTCAAAACTTGTATTGCTTGCTTAGTTTTACTAACAATATTTTCAGCTTCTTGTAAACTTGCCTTATCTTTTTCAATAATATGTTCAGGAGCTTGATCTAGATAACCTTTTGATGATAACTTGCCGGAAAACTTCTTAACTTCGCCTTCGCCTTTTTTAAGTATCTTTTCCAACCTAGTTATTTCAGATTGTACATCAACAGCACCGTCAAATGGAATATATACCGTTGCCTCGTCAATTAAAAATTGTCCAGCACCAGAAACATCATCATCTGTCTTTATTAACTCGTCAATTTTAGCAAGCCTTTTAATCAAAGTAATATTATTATTTAAATAACCCCATTTTTTATCAGATAGTGATTTTAATTTTACTTTTATCTCATTACCAGCAGGCACATTCATTTCAGATCTTGTGGAGCGAAGCAAACTAATAAACCTACGAACCCAATCCATCTCATTTACAGCATTTTGATTGATTTTGTCATTGTCAATACTAATCCAATCAGAAGATATAAGCATTTTATTTTTATCGCCAAATTCTTCCCACATTTTTTCAGATATGAACGGTGTAATTGGGTGTAACAGCCTTAAAGTTTGCTGAAAGACAAATCCCATAGTCTGTTGTGTTTCTTGAATTAATTCATCATTTTTAGATGAATAAAGAGGCTTAGAAAATTCAACATACCAATCACAAAATATACCTCTTACGAAGTGATATATAACATTTGCACATTCAGAGAATCTGTACGATGAAATCGCATTATCAAAACTAGTAACAGCTTTATTAAGTTCACCTATAATCCAAAGGTTAGTTGGGTTTTTCAATTTTTCTATGTCAAAATTATCAGGTGCATAAGCATTATTCATTTCACAGAATTTGCCTGCATTCCATATTTTTGTCATTAATCCTTTTGTTCCTTCAACTCGCGAAGTTGAAAACTTTATATCCTTGCCTGGGGTTGCAAGTGAAGCAAGTGTAAATCTTAATGTATCAGAGCCGTATTTATCAACCATTGTTAATGGATCGATAACATTACCCTTGGATTTTGACATCTTAGCCCCTTTTCCATCAAGAACAAGAGCGTGGACAATAACGGTATGGAAAGGTTCACGCCCCATAAAGTGAATCCCCATCATCATCATTCTTGCTACCCAAAAGAATAAAATATCAAAACCTGTAACTAAGATATCATTTTGATAAAATTGTTCTAGGTCAGGGGTTTTATCCGGCCAACCAAGTGTAGAAAAAGGCCATAAGGCAGATGAAAACCAAGTGTCAAGAACATCAGGATCACGAGTTAGTTTAACTTCTTTGCCGTATTTTTTCTTTGCTTGTTCATATGCTTCTTTTTCAGTTTCTGCAACAAAGATAGTTCCATCATCGTGAAACCAAGCTGGTATTTGGTGTCCCCACCACAATTGTCTTGATATACACCAAGGCTGAATATTATTCATCCATTCGTAATATGTTTTTGTCCAATTTTCAGGCACAATTTTAGTACGCCCAGAATCAACGGCTTCAATAGCCGGCTTTGCAAGTGTTTTAGCATCAACATACCATTGGTCCGTTAAATAAGGTTCAATTGGCACCCCACCCCTATCACCATAAGGAATTGTATGAGTATAATCTTCTATCTTAACAAGGTATCCTTGTTCTTGCATATCTTTTATGACTTCTTCGCGACAATCAAATCTATCCATACCTTGATATTTTTTAGGACAGTTTTCATTCATCTTGCCGTCTTTTGTCATAATATTTATTATTTCAAGGTTACGGCGTTTTCCAACTTCAAAATCATTAAAATCGTGAGCTGGAGTCATTTTAACAGCACCGGTTCCTTGTTCTGGATCTGGATATTCATCAGCGACAATTGGTATTTCTTTTCCTGTAAGGGGTTGTATACATTTTTTTCCAACCAAATCTGTATATCTTTTATCATCTGGATGAACAGCAACACCTGTATCACCTAGCATTGTTTCCGGACGCGTTGTACCAATTGTTATAAATGTATTATCCATACCTACAACCGGATACTTACAATACCACATATTACCGTCTACTTCGGTTTGTATTACTTCTAGGTCTGATATGGCTGTTTCTAGCTTAGGATCCCAATTTACCAATCGTTTATCACGATATATTAAACCTTCTTCGTATAATTGAACAAATACCTTTAATACGGCTTTTGACAAACCTTCGTCCATTGTAAAGCGTTCTTTGTCCCAATCTGTCGAATTTCCAAGCCTGCGCTGTTGGTGTACAATTTGTCCACCTGATTTTTCTTTCCATTCCCAGACTTTTTCCAAGAATTTTTCACGCCCTAAATCGTGGCGTTTAATACCTTCTTTATCAAGCAATCTTTCCACAACCATTTGTGTAGCAATACCGGCGTGGTCAGTACCAGGAAGCCATAGAGTGTTAAAATTATTCATTCTTTTGTATCGAACAATAATATCTTGCATTGTATTATTTAATGCGTGTCCCATATGTAAGTTGCCTGTAACATTAGGAGGTGGAATTACAACAGAAAAACTATCACCTTTTTTTGATGGTTTAAATAGGCCATTTTTTTCCCACTTATTGTATATTTCTTTTTCACAAACTGATGAATCAAAAGTTTTATCTAACATTGAACTTCTCTAACTTTTTCTAATTATTTTTGGTTATAAACGTACTGAAACATACGATTGATTTCTTTTTGAACAGTTTTTTCAACGATTTCCGGTAAATGACTATTTAACCAAGATTGAATAAATTCATCTTGTCGATTAAAGAATTCGCGCGGTAATTGTTCTTTATTATTTTCTAGAATTTCTAGAATACTTTGTATGGATTCCTCGACATTAAAGGCGGAACGACCATTAACCATAGGAGGAGTAGCATTTTCATCACCCATATCAGTAATTTCAGATAGTACTTTTGGTTCTTCACTATTTAATTTATCTTTTACTTCGATATCTTCAACAGAGGAGCGGATGGAAGATAGAATATCGTCTAATGACATGTTATCTTTACTTTTATCTGTCAATTTTAAACCTCCAAAACTAAAACACTAATAGAATATTTTTACTATTTTTATTTTACATTTACAAGTAATTTATTGTTTAAACCCGATAAAAGAAGATATCGTTACTTTATTTTTTCTAGATTCTGTGCTGTGAAATCACCTGTTGCAATTAGCATATCCATTACGGATGTAATTTTCTTTTCAATAGCAAATGTGTATTGCTGTTGTATTTTTAGTTTTTTATCTTGTAATTCTAATAATGAGTCACTATCACTATAACCGCTATCATATTTAATTTGTTCAGCTTCCAAAGATAATTTAATCGCCTCTAAGGATTTTTTATAAGAATCAAATTCTATTTTACTAGATGTATAATTTTTCCAAGCATTAATTGCTAGTAATTCAGAATCTGATATTATTTTATTATATTTTAATTTACTAATTTTTTTAGCAACAACACCCTTTTGTTGTTTTGCAATATCCCCGCCACCACTGTATAAAGGCATTGTATAATTAAGGCCAAATGAAACTGAGTTATCAGCTCCACTTTGCTTTTCCACAGAACTATATACATTTACCTCAGGTGAGTGTGATGCAACAGCTATCTGATAATTATAATTTGCATTCTCTAAGTCAATTTTTGCAATTTGCACATTAAAGCTATTAACTTTTGCTCTTTCAATAGCTTCTTGCATAGTCGATGGAATAGTAATATCGGATAAATCAATCTCTGGTAATATTTTAGAGATTGTAGCTCCGGTATAGCTATAATATTGACTTTCCAGCGAATAAATATTGTTATTTAATGTTTCTAATTTAGCTTTAATATTGTAATAACTTGATTGAGAATTAAGATAAGATTCTTTTGTTGCAACACCATTTTCAAATTTTATTTTTTCCTTTTCCATAATATTTTGATTATTTTTAAAGGCAATTTCATAAGCTTCTTTCAAAATTCTTGTTTTTTTAACACCATAATAAACTTTTGTTGTTAATAAAATTGTTTCAGCAATATTTTTCTCGTGCTCGATTAAAGATTTCTTTTGATTATTATTAGATATATTTATAATATTTAACGTCTTACCACCGTTAAAAATATTATAACTTAAGTTTAAAGAAATATTTTGATTGTTTGTTCTGGCATTACTTTGTTTAATTGTTGAAGCCCCACCTCTCAATTCTAACTTAGGTAACATTTTAGATTCTTGTTCCTTTATATCAATAAAAGATTCCTCTATGTTTTTTTTAGTTATTTGAATATTTGTGGCATTTTTAACTATTAATGAAATGATATCTTTAAAGTCAATTTCTTGCGAGAATGAAGAATTTGAAAATAATAGAAAAGCACTGATAAGTATTATTTTTTTCATTTTTTAAGTTATTGATATTTAATAGTCATTATAAGTCAAACAATACAACATTTATAATAAATAATCAAAATTATTTTATGTTGACTATATCAAAACAATAATGTATTAAGTTTAATCATTGGCGCGGTGGCGGAGTGGTTACGCAGAGGACTGCAAATCCTTGAACACTGGTTCGATTCCAGTTCGCGCCTCCAAAAATTTTCATAAAAAATATAACCACTACCTAAATAAATCTTGTTGTTTCTAACAAGATTTATTTCAGTTTAAGAATTATATATATATCTAAATACTAGGAATAAAAAAATCCATTTTAACTAAGTAAAATGGATTTTTTAAAATGGCTCCTCAGGCAGGGCTCGAACCTGCGACAAACGGATTAACAGTCCGTTGCTCTACCAACTGAGCTACTGAGGAATGGTGATCGCGATAGGATTCGAACCTATGACCTACTGATTAAAAGTCAGTTGCTCTACCAACTGAGCTACGCGACCGTGTTCCAATAAAAAGGTTTATACATATATATTTGAAAAAGTGCAACCCTAAAAATGAATTTTTATAAAAAAAATTAATACATAATATCTTCTATAACAAAATTTATGCTTTCTTTGTTATTCCAAGAGTTTAAATTTATCTTTCCTAACAGAGAAATAGACTTATTATTTACTACATTTATAATCTCGTTACCTAAATCAGAATCAACACAATTAAAGCATATTGACTTCATACTTTTTGTACCCGAAGAGTCCTTTAAATAGCAAGAAATATGCTTTTTTCCGACAATTTTATATGATGAAACCATAATATCTTGTATTACAAATCTTGGCTCAGTATTGCCAACTCCGTATGGTTCTAATAATTTAAGTTTATTATACATATCGATATTTAAAGAATTCATACTTGTTATTTTATGAGCTAAAAATTCTTTTTGATTATTTTCAATAAATATTTCTTTTTTTAAATATTCTAAAAATTCAGCTAATTTTTCTTGGTGCAAAGTGAATCCGCCTGCCATTTTATGCCCGCCACCTGATTCTAATATTTCTTTTTGCCTAGCTTTTAATAATATCGTTCCAACATCAACTCCGCCAGATGAACGAACTGAACCTTTACCAATTTTATTTTTAAAGCTTATAACAAAACTTGGAACATTATATTCTTCTTTTAATCTAGAAGCACATATACCAATTACACCCTCATTCCATTCATTGCCATAAACACATATAAAATTATCGTGTTTATACTCATCAATTTTAATATTTATTTCATTTAAAATTTCAGATTCTTCATTTTGTCTAGATTGATTTAATAAATTAGCCAATGTAGCTAGTTCATTTGCCTTAGAATCATCATCACACAATAATATTTCCGTTGCTAGTGTTGGATTATCCATTCTACCACCAGCATTAAGGCGAGGCCCTAAGATAAAACCTAGATGAAATGTTTTAATTTTTTCTGATATTCCACTAATGTTAGCTAAATGTTTTAAACCTTTATTTTGTTGCTGTTGCATAACCTTTATTCCTTTGGCAACAAATGCTCGGTTTAAATCGGTTAGAGTCATTACATCGCAAACCGTTCCTAATGCTACCAAGTCTAGGTATTGTAGTAAATTTGGCTCTTTAACATTATCAAAATAGTTATTTTTTCTCAGATGTCTGTTTAATCCGACAAGGACGAAAAATACTACTCCGACCGCAGATAAATACCCCATACCAGATTTATCATCTAATCTATTTGGATTAACAAAAGCTTTTGATTCTGGTAATCTTGGCTCTGCTATATGATGATCAATTATACATACATCTATTTTTTCTTGTAAAGATTGTTCCATAACATCAAAAGACATTGTCCCACAATCAACACAAATTATTAAATCTGCTCCTTTTTGCTTTAACTGTCTAAATGCTTGGATATTAGGGCCATAGCCTTCGCTTTTTCTATCTGGTATGTAATAAATAGTTTTAATATTAAGTTGATTAAAATATTTTACTAACAATGCTGTTGAGGTTGCTCCGTCAACATCATAATCACCAAATATAGCGATAGTTTTATTATTTTTAACGATATCATAAATAACGCATAACATTTTATCCATATCTTGAAATGATAATGGATCTGGCATCTGATTTTTAATAGCAGGATTTAAAAAGAAATCTATTTCTTCAACACTTATATTTTTATTTGCTAAATAACTAGCGACTTCTAAAGGCAAAGAATATTTTAACGCTATTTGTTGTTCAAGTTCGTTATTTATTCTAGGACTATACCAAACTGAATTTTGCGGTGATTTACCTAATTCTAATTTAACTTTATCATTCATTATTTATCATATGTATTTGAAAACATTTCCGGCTTAGCAACCGAAGAACGCAAAATAAAGCTTTCAACTATAAATTTACCGCCTTCTTGTCGTATACCTTTACCAAACATACCGTTTGTTATACTTGTCCCACAAAATACTACATTCCCTTTTGCCATATCTTCTAAGTTATATATAATTTTTTCATCAGTAATTCCCCATTTATTCATACGGGCAATTTCTTCGTCACTTTCAGGACATAATATACCTTGCATTTGCCCACCAACACACAATAACGCAGCCGCAGATATAATTCCTTCTGGTGCGCCACCTTTACCAATAAATATATCGGATTGCTCTTCGCCTTGCATAGTTGTTGAAATAATACCGGCTACATCACCATCACTTAATAATTTTAATTTACAACCAAGCTTTTTAGCATCATCAATAATATATTGGTGTCGATCTCGATCAAGTGTACATACTGTAATTTCTGAAAAATCTTTACCCTTTGCCTTAGCAATGGCTCTTATATTTTGTTCTGGTGTTTTTTTAATATCAATTATTCCACTCGGTAATCCGCCACCTACTGCTATTTTTTCCATGTAAATATCAGGAGCATTCAATAAATTACCTTTTTCAGCAACAGCTATTACAACACAACTATTATCAAGTCCTTTTGCACAAGGCGTTGTCCCATCGATTGGGTCAACAGCAATATCTATCTCGGTTCCGCTTCCAGTCCCTAATTCTTCACCAATATATAACATTGGTGCTTCATCCATTTCCCCTTCACCTATTACAACACGGCCTTTCATTTCTATTGAATTTAGGCTTTCCCTTAGCATATCAGTAGCAGCACCATCAGCACCTATCTTGTCATTTTTGCCGACAAATGGAAAACTAGCAATAGCCGTTTTTTCACTAGATTTTAAAATTTCTGATGTAATATAATCTTCGTTAAACATTAGCAGTCCTCAATCCTTACTAAATTACAATTAATACCGTTTAATACAGAGTTAATTTTTTCTTCTTTAATATTTTCAATAACAAACACATCTTTAACAGAATTTAAATATTTAATGTCATTATCACCAAATTTAGGCTTTAAAATATTCTCGTCACCAAAAATACAATATTTACCAATTCTTTCTGTAATTGGTAATATCTTAGCAGATTTTAAATTTTTTGTACTAGTATTAAATGTCATAGTATAATTATTTTTCAAAGAATCAACTATATCAGAAATAATCGCACTAGCAGTCGCATCACCGCCAGCCCCTGCACCGATACTAATAATATCACCAACCATATCACCGTTTATAATACATCCATTAACAACTCCTTTTATGTTACCCATTGTTTTATCAACAGGAACAAGTGCAGGAACCGTATATATTAAATATCCATCAGATTGTGGTTTTGCCACACCAATAAGTCTTGGGCTATAACCTATCTTTTCAGCTGATTTTATTTGCTCATTAGTCATAAAATCTAAAATACCTTCAAAATACATTTCATCATAAGGTATTTTTATTCCAAATCCGATTGAAGCCATTAAAGATAATTTTTGTCCGGCATCATAACCCTCTACATCAAATGTTGGGTCGGCTTCGGCATATCCTAATTTCTGAGCCTCACTTAAAACATCAGCGAAAGATTTACCCGTTTCTTGCACAGTAGTTAAAATATAATTACAAGTACCATTCAAGATGCCGTAAATTGCATTAATATTATTACCTACCATTCCCTCGCGCAATGTTTTAAGACAAGGGATACCACCACCTATTGATGATTCAAATAATATTTTTGCATTATTTTCATCCGCTAGTTCAGATAACTGTTCACCGTATGAGGCTAGCATAGCTTTGTTAGCTGTAATTAATACCTTGCCTTTTTTCAAAACATTCTTGACATAATCTAGTGTTAATCCATTGGTACCGCCCATTAGTTCGAGGTAAATATCTGCATCCGTATTTTTTACCATTTCAACAGGATTATCAAAAAATTCATAATTTGATAAATCAACACCCCTACTTTTTTTAGAACGAGCTGAAACAGCAATAATATCAAAACTATTATTACTTCGCTGTTGTATTATTTCTTTTTTTTCGACTAGCTTTTTAACAAGACTAAGCCCTACTGTACCCAATCCTGCGATTGCTATTTTTTTATTCATAATTATTGTTCCTTAATACTAGTATAAGTTAGACATTTACTAGATTTAATTAAATATTTTTTATAATCTTATCGTTAGTTGGGCATTATATTATTTCTTACCACCTTTGGCAAGAATATATGATAAAAACCCTCAGAATTCATTTTTCCAGCATATTTTAATGCCTCATTACCATATCCCCAGAAAAAATCACCTCTTGTCCATCCGCGAATTGCCGAACCGGTATCTTGTGTATTCATAATCCTTTGAATTCGTTCTTTATCAATGCCTTGTGCATCAAGCCAAACATTTAAACCCATAGGTATTTTACGATAATCAACTGCAATAGAGCGACTAGGAATTAAACCAACCCCCATTTTTCCAATTGGCCCGTTAGTATTATTTTGAATTTTCTTAAAAAATATGTATCTAGCATTAACACCTAATACTTCATCAGCCTTATCAGGATTATTTTTAATCCAGTTACGAATGCCTGACCAGCTAGCTTGTGATAATTCCAAATGCCCTTTTGATATTAATTCCCTGCCCAAAGATTTATATTTATGTCCATTATTACCAGCATAACCAAGACGAACTACATCATTATCAGGTAGTAATATTCGACCACTTCCTTGAATATGTAATAAAAAAACATCTATTTTATCAGCGCCATATGCAAGTACAGGAGCGCTTATTTTTTGCGCATCAATTTCATCTCTTTTATAATAAGGAATAAATTTATTATTTTTAAGCATTCCAACTAAATTAAAATCTATATTTTTATTTGGCCAATCTTCTTTATTTAAGAAAATTATATCTTTTGGTAAACCGTAAATAGGATATTTGTATTCATCTGTTTTGATTAATGAACCTGTGATTTCTGCTTCAAAATAACCTGTAATTTTACCGTACTTATTACCATCATCATTTTGAATTAAATAAACATCAAAATTATTTTTAAGCCATTTTATAAATTGTTGCTTGTTATTAACACTATTTAAATCAATACAAGGTCTGTGCATATCACCGGCTAACATAGGTATATCCGGTGTGCCAACTTGCTTATCCTTAGGCAAACTTAAAAATACAGAACAAGAATTTTTATTTACTTTTATAGCACCAACCATATCATCATTTTCAAAACTATTTAAGTTATCAAAACTACTAGGTATTAAATTTTTGTGGTGCTTATTATGATGAGTTATTTCATTAGTTTTAGTTTGTTCTGTCTTAGAAAAATAATTATATAACACAAACGAAGTTGTAGCGAAAATAAAAGATACTAACAATATTTTTTTTGTTATAAGCTTCATTTATGATGTTTCTTTCACATACCACTGTAATTCTTCTGAGTTTTTAGCTCTGCTAAATACCCAATTATCCGTTATTCTTACGACATCTTGCGGGTGACCATTTATAACACGATTTTGCGAATCATATACTACATTTATTTGATCAGTAACAAATTCAACTTCTATCTCTATGTTCCTTGCCGTAAGATTAGCACCAACTATTTTAACACTAATAAAACCAACTACTTTATCAGTAGCACTTTGATTGTTTTTAATCCTATCATCAACAACTTTTGCAAAAACCTTGTAAGTAGAAGGAGTTAACAACTCTTTTAGGGCTTGTTTATTACCAGAAGCAAAATTTTCTATGGTGTTTTTAAAACACTGTGTTGCACCATTAGCAAAATTTTCTGCATTAAAATCAGGGTATACCTTGATGATTTTACTTATTACTGGCGATTCAACTTGTTGCTTCTCCATTGGATTTGCATCAACTTCTTCGTCTTGTTTTTTATTTTTTTCATCTTTTTTGTTAAGTTGCTTGGATTTAGAGCTCATTTCACTAAATGCATCGGTATTTCCACCCAAATCTTGCCCTATCATTGAAAATAAACGAAATATTAAAAAAACAGCTATTATAACTAAAATAATTAAGTCCATGATTAAAAAACCTTGTAATTTGCAAAATAAACACTATATAGCTAATATACACTATTAATATTTTTTTTAAAGGAATAAAAATGCCAATACTGTTTTTAATGTTTATATGGTTTATCGCCGAGATAATAATTTTTATCTATTTAGGTGGAATGTTAGGCATAGGCGAAACAATAGTAGAAATTATAGCAACCATAATAATTGGTATGTGGCTAATCAAGCGTAGCTTAAAATCGATGATGTCAATGGGTCTAGGCACAATTACCAGAGGAGCAACAAGTGTAATCCCCAATATTCTTGGAGGAACATTACTTATAATTCCTGGGTTTTTAACCGACTTCCTTGGTGTTCTAACCTTGCTTAGTGTGCCATTTAGCATAATATTACTTATTTTAGGCTTTGGAAATAAACCAAATGTAAACACATTCTTTAATTCTACGATGTCTGGAATGGGTGGTATGGGTAAAGATAACCCTTTTAAAAAATCAAACCCGTTTGAAAATCAATCTAATCAAGGAGAAAACCCGTTTGCAGGAAATCCTTTTTTTGAAGACACGCTAAAAAAACAAAATCAAAACAAGAACAAAAATAAAGGTAAAGGCGATATCATCGAAGGTAAAGTAATCAAAAAAGATGAAAAGCCGGAATAACCTTTATATAAATATCTCATAATTTTAAAATAATTATTAAAGAAATTTATTTGTGCAATAATAAAAATAAATAGCACGAACAAAAAAACCGATTGTTTTAAATAACAATCGGTTTTTTATATTGTAATATATATTATTAATTTATTTTTTCTACTTGTTTGTATTCCACATCACAAGGAGTATCGCGTTCAAATACTTTTACTGTAACTTTTAATCTTGTTCTTTCAATATCAACAGCTTCTACTATACCGTTGAAGCCTGTGAAAGGACCATCAATTACACGAACTTGCTCGCCAATTTCATAAGAAATAGATGATGCTGGTGCTGATACGCCTTCTTCTAACTGTTTAATTATCTTTTCTGCTTCTGCATCAGATATCGGTGAAGGCATTCTGCCTGAACCTAGGAAACCTGTTACCTTAGGTGCAGATGAAACCAAATGCCAACATTCATCGTTCATTTCCATAGAAATTAATATATAACCTGGGAATAACTTAGATTCTTTTTCTACTTTTTTACCATTTTTAACATGAATTACTGGAACTGTTGGAACCAATATTTCACCAATATTATCAGATAAACCTTTTAATCTAGCTTGCTCTTCGATATGGTTAGCAACTTTTTGTTCAAAAGTCGAATACACATGTAATACATACCATCTTTTAGTCATTATAATACCTCTATCTTACTATTAATTTAATTAACCACGAAATAACTTGGTCAACTAGTAAAAAGAAAACGCCCATTATTGCAACCATTACAAAAACCATAACAGTTGACATAACCACCTCTTTACGATTAGCCCACGATATTTTTTTACATTCATTTCTTACTTGACGCACAAACTGTGCCGGCGTTGTTCTTGCCATTTTTAATACCACCATCAATTTATTGAAATTTATTAGAATATATAAGGTTTAGCAATGTTTTTGATATATTGCAAGTAAAAAATAATACACTTTTTATTGTGTTGATATAAAAAATTAATAGCATTTACCAACATAAGTAGCTACTATTTTTATTAAAAATTTAACTAATAAAAAAATAAAAGGATTTGAAAGTTTTAAAATCAAGGTTTTTTATAAACCACAGATAATAATCCCAAAAAATCCCTTTAAAATGGCAGGGGCACAAGGATTCGAACCCTGGGCCTACGGTTTTGGAGACCGTCGCTCTACCAACTGAGCTATACCCCTTTAATTGGCAAGGAGCAACTAAGCCCCCTGTTATTTATTAAACATTTTTTGTATCACACTCAAATAATTCGTGTATTTAATTACAAGTCATTAAAATATGCTTTAAAATGGAGCGGGTGATGGGAATCGAACCCACACAACCAGCTTGGAAGGCTGGGGCTCTACCTTTGAGCTACACCCGCTAATTATTTTTGTGCATATCTTTATTAATCAATAATTAATAAATGTATGTCCGTTTTTATATCACAACTTAAATATCTTGCAAGTAAAAAAGTTTATTTTTATTAATTGTTTTGTTATAAAATTAATATATTGTGCTATATTAATTCTAAAAGTAAAAAAGAGCTGTAATGTCGTGAAAACAAAAAAAACAAATAATTTTTTAATATCTTATATTTTAGTATCAATACTGTTTGCAATAATCAGTTATTTTTATATTGATATACAATTAAATACTGTCATAGAAAACAACATAACTGACAATGTAAAATATATTGCAGAAATAATAACAGATATAGGTAACGGAAAATATTACTACACAATATTAATATTATTAATATTATATTTTTATTTAATCAATAAAAACAAAAACTTATTAAGAAAAGTTAATTTTTCTCTTTTATTAATGTTAAGTACAAATATTATAACATATATATCAAAATTTGTTATTGGAAGAAGTCGTCCACATATGTATTTAAGCCAAGAAAAATATGAGTTTATTCCGTTTAATTTTAATAATTCTTATGATTATGCATCAATGCCTTCTGGACACACACAAACATCATTTACTGTTGCAGTCATATTATGTACATTTTTCCCGAAATATAAGTATTTATTTATAATAATTGCTATATCAAGCAGTTTATCACGAGTTGTTTTATCGGCGCACTGGTTGAGCGATATTATTATAGGTGCTGTATTTGGAATAACAATACCAATTCTTATAATAAAAAAATATAAAGATAAATTCTAATTCCATAAAAAAACACCTAATCTTTACGATTAGGTGTTTGATATGGTGGAGAGAGTTGGATTTGAACCAACGTAGGCTTAGCCAACGGATTTACAGTCCGCCCCTTTTAACCACTCAGGCATCTCTCCTTAGTGGGTTAGTTATAATTTTTATTTTTTAAATAGTCAATATATATTTTACATTTTTAAAAAAAAATATTTTAAAATTTTAATAATCGGTATATATATTTACTTATGAAAGATAAAAAACAAAAACAAAATAGCTTCTGGTTATATGGTTTTCACCCAGTAACATCAGCGATAACAAATGAAAATAGAAAAATATTTGAAATAATATGTTGTGATGAATCGTTTAACAACCTTGATTACAAAGTAAAAAAAATTATTTCGCAAAAAGATATTGATTTAAAGATAATTGACAAGAAAAAGTTAATTAAAATTGCAGAAGAATATTGTCAAAAAGGAGCTATACACCAAGGTATACTTGCAAAAGTAAAACCAATAGAGCAACCCCAAATACAAGATATAGTTAAGCAAGACAAATCCATTATTGTGATTCTTGACCAAATAACCGATCCACACAATATAGGAGCTATAATGCGTTCCGCTCATCTATTCGGAGCAAAAGCGGTAATAGCAACAGATAAAAATAGCCCTGATGAAACTGGTATACTTGCCAAATCAGCATCAGGTGCGTTGGATAAAATAGCTTATATAAAGGTAACCAACCTTAAAAGAAATATTGATATATTAAAGGAAAATAATTATTGGACAGTAGGACTTGATGGTGATAGCAAAACAAATATTTGTGATTACAAAGTATCCCCTAAGACGGTAATTATTATGGGTGCAGAAGGAAAAGGAATGCGTCGCTTGACAAAAGAATCATGTGATGAAATAGTTTATATAGAAACACCGAATAGTGATGACATTGTTGATAGTTTAAATGTTTCAAACGCAGCAGCAATCGCATTATTTGAAATTTCTAGAAAGATTTGATGTTATGAAAAAAATTCTTGTATTTATTATATATATATTATTATGCACAAAATCGTTTGCTGATGATGAAATATCTTTTGGATATGGTATGTATGTTGGTGGAATGAATGTGGCTGATGCGAAAGCTGAATTAAACATTAATGAACAAAATGAATACTCATTCAAAGCATTGATATTTTCACAAGGATTTACAAAATTTTTCACTGATTTTAGTTTTATAACAGAATCAAAAGGAAAAATAATTAAAGATAAAGTACAATTTAGCGAACAAATAAGTTCTAGTATTTCTAATTTTGGTGATACTCATACAATACTAAAACACCACAAAGATAAAAATACAATAATAAAATATCCTAACCCAGAAGAAGTGAAAATTGCAAGTTTACCTGGAAACCCATTCTTAAAAGCAAATGACCCAATTTCAAGTATTCTAACTTTAATGCAACAAATAAAGTTTTACAAAAAATGTAATATAAATGTTGTAGTGGTTACAAATCACTATATGTACGAAGTAAATTCTAGCTCTACTACCAGTAAAGTTTTAGAAGCAGATAGTTATAACTTAGCATCAGGAAAAGCAATATCTTGTATGGTAAAATTCAAACGACTTGATAAACAGGACAATATATCAGCATACAACGATTTAAACAAAGGCGAAGAACATAAATCAACAAACCCTATTTTTCATTTTATGAAGTTATCAGGCATTCCATTTTATATACCTGTAAGTATTGAAGCAACTGAAAAAAGATTTGGGGCATTCCGACTAAATTTACAATTTGTAAAATATAAAGATAAAGTTTATCGTGTCAATCAATGGAATGACCAAGCAAGTTTTCCACAAGAAACTATAGATAAATTAAAACTTGTTCCTAGTAAATTATTAAAAAATAATTAACCCCATAACCTAGATTCTGGTGTTTGAATATATGAACCGTTTTTAATAACTAGTTTTTCCGAAGTTTCTTTTACCCATAAAGAACCGTCTAAATCAACCCAGTCGGCATTTTGAGCAACAAGAGTTGCAGGAGCCATAGCAAGTGATGAACCCATCATACAACCCACTACAACCTTTAAATTATTCTGCTTTGCAATATCAAAAGCTTTTAAAGCATTAATTAAACCGCCTGTTTTATCAAGCTTTATATTTACAGCATCATATTTACCTATCAAGTCTTGAATATCATTAATATCGTAAAAACTTTCATCAGCACAAATACATATAGAAGAGTTTATATCTTTTAAAATATTGTCTTTTCCTTTTGGTAGAGGTTGTTCCACCATTTCAACATTATTGTAATCACAGCAATCTAACAATTTAATAATATTATTATTATTCCATCCCTCATTAGCATCAACAATAATGCGATTATCTGTGCAATTTTGTCTTATTGCATTTATCCTTTGAATGTCATTATCATCACCCAATTTCAACTTTAACAATGGTTTGTCTTTGTTTTTACAAGCTTGTTTAACCATATTATCAACACTATCTAATGATAAAGTGTATGCTGTTAGTATATTATCTGGTTTATCAATATTTAATATATCCCAAACATTTTTATTCTGAGACTTTGCTAGCCAATCTAAATAAGCAGAAACAAATCCATTTTTTAATGACTGAGATATTTCTAGGTTGTCAATAACATCAAAATCTAAATCAATATTGTTAAAATTAATTTGTGATATTAAATCACATATCTCTTCACCTATGTATTTATAAGGAACTGTCTCGCCTTTGCCTGTAATGTTATCTTTGCTGATTTCAATATGTATTACATTTATCCTAGATCTAGAATATCTGGATATATTAAAATCACCATTTAATTCAAATTCTTTAACGATCGGTTTTATGTTAAACACAACTGCCTCGCAATTTCCAAAAATTATATATATTTTATATTACAATTATTTTTCGATAATTGATACTCCATATATTCAGATATCTTTAAAGGTATATTCAAATCTGGAACAATTAACATTCTTTGTAAATTTGCAAAATAAATAACATCATCCATAGATAAACCACAATCAGAAATATGTTTTTTAGAATAAATACACTTTTCTAATTTTTTTAATGTATTTTCGACTTTTTCTTTGTGTTTTTCTCGTAACTCAATCGCCTCATTCACATTATCAAGGTTAATATGCTTTAAATAACGCTTAATAAAGTATTGCCTTGCCTCATCAGTTGCAAATTCACCTAAACTAGCACATTGTACATACGAAAAAATTAATGTTCTGTACTCACTACTCATTTCAGAAAATATTTTCTCAATATCATTTCGTCCATTTGTTTTTGTAAATATAGGGTTAGCATTTAAATTATCAAGATAATCTACGATATCAAGGCTTTCTGTCATATAAGATTTATCTTCTTTTTGCAAGATTGGAACTTGTTTAGCCCCTATTTTTTCCATATGGCCGTCTATATCATTATCTAATAAATATTCAATATCACAGCCTATATTCTTGTATCCCAAAACAACTCTGGGACGAATACAATAAGGACAATGTTCATATACAAAAAGTTTCATACAAATACTATAAAGATTGTTCTAATTCAGGTAATACTTCAAACAAATCTTGCTCTAAAGCGTAATCAGCAACTTGAAAGATCGGAGCATCTTTATCATTATTAATAGCAACAATTATTTTTGAATCTTTCATACCAGCTAAATGTTGAATAGCACCAGATATACCAACAGCTATGTATAAATCAGGAGCAACTACTTTACCCGTTTGTCCAACTTGGCAATCATTAGATGCAAAACCTGAATCAACAGCAGCCCTAGATGCACCAACAGCCCCACCTAACTTATCAGCAATTTTACCAATTAAAGCGAAACTTTCAGCACTACTAATTGCACGCCCACCAGATATAATTGTTTTAGCAGATGTTAATTCCGGACGATCTGATTTAACCAATTCAGAAGAAATGAATTTTGTTAAAGCAGTATCAGTGCCCGCCGGCTTTTCCTCTATACTACTAGATGAAGATAATTCAACAGCTTCAAAAGCAGTGCTACGGATTGTAGCAAACACTTTTTCATCACTTGTTTCAATAGTTATAATAGCATTACCGGCATAAATAGGCCTTTTAAACGATTTTTCAGATATTATTTCAGTAATCTCAGAAATAGCCTGACAATCTTTTAATACTGCTATTCTTGGTATAACACTCTTACCAATAGTTGTCGCAGGTGCTAAAATATGAGTATAATCATCAGCCATATCAGCAACCAACAACGAAATATTTTCTGCTACACCGCCTTCATAAATTTTATCATCAACTAATATAACTTTTTCTATACCTTGTGCTTTTGATACTTCTTGTGCAACTGATTTAACATCATAACCGACAACTAGAACGTCAACTTTACCTAACTGTAAACCAGCACTAATAGCATTTAATGTAGCAGATTTTAATCCTTCTGAACAATATTCAGCAATTACTAATACACTCATTATATCACCTTCGCTTCATTTTTTAATTTCTCAATCAATTCTTTTACATCGCTAACCTTGACACCAGCTTTGCGTTGTGGAGGCTCTTCTATATTTATAATCTTGATACGAGATTTAGTTTCTATGCCCATTTGTTCTATGGTAGCAGATTCAATAGTTCTTTTCTTAGCTTTCATTATATTAGGCAATGATGCATACCTCGGCTCATTAAGCCTTAAATCAGCAGTAATTACAGCGGGTAACTTAGATTCGACTTTCTGCGCACCGCCATCAATTTCTCGCCTAGATATTATTTTATCATTTTCTAATGAAATTTCCGAAGCAAAAGTAATTTGTGGCCACCCAAGCAATGCTGAAATCATTTGTCCAGTTTGATTATTATCATCATCAATGGTTTGTTTTCCTGTTATTATCAAACCTGGTGTTTCGTGCCTTGCAACTGTTGCAATAGTTTTTGCTACATCAATAGGTTCAATTTTATTTTCTGTAACAATTAAAATACAACGATCAGCACCCATCGCAAAGGCCGACCTCAAAACATCTTCACTTTTTTGATTGCCAACACAAACAGCGACAACTTCTGTTGCTTTACCTGCTTCTTTTAATCTAATAGCTTCTTCTAGTGCAATTTCACAAAATGGATTCATAGCCATTTTTACACCTGAATCTTCTATGCCTGTTTTATCAGCCTTAATACGAATTTGCATATTCGAATCAATAACTTTTTTAATCGGCACAATTACTCTCATAATACTCTTATCCTCTCAGCCTTTCGTTTTTAGTGTCATACGGACTTTCTTCAACAACTATTGCTTTAAATTTATCTCCCAGTATTTCGATTTCTAATTCTGTGCCTATACTAACATATTTAGATTCTAAATAACACATTGAAAATGCTCTATCAGTTCTGTGTCCATAAGCACCTGATGCGGCACGCCCTACTAATTTTTCACCATCAAATATAGGTTCATTAGGGCCTGTATCTCGATCTTGTAATCCAAACACTTCCATTTGAACTAATTTCTTTTTTAAACCTTCTGTCTGTTGTTTTTGCAATGCTTTTTTACCAACAAAATCTTTATTCATATCAATAAAACGATCCAAGCCTGCTTCCAATGCAGAATATTCACGAGTTAATTCGTGTCCTGGCATTCTATATGATTTTTCAATACGCATAGACTCCATAGCACGAATCCCAACTAATCTCAAATCAAATTCTTGTCCAGCTTCCCAAATCTTGTCAAAAATATGATTTTGATATTCTATCGGGTGATGCAATTCCCAACCTAATTCACCAATAAAGTTTACACGCATTGCCCTTACATCAGGAGCATATCCAACTTCAATAGTTTGTTGAGTAAGCCATTTAAACGCATCATTAGAAACATCAGTATTAGTTACTTTTTCAAGTATTTTCCTTGAATTCGGCCCCGCCAAGACAAATACCCCGTATTGTGTTGTGACATTTCTATATGTTGCAGAACCATCAGTTGGAATATTCCTTTTGATAAAATCCTCATCAATTCTTTCCATTCCAGCACCAGAAACAATATAATAATGATTGTCTGATATTTTAGTAATAGTCCATTCGTGCTTTACACCACCTGTTTTATCAAGAATATAAGCAAGCGATGAACGACCGTTCTTGGTTGGAACCCTACTTGCAACAACACTATCTAGCCATTCGTGAGACTTATCACCCGTAATTTCAAATTTTGTAAATCCGGATAAATCCATTAAACCCGCGGAATCGCGCATTGCTAAGCATTCTTGGGCAACATATGGACGATAATTTGTTCGTCTGAATGAATTAATATCTTTCGGCTCTACCCCCTTAGGTGCAAACCAATTAGGTCTTTCCCAACCATATCTAGCACCAAAACAAGCACCCATCATTTTTAACTTATCATAAACAGGTGTTGTTTTTAATGGACGGCCTGCCGGACGCTCTTCATCTTCGAAATGTGTTATAAATACATGATCATAACATTCTTCATTTTTAACAATAGAATAATTTCTGCCTGCAAAGTCACCAAATCTTAAAGGAGAAATTGGATTAAAATCTAAATCTGTGTCACCTTGGGTAATTAATTCAGATAAATAATGCCCAACCCCACCTGCGGCTGTCACACCAAAACTAAAACCTTCGGCAAACCAGAAATTTTTAAGCCCATAAGCTTCACCAACAACCGGATTTCCATCTGGTGTATATGCAATAGGCCCGTTAATGATATCTTTTACACCAGCAGAACTAAAAGATGGAACTCGCTTCATCGCTGCTTCTACATGTGGCATAAGTCTTTCCAAATCACCTGGAAACAATTCTTTTCCAAATGTTTCAGGAACACCATCTTCAAACCTTGCCGGAGCGCCTTTTTCATATGGACCCAATATATAACCTCGACGCTCTTCGCGTAAATAATACTGAGCATCAGATTCTCTTAACACAGGTAATTCTTTATTACCCTGTTCACGATATTGTGCAAGTTCTGGAACTTCATCTGTAACGATATATTGATGTTCAACTGGTATCACAGGTATTCTTTGCCCGACCATACTTGCCGTTTGTCTTGCATAATTACCAGTTGCTGAAATAACATGCTCACAAGTAATAGAGCCTTGCTCACCATCGCGAGTTTTATAAAAAACTTCCCATTCATCATTTGCTTTTTGTTTAATATCAACAACTTCTGTATATAAATGTATAGTCCCGCCACGACTTCTAGCGCCTTTTGCCAATGCTTGTGTTACATCAACTGGTGCTACGTGTCCATCAGTTGGGTGATACAAAGCACCAACTAAATCATCAACTTCTGCCAAAGGCCATAATTTTTTAACTTCACTAGGTGTAATTAATTCAAAAGGCACCCCTAGTGTATTTGCCGTGCCGACATATTTTTTGTATTCATCCATACGATCTTGATTTGTCGCTAATCTTAAATTACCGGTTTGACGGAATGAAACTTCTTGTCCGGTTTCTTTTTCTAGTGATTTATATAAATCAATGGTATTTTTATGTATTTTACCAACGGTATACGACATATTAAATAATGGCAATAAACCCGCCGCATGCCAAGTTGAGCCGGCTGTTAATTCTGTTCTTTCTAATAACACAGAATCCTCGAACCCTTTATATTTTGTTAAATGATATAATATTGAAGCTCCAACAACTCCACCACCAATTACAACTGCTCTTGCTTGATTTTTAATAGTCATCATAGTACCCCTGTAAAAAAATTATGATTGTAAATTTAAAATGAATAGTTTGTAAAATTTTACGAATATAAACTATCAAAAAAAAATATTTTTTAAAACTATTTTGTTTTTTAGAATAATAAAAAACGACATTTTATATCTCAAAAAAGGAACAAAAATTATTATTGTTATATAAGATATTGCATAAAGAATAAATTTTAACTAAAAAATAATTAGTTATGTAATTTAAAAAAATTTTGATAAGGGGGCAAAATGATTGAAAGAGAAAGAAGATCTCGTCGTGGTGGTGGAAGAAGCGGTCGTGAAAAAACAAAAAACTTAAACGAATACCCAGCTTATGCTGAAAGAAAGATTAACTTCTTTGAACCTTATTCAAATGAACAAATTAATAAAATTATTAATGATGCAGAAGTTTTACTAGAAGAAGTCGGCATAGATTTTCGCGATGATAGTGAAGTACTTGAAATATGGGAAAAAGCTGGTGCTAGCATTGAAAATAATCGAGTAAGATTTAAAAAAGGAATGCTAAGAGAAATATTAAAGACAGCTCCGTCGGAATTTATTCAACACGCTAGAAATCCGAAACGAAATGTAAAAATTGGTGGTAAAAATACTGTTTATGTTCCGGCATACGGTTCCCCTTTTGTTAGAGATTTAGAAAACGGTCGCAGATATGCAACTATTGCAGATTTCCAAAATCTTGTTAAATTAGCCTATATGTTACCAGGTTGTAATCACAGCGGTGGTACAGTCTGTGAACCAACTGACATAGTAGTTAATAAACGACACTTAGATATGGTTTATTCGCATATGAAATATTCAGACAAGCCTTTTATGGGTTCGGTAACTGCTCCGCAAAGGGCACAAGATACTGTTGATATGTGTAAAATATTATTTGGCGAAGATTTTGTTGATCAAAATTGTGTAGTAATTAACTTAATTAATGCAAATTCACCGATGGTGTATGACGATACTATGCTAGGTGCGCTAAAAGTATATGCAAAAAATAATCAAGCCTGTATTATTTCACCCTTTATATTAGCTGGGGCGATGTCTCCTGTTACTGTTGTTGCGACATTAACACAAATCGTGGCCGAAGCGATGGCCGGAATGGCATTAACACAACTTGTTCGCAAAGGTGCGCCTGTTGTGTTTGGAACTTTTGCATCGACAACTAATCTACAAACAGGTGCGCCTTCCTTTGGTGGCCCTGAAAGTTCATTGATATTGTATGGTGCGGCACAAGTAGCAAGAACATTAAAAATTCCGTTTCGTTCTGGCGGTGGTTTAAATGCATCTAAATTACCTGATGCACAATCAGCATACGAAGCAACAAATACTTTAACAAGTGCAACAAATGCCGGTGTTAACTTTATGTTGCATTCGCACGGTTGGCTAGAAGGTGGATTGGTAATGAGTTTTGAAAAATTTATTATGGATGCCGAACAAACACAAGGATATATGAAATTCTTGAATGGGCCTGATATGTCTGATAATGGATGTGGTATTGGTTCGTGGCAAGAAGTAGGAGTTGGAAAACATTTCTTGGGCTGTACTCATACTCAAAATAATTTCCGTACTGCTTTTTACAACTATACATCATCAGATTCAAATAGTTTTGAGCAATGGGAATCAGAAGGCGAAAAAACTCTTGAAATGCGTGCAAATGAACGCAAAAAAGAATTACTAGCATCATATCAAGCACCAGAGCTAGACACTGAAATCGATAATAAGTTGCAAGAGTTTATAAAAAACAAAAAAGACTCTATGCCTGATACAAATTATTAAAATAATATTTTATAAAACTATACAGCAATAAAAAAACCCTAGGTATTTCCTAGGGTTTAAAGTGGTTGGTCTGGGCAGACTTGAACTGCCGACCTCACGCTTATCAGGCGTGCGCTCTAACCAGCTGAGCTACAGACCAATAATCTATATTTGCGTTTTATATATAGATTTTAGCAACTAGTCAATACTAAAAATAATTTTTATTGAAAAGTTTTTATATTTTTTACAAAAATACTAGAATTAATGACATAAATACTGTACTATGTCTTATTATTTCAAAACAAATTATAAAATAAAAAATAATGGTAAACAACATAAATGACAAAAAAACATTATAAACAAGTTCCTTCATCAATAAGTTTTCCTAAACTAGAAGAAGAAATATTATCTTACTGGGAAAAAAACAACACTTTTCAGAAGTCTATTGATAATCGTCCATCAAAGATAGATGGGATACGAAACGATTTTGTATTTTATGATGGCCCTCCTTTTGCAAATGGATTACCACATTATGGACACCTTGTAACAGGTTATGTGAAAGATATAATCCCAAGATATAAAACAATGAAAGGGAAAAAAGTAAACCGTCGTTTTGGTTGGGATACACACGGATTACCTGCTGAATTACAATCTGAAAAAGAATTAAAAGTTTCAGGTCGCTTGGAAATACTTGATTACGGAATAGATAAATTTAACAAACATTGTGAAAAATCTGTACTTAGGTTTACTGATGAATGGGAAAAATATGTTTCGCGTTCTGCTCGTTGGGTTGATTTTAAAAACTCATATAAAACTATGGATTCCGGTTATATGGAATCAGTTATTTGGGCATTTAAAGAATTATGGGAAAAAGGGTTAATTTACGAAGATTATCGTGTTGTGCCTTATTCTTGGGCGGTGGAAAGTCCTCTTTCAAATTTTGAAATAAGAATGGATAATGCTACTCGTCAACGCCAAGACCCTACTGTCACGGCTGGATTTAAATTAAATGGTATGGACAAAACAACATATATATGTGCTTGGACAACAACACCTTGGACATTACCATCTAACCTAGCTCTTGCGGTAGGTAAAAATATGGAATATGCAATCCTAGAAAACGAACAAGCCTGTTATATATTTTCTGTTGGTTCAATATCAAAATACAGCAAAGAAATTGAAGAACTAGGATTAAAGCAAATAAAAACAATCAAAGGTTCTGAATTAGGTGGTAAAACATACACACCATTATTTAATTATTTTGAAAATCACGAAAATGCATTCCGTATTTTAGCTGTTGATTGGGTAGAAGATGGTGAAGGTACAGGTTGTGTACATATGGCTCCTGGTTTTGGTGAAATTGATATGGAAGCCTGCCGTGAAGCGGGAATTAAATTAGTTGTCCCTGTTGATTCAAAAGGCTTGTTTACCAGTGAAATCCCTGATTATGAAGGCAAACATGTATTTGAAACTAACAAAGACATTGCTAGAAGATTAAGAGAGAGCGGGCAATTAATTCGATTTGAAACATACTTGCATAATTATCCACATTGTTGGCGTACAGATGAACCAATAATTTATAAAGCAATTAATGGTTGGTATGTAAAAGTTAGTGAATTCAAAGATAAAATGGTTGAATTAAACAAATCTATAAATTGGATACCGGAACATATCAAAGATGGACAGTTTGGTAAATGGCTTGAAAATGCAAAAGATTGGAATATTTCAAGAGATAGATTTTGGGGTGCTCCGATTCCTGTGTGGATTAGTGACGATCCAAAATACCCAAGAATTGATGTTTACGGCTCAATAGATGAACTAGAACAAGATTTTGGAACAAGACCTGAAAGCTTGCACCGTCCACATATCGATGAATTAACTCGTCCAAATCCAGATGACCCAACAGGAAAGTCTGCAATGCGTCGTGTTGAAGCAGTTCTTGATTGTTGGTTTGAATCTGGTTCAATGCCATTTGCACAAGTACACTATCCTTTTGAAAACAAAGATTGGTTTGAAAGTAATTTCCCAGGTGATTTTATTGTTGAGTATGTTGCACAAACTCGCGGTTGGTTTTATACATTAATGGTAATGTCAACAGCCCTATTTGAGCGCGCACCATTTAAAAACTGCATTTGTCACGGGGTTGTCTTAGATGAAAAACATGAAAAATTATCAAAAAGATTAAAAAACTATCCTGATCCAGTCGATATGTTTAACAAACACGGTTCCGATGCAATGCGTTGGTATATGGTATCAAGCCCACTTATGAGTGGTGGTGATTTAGCAATTGACTTAAAAGGTGCAGGAATAGGACAAACTGTAAGGCAAATAAATATTCCTATGTGGAATGCTTATTATTTCTTTACCCTTTATGCCAATGCTGAAAATATTAAAGCACATAAAATTCATTCATCTGACAATGTTTTAGATAGATATATTTTATCAAAATCACATAATCTAGTGAAATCTGTTGAAGAACATATGGACAATCTGCAACTTGCAAGTGCAACGGCCGAGATACAAGCATTTCTAGAAACAATGAATAATTGGTATATCCGCAGAAATCGTGAAAGATTTTGGAATGGTAAACAACAAGCATTTAATACTCTATACACAGTCATAGAGATATTATGTAAAGTTTCGGCTCCGTTCTTACCTATGTTAAGTGAAAAAATTTATACTGAATTAACAGGACAAGAATCGGTTCACCTTAGCGATTGGGAAAATGTCGACGAGCTACCAAATGACACGAATCTAATAAATACAATGGATATTATCCGTGAAACTTGCTCAACAGCACTAGGGATTCGTGAAGCAAACAAGCTAAGAGTTCGTCAACCATTACAAAAAATGACTGTTGTAGTGGAAAATCACGCCGGCTTAGAGGAATTTAGTGATATCTTAAAAGAAGAAGTAAATGTTAAAGATATTAAAATAGATTCTGATTTAAGTAGATACGGTGATATGCAATTAGTTGTTAATCCAAAAATCGGTAAAAGATTAGGTTCAAAAATGAAAGAAGTAATGATTGAATCTAAATCAGGTAATTATAAAAATCTAGATAATGGTAATGTAGAAGTTGCTGGGATTGAATTACAAGGCGATGATTACACAATGAGATTGAAAACAACTGATGGAATGGCCGCCCAAACAATGCAAAATGGTATGGGTGTTGTTATCCTAGACACAGAAATAAGTAAAGAACTAGAACAAGAAGGATTAGCACGAGATTTAGTAAGAGCAATACAAAATGCTCGTAAAGATGCGAAGCTAGATGTAAGTAATAGAATATCATTAAAAATCAAATTACAACAAGAATTAGTTGAAGTAGTAAATCAATTTAATGATTTTATTAAATCAGAAGTTCTAGCAAGTGAATTAGTAATTGTTTTATCAGAAGATGATGTGCAATCTGATTACACATATGAAGATATTAAAATTGGTTCTTACAGCATAGATTTAGGAATATCAAAAATATAAATATTGTTATTTAAAACAATGATCAATAAAAAAAGTTTATTTAATTATATAAATAAACTTTTTTTATTATGTTTTTATTGTGCTAGTAAATACTAGACTTGATACTGTTATTTTTTTAAATCAGATATATTGGGAATTACATTATCGATAACCTGCTCACCTAATTTTTTATCAGCAGTGATAATTTTAACAACCTCAGTCGCTTTTTCTAGTACAACTTTTCTTATTTCGTCAATTGCTTCGGATTCAGCACGATTAATATTTTCTCGTGAACGAACTCTCGCTCGTTTGATACTATTTTGTGTTTTTTCTTGTATTTCTTCGGTAATAACAAGAGCTTCTTGACGAGCTTGTTCTATGAATACTTTACTTTCTTCTACAATTTCTCGATATTTTTTCTCTTGCTCTACTAATAATTTTTGTGCTTGTTCGCGAACTTGTTCAGCAGAAACAATATTATCTGTAATTTTTCTTATTCTTTCGTACGAAGAACCCAGTACAGCATTACTTCCTTTGAATACAATAATAGCAATTACTGTGAAAAAACCGCAAGCCACCCAAAAACTAGGATTTACAAATAACATTTCCATAATATATTCCTATTTTACCAATTTAATTGTTTTTTCAATTTCTTTTTTACTAACTTTTACACCGATAATTTTATCAAGAGAGTCAGTTGCTATATCAGATACAATTTTATCAATATTATCCATAGCTTCTTGCTTAGATTTTTTGATATTTTCTATAGCTATTTCTGTTAAAGCAATATTTTCTTCGTTGAACTCAGCAATTTTTTCATTGTGTATTTTCAAAGCATTGTTTTTAGCATTTAAAATAATTTCTTCTGTTTCTTGCTTGGTAACTTGTAATTGTTCATTATAATCATTCAAGATGCTTTCTGCTTCTATTTTTAATTCTTCGGCTCTTTTCAAGTCACCCGCTATTTTTTGTTTACGACGAGCAAAAATTGATTGCATTCTTGGAACTACAAATATAGTCATAAGAGTATACATCATAACAAAAACAACGATTAACCAAAATATTTGGCTTATCCAAGTACTGAATTCTAATTGTGGCATTCTAAAAAATTCCTATAAAATAAATTCCCCTAGTCGCAAACTAGGGGAGAATTATTAACCAAACATAGCCATAAACGCAATAATAAGTGCGAATAGACCAACTGCCTCAGTTACGGCGAAACCGATCCAAATAAATGCGCCAATTTCTTCTTTAGAAGCAGGGTTGCGAGATATTGCTGTAATATATGCAGCCCATACATTACCAACACCAATACCGGCACCGATTAAACCACAAGCCGCAAGACCAGCAGCGATTAATTTAGCAGATTCTAATTCCATAGGACTTTTCCTTTTCTTTTTTATTTCTATTGCTATTAAAAACTAAGTAAGCCAAACATACCAATCTTTTTAAAAACTGGCAATAAAAAATATCATTTTAATGTAAATGAATCGCATCGTGTAAATAAACACAGGTTAAAATAGCAAAAACATACGCTTGGATTACAGCAACCATTATTTCTAGCACAGTTATTGCAACGACTGCTACAAACGGAACGATACCTGGTAAAATATATGTTGCCCCTAGCGAAACAACAAAACCAGCAATAACTTTTAATAATACATGGCCGGCAACCATATTAGCAAACAACCTTACAGCAAGAGAGACAGGACGAGAGAAATACGAAACAATCTCAATAGGTATTAATACAGGAGCTGAAACTATCGGAGCACCACTTGGGAAAAACAATCCGAAAAATTTGAACCCGTGTTTAAAAATACCAAACAATGTTACAAATGAAAATATAATCATAGCCATTGCACCTGTTACAGCTATGTGACTAGTAAATGTAAAAGCACCTGGTACAAGGCCAATTAAATTACCAAATAATACGAATATAAATAATGAAAACACAGCCGGAAAGAATGCTTTACCACCACTTCCTATGTTATCAGAGACAATATTACCCGCTGTATCAAATAGGTTTTCAGCAAATGCTTGAAACGGCCCAGGAACGATTTTCCTTCCGCTAGTTGCAATCATAAAGAATGATACTGCACTTATAACTGAAATAAACATCCACAACGATGAATTAGTAAAGGAAATATCGACTCCAGCTACATTAATTGGCACAAGTGTCTTAATAGTAAACTGTTCTAAAGGGCTAGACATATTATTTCCTTCTTATAATTTATTTTTTTTATTTTCTTGTTCAAGTCTATTGGCTGTTTTTATTACATTACTAATACCAGCGCCTAAACCAAACATTAAAAATACAATCAGCCAGAGTGGCTTGGTTTCAAAATAAGAATCTAAGTTATAACCTATGAAAACCCCTACTAAAACACCAGCTAGTAAGTCAGTAGCAACTTTCATACCCAACCCGACACCAGATGTTGACACATTTTTTTTAGCTTTTTTACCTGACTTCAAATTTTTTATTTGTTTTTCTAAATCAGATAAATTTTTTATATCTTGTCTGATAGGTTTCTTCGTCATAACCACACTCTTATTTTGTGACAATATATTGCTTTTTAATTTTATAGTCAATATAAATAACTATTATTTTTACTAATTCAATTGTTTTTCAATTTCTGCAAAAAATTCTTTTTTATCAGGCAATCCATTGAATCTTTTATTACCGACAAAAATAAGTGGCGTTCCTTTAAGATTCTTGTTCTTTTGAATTTTCTCTTTATCAAATTTAATTTCATTCATTAAATTTTCATCTGATAATATTGAGTCAACTTTTTGTTTATCAAGACCAGCAATTTTTCCCCATTTATACAATGTGTTTAAAGGATCCTTTACTAACTTGTTTTGATTTAAATAAGCAAATTGTAAGTAATCAAAGTATTTTTCTTTTGGCAAACTAAGCCCTAACATAGAAGTTGCAAGAGCTACATTATCTAGTGGGTAATTGCGATAAACTATTTTTACTTTTCCTGTATCGACATATTTTTCTAGTAATTCTGGATAAAATTCACGGTGGAATCTACTACAAAATCCACAAGTAAGAGAGGAAAATTCTTGAATTACAACCGGTGCATTTGAATTACCTTTTTCGCGTATTATATCGATTGCATTTGCACTAGATGATAGCGCGCCCAAAAATCCTGCGAGCATAAATAGCTTTTTAAAAAATTTCATTTTTCCTCCTTAATGATATGACGGCCTAAGTTTTTAAGTGTTTTTTTAAGTTCTTTATCTTGTATATTTGATAACATATTATCAAGCTTTTCACAACTTCCTTGTATTTTAGGATCATTTTTTTTCAACTTAATTTCATCAACACTTACATTAAAATCTTGGTGTATTCTTATTAATGATATAGCACAATACCCCATAAAACTATTTATTCTTTCAATTATCAAACCATCCATATAAGAAATTTCGGTAGCATAAGCCCCTACAACACTAATATGTAATATAGCATTACTTCTGCTCCCCCTTTTATATGTTATTTTCTTGGGTCTTGATACTAATGATAATTCTTCACCAACTATTTGATTCCACATTGTTATAATTCTAAAATCATTAATACCGTTTTTAGATAATAGTTTTTTAAAAATCGGTTGAGATTTATTCAATAAAGAAACAGTTGCGTTTGCTCGTTTATTATCATCTATCTTCTTATTAAATTTATTATAATATCTGTTAAATTTATTCATAATAAAAATATTGTATATCTTTAAATAAAAAAAAACCACACCTAAAATTAAAGTGTGGTTTTTTATGTGTAAAGTTAAATAAATTAAATAATACCAATTGAATTTAGTAATAAATAACCTATCGCAATTGGCGATATATACTTAGTCATTATGATAAATGCATTTTTCCAATAAAAATCTACTTTACCATTATTTGTAATTTCATCCATAATTCTCTTTGGCTTTATCCAACCAGCAAAAATTAAAATTAACAATCCACCTAATGGTAACAATATATTAGAAGAAACATAATCTAAGAAGTCAAATACACCTAAATTAAATACTTCTAGGTCAATGTTAATACCTAAAATAGAAGATAGTGTAACATCTGCCCAAATACCTAATGAGTAAGAACAAGCCACACCCATAAAGAATGTTAATAAACCAAATATTACTGCTGATTTTTTACGGCAAACACCTTTTTCTTCACTCCAATAAGAAGTCATTACCTCTAAAATAGAGATAGCAGAAGTTAAAGCAGCAAAGAATAATAGTATAAAGAATAATATACCAAATAATTGTCCACCGAACATTTGATTAAATACCGCAGGTAATATAATAAATGTTAATCCTGGACCAGCTGTATTATCAAAACCGAAAGAAAACACCGCTGGGAATACTAATAAACCAGCAAGGAAAGCTACGGCTGTGTCAATAAAAGCAACTTGGAAAGATGTATTTGGTAAATTCTCTTTCTTGTCAAGGTAAGATCCATAAGTAAGCATAGTACCCATACCCAATGATAGAGAGAAGAATGCTTGACCTAATGCAGCAGACCATAAATCAAAATCTCCTAGCTGAGACCAATCAGGAACTAAATAAAACTCTAAGCCTTTCATAGCACCATCTAGCATAAAGCCACGCAGAATAAGAGCAATAATAATAATAAATAATGCAGGCATTAATAGTGTTGATACTTTTTCAATACCGCCTTTGATACCACGAATAACAATGGCAATAACCATTAGCATAAATATTCCGTGATATATAACAGGCAGAGATGGATCAGCTATAAATTCTTCAAATTTTCCAGTTAAGGCATCAGGTTGTAAACCAGACAGAGAGCCCGATACCATTTCAACCGTGTAATATATAGTCCAACCCGCTACAACGGAGTAAAAAGATAAAACCATAAAACATGCAACAACACCCATATAGCCAACTATTTTCCAACGTCTATTATGTAGTGAAGCAAATGCACCAACTGCGTTTTTATTAGCAGCACGGCCAATAGCAATTTCTGATAACATTACAACTTTTACAATTGTAAATACTAAAATAAGATAAGCAAGTAGAAAAGCACCACCACCAAATTTTCCAGCTAAATAGGGGAATTTCCAAATATTTCCCAAGCCAACAGCAGAACCAGCTGCTGCTAGTATAAATCCTGTGCGTGAGCTCCATAATTCACGAGACATAATAACTCTCCTTTGTAAGTGTTCAAGTCTTTAAATTTAAATAAATACCATAATAATTAGAGTCAAGAATTAACCTAAGAATGATAAAATATTTTGAAATATAACACATTTTATAAATTTGTATATAATTTTATTTTAATATTTAGTATATTTATATTATTCTGGTGAATTACAATTCAATTACAGTATTTGAAAGGGTTAAACTATGAGTAGAAATAATTTTTACAACTCATTGAAAAATGAAATAAAAAATATAAAAAATAAAGGGTTGTATAAAAAAGAAAGAATTATAAAATCTTCTCAATCAGAAAAAATAAATGCTGACAACAAAGAGGTTATATGCCTTTGTGCAAATAATTATCTAGGACTTGCAAACAATGAGAAAATATCTGAATCTGCTATAAATACATTAAAAGAACATAAATACGGTATGGCATCGGTTAGATTTATTTGTGGTACAACAAATAAACATAAAGAGTTAGAAGAAAAAATTTCTAATTTTCTTGGATTTGAAGATACGATTTTATATTCTTCTTGTTTTGATGCCAACACAGGTTTATTTGAAACAATATTAACTAGTGAAGATGCTGTTATATCAGATGAATTAAACCACGCCTCAATAATTGATGGCATCAGGTTATGCAAAGCAAAAAGATACCGTTACAAAAACAATAATATGGAAGATTTAGAAAAACAATTAATTCAAGCACGCAAAGATGGAGCTAGAAATATTTTAATTGCAACTGATGGTGTATTTTCTATGGACGGGCATATTGCAAACTTAAAAGAAATATGTGATTTAGCAGATAAATACGATGCACTTACGATGGTTGACGATTGTCACGCCGTTGGATTTTTAGGTAAAAAAGGTAAGGGTTCAATTGAATATTGTGATGTTATGGGGCGAGTTGATATAATGACCGGAACGCTGGGAAAAGCATTGGGCGGGGCATCAGGTGGTTATACTTCGGCCAAAAAAGAAGTAATAGAATTACTTAGGCAAAGAAGCCGTCCGTATTTATTTTCCAATACTCTTGTTCCATCAATAGTATCAGCTAGTTTAACTGCTATTGATATTATAGAAAAAGGTGATGATTTAAGACAAAAGTTACAAGAAAACACTGATTATTTCCGTAAAAAAATGTCAGAACTTGGTTTTTCATTAATCGATGGAAACCACCCTATTGTGCCGGTAATGTTAGGTGATGCAAAACTAGCATCTGATATGGCAGATAAATTGATGGAAAAAAATGTTTATGTAATAGGTTTTTCTTTCCCTGTTGTGCCAATGGAAAAGGCTCGTATTCGCACACAAATGAATGCTAAATTAACAAAAAAACAAATAGATGTCGTATTAAAAGCATTTGAACAAGTTGGTAAAGAATTAGGAGTAATAAATGAATAATCAAACTATGAAAGCATTAGGCAAACTGAAAAAAGCGTCTGGATTATCATTGTTTGACGCACCAATTCCCGAATATGGTGCAAATGATGTATTAATTAAAATCAAAAAAACTGCTATTTGTGGAACTGATATGCATATATATAATTGGGATAAATGGTCACAAAAAACTATAAAAGTTCCAATGATAACTGGTCACGAATTTGTAGGTGAAATAGTGGAAGTAGGTTCTGCTGTTACTGATTATAAAATTGGACAACGAGTAAGTGGTGAAGGTCATATTACTTGTAATGTATGTCGTAATTGTCGCACAGGAAAAGCACATATTTGCGACAAGACAAAAGGTGTTGGAATTCACCGTGATGGTGCATTTGCTGAATATATGGTATTACCACAATCAAATGTAATCCTGATACCTGATAGTATTAGTGATGAAATAGCATCAATACTTGATCCATTAGGAAATGCAGTTCACACAGCATTATCATTTGATACAAAAGGCGAAGATGTTTTAATAACCGGCGCAGGTCCAATTGGTTGTATGGCTGTGAAAATTGCAAAAAAAGTAGGTGCAAGAAGAATTGTAATAACTGATATTAATAAATATAGGTTAGAACTAGCAAAAAAAATGGGGGCTGATTTTATAGTTGATGTTACTAAAGAAAAACTCAGCGAAGTAATGGTGAATAGAATAGGATTATCAGAAGGTTTCGATGTTGGGTTTGAAATGTCTGGTTCCCCGTCAGCATTTACAACAATGATTGATTGTTTAAGATCAGGTAGTCCAATTTCATTATTAGGAATACCTTCAAAAAATGATTTTGAATTAGATTGGGGTAAATTTATTTTTAAGGGTTTAACTATAAAAGGCATATATGGGCGAGAAATGTATGATACTTGGTATAAAATGCTTGCTATGATACAAGGTGGCCTAGATGTAAGCGATGTAATAACCCACAGATTTAAAATTCAAGATTACGAACAAGGCTTTAAAGTAATGAATTCGGGTAAAAGTGGTAAAGTAATTTTAGAATGGGATTAAAAAAACAATAAAATAAAAATGTGCAATTGAGGGTTAACGCCTTTTAGCTTTCTTTTTATTCTTCTTATTATTAATTTTAGCTTTTGTTTTTCTAACTTTTTTCTTTTTCTTCTTCTTTTTCATTTTATATATATCTTGCTCAATAACGGTGTTACTTAATGATGATATACTAACAAAATCAACCTGCTCTTCTGAACTAACACCTTTACGCACATAAATTCTGTACATTCCGTATACGCAATTAACCAACAAACATATCATTATTAAATACGGAAATGCACTAATACCAAATGTTTCCATTATAGGTCCTATTGATATTGTACCAATGGCTCCCATAATAGATGATAATAATACCATCCAAGAAGAAGCAGAAAGTATTTCCGTCACTTTAAGACGGTCACTTATGTGACTAACAATCAATGGATATAAAGTAAATAAAAAACCACCTAAACCAACTGATGAAATTAAAAACCAATATTCATCACCATTATCAACAGACATTTTCATCATATATGCGAATATAATACTTACACCTGAACTGAATATAATTAGATATCGTCTATCCATTTTGTCAGACAAATAACCCAATGTATATGTTGTAAATATTGACAATACCCCCATAAATAAAAACGATTTAGTGCCGACTTTTAAACTGAAACCGGCTTTAATAGCATAAACTATAAAAATCATAAATAATGTATTAATAATAATTAAGCTGAATTTAAATGATATCATTCCAAAAGGAGATCTTTTAAATAAAGTTTTATAACTCATTGTTTCAGATTCTGCATAAGTAGGCGTCCACTTAGCACCAACGGCAACCGGAATAAATGCCAATGAAGAAGTGATTGAAATAATCAAAAATAGAACTATACTTTCCGGTGGTATTGGTCCAATCAATAACGGAGAAGCAGATGCAATAAACATTGAAATCAAACTGTACAATCCAAATAATTTACCACGATTAGCATTGTCACTTGCTTCGTTCAACCACCCTTCTATTACGATATAAGAACCTGCAATTCCTATACCAAAAAATATCTGAAAAAATGCCCAATAATGAGGACTAATGAACATTGATTGAAATAATGGAACAACTGATGACAAACTAGCACAAGTCGCAAAAACTCGAATATGGCCAATATTTCTTAGAATTTTAGGAACAAACATACCGGAAATCATAAATCCAATATACGAACAACCCTGAATAAAAGTAATCCAAGATATTGAAAAATCTTCTATTTGCGCTCTTACCCCAATAAAAGCACTGCCTAATCCACGACTTACCATTAATATGGAAACCGATAATATTAACAACCAAACTTGTAAAATTAATTGTTTCAATTTATTTTTCCTATAAAAAATATTTTTTATTATATCTATTTTCGCTATATACTTATTTATAGTTTTATGCAACAAATATTTTTAATTATTTATTTTAACAAGAAAGGAATAATATAATGCGAATAGCTATGTTTCAACCAGATATTGCCCAAAATGCAGGAACATTAATGCGATTATCGGCTTGTATGGGGATTGGAATTGATATTATTGAACCTTGTGGCTTTTTATGGAATGATAATAAACTAAAACGCGCTGGAATGGATTATATACAAAAAGTAAATTATAAACGACACACAAGTTGGAATGCATTCAAAGATTATAGTGTTAATAATAATCATAGATTAATATTATTAACAACAAAAGCTGAAAACTCATATACAAAATTTGATTTTAAAGAAAATGATATATTATTATTAGGTCAAGAAAGCTGTGGTGTTCCGCAAGAAGTACATAACAATGTTGATGGCCGTGTTGTAATTCCTATGTATGGCGATTTTCGCTCTATAAATATAGCAACTGCTGGGGCAATGGTTTTGGGTGAAGCTTTGCGACAAATAGGGAAAATATAAAAACTACATTCCTTGATAATTTGGGCCGTTACCACCTTCCGGCGCTACCCAATTGATATTTTGGCAAGGATCTTTAATATCACAAGTCTTACAATGAATACAGTTCTGAGCATTAATTTGCAATGTTGACTTGCCATTATTTTCTATCAATTCATATACGCCCGCTGGACAAAATCTAGTCTCCGGCATATCGTATTTTTCAAGACTAACAGAAATTGGAATTTCTTTATCTTTCAATTTTAAATGAATTGGTTGATTTGCTTCGTGTACAGTCCCAGAAAATGCAACATTTGTCAGACGGTCAAAACTTAACACCCCATCAGGCTGTGGATATTCTATTTTTTTTGCTTTGTTTTTATGCATCATACCCAAGTGATCATAATTATTTTTAAATGTCCAAGGTTCGCGACCACCTAATAATGTTGTAAATCCAGAATATGCTAGCCCGCCATAATAACCAAATTTATGAAATGATGGACGAATATTACGAACTGATTTTAATTCAGACCACAACCAAGATTTTTTTAATTCTTCTGGATAAGAAACAAGTTCATCAGGTGTATTACCAGAAGTAATCGCTTTGTAAAGTTCTTGCCCTGCAATCATTCCAGATTTCATAGCTGTATGTGTTCCTTTAATCTTTGGTACATTCACAAAACCTGCTGAACAACCAACAATTAAACCGCCTTTAAATGTTAATTTTGGTATTGATTGAAAACCACCTTCGTTAATAGCTCTTGCACCATAAGATATACGACGACCACCCTTTAAATGCTTAGATATTTTTGGGTGATGCTTAAATCGCTGAAATTCCATATATGGGAATAAATGTGGATTTTTATAATCTAGTCCAACTACAAAACCAACAGAAACTAAATTATCTTGCAGGTGATATAAAAACGAACCGCCATAAGTTTTACTATCAAGTGGCCATCCCGATGTATGAATAATTTCTCCGGGTTTTGAATTTTGTGCTGGGATTTCCCATAACTCTTTTATACCTATGCCAAATGTTTGTGGGTCACAATTATTACGCAAATCATAATCTTCAAACAATTCTTTTGTTAAATGCCCCCTTACACCTTCGCCCATAACAGTGTATTTTGCTCTTAACTCCATTCCTTCAACATATTGAGATGTGTTATTGCCATCTTTATCAACCCCAAATGCACCCGTTCTTATACCAACAACTCGCCCGTCTTCTTTTATAATTCCTGATGCAGAAGTAGAAGTATATATTTCAACTCCCATTTCTTCGGCTACTTTACTCAACCATTTTGCAAATTTTCCTAACGAAATAATATAATTACCTTTATTATGCATTTGTGGTGGCGTTGGTAACCTAAAAGATTTATTTTTTGTAAGAACGAAGAATTTATCATTTTTAGCCGGTGTATTCAACGGAGCCGATTTTTCTTGCCAATCAGGTATTAATTCATTCAAAGCTCTTGGTTCTAGAACTGCACCAGATAGTATATGCGCACCAACTTCTGCCCCCTTTTCAACCACACATACACGAACATCTCGTTGCTCTTGAATAGCCTGCTTTTTTATTTGTATCGCTGTACTTAATCCAGAAGGTCCTGCACCGACAATAAGAACATCATAATTCATTACATCTGTTTGTGATGAATCGGCTTCCTGCGTAACACTTGCATAAGGAGGTGGGCTTTGGGTTGCATAAGGAGGAATATTATTATTATCAGGTAAATCTTTTTCTGCTTTGTTTATAACGACTGTATCTAAACCATTAGATTTTCTAGATACATCGCTACCATTATATAATACAGAATTTTCTAGTGGTGCATCGCCACCTGTTCCTACTATGATTTCACCAACTTTAATTTTTTTATCATATTCTTTTGGTATTGGTGTTTTTTCAATATCTGGAATTTCAACTTGTTCTTCCTTAGGCGACATTTCAATTGGTTCAACTAAACCGTCTAGATTTTCTTGTTTTTCATATGTCATTAATTCGGGGTGTGTTGCATATGGATATAATAATTTAATATAGTTGATATTCTTATTTTCTATTGCTTTGTCAGGATTTTCAGCAATTGGTTCAATCAAACCACCTAGGTTTTCTTGTTGTTCATATGTTACTAATTCGGGATGTGTTGCATATTGATATTCATTTTTCTTAATATCAAAATCATTTTTATCATCGTTATCGAATAAATCAATATCTTTATCAGACATATCTCAAAAATCCATGTTATTTTTTTGTGTTATTATATAGAATATAGTAATACGAAAAAGTTTACATTTTCAAACATAATTTAAAAAAAAATTATATACACTTTTATGCATTATCGTGGTATATATTATAAAATGCAACAGGATTATAAGAACTTACAATGGCTTATAGAAAGTGGAGCTGATGAAGCTATCACAGATTCACCTATAAACAGATTTGAAAGTACTGATAAGCAAGAAGTTAAGCAATTCCATAATATAGACAAAATACCCCTTAAAAGCGACAAAGCTTTAAATAAGAATCATAGTCAACCTACTGGCAATCAGCATGCTATATCACAAGCACAAGAAAATGCCGAAAATTGTAATAGTATTGAAGAATTAAAAACGGCTATAAATAATTTTAATTTTTGTTCATTAAAAAACACGGCTAAAAATACTGTATATTATCGTGGAACTAATACTCCCAAAATATTATGTGTTGGTTTATCGCCTAACAAACAAGATGATAACAATGGTTCACCTTTTTCTGGTGATATGAATTTATTAATTGATAGAATGTTTAAATCTGCTGGTTTTGACATAGAGACAATTGCTTTTACTAATAGTGTTTTTTGGTATCCACCAGGTGAAAGAACTATAACCACACAAGAATACAAGGTAAACAAACCTTTTTTATTTAGAACTATTGAGCTTGCAAATCCTGATTTAATAATAGTTTTTGGCAATGAATTATCAAAGTATATATTTAACGAAAATGCTTTAAAACTAAGGGGTAAAATAACAAAATTAAAAATAAATAAAGATTTTAGAGCTTTTGTATTGTATTCAGCAAGACAAATGTTTAATATTCCGGCATATAAAAAACAAGTTTGGCAAGATTTAAAAAAAGTAAAAGAATATTTGAGTAATGATTAAAAGAGTAAGTATAAATATTTTAGCAATATTTTTTATTATTATGCCTGTTAAAGCAGATATACTATCAGATTCAGATAAAAAAAATTATCGTGAAGTGTTTGCCTTACAACAAGAGGGAAGATTTGTACAAGCAAATAAAATAGCAAAAAAAATTAATAATAGAATATTAATGGGACAAGTTGATTTCCAAAAATATATGCACCCTACAAAATACCGTGCAAGTTATAAAGAGCTTTATTATTGGTTGAAAAAATATAATGACCACCCCGGTTCAGCACAATTATACAAACTAGCTAAAAGAAGAAAAAAAGCGGGTTGGAAAAACCCAACAAAACCAAAAGCAGTACTTGTTCCATCGAAATTTCTAGCTAAAACAAATCAAAATTTAGTATTTAATAAGCAAAAAAAAGAATTTAAATATTACGAGAGGCAAATATTAAATAGAATATATAGAAGCGTGCAAAATGGAAATGTTACAGTTGCATACAGTTATCTTAATAAAAATCGTAAAAAATTATCACGCCCAGCACATGCACAAGCACTAGGTCATATTGCAAGAGGATATTACAGATACCACAAACCAGAAAAAACTATTATTATTGCAAAAGAAGCATATAAAATGCACCCTACTAAATCTTGGGAAGCTAATTGGTGGGGTGGACTAGAAGCATTCCGTGAAAAAAAATATGAAACTGCAACTAAAATGTTTGAAAGTATGGCAAAAGCACAAGAAAAAGATGCTTGGCTATCATCAGCTGGATATTATTGGGCGGGACGCTCTCAGTACAAACTAGGAAATACCCTTACGGCAAATACTTACTGGGCAAAAAATAGTCAAAATATTACAACTTTTTATGGATTGCTATCAGCAAAATCAATGGGTAATAACCCAGCAATATCTTTTTCTACAAATATAGCAAGCAACTATGAATTAAATGAATTTAAAAAAATACCTGCAATAAGAAGAGCAATAGCTTTGTCGGAAATAGGAATGTATCACCGCGCAGACAGAGAATTAAAATATATTCAACCACAGATAAAACTAGAATATCAAGAGCAATTAATGAGAATAGCTGGAAATTTAAATTTACCACACTCACAATATCGTAGTGCTTACCATCTTATAAATAACGGTAAAAGTATAAGCTATGGATATTTATTCCCTGATATTCCATACAAACCCAAAACAGGATTTAATATTGATAAGGCATTAATACTAGCTTTTGTTCGCCAAGAATCTCAGTTTCGTTCATATGCTAAATCTAGTGTGGGGGCAAGAGGTTTAATGCAATTAATGCCTAATACAGCCCGTTTTGTAGCACGAAAAAATAATATAAAACCAGACAGTTTTTACGGTACAAGACGAAATTATCTTTACAGGCCTGAATTATCACTAACACTTGGGCAACATTACATAGAATTGTTATTAGCTGAGCAAAACAATAATCTTTTGTATTCTGTTGCATCATATAATGCGGGACCTGGTAATATTTCTAGATGGAAGAAAAGAATCGATTATCAAAAAGATCCTCTATTATTTATAGAATCAATGCCATCTCGCGAAACTAGATTATTTCTAGAAAAAGTTGTTTCTAATTTCTGGATTTATCGTTTAAAGTTTAATGGAAAAGCTCCATCATTAGCTATGCTAGCGAATGAAAAATGGCCTGTTTACGAAAGATTAGATTAAAAAATAACTAAGGAATTATGTTGATAAAGTATATATTGCTTTAAAAATGATTGCTGTTAGTAATACTATTATTAATACTGACTGTATCAAAACTGCCATCTTTGCATAAAACATAAGTTTTTTCTTGTCCATAATAATTCCTTTTAACAAACTCAATTTTATTGTATATAACATATATAATGTTAATGTTAAGGATTTATTTTGCAAAAATATAGTTTTATTATACCTGATAACCTTGATGGTGTTCGCCTAGATAAGGCATTGAGCCTTTTAATAGGAGAAATATCTCGTTCACGAATCCAAGAATTAATAAAACAAAATAATGTCCTTGTTAATAATCAATCTGGTAAATGGGGATCGTCAAAAGTTCGCGCTGGTATGAGTATAATTGTCAATGTACCTGAACCTGAAAACTTGGAATTAGTGCCACAAGATATTCCCCTTGATATTATATACGAAGATGAATACCTTCTTGTAATTAACAAAGAAGCGGGAATGGTTGTACACCCTGCCTCTGGAAACTTAACAGGAACGGTTGTAAATGCAGTATTGCATCATTGCGGTGATTCATTGCTAGGGATTGGCGGAGTAAAACGCCCTGGGATTGTCCATAGAATAGACAAAGACACATCAGGATTATTAGTAATTGCAAAAACAGATGATTCCCACAACGCTTTATCAGAATTGTTTAAAACACGCAATATCAATAGAATGTATAATGCATTTGTTTGGGGGATTCCAAATCCAAGGAATGGTAAAATTGACGCCCCTATTGGTCGTCACAAAACCGATCGTAAAAAAATGGCTGTATTAAATGAAAGTGATTCAACAAGTAAAAAAGCAACAACAAACTATGAAGTAATTGAAAATTACGGTTTGTATGCTAGTAAAATTTGCTGTAAGTTAGAGACTGGTCGTACTCATCAAATTCGTGTTCATATGAATCATATTAATAATCCATTAATTGGTGACCCTGTATACGGAAAAACTCCAAAAATTATAAATAAAGAATGGGGGGAATTAAAAAGCTATCTTGACAATGGATTTAATCGCCAAGCATTGCACGCTAAAACTCTTGGCTTTATTCACCCAATTACAAAAAAAGAATTATTTTTTGAATCTGAATTACCGAAAGATTTACAAAATCTTGAAAAAATATTAAAAAATTATTAAGTTATATATATTATGAATAAAATTATATCAAATAATACTAACATAGCTATCCAATCACCATCTGTTAGTCCAGAAGGTAATTTAAAGAAATATCTGTTTGAGATTAATCAAATTCCAATGCTAGAAGAACAAGAAGAAATTCAACTAGCTAAAAATTGGTTAAATAATAATGATTTAAATTCAGCAAATAGATTGGTTACATCACATCTACGCCTTGTTGCAAAAATTGCAGCGGGATATCGTGGGTACGGCTTACCTTACGAAGAATTAATATCAGAGGGTAATATTGGTATGATGATGGCGGTTAAAAAATTTGATCCTGATAAAGGCGCAAGGCTTTCAACCTATGCTTCGTGGTGGATTAAAGCAACGATTCAAGAATATATTTTACATAACTGGTCTATGGTTAAAATTGGCACAACCCACGATCAGAAAAAATTATTCTTCAAATTAAAATCAACAAAAGAAAAAATCGGAGCATTCGAAAAAGGTGATTTAACACAAGAACATATCAAGCAAATAGCTGATGAATTAAATGTTAATGAAAAAGAAGTAGTTTCAATGAACAGAAGACTAGCCGGTGTAGATATGAGCTTACAAACGCCTGTTAACAAAGACGGGCAAGAAACAACACAATGGGAAGATTGGATAACAGATGATAAGCCATCAGCTGAAACAATTACCGCTGAAAGCCAAGAAATAAAATATAGAAAATCGTTACTAGAATCAGCACTTAGCGTTTTAAAAGAACGAGAGCTGGAAATAATAAAATCTCGTAGATTAACAGACAAACCACAAACATTAGATGAATTATCAAAAATACATAATGTTTCTATTGAAAGAATAAGACAGATTGAAGCACAGGCATTTACAAAATTACAAAAAGAAATGCAAAGATTAGCAACTCTACAAGAATCAGAGACATTATTATTAGAATAATTAGGCTAGTATATCTGGGACTAGTGTTTTTCTAATAGCTCTTATTTCATCTTTTAATATTAATTTTCTTTTTTTCATTCGTTGTAATAAAAGCATATCAGCAGAACCACTTTCAATTATACGAGCAATCGCCTCATCTAAATCGCGGTGCTCTTGAATTAAAAGAGTCAATTTTGCTTGTAACAATAATTTTCGTTGTTCTTTTTTCATTTCACAAATCAATATTAAGTATATATAATTATTACCATAACATAAAATATAAAGAAATAAAATATGCATACAAAAAACATAATAACATTTAAACAATATTGTACTAATATTTGGAAAAATAAAAAAAATATAGAATATTTACTAAATTTACAAAATAATCATAATATTAATGTTATATTTGCCTTGTGGTGCGCTTGGAAACAGGAAATAAATTCTCTGAGTAATACAACTGACATCAAAAAATGCCTTAAATTATGTAATGATTTTGAAAAACAAAATATTCTAGAAATCCGTAAATATCGCCAATCTCTAAATAAACAAGATTTAATTTACAAAGAAACATTACAAAAAGAAATAGATAGCGAATTTAAATTAATATCACAACTAGAAAAAACTAACCTACCTACCGGCAATGTTAATACTGTAACTGAATTTAAAAACATCACTAAACTAGATTTAATATTGCAATAAAAAACTAATTTCTTAATCTACTTTTCCAGCACCAGTAATAAAAAGGCAATGGAATATTATTATTTTCATTAATTTTAATATTTAATTCAGACATAAAAACTTTTATTATGCAAATTAAACTTTCCCAATCATTTAATACTTGTGGTTGAAAGTATATAATATTATATTTATTATTCTCATTAAAAGAGTGAGTTAAATAAGGACAAAATGTACTAAGCTCGTCTATCTCATTATCAATTTTATTAATACTAATTGTAAATTTATCGAATTTTTTTTTATCTTCTCTTGCTTGATATAAACTATTTTTTTCGTTTTGTATTTTATTGCGTTTATTTAATATTTCGTGTTCTTGTTTCATTAAACTATCATATTGTTTCATTAAACTATCATATTTTTGTTTATCTTCTTCATTTATTTGGTAAGGTGGTACATAAGGTGCTATTCTGTGTGCTAACGCATTTCTAAAATACTTAATGTATTCCAACCAATCTTTTTTATTTTCGAGTGCTGTATTTATATTTTCGGAAAAATGTTTTTTAGTCTTATCTTTATTCAAGCCTATATTTATATTATTAATATCTTTCACGCCTTTTTCGCATATATATAAATGAGTTAAATTATCTAATACACCATAAATATTAATATAAAAAGCATGT
>JAQWUY010000022.1 GCA_029250225.1 Alphaproteobacteria bacterium | reverse complement strand
AATCTTACCAATGAAAAATATACGGTTGATAAAATTCATATTAATGTAGAAAATGTTATTATGAAAAATTTTAAAATCATTAATCGTCCTAAATTAAAATCAACTTGTGTTTTTTCATTTGATAATTTTGAGGTTGAAAATAAAATGGAAGTTGAATCAAAAATATTATTATATAAAATATATAAAACCAAACTTCCACTACGTACAAGTTTTGATGGCTCTAGGTTTGAATTAGACAATAATATGAATTTTTCTAATATGCGAAAAATTATGAATTCTGTTGACAATGTTTTAGAAGAACAAAGATTTTGTAAGTTAGAACTTAGATCTAAAAGAGAGCTAAAAGACACGCCTTGGTTTGAAAAACAAATTAACTTTGTATATGAACATCTTTTTGATTACGGGCACAGTATTGTAAAACCTTTTATATGCTTATTATCTATTTGGTTTGTATTCTCTATAACTGAGGATAAATATGTAATAATATTAAATTTAGGAGATTCTTTTATAAGAACACTGCCGTTGTGTATTTTAAACTCTAATAAGCTTGATGTTTATACTCAATGGCATCATGTATTACAGTCAAGTGTATCAACTATATTTTGGTTTTTCTTATTATTAGCGATAAGAAACAACTTTAAAATCAGGTGGTAAAATAAATGGCGGTGTCGGAGAGATTCGAACTCTCGAGGGGTTGCCCCCAACACGCTTTCCAGGCGTGCGCCTTAAACCGCTCGGCCACGACACCAATAATAGGTTAAGTTGTTTTAACAATTTAATTAAAGAAAATCAATTTATTAATTATTAAAATATATTTTTCTTGATAATGGGATACGAGAGGTTAACTCAGGGCTAAAACTAGGTGAGAAGTATTTTAATGAAAAACAATTTGCTCCGTCGCTAATTGGTTCACAGATAACTATTCTTCCCATTGCTTTGTACTTGCGGAATTTTTCTTTGTTTTTCGCATCGTATGTACCATTATTAGGAAGTTCATTTACAGAATATTTTTTTGGTATGTATGGATAATCTTTTGTTGCTCTTGGGTCTTTTTTATCAATCATATCAAATACATCGTACACTGCTTGTACAACTCTGCCGTTATTATCAAAACCAAATACACTTGTTTTAAAAAATGGGTTTATAAATGTACTATAATGAACTTTTTTAACATTATAAAGACTAGAAAAATTACTTACGATATATTGTCTTTGTATAAAATAAGAACTTATTAAAAATGCAAATATTGATAAATAGGCTATTGATAGTTTTATTGTATCATATTTTCTCCACCTTAATATTCCGATTACAATTGCAACTAGCCACATAATAATGTCTATAATAAAAATTAGTGCATAATCATAATGAGTAACATCATAAGGCCAGAAAAACTGTACTCCGTAAACAGTAAAGTAATCTAGAAGAATATGACCGAAAAACATTACCGAAAAACTAGTAATAAATAATTGTTTTAATGTAAATTCAACTTTATCTTGATAAACTTTTTTTATTATCCACATTCCCAGTGGGACGATGGTTAATAATCCTAGTAAGGAATGCGTATAACCGCGATGTTGTTCAAAATATATATCATAGCTCCAAAATCGTAATATAATATCAATATCAGAAAGATTAGCTAGACAGAAAAAGGTTATTACAAAACGCCACCAATATTTATCGGCTTTTGTATTACAAAGACACAGCTTAGCTATTGCTAAACCTGTTATTCCTTGTGTGATATTATCCATTAATCCATCTCATTATTTAATGCCTTGTCAATTAAGTTAATTGTTTCTTTAACACCGTAAAGTAATATAAACGATCCCATTCTAGGGCCTTGGTTTTGTCCAAGTAGAACCTGATAAATAGCAGAGAACCAATCGCCTAGTTTTTCATACTTAAATTCTTTGCCGACACTAAATACAGCTGTTTGCATTTCACTAGGATCTTTGCAATCAGTCATTTGTTTTAGTGTATCTTTTAACAATTCGAATTGTGGTCTTTCAGCATCACTCATAGGGCGATATTGTTTTTTAGTTTTAATAAAATCTTGGTAATAACGAATTGCATATTCAACCATTTGTGCTAGTTTTGGGCTTTTTTCTGGGGTTGCGCCTGAGGAATATTTACTGATAAATGCCCATAAAACTTTTGGATCTGATGAATTCGCAACACTTGCTAAATTCAATAACAGTGCAAAAGATATAGGAGAAGAATTATCCGGCACATTCCCACCGTGAATATGATGAGCTGGATTTTCAACTTTTTGCTTATCTTCTTGAGTTTTATATTTTTCTACCCAAGTTAAATATTCATCCATAGTTTTTGGTATTACATCAAAATATAATTTCTTGGCTGTTTTAGGCTTTTGATACATAAACAAAGATAAAGATTCCTGTGGTGCATATTTTAACCAATCTTTGATAGAAAGACCATTACCTTTTGATTTAGAAATCTTACTACCCTGCTCGTCCAAGAATAATTCATAAACTAGATTTTCAGGTGGTTTTCCCCCTAGTACTCTAATGATTTTTTCAGATACATCAACAGATGGCTTTAAATCCTTGCCACACATTTCATAATCTACATCAAGTGCATACCATCTTAATGCCCAATCCGGCTTCCATTGTAATTTACAAGCTCCGCCTGTTATTTTTGTTTCAACTTCTTCTCCATCGTCACGACGATATGTAATTGTGTTATTAGTCGTATCTACTTTCGTTACTGGGACTTGTAAAACTTTTCCTGTTTCTGGACAAACTGGTAAAAATGGACTGTATGTTTTAGCCCTTTCTTCGCCAAGTGTTGGCAACATAATATTTTGCACTTTTTCATAATTATTGAGTAATTTAATTAATGCCTCGTCAAATTTTCCACTAGTGTAATATTCAGTTGAACTAGCGAATTCATATTCAAAATTAAAATCATCTAGGAATTTACACAATAGTTTATTATTGTGTTGTCCGAAACTTTCACAACAACCGAATGGGTCGGTAACTTTTGTTAGTGGTTTATTTAAATATTTTTCTAGTTCGTCACGATTTGGAACATTCTCTGGGACTTTGCGGAAGCCGTCCATATCATCAGAAAAACATATTAATTTTGTAGGAATTTTACCTTCTGTTAATTGTTCAAATGCTTTCATTACCATTGTTGTACGGCAAACTTCACCAAATGTCCCGATATGAGGTAATCCGGAAGGTCCATATCCGGTTTCAAATAAAACATAACCTTTTTCAGGTGTTTTACCACCTATGCGTTTTATAACTTTTTTAGCTTCTACATAAACCCAAGATTTTGCATCATTTAATATTTCAATTGGTATATTCATTTTTTTATTTTTCCTTTTTTAATGTACCAAATATTCTATCGCCAGCATCTCCTAAGCCTGGGACGATATAACCATTTTTATTTAATTTTTCATCAATCGATGCAACCACAATATCAACATTTTGATGAGCTGTTTGTAATGCTTTTATCCCTTCAGGGGCGGCAACTAAACAAACAAAAGTTATTGATTTCGGATTTTCTTTTTTTAATAAATTTAAAGCAGAAACCGCACTTCCACCTGTTGCCAACATTGGATCAACAACTATTACATTGCGTTCATCCATATTTTGCGGAACCTTGTAATAATATTGTCGTGGTTCTAATGTTTTTTCGTCTCTTTCCAATCCAACAAAACCAACACGAGCAGAAGGCATAACTGATAGCATTCCTTCCAACATACCGTTACCAGCCCTAAGTATAGAAATGACAGCTGGTTTTTTACCACTACATTTTTGGTTTTGTGTATCACAAACTGGGGTTGATATTTTTACACTTTCCATTTCAAAATGTTTTGTTGCTTCAAATGTCAATAATGATGTAATTTCGAAGGTCAATTGACGAAATTCACTAGTTGATGTTTCTTTATTACGCATAATTGATAACTTATGGGTAACTAATGGGTGCTTTACTTCAATAACTTTATTCATTTTTACATAACCTTTTATTTATAATTAAATTATATTGTTTTTTTCAGTAATATCAATACTTATATAAAAAATAAATATTATTTACGCTTAAACTTACCGCCTGAATAATTCCAACTCTTACCAACAGATGTGGCAAGATACTTTTCTTGCGATGGATTATCAAACTCTGCTTGTGGATATATTTTCAATATCCATATTTTCATAAGTACATAATAAACTATACCAGCAATTGGGAAACCATAAACATATGCATAATTAAGGTTATTTAGTGCAAAACTAGCCCCAACAATCAATGCTATAATGCCAGCTGGGTTAACCCCTTTGAAATATTTATATTGTCCGTCTTCGTTATATAAATCAGGAACATTTAATTGGCGTTTACGAATTACAAAATAATCACAAATCATAATTCCACCTACGGCTGATAAAGCAGAACCCGCCAACCCTAAAAATGTGAATAATTCATTTAATAAATTCCAAGGCATTAATAAAGTGCCGACCATACCAGCTAATATAATACCGCCTACATAATTTAATCGTGGTGCCAATGCATTAATAAATGTCAATGCTGCCGGTATTAAATTTGCAGTTGTATTTGTTGACCATTGTGCCAATGTTACCAATACCAACAATATTAATAGAGTTAAACCTGTACCATTTTCTTGGATTACATTAACTGGATTCCAATCACCTGCGGCTATAAATGATACCGCACCAATAACCGCAATCCAAGCTTGGGTAACTGGTAATGCGATAAATTGCGCTATTAAGGTATTTTTGTTTCGTTTTAAAAATTTCTTTTCACCTGGAGTTGTTTTTAAATAACGAGTAATATTTGGAATATCAACAGCTAATGTTGACCACCAAGACATATTTGCAACAAATAATATTGCCATATCAATATCTTGTGAACCAGCAAATGTCCAAATATTAATCCCTTTTACTTGTGCAATTCCCTCTACTGTATAATACATCCAAATTGATACTATTAAAATCGCAGGAGCTGAATATCTAGCAAGTTTTTCAACTGCTTGAAAGCCCATTGCTGTGTTTGTAATTTGTAATATCGCAAAAATCACATACCAAGCAATCCAATTATCAAAACCTGTAAGATAGCTAAAAATACCATTTAATGCCAATGCACCTAAATATGTTTGCACACCAAACCAACCAGATGCAACAACACCACGCATTAATGCAGGTAAATGCGTGCCAAATGTACCAAATGGTGCGCGAAGGAATACCGCAAAGCTTAAACCGTGTTCTGTACCAATATCAGCAGTTAATAACATAACTAATCCCAGTGTTAAATTAGCTAAAAATATAATCATTGCAACTGTTGCTAAGTTTAAACCAGATATTCCGGCCGCCCCTAACGAGAATGTTGCAACTATTACTGCCATACAAATCCAAATATAAGTATACCCCATACTGCCAAGTGTTCTTTGATTTTGAGTTGTGGGTAAAATAGATTCTTCTATTAAATGATTATCTTTATTTGGCATTACTTCCCCTTGTCGTAAAATACATGATAAAAAAAACTTTCCGATAATTACACAATATATAATATTAATCAAGTATCTATTTCAAAAAATTGTATTATTTAAAACATTAAAATGTTATTATGTGCACATGATAAAATCACATAATATTAATAATATATCCGTAATTTCTCCGTATAAAAATAATTTTATAGTTATGGATTGTGACGGACAAATTCAAAAACTAGATAAAACATCTACACAAAATTTTATATTAAATACAAAACAGTTAATATTGGTATGCCATAAGACAAATATTACAAAAAAAATTGGGGCTAAATATATTAAAAATGAAAGAATACTTGATATACTAGAATTATGGGCTTTTGTAAAACCAGCCTGTTTTGTCGTGCCAACTATAAATGAAATTGCAAAATCGTTAAATATAAAAGACTACGATCCTAATCATCCAACAATAACATTAATTCAATCTGTTAACGAATTACTAGAATTAATAAAAGCCGAAGCAGGTAAACCATATTTAGAAAAAATGATTGCAAATATGACTAGAACAGGTTGGCCTTGGGGTGAAATATTAATGAATAATCTAGGTCTAAATAAACAAAATTTTCAAAATAACGATATTAATGATGGCTTTGACATCTGGAATAGATTAAAAAAATGGCAAAACCGTCCACCGCCACCCAATCCTAATAACATTCCAATTACAAAAGAAGAAGTAATTACAAGATTAAAAAGTTTACTGCCAGATAATAAAGAAGAACGAATAGAACAATTTAAATATTCAACTAATTTATTAGATTCATTCAATCCTAAGCAAAGCCAAGAACCTCTAATAACAGTTGCAGAAGGTGGAACTGGGGTTGGTAAAACAATAGCTTATCTTGCCCCTGCTAGTATATGGGCGGAAAAAAACCAAGCACCCGTTTGGATATCGACTTACACAAGAAACTTGCAACATCAAATTTATAACGAAATATCAAAGTTATATAAAAATAAAAAAGAATTGTATGACAAAGTAGTTATTTGCAAAGGGCGAGAGAATTATGTTTGTATAACTAAGTTCAAACTAGCATTAAAAAGAGCAAAAATTGAAAAAAACTGGCATATTGCATTAGGTATGCTAGCTAGATGGTTAGAAAAAAGTATCGATGGTGATATAACAGGAAATGATTTTCCATCTTGGCTAAGTGAGATAATTGACCCAAACAACAATATAATTAAATTATTAAGTGTGAAGCGAGATGTTGGTGAAACACATTCGCACTGTCAATATAATGAAAATTGTTTTGTCGACTTGGCATTAAAAAGATCATCTTATGCGGATATAGTAATTACCAATCACGCATTTTTGCTGTTTAATGCAAAATTTGGATTTGTTAGTGAAAATACAATAAGCAGAATTGTATTTGATGAAGGGCATCATTTATTTGAAGCGTCTGATTCAGCATTTCTAACATTTTTATGTGCGAGTGAAGCTGAATTTATGCGTCGATTCATAATAAAAAATGAAAACGGTGATATTCTTGGTTCAAAAGCAACAGGATTAAAATCAACAATAACAAATATTTTAGGTAATGATACAAATGCACAAAAACAGGTTGATACAATATTAAATTATGCCGAGTGTTTGCCTGATTCAAAATGGCGTGAAAGGATAGATATAAAAAACCCATTAAATACAGGAGAGAAATTTTTCTGTGAACTAAAAGAATTTATTCTAAATAATACCAAAGCATCGCATTATGATGTTGAATTAAATAATTCTTACATTCCAAATAATATCATAGAAACTGGCTATGATTTTGCCGATAAATTACAAAAAATAATTGCTCCAACAAAGCAATTAATAAAATTATGTGAAGATAAATTAAAAACACAATATGCCGAATTGGACAAAGAAACTCGTCGTGAAATAACCAATGCCTTAAAAATTATGCAATTCAGATTACTAGACACAATTACGGTATGGGTTGATATGTTATATAAACTAGATAATAATTACGAAAATGAAAATTGCGACTATTCAAATATAATTGATTGTTTTTTATTATCTAAAATAAATGGAAATCATAACGACATTGGAATAAGAAGAAGTTACATTAATCCAATAAAAGAATTTGCAAAATATGTTTATCCACAAATCAATGGAGCTGTAATTACATCTGCAAGTCTACTTGATTCAACAGGTGATGAAAATAAAAACTGGGATTGGGCTTTAACGCGCACCGGAACCAATACAATGGAAAATCCACCCAACAAAATAGTAGTTAAAAGCCCATTTGATTACAAAAAAAATAGCCGTGTAATTGTTGTTAATGATATCGATAAAAACAACATACAACAGCTTTCGAGTAGTTATTTCCAACTTTTTAAAGCCAATAACGGTTCGGCGCTTGGTTTGTTTACTAATATAGCAAGATTAAAACAAGTATATAATAATATATATGATGAAATATCTAACCTAAACATTAATTTATATGCTCAGCATATTGATAATATGAATACTGCAACAATAATTAATATATTTAAAAATGAAAAACAATCGTGCTTACTAGGGACTAATGCGGTTCGTGATGGTGTTGATATACCAGGAGAAAGCTTGAATTTATTAGTAATGGAACGAATACCTTGGGAAATAACAAATGAAATAAATAAACAACGCAAAAAACATTTTAAAAATAATTACGACAAATCATTGGTAAGAGCAAAACTAAAACAAGCTTTCGGACGCTTAATTCGTAATAAAAATGATTCAGGAACATTTATCATACTAGATAATTTACCATCTGATTTAAAAAAATCATTTCCCGATGACACAGAAATTATTAATTGTGGTATCGATGAAGCTATAAACCTAATACAGAGCTATAATTTTGAAAATAAAATAACAAAATTTTAAGTTTAAATTACAATATATTTTAAATTTTTGTTATATTAATACAAAATTGTCAATAAAGTGTTATAATCCTTGTATCTTTTTTTTATTTTTAATAGTATTTTGTGGTGGTTTTTTATAAAATAATTTATTAAAAATCCGTTTATAAAATAAAATAAAAAAAGAGGAGAAATTTAAATGGATTCACTGTTTAAGATAAACAATATTATAAATGATAATGTATGGGGCTTACCTATGATTAGCTTACTTGCTTTTACGGGGGTATTTCTAAGCATTGGCCTAAAATTTATGCCTTGGCGTGAATTTGCAAATGCTTTAAAAATAACTTTTGGTCGTGGCAGTAATAAATCAAGTAACAAGGGTATTGCACCAAGAAAAGCATTATTTACTGCTTTATCAGCAACAGTTGGTACAGGTAACATTGCTGGTGTAGCAACTGCTATTTACATTGGTGGTCCGGGTTCATTATTTTATATGTGGATAATATCCCTTTTTGGTATGGCAACTAAATATACCGAGGTTTTTCTTGCGGTAAAATATCGTCAAAAAAACGAAGATGGTGAATGGTATGGTGGACCAATGTATTATATAAGTAAGGGTGTTGGTGAAAAATCACCTACTCTTGGTAAAGTATTAGCAGTAATATTTGCATTATCTGGTATGCTTGCTGCTTTTGGCACTGGTAGTGGCGTACAAGTAAATTCTATTGCATATGCATTAAAATCTACATTTGGAATATCTTCTCATACAACAGGGGTAATAGTGGCAATACTTGCAGGATCGGCAATAATAGGTGGTATTAAGCGTATTTCCGATGTTGCCTCTAAACTCGTTCCTACAATGGTTATATTATATTTATCATCTTGCATAATTGTCCTTATAATCTTTGCAGAAAATATACCGAATGCATTCGCTATGATTTTCAAAGGAGCATTTGGGTTTGATTCTGTGGCTGGTGGTGCAGTTGGAACTGCTATATTAATGGGCTTTAAACGCGGTGTATTTTCTAACGAAGCAGGCTTAGGTTCAGCTCCTATTGCTCACGCTGCTGCTGAAACTGATAATCCATCTCGTCAAGGTATGATTGCGATGATTGGTGTATTTATTGATACTATTGTAGTATGTACTTTTACAGGTTTAATTATACTAGTCTCTGGTATTTACCAACCAGACAATGGAATTAATGGTGCTACTCTTACAACAAAAAGTTTTGCTACTGCATTTAATGGTGGGGATGTAATAGTATCTATATCATTAGCATTATTTGCATTTACAACTATTTTGGGTTGGTCGTACTATGGTGAAAAATGTTTTGAATACTTAACAAAAAATAATTTTGCAAAACATATTTATCGTTTACTTTTTGTTATGTCAATTTATTTCTCTGCAACACTTTCACTAGAACAAGCTTGGGCAATAGCCGATACTTTTAACGGTTTGATGATACTTCCTAATTTAATAGGATTATTAATACTAAGTCCAATGGTATTTAAATTAACAAAAGAATTAAAATCAAAAATATAATAAAAAAATTATGTTAATAAATTTAAAGCCCTGTTTAATGCAGGGCTTTTTTTTAAATAAAATAGTAAAAAATTAAAAAAATACTTATTTTAATCTTTTAAAAGTTCTTGTAATTCATTTTCTTCAAACATTTCACGCATAATATCGCAACCGCCGATAAATTCGCCATTAACATATAATTGTGGGATAGTCGGCCAATCAGAATATTCTTTTATCCCTTCACGAATTAACATATCATCAAGAACGTTAATCGCTTTATAGTCACAACCACAATGTTCCATTATTTGAACAGACATTGAAGAAAATCCACACTGTGGAAAGACTGGGGTGCCTTTCATATATAAAACTACTTTATTTTCAGTAATATCTTTTTTAATTTGTTCGTGTACTGGATTTGTCATATTAACCCTCCTTAATCCAAAGGTTTAGTTTTTAACTGTAATGCGTGTAAATCATCGCCCATTTTACCGCCTAATGCCTCATACACCATTTTATGTTGTTGGATACGGCTTTTACCAACAAAAGACGATGATTTAACCACAGCAGACCAATGGTCTCCGTCACCTGCTAGATCTGTCATTTCAACAACAGCATCAGGGAAAGTTTTTTTAATTTGATTAACTATTTCATCTGCATTCATTGGCATTGTAATTTTTCCTTTTTATTTTGGGGGTAATATAACACTCAATTGGGGGTTTATACAATATTTTTTTATATATTGAAATAATTAAATAAAAATGTGAATATAATTGATTAATAAAAATATTTTATTTAATTACCATCATCTATTAAACTATTAACAGCCATCGCTATTACTACAAGAGTGGTTCCTATGATTATATTAATAGTAAATGCTTCACCTAAAAGTATGACAGCTGCGAATACACCGACTATTGGTTCCATTACCATAAACTGAGCCGAACGATTAGTAGATAGGTGTTTTAAGCAAAGAGTTGATAATAAATATGCAACTACTGTCGCCCCAACACTTAACAATAATAAAGCCATCCAAGTTTGATTTGTATAAGATTCCATATTTGTTACTTCAAAAAATGGAATGCCCAAAGAAATAATTAAGAAACTTATAATTACCGTCCAAGAGGTAATCCCTAGTACAGATATATTTTCAAACAATGGTTTTTGAGCAACAGTTGAAATGCCAGCACAAACATTAGCCATCATTATTAAAAACACCCCTGTTATTTTTGTTTGCTCTGGTATTCCTATAACAATTATCAAACCAATCATTGAAATTGAAGCAACGAAACAATTTGATTTAGAAGGTTTTTGCTTTAAAACCAAATACGAGATAATCATCACAAATGTTCCTTCCAAACCGGCAGTTATAGAAGCAACTGAAGCATTAACATATGTTAATCCCAAAAATTGAAGTAATAAAGTAGCTAAAAAGGCAAAGAACCCTACAAATGTTAATAACAATAAATCCTTTTTACAAGGAACCCCATTTTTATGTACATCATAAACTAATACAGGGAAAAAACAAAGAGAGGCAATACCTAACCTCATTAAAGTTAATTCAAAAACATTTAATTGTTGGTAAGCGATTTTACCAGCGCTAAATGAAAGCCCCCAGAGTAATACAGCTAAAATACCAAATATTGGCGATAATCTAGAAATCATATTTTACTTATTAAATACCCTTTTAAATATAGTGTCAATGTATTTTGTATGATATTCAATATCAAACATTTCATCAACTTGTTGTTTAGTTATTTTGTTTATAACTTCTTTATCTTTCTTTAAAAGCTCTTGGAAAGATTCTTTTTCTTTCCAACTTTGCATTGCATTTCGCTGTACTATTTTATATGCATTTTCACGCGACATACCCGCCTGTGTCAAGGCAAGCAAAACTCTTTGCGAATTATGCAATCCACCCAATTGGTTAAGATTGTTTTCCATTTCATCAGGATAAACAACCAATTTTTCAATTACACCGGCAAGTCTATTTAATGCAAAATTCATTGTAACAGTAGTGTCAGGCCCTATGGCTCTTTCTACTGATGAGTGTGAAATATCGCGTTCGTGCCATAATGTAACATTTTCCATCGCTGGAATAACCGACATTCTTATTAATCTTGCTAAACCAGTTAGGTTTTCTGTTAATACAGGATTGCGTTTATGTGGCATCGCAGAAGAACCTTTTTGACCTTTGCTGAAAAATTCCTCAGCCTCGCGTAATTCAGTGCGTTGCATATGACGAATTTCAGTTGCGATGTTTTCCATACTTGATGCAATAACACCTAGTGTCGCAAAAAACATTGCGTGCCTATCGCGTGGAATAACTTGTGTTGATATTGGCTCAATTTCCAATCCCATTTTTTCCGCGACATATTGTTCAACCTCTGGGTTAATATTAGCAAATGTGCCAACGGCTCCGGATATTGCACAAGAAGAAATTTCTTTTCTAGCATTAATTAGCCTATCTTTACCTCGATTCATTTCAGCATAAAATCTTGCCAAAGTTAAACCAAATGTTGTTGGCTCTGCGTGAATTCCGTGACTACGCCCGATGCGTATTGTATATTTGTGTTCTAGCGCTCTTTTTTCCAAAGCTAATAAAACTTTATCCATATCATCAAGTAAAATATCACAAGCCTGTGTTAATTGAACATTAAGACAAGTATCTAAAACATCAGATGATGTCATTCCTTGATGAATAAACCTTGCATCATCACCTACATATTCGGCTACATTAGTTAAAAAGGCAATTACATCGTGTTTTGTTTCTGCCTCAATTTCATCTATCCTAGCAACTTCAAAGTTTCCTTTTTCCCATATTTTTTTAGCTGAATCCTTAGGTATAATTCCAAGTTCTGCTTGTTTATCGCAAGCGTGAGCCTCAATTTCAAACCAAATTTTAAATTTATTTTGTGGCTCCCATATTTTAACCATTTCTGGGCAACTATATCTTGGTATCATTATTTTATCTTTCCGTTATTTTTATTTAATAATCTTATAGTTATATAATATAAAAATAACAAAAAATAAATAATTTTTCAATGTTATATATTATTAGTGAAATATAAGCTTTAAACTTTAAATTATTGCTAAAATAATAAAATATGATATTATAAAATTAAACAATTTAACTACAACAAGGAGAACACTATGACCTTAACTCTACCTGAATTACCATATGCATATGATTCATTGGGTCCTTATATGTCAGCTGAAACCTTAGAATTTCACCACGACAAACACCATAATGCATATGTTGTTAATGGAAACAAATTACTAGAAGAGACAAATTTAAAAGAAAAAACACTAGAAGAAATAGTAGAAGGTTCTTGGGAACAAGAATTAACAGGTTTATTTAATAATTCAGCACAACACTGGAATCATATTGAATTTTGGAAAATGATGTCTCCTAAGGGTGGTGGGAAAATTCCTAGTGAACTAGAAAAAAAGATTATTGAAGATTTTGAATCTGCTGATAAATTTAAAGCAACTTTTTGTGAAGCTGGTGCAACCCAATTTGGTTCTGGCTGGGCTTGGTTAGTGTTAAATGACAATGGAAAACTAGAAGTAACAAAAACTGCAAATGGTGAAAATCCTTTGATTCACGGTGGACACGCTTTATTAGGTTGTGATGTTTGGGAACATTCTTACTACATTGATTATAGAAATGCTCGCCCAGACTATCTAAAAGCATTTGTTGATAATCTAATTAATTGGGAATATGTAGCGGAAAGATTTAATAACGCAAAGTAAACTAATAAAAAATAAAAAAGCCAATATAAATTTTTATATTGGCTTTTTATTTAAAAAATCAAACTATTTTAACTTCATTATCCTTTATACCTTCGCGCACCAAATATCCTTACACCTGAAAACATCAAGATTCTAGTTAAAAAAGTTGCATAATCATTACGCAATAAATTTTTAAAAAATATATCTGAATCTTTTCTTGACCTTACCCCAGTTGCATATAGATTATCGTGAATAACGCTCGCTCTACTTTGTAAAGAATTTCTACTAAATAACCAATGTAAAAATCTAGGAACAGAAGTAAAATCAGTAACAAAACCTTTTTTTACTTTTAGTTTTTCACCATTAACTGAATATTCTAAATCATTTAATAACTCATATCTTCCTTTACCCAGCCATAACAATCTAGGCCTATTATGTATTTCTGTTTTCATTTATGTATTTCTGTTTTCATTTATGTACTTTCTTATTTTTATTTTATACACTTTCTTATTTTTTTTAATATCAACTATAACTAGAAAAGAAATAGCAAAACACAATAAAACAGCTTACAATAAAAATGTCAAGTTGAATGTAAAAAATACTCGTGCACAGATACATTCAATATCTTTTTTTTATTAAAATATTTAATTCATTAAATTGACAATTAACTCATAAAATAAACACCTAAAAATAACCTTTTTACAATCACTTACCATAATTAATAACTTGACAACCATATATTCCCATGATATACCATAAAGTAGTAAGATGTTTAGGTAAAAGACAATGAAATATTTCGTTGGTTCATATGAAAATAAGGTTGATATAAAATCAAGGGTTTCTCTACCCTCGCATTTTCGCGATGTCCTGAATATTAAAAAGAGTAATATTTTCTATATTTTTCCAAGTCCAAACAAAGATTGTCTTGAAGCTGGTGGTCAAGATTTGATAGATTTTATAATTCACAGCATAGAAGAAAATGCCCCTATGTTTTCTAACGAAGAAGAAACATTTAATTATATAATTGCGAATGCTCGCCCCTTTTCATTTGATAGTACAGGAAGATTTGTTTTACCCGAAGAATTTTCAAGTTTTGCTAAAATATCGACTTCAGCTATGTTTGTTGGTAGCGGTCGTCGTTTTCAAATATGGAATCCAGATAATTATAAAATAAAAAACCAAGATTCAAGAAAACATTTTGCCGAAAAAGGTTTGACAATAAAAAAGCCAAGTGAGGTAATTAATGACTAATACAATTCACGCTCCGGTAATGTTAAATGAAGTATTACAGCAAGCAAATATAAAAGATAAAGATATTGTGGTTGATTGCACATTTGGTGCAGGTGGTTATTCAAAAGCATTTTTAAATCACGCCAAATGCACAGTTTATGCAATTGACCGTGATCCACAAGCAATTGACAGAAGTAAAGAATTACAAAACACATACAAAGAGAATTTTAAAATTCTTGAAGGTTGTTTTGGTGATATAAAACAATTATTACTAGAACAAGGAATAGATAGAGTTGATGTAATTGTTCTAGATTTAGGGGTTTCAAGTCCACAAATTGACCAAGCAGAACGAGGTTTTTCTTTTAAAAAAGATGGTCCTTTGGATATGCGTATGAGTAGTTCGGGAATATCAGCAAAAGATATTGTAAACAAGTACTCACACGGTGAAATCGCACATATAATAAAGAATTACGGTGAAGAAAAAATGGCGGGTAAAATAGCATCAAGAATATTAAAATTCCGTCAAGAAAAAGAAATTGAAACAACAAAAGAACTTGCTGATATTGTAAGAAGTGTGGTTTTTTCAAAAAATAGTAAAATAGATCCAGCAACAAGAACTTTTCAGGGTCTAAGAATTGCTGTAAATGATGAGTTAGGTGAAGTTGAAAGATGTTTAGAAAGTACATTAGAATTGTTAAATTCTGGTGGTCGTCTGGTGGTAGTTTCATTTCATTCACTAGAAGATAGAATTGTTAAGAATTTTATAAAAAAGAATTCGCAACAAGAAAGCGTAAATCGTCATTTACCAATAACCGAAGAAAAAAAACTTAGCTTGAAGGTAGGAAATAAAAAATTCATTAAATGCACAGAGCAAGAATATGAATTAAACCCTCGTTCCCGTTCTGCAAAACTAAGAATGGCAACAAAGATATAGAGATGTAAGGAGGAATTATTATGTTTTTATCAGGGAAAAAATTATTTATCACCGTTTGGATTTTAATATTTTCTAGTATACTGTTTATGATTATATATGTATCAGCACAAGTTAAAAATCTTGGAAAACAAATAAGTTATATTGAGAAAAAAATAGAAGAAGAACACGATAATATAAGAGAATCTGAAAGTGAGTGGGCTTTTTTAACTCGTCCAGAGAGAATTGATGCGATTAGCAAAAAATTATTACCTGAATTAAAGAAAATCACGGCAAAGAAAATTGTTAATTTGGAAACAATTCCAAATTCATCAAAACTTGTTGATATAAAAACGGATTCAAAAGAAGAGTATCCTGTTATCAGAATATCTGATGAATAAATTTAATTCTGTGGTGTTAAAATGCAACTACTCGGACGACTATTAAATTGTATTTTTAAATACATATCGAAATTAATAAATAAATCTATTAATTTTGACAATAGTTATGAAAAAACATTAAAAGCAGGGAAAAATCGTAGTTTAATTATAAAAGGTGTTGTTTGGACGGTTTATTCTATAATATCATTAAAAATTGTTTTAATCGGTGGCTTTCCAAATGATATTTACACAAAAAAACCATCATATGCGCCTAAAAAAACCATTACCCGCGAAAGTATTTATGATCGTAACGGCACACTAGTTGCCGATTTTTTAAATTCAGATGGATTATATGTAAATCCTAAAATGGTAAAAGATGCTAAATTATTACAGCACCAATTACTAGAAATATTTCCAAATATGAACCCCGACAAATTATATAAAAAACTTACTCGCAAAGCTAGGTTTGTGTGGTTAGTTCGTCGCCTTACACCAAAACAAAAATATAGCGTTAATGCATTAGGCGACATATCACTTAATTTCATAAAAGCTAAAACAAGAATTTATCCTCACGAAAACTTAATGTCACATATACTCGGATATGTAAATGTCGATAATATCGGGGTTAGTGGAATTGAGAAAAAATTTGATAAAAAATTAAGTGAACTAGAAAAACCAGTGCATCTAACTATCGATGCAAGAATTCAATATATACTTAGAAGTGAAATATTGAAGATGATGAAATTAACTTCGGCTATCGGTGGAACTGGAATAGTTATGGATGTAACAAACGGTGAAGTTATCGCAATGACAAGCCTACCTGATTTTGACCCAAATCACCCAAACAAAGGTAGAAAAAACTTTCTTAATAAAGCAACACACGCGGTATATGAACTAGGCTCTACATTTAAAATTATTAATTCAGCCATCGCACTAGAATCTAAAAAAGTATCAATACGCGATGTATATGATGCCACTAAGCCTATAAAAATAGGTAAGTTTGTAATCAACGATTATCACGCACAGAAAAAAATATTATCAGTTCCTGAAATTTTTATTCATTCATCAAATATTGGTTCTATAAAAATGATAATGGATGTAGGTACAAAAATTCAAAAAGAAAAAATGCAAGAATTGAATCTGCTTGAACCCCTAGATATTATATTGCCAGAACGAGCAAAAACTATATATCCGAAATATTGGCGAAAAACTGAAACAGCGACAATATCTTATGGCCACGGAATATCGGTTTCACCATTACATTTAGTATCGGCAATAGGTGCAGTAGTTAACGGGGGAACATATTATAAACCTCTATTTATAAAAGACCAAATAGCCGAAGGAAGAACTGTATTTAGTTCAAAAACTTCTCGTCAAGTTCGTAAATTAATGCGTTATAACACAACTAATGGATCAGGGAAATTAACAAATGTACAAGGTTATCTAGTTGGTAGTAAAACTGGAACCGCAGAAAAACCCAAAAATGGTGGGTATGATAAAAAAGCTTTAATTTCATCGTTAGTAGCAAGCTTTCCTATGCACAACCCTAAATATATTGTTTATATATTGATAGACGAACCACAACCTAGCCCCATTACAAACAATTTAAGACCAACTGGTGGGTGGGTTGGTGCACCTGTTGCGGCCAAAGTTATAGAACAAATCGCTCCTATACTAGATATTTACCCTGTTGATGAAAATAATCCGGCAATTAAAAGAGCAATGAAAATCCCACCGCCTAAAAATACTAAAACTAAAATAAATGGACAGATATAATGATTAAATCAAATATTAATATGATTTCCCCAAATAGTAAAACCATCAAAAAAGGTGGGTTATTTATTGCTCTTCGTGGTGAAAATCAAGATGGGACAAAATATATCGAAGAAGCAATACAAAATGGTGCCGTTGCAATAATTACACACTCTGATGTTGAAACACAAAATATACCTGATAAAATAGAAGTAATAAAAACTGACAATCCTCGTCAATATTATGCTCAGTATTGTGCAAAATTTTATCAACCTAAGCCAAAATATTTTTCGGCGGTTACAGGCACTAATGGCAAAACTTCCGTAGCAAATTTTACACAGCAAATATGGGATAAAAAAGGTCATAATGCAATAGCCACCGGAACACTTGGTTTTACTGGGTGTGGATGCGAACCAAAATCTTCTTTAACAACACCTGAACCCGCCCTATTACATCAACAATTAAAACAAGTAACCCAAGAAAAACAAGTTGATTTTGTTTGTATGGAAGCCTCTTCGCACGGCCTAGATATGAACCGTTTAGATGGAATTGAATTTACTAGTGCTGGATTTACTAATTTATCAAGAGACCATTTAGATTATCACAAAAATATGAATGAATATTTTAAAGCAAAATCTTATTTATTTGAGAAATTATTATCCCCAGATGGTTATGCTGTATTAAATTCAACTATACCGGAATACAATCAATTAAAAGAGATTTGTGACAAACGCAAAATTAAAACAATTTCATACGGATTGTTAGAAAAATCAAAAAATGGGATTATACCTGATATTCATGTAATAGGATATAAAACAAGCTCAACAGGTTTTGATGTTGATATGTCAGTAATGGGTGTTGAAATGCAAACTAATATACAAATAGCAGGATTATTCCAAATTGAAAATATACTTTGTGCATTAGGGTTAAGTGGAATAAATAATGACATAGTAGAAAACGCACAGTTTATTGATAATGTATCCGGTGTAAGGGGAAGACTGGAATACATAGGAATGACACAAAAAGGCGGAATTGTATATGTTGACTATGCACATACCCCTGATGCTTTAAAAACTGTGTTGCAAACTATGCGAAATCACAGTAAAAAGAAATTAAATGTATTAATTGGATGCGGTGGTAATCGCGATGCTGGGAAACGACCAATTATGGGTAAAATTGCTTGCAATTATGCTGATAATGCATATATTACCGATGATAATCCAAGAAATGAAAAACCCGCTAATATCCGTCGTGATATGATGGTTGGGGCAGTTGATGGGATTGAAATTGATGGGCGAGAAAATGCAATTATGCAATCAGTAAAAGAATTAGAACAAGATGATATTTTAATTGTTGCTGGTAAAGGACACGAACAAGGTCAAATAGTGGGTGATAAAATATTACCATTTGATGATAGTAAAATAATACGCAAAGCAATATTGGAAAATAGTTAATATGCTGTGGAATAAAGATGAGATTATAAAAGCAACTGGTGGCGATTGTGAAAAAAACAACTGGCAATCAAGTTGTATTTGCCTAGATAGTCGTAAGATTAAAAAAGGTGATATATTTATTGCTCTTAAAACAGAAAAATCAGATGGCCATAAATATATTGAAACTGCAATTTCAAAAGGTGCTGTTGCTGTAATAGTCTCAAAAAAATCAAACTTAGATATCCCGCAGATATTAGTAAAAGACACAATGCAGGCATTAACAGACATAGGTATTTATGCTCGCAATAAATTACAAGGAAAGATAATTGGTATTACCGGTTCTGTCGGAAAAACAACAACAAAAGATATGTTGAAAAATACCTTATCAACATACGGTGAAACATATGCCACAAGTGGAAACTTAAACAATCACTTAGGTGTACCCTTAACTCTTGCACACGCCCCACTAGATGCAAAATTTATAATAATTGAAATGGGTATGTCTAGTTTACTAGAAATAGATGCATTAACAAAAATCGCTAAACCAGATATTGCGGTTGTTGTTTCTGTTGAAAATAATCACATAGAATTTTTTGATGGGATAAATCAAATCGCACAAGCTAAATCTGAAATATTTAACGGCTTAAATAAAAATGGAATTGCAATTTACAATAATTCTACAAATTGCACTGAAATAATACTAGAAAATGCTCAACAAAACACAAATAACATCGTTTCATATGGCAAAAATAATATAAAAGACATAGAGATAATAAATAACCATCAAACTGTATCACTAGATATATCTGGAAAAGAAATTAAAGTTAAGATTAACGGGTTAGGTTCTCACAGAATACTCAATACACTAGCTGTGTTAAATGTAATATCAGAGCTAGGGTTAAACCTATCAAATGCCATAAAAAAAATACAAGATACTAAACCAACAGTTGGGCGCGGTTCATCAGAGAAAGTAAAAATTAAAGACGGTGAAATTACCTTGTTTGATGAAAGTTATAATGCTTCGCCTACTTCTATGAGGTCGGCTCTGGAAGTTCTTAGTTTAACAAAAACAAAAGGACGAAGAATTGCCGTTCTTGGTGATATGTTAGAACTGGGAAAAGATAGCTCTAACTTACATAAAGAATTAATCGATGATATAAATAAAAACAATATTGATATTGTTTTTGCTTGTGGAAAATATATGCACGAATTATATAAATTATGCCCGCCCAACATTTGCGGTGCTTGGGAAAATAATTCTAGTATATTATCTAAACAAGTGTTAAAATTATTAAGGGATGGGGATACTATTATGGTAAAAGGTTCATTAGGTTCAAATATGAAAATTATTATAGAAAAGATAAAAGGACAATAGGAATATATAATGTTATATAATTTTTTACCTCAACTAGATGAATACTCACAAATTTTTAACTTATTTCGTTATATAACTGTTCGTACAGGCGGTGCGTTAATTACTGCGTTATGTATATCATTTCTTGTTACCCCACTATTTATTAAATGGTTGAAAAAAATACAAAACGGTGCTTCAAATGTTCGTAAATACACACCTGAAACCCATTTAAAAAAACACGGTACTCCGTCAATGGGTGGATTAATTATCTTATTATCAATAAGTATTTCCACAATCATTTGGAGCGATATTACAAACAAATATGTTTGGGTGGTCTTAATTATTACTATTGGATATGGATTAATTGGATTACTAGATGATTATTTAAAATTATCAAAACAAGATTTATCCGGAAAACTAAAACTTTTACTACAAATTTTAATCTCTTTTATCGCGGTTTATGTAGCTCAATATGAATTTGCAAGCGAATTAAAAACTACACTTGCAATACCCTTTATGAAAAACTACTTGTTAGATTTGGGAATATTATTTATTCCATTCGCTATTTTCGTAATTATTGGTTCTTCAAATGCAGTTAATTTAACCGATGGACTTGATGGTCTTGCGATAGTTCCTGTAATGATAGCGGGGGCTTGCTTTGGTTTAATATCTTATATCGTCGGCAATGTAATTTATTCGGAATATTTATTTATTCCGTATGTAAAAAATGTAGGTGAAATTTCTATTTTCTGCGGAGCATTAGTTGGTGCTTCACTTGGATTTTTATGGTTTAATGCACCACCAGCAAAATTATTTATGGGTGATACAGGTTCATTGTCACTTGGCGGAGCTTTGGGAACAATTGCTGTGATTACAAAACACGAACTTGTTCTTGCAATAATAGGCGGGCTATTTGTATTAGAAACAACTAGTGTAATAATACAAGTAATAAGTTTTAAATTAACAGGCAAGCGAGTTTTTGCAATGGCGCCTTTACATCATCATTATGAAAAAAAAGGCTGGCACGAAAGTACGATTGTAATAAGGTTTTGGATTATTGCACTTATTCTTGCGATTATTGGACTTGCGACTTTAAAGTTAAGATAGATGAATATTGATTTTTATGATAATAAAAAAATAGCTGTATTTGGATTGGGTATTTCTGGCACAAGTGTTGCTCATTTTTTATTAGATAAAGGCGCTGATGTTGTTGTTTGGGATGAAAATAAAAATAAATTAGATGACATAACGGATAAAAATCTTAAAATATCGGATCTAAATAAAACAGACTTAAAACAATTTGATTTTATAGTTGTTTCACCAGGTATAAGTAACGAAAACCCAATTTGTAAAAATGCAATCAAAAATAAAATACCATTAATTGGTGAAGTCCAATTATTGTGGGAAACAAATCAACAAGCAAAATATATCGGTATTACAGGGACAAACGGCAAGTCAACCACAACTGCATTAATTTCACATATACTTAATACTGCAAAAATTAAAAATGTAGTCGGAGGTAACTTTGGCACACCCGCCGTATCACTGGAAAAACTAAATAAAGGTGAGTTTTACATACTAGAAATGTCATCTTATATGTTGGAGAGAACTCCAAATGTAAATTTTGATATATCTTTATTTATAAACCTGACATCTGACCACTTGCAATGGCACAAAACAATGGATAATTATTTTAATGCAAAAGCAAAAATATTTAACAATATAAAAGATGATAATACCCCTATTATATGTACTGACGATAAATACGGTAAAAAACTGGACAAACAAATAAATCATAAAAATAAAATAACTGTTTCAGCAAAAGATATTAAAAAAAGTTACGATAATTTAAAAGGAAAGCATAATAATCAAAATATTGCTTGTGCTGTGGCTGTTGCTAAACAAGTTGGAATAGATGAATATACTATTGAGAATGCGATAAAATCATTTAAAGGCTTAAAACACCGACAACAAATAATAAAAGATGATAACAACATATTATTTATTAATGATAGTAAAGCCACAAATCCAGTATCGGCAACCAATGCCTTGTCTTCTTATGAAAATATTTATTTAATCGCTGGGGGACAAGAAAAGGATTCAGATTATACAATTCTAAGTAAAAATATTAAAAATGTAATAAAGGTATTTGTTATTGGGGAAAATTCTAAAAATTTATTGAACTACCTAGAAACAACAAAAATTCCTTATGAAAATTGTCAAACTCTTGAAAATGCAACACTTAAAGCATATGAAACAGCAAAGAAAAATAACAAAGATATTAAAAAAGTTATATTATTATCCCCTGCCTGTGCATCATTCGATAAATTTAAAAATTTTGAACACAGAGGCGATTGTTTTATTAAAATAGTTGAAAGCCTAAACAATGATTAATATGCTATCTCGTTCAGATAAATCCCTTGTTGCGCGTTGGTGGTGGTCAATTGATAAACCATTATTTAAAAAAATTATATTATTAATGTTTGTCGGAATATTAATAAGTATCACAGCACCCAATTATAATAATGAAAAAGTAGTAGGAATTACAACTTCCATAAACAAGAAATATCTATTATTTGTATTATTGGGTATTACAACATTTCTATTTTTTTCATTCTTAAATATAAAATGGATAAAACGAATTGCTATATTTGGTGGTTTTGCTTTAATAATAACATTAATATTAATGCAATTTATAGGGATTGAGAAAAAAGGAGCAATCCGCTGGATACAAATATTCGGTTTTTCAGTACAACCAACAGAATTTGTTAAACCTATCTTTGCCACATTTTCAGCCCTGCTGTTTAGCGCACAATACAAAAATTTAAAAATTCCTGGGATTGCAATGTCTTTTGGCTTGTTTATTACATTTGCTATTTTATTCATTATTCAACCCGATATGGGTCAAACAATATTACTTACCGCTATATGGGTTGGTCAATTATTTGTCGTCGGATTAAGCATACAAGGTGTATTATATATTATGCTTCTCGTAATAATAGGTATTATTACTGCTTATTTATTTATGCCACATTTCCAATCAAGAATTGATAGTTGGATTATGCCCGACAAAAACGATACATATCAAGTTGACAAATCATTACAATCATTTGCTGATGGTGGTTGGCTAAGTTTCAAATGGGGTTCTGGAACAAACAAATATAAAATTCCAGACGCCAACACAGATTTTATTTTTGCTGTAATAGGTGAAGAAGGCGGGATATTATTTTGTATATTATTAATAACTCTTTTCACTTTTATAATAAATGCAATGTTAAAACAAGTTCGCAAACAAGATGATTTATTTATTATGTTAGCAATACTAGGAATTGCTATTCAATTTGCATTACAAACGGCAATTAATATAAGTTCAACAATAGGTCTAATCCCCGCAAAAGGAATGACACTACCTTTAATATCCGCAGGTGGTTCATCATATATTGGAATATCTATGGGATTAGGATTAATAATAGCATTAACTCGTAGACGGGATATAGCGTAAAAATACACTGAGAAAGAATAATTATGAAAAAAATAGTAATAACAACCGGAGGAACTGGGGGACATATATTCCCTGCTATCTCAACAGCTAAATACTTAATGGAGCGAAATTGTAATTTATATTTATTGACAGATAGTCGTGGTGTTAAATGGTCGGATAAAAACATACCTATATACAATGTTCCATCTAGTCAAATATCGGGAACTGGTATAACGGGTAAATCAAAAGCTGGGTTTAAAATAACATATGGATTTTTTAAAGCCCGTAAACATTTAAAAAATATAAAACCAGATGCAATTGTTGGATTTGGCGGGTATGCTAGCTTTCCTGTTATTTTTGCTGGATATTCATTAAAAATTCCAATTATATTACACGAGCAAAATGCCTACGCTGGTCGAGCAAATAGAATGCTTTCAAGGTTTGCTAAAATAGTCGCAACAGCGTTTCCAAAAACACTAGCTTTGAAAGCAAAAACTATACACACTGGAAACCCCATAAGAACTGAAATTAAAGCATTATATAAAAACATTTATCTAAGAAATAATGATAATATCAATGTATTAGTTACCGGTGGTTCACAGGGTGCAAAAATATTTGGTGAAGTTATACCAAGTGCATTATTAAAATATAAAGATAAAATGACAATAACACACCAAGCACGCCCAGAACAATTAGAAGAAATAAAAACATTTTATAAAAAACACAATATGAATGCTAGTGTAAAAACATTTATTGCAAATATGTCTGATGTTTTAAAAGAAACTCACCTTGCTATCTGTCGTTCAGGAGCTGGAACTGTTATGGAGAATTCCTGTGCAGGTATTCCAACAATATATGTGCCGTATAAATACGCCGCAAACAACCATCAATATTACAATGCTAAATCTATTGCTGATGCCGGAGGTGGTATAATAATTAATCAAGACGATTTTTCACAACAAGCTTTGCAAAAAGCTATAGATTCGATTATAGTAAAAAATAAATTAGAGCAAATGTCAAAATGTGCTAAGTCTTTTGCTGTGATTAATGCAGATGAATTACTTGGCAATACAATACTGGAAAACATAAGGAAGTAATATGAAACGACAACCCATTACAATGCAAATGCCTGTAAATATCGGTAAACTTCATTTTATTGGTATTGGTGGAATTGGTATGAGTGGTATCGCAGAAATATTATTTAACTTAGGCTATGAAATAACCGGCTCCGATATCAAAGAATCTGATACAACAAAACGACTTGAAAATATGGGGATAAAAATATTTATCGGGCAAAATAAAAGTAATGTTGCTAGTGCCGAAGCCATAGTTATATCAACAGCAATTAAAGAAGATAATCCTGAATACATATCAGCACAAAAAAATGATATCCCTATTGTTCACCGCTCAGAAATGCTAGCCGAAGTTATGCGACTTCGCCTGTCTATTGCTATTGCTGGGACACACGGGAAAACAACCACAACTTCCCTAGTTGCACATGCACTAAGCGAAGCGGGATTAAACCCAACAATTATAAATGGTGGGATTATTAATAAATTTGGTTCTAATGCAAAATTGGGCGAAGGTAAATGGCTTGTTGCCGAAGCTGATGAATCTGACGGTTCTTTTACTCGTTTACCTGCAACAATAGCAATTGTAAGTAATATTGATCCTGAACACCTAGATTTTTATGGTGACTTTGATTCTGTGAAAAAAGCATTCTCTCAATTCGTTGAGAATATACCTTTTTACGGGGTGGCTATTTTATGTACAGATAATAAAGAGGTGCAAAAACTCCGCTTAAAAATCAAAAACCGCAGAGTAATAACATACGGCCTTAACAGCAAAGCTGATGTAAGAGCTGATAATATTAGAACCGATATAAAAGGAACTACATTTGATGTAATTACGAAAAATGGAAACATTAAAGATTTATTTATTCCGATTAATGGAAAACATAATATTCAAAATACACTAGCCTCAATAGCTGCTGCTATGGAAGTTGGTATAGAAAACAATAAAATTCAAAAACTTTATCAAAAGTTTAAGGGTGTAAAACGCCGTTTCACAAATACAGGAACATTTAACGGGGCAAAAGTAATTGATGATTATGCTCACCACCCTGTTGAAATAAAAGCAACTTTACAAGCTGGGCGCAGTTCAACAAGTGGAAAAATTCACGCTATTATGCAACCCCACAGATATACTCGCTTACAAAATTTATTCAAAGATTTCTCAACTTGTTTTGGTGATGCCGACTATGTTCATATATTACCTGTTTATTCAGCAAACGAAGAGCCTATTGATAATGTTAATTCAGAAAATTTAACGAAAAATATTATAACATCTGGACATAAAAATGCATCATATCAAAAAAATTTCCAAGATTTAAAAACTACCCTAGCAAAAACTGTTAAAAGTGAAGATATTGTAATTTTTATGGGTGCTGGGGATATTACAAAATGGGCTTATGAAATTAGCGATGAATAATATAGATACTATAATAGATTCATTACCTAAAACAAAAGGAAATATACAAATATTACCCCTATCAAAATTATGCTGGTTTCGTGTTGGCGGTAATGGGATTGTATTTTCACCATCTGATGAAAATGATTTAGAATATTTTCTAAAAAACAAACCATCAAATATTAAAATATACCCTATGGGATTAGGGTCAAATACACTAGTTCGTGATGGTGGTTATGATGGTGTTATTATTCGTTTAAACAATTTTAATAAAACCTGTGTAAAAGATACGACAATAAGTACAGGGGCAGGAAATAGTGATTTAAAAATTGCTAAGCTAGCAATGAATAATAATATTAGCGGATTTGAATTTTTATCCGGTATACCTGGTTGTATAGGCGGAGCGATAGTGATGAATGCCGGTGCATATGGCAACGAAACAAGTGATATATTTGTTTCTGCACAAGGATTTGATTATCAAGGTAACAAATTAACACTTAGCAAAGAACAAATGAATTTTTCATATCGTCATTGTGATTATGCAAACAATGTAATATTTACAAGTGCGACATTCCAAGGCAAAATAGGTAAAAAAGAAGAAATTAACAAAAAAATGCAAGAAATAAATATTTCTCGTACTAATAGTCAGCCAATAAAATCTCGTACTGGTGGTTCAACTTTCCGTAACCCAGATAATTACAAGGCTTGGGAATTAATTGATCAAGTTAATTTAAGGGGTAAAGTTATTGGTGGAGCGCAGATTTCTGAACAACATTGTAACTTTTTAATCAATCAAGGTTCAGCAACATCATACGACTTAGAACAACTAGGAGAATTAGCAAAAAACACCGTAAAATCTGAATTAGGAATAGATTTAAATTGGGAAATAAAAAGGATTGGAAAATATGAATAAAAAAATTGCTGTATTAATGGGGGGAATTTCAAACGAACGCGAAATAAGCCTTAATTCCGGCAATTCTTGTCTGAATGCCTTAAAGCAGTTTGGTTATGATGTCCACAAGGTTGATATAACAAGTTCTGATTTTGATACAATTAAAAAACAACTAGACGGGTTTGATCTAGTTTTCAATGCACTGCACGGATTATTTGGCGAAGATGGCGGTATTCAAAAAATATTAAACAAACTAAATATTCCATATACGCACAGTGGTTATGAAACTTCAAACTTAGCAATGAACAAGCCAAAAACTATTGAATTGTATAAAAAAAATAACATACCGGTTGCGGAAAATATAATATTTAAATCACAAGATTTTAATTATGACAAAATTCCATTTGGTAAACCTTTTGTAATTAAACCGGCTTGCGAAGGTAGTAGTGTTGGTTTACACATTGTATTTGAAAATAGCCCTCTGCCTGATTTATCAGAGTGGGATTTTGGTGACATTATGGTTGAAAAATATATCTCAGGACTAGAATTAACTGTTGCTGTAATAAATGGTAAAGCATTAAATGTAACCGAATTAGAGCCAAAAAGTGGGGTTTATGATTATGAGGCAAAATATACAGATGGTAAAACTGAACATATATGCCCTGCTGATATTGATAAAAATGTAGCTGATGAATTAATGAAAATTGCACAAAAGTGCCATAAAATATTAAATTGCCGTGGTGTAAGTAGAACTGATTTTCGTTACGACAACAAAAACAAAATAATTGCGACACTAGAAACAAATACCCAACCCGGTATGACTGAATTATCACTTGTACCGGAACAAGCAAAAAGTATTGGCATAAATATGCCAGATTTAGTAAATATATTAGTAGAACAAGCACAAACTGATTAAAAGAAAAAAATATGTCTATAAAAGAAAAAATAACTAATTGGAAATTTGTAAAAAGATTTATATTGTTTATATTTCTTGCTACATTTTTAGTTGCCTTTAATTACGACAAAAAAACAAATAAAATAACGAACAATTTCCACTTATTTATGAGAGATAATGGATTTGCTTTACAAGATGTTATTTTATACGGTCGTCATAATACCGCAAAGAAAGATATTCTTAAAAAAACAAAATTAAAATATGGGCAATCTATATTTAGAGTTGATTTAGAAGATATAAAAAAAGATATTGAATCAATAGGTTGGGTGAAATCAGCAACAATAGAAAGATTTTTACCAAACCGAATTAATATTAAAATAACGGAAAGAAAACCTGTTGCAATTTGGCAATATAACAAAAAATTAAATTTAATTGATAAAGACGGAATTGTAATAAGTAACAAAAACATTAATAAATTTTCTCATCTAAAAACAGTAGTAGGAAAAAATGCTAATATAAAAGCCTTAGAATTCTTGAAATTAATAACAACAGACAAAACTATGTCACAAATTGTGGTCGCTGGTGTATATATTTCAAATCGTCGCTGGAATTTGATAATACTAGATAAAATAACTGTTAAATTACCGTACAACGAACCAAAAGAAGCTTGGGAAGCACTAGGTAATTATGCGAGAAAAAATAATTTATTAGCTCGTCCAATAAGTGTAATAGATATGCGCGTGCCAAAAAAAATATTTATAAAAATGCGTAAAAATAAGAAAAAAATATAGGATTATAATTGAATGGCTTTTTCAAAAACTATTACCTCTATTGATATCGGTTCATACAAAATAACTTGTATGAGTGGTGAGGTTAGCCCAAATGAAACTGTAAAAATAAATAAAGTTGCAACAGTTTCTTCAAAAGGAATTAAAAATGGTATAATCAGCGATGTAATGCTAGCAAAAGATTCAATAACAAGATGTGTTGACCAATTGGAAAAGAAACAAGGCAGTAGAATTAAAAATGTTTTTGTTACAATGTCTGGGTTAAAACCACATTGCCATAATATTCAGGAAAAAACAAAAATATCATCAAAAAGAGTTACCCAAAAAGATATAAATAGATTATTAAACATATGTAATAAAAAAATACAAAACGAAGAAAAAACATTGTTACACGCAGTCCCAATGTCATATTTTGTTGATAACAACCCAACACAAAACCCCATAGGTATAATCGGAAATGAACTTGCAATTCGCATTACCATAACCGTTTGTGATGCACTAGTAATTAAAAATATTAAAGGATTACTTGAATCTTGTGATATCGAAATAAAAGACATAGCTTATGATGGATATGTTTCAGCCATTGGAACACTAGATGATGACGAAAAAGATTTATGTTGCGGAATAATAAATATAGGTGGTGGGACAACATCTGTTTCCGTCTTGTACAAAGGTAAATTTATATCTTGTGTAACCTTTAACTGTGCAGGGGATAATATAACAAATGATATTATGTTTACAACCGCAGCATCAAAAATAGAAGCCGAAAGAATCAAGCTAAAACATGCTCACGCTGTATTAAACAATTCAATAGCAATTCAACGACCAATCGAATTTCACCCAGCAGGTGAAAAAAACAATGTGCCTAGTACCATAACAACAACCGTAATAAGCGACATCGTAAAACACAGGCTAGAAGAAATTTTTGATAAATGTAAAACAAAAACACCGTATTTTAAAAATGTTAATCGTATAATATTAACCGGTGGCTCTACACAAATTGAAAACATAGCTGAATTATGTCGTACCCACCTATCACTACCAACAAGAATAGGTAATCCAAGTAACACAATAAATCTACCTAATGACTATAAAACATCATTATATACAACCTCTATCGGCTTAATGAGGTATTCAGGTGGAAATCGACCTAACGAAGAAATTAACCTAGTAGAAAAAGGATATAACATAGAAGATTCAATTGTTAAAAGACTTGTAAATTGGCTAAAAACAGAAATTTAGAAATTGCATTAAATAATTTATAAATTAATATAATATATTATATTATAATATATATGATTTTTTATATTTTACTTGTATTATTGTTATTTAACAATTACAATTAAACTATATAATGGTTTTTATTATTATTACGGAGAATTCAGATAATGTTAGATATTACACCAATTGAACAAACCACAAAAAACACACCTAAGATTATAGTCATAGGTTCTGGTGGTGCTGGTGGTAATGCAGTCAACAATATGATTGTCGAAAAACTAGATGGTTGTGATTTTGCAGTATGTAATACTGACGCACAAGCACTTGAATACTCAAAAGCAGAAAATAAATTTCAAATTGGAAAAGAAATCACAAGTGGTTTAGGTGCCGGTGCAAGACCAGAAGTTGGTCGTCAAGCAGCCGAAGAAAACTTTGATGAAATATCTAAATTTATAGACGGTGCAAATATGGTATTTATTTCCGCTGGTATGGGTGGCGGTACAGGAACAGGTTCTGCACCTGTAATAGCCCGTGCAGCAAGAGAAAAAGGAATACTAACAGTAGGTATTGTTACTAAACCTTTTGAATTTGAAGGCACAGTAAGAATGCGTCAAGCACAAGAAGGTATCAGCGAACTACAAAAGTATGTTGATACATTAATTGTAATCCCAAATGAAAAATTACATACCGAAGTTTCGGAAAATGACACCTTAGAAGATGCATTTAAAAAAGTTGACCGTGTTTTATTATTAGCTGTTCAAGGTGTAACAGATTTAATGATTAAACCAGGTAAAATTAACCTTGATTTTAACGACATTAGAACAGTAATGGAGAAAAAAGGTAAAGCAATGATGGGAGTTGGTGAAGCTTCTAAGTCAGAGCTAGGTAGCGAAGCGGCTTCTTTTGCAGCTGAAACAGCTATTCGCAACAGATTACTTGATGACGATAATATGAAAGGTGCAAAATCTGCTATCATTAATATAACATCATCTAGTGATATTTCATTACACGACATAACAGTAGCTGTAAACAGACTTAGACAAGAAATCGATCCAGAAGCAAATATTATCTATGGTCAAACAATAGATAATGATATCGGTGACACTATCCGTATATCTATTGTTGCAACTGGGATTAATGATGTTAAAAACAAAATTACCTCTCCGTTTAAAGTAAGCGATACAAATGAAGAACAATTATGGGAAGATGACGATATAAAATCTGATGATTTCTTAATTGAAAAGCAAGAACAAGAAATTCTAGCAACTGAAACTAATGATGAAATTAACAATGAAAGTATTTTCCCTGATAACATAGATATTGATGAATTAAATATCTTAGAGGAACAATTCACAGAAAATTCAGAATTATTTCAGGAAAAAGAAAAACTTGAAGAAACTATAACGGAAGAAAAAGAAGGATACGATATCAGCATCGATCCATTTATTGAAGCCGATATGGCAAATGCTACTCGCGACAAAGAAACAGTAAATAATGAACAAAGAATTAAATCAGAACCAGAAAAAAAAGGGTTTTTTAATAAATTGTTCTCTGGTTTTATTTCAAATAAAAAAGCAGTTGAAAAAACTGACCCTATCGTAGATAACAATTACTCAAAAACAAGTGAAAACGGTAATTTAGCTATGGAACAAAACAAACAAGAAGAATCGGAAATAGATATTCCACCTTTTCTGCGTAAACAACTAAATTAAACAAAAAGCACTATAAAAATAGTGCTTTTTTTATGTCCGTAATTTATAAAATATTATTCAAATTCTATTAAGGCATCAATTTCAACTGCAACACCAAATGGCAATGAATTTGAACCTATTGCCGTTCTTGAATGTGTGCCAACTTCTTTGCCGAAAACTTCAACCATTAAATCAGAAGCACCATTTATGACTTTTGAATGTTGCGTAAAATCCGAAGTAGCATTAACAAACCCACCCAATTTTATAACTTTTTTAACACGATCTAAATTATCAATCGCTGATTTTATCTGCGTAATTATATTTATACAACATATCTTCGCAACTTCAATAGCTTCATCAGTTGTCATATTATCACCAACTTTGGCTTGGTGTTTAATTTCACCCGCAACAATTGGAATTTGCCCTGAAATATATATTTTATTACCGCTAATTACATAAGGTGCGTAATTTGCCACGGGTGCCGATACTTGCGGTATTTCAATACCAATTTTTTTTAATTTTTGCTCAACCTTGTTCATATTATTCTCTTTTATATTGTTATTTAATTTATTTTTGTCTGTGGAATACTAAATTATTTTCATCTGATTCACTAGGTATATATTTATAACCAGCCATATCAAAATCTTTTAAATCTTTAACATTTTTAATTTTATTTTGAATTATAAATCTTGCCATCATCCCCCTTGCTCTTTTTGCTGAAAACGATACTATTTTTGCAGTTCCATTTTTTACTTCTTTGAACACGGTATTAATTATTTTAGTTTTTAATGGTTGTTTTGCAACGGAATTAAAGTATTCATTAGAAGCACAATTAACTATAAATTTTTGCTTTTCACTATCTAGTTTATTTGCTATTTTCTTTCCCCAAAAATCGTATAAATCTTCACCCTTTTCGTTTGCTAGCTTAGTTCCCATTTCTAGTCGATAAGGTTGTATTAAATCAAGTGGTCTTAACACTCCGTATAATCCGGATAATATTCTAAAATGATTTTGAGCATAGTTTAAATCATCATCTGTTAATGATTTTGCTTCTAATCCTGTATATGTATCACCATTGAATGCGAATATAGCTTGCCTAGCATTACTTAAATCAAATGGGGTTTCAAAATCATTAAATCTTTGCACATTAAGCTTTGCGATTTTATCAGACACATTCATTAATTTTTTTAAATCACTAGCTTTTTTATTTTTTAGTATATAAATTAATTCAATGGCTTCGGGTAAAAAATCACACTGTGAAAATGTATCAAAACTCAAATCACTTTCAAAATTTAGTTTTTTTGCTGGGGATACGACTACAAGCATATTTTCTCCTTAAACTTATTTACTTTACCTATCTATAATATATATTATAGTGTATATTTGATAAAGTAAAAAACATAGGGAAAATTATGAAAGTTTATGGTATTAAAAATTGTGATACAGTAAGGAAATGTATATCTTTTTTAGAATTTAATAATATCGAATATGATTTTATTGATTTAAAAAAGAATGAAATTAGTGAGCAAGATATTAATTTGTGGGTAAATACTTTGGGCTGGGACATTGTGATTAACAAAAAATCACAATCGTGGCGTTCATTACCACAACAAGTAAAAGATAATGCTAGTAATGATTTTTTAAATATTATTCAGTCTAATAAATCAATAATTAAAAGACCCCTTATAATATATAATAATCAAGAAATAACTGTTGGATTTAATAGTAAAATACAGGATAAAATAAAGAATGGATAAACAAATAGCTATCGATATTTCGCAAAATGCTCTGTTATATATTATTGAAAAAGAAGAAGAGTTTTATAAATTCATTGATATATCAGGAACCGATATAAATAATATTCGTAATAATTTCAGTAATGAAATATTTTTAAGTAGTGTTTTAGAATATATAATGTCTTGGGAACCTTTGTTATTAAAAATTTCGCAAGAACGAAGTATAGAAGGTGAAGATTTCCAAAAAGCATTTATTGCATTAGGTGGAAAATTGATGAATTATTAACTTAATTTATCTTAATTTTACAAAATTTATACTAAAAAAATCAACCCTAGGCTTTAAATCTAGGGTTGATTTATATAATTATTGATTAATTTAATTAGCCTTGACGAGCCTTAAAACGAGGGTTTTTCTTGTTAATTACATAAACACGACCACGACGGCGCACTAGTTGGCAATCTTTATCACGATTTTTTAATGTCTTTAGAGAACTAGCAACTTTCATAACGTTTTCCTAACTATTTTTAAATTTATAGACGATTTATATAAATTTTTAAACAAAATGTCAACTTAATATTTAAATAATTATATTAAATTCTTTTATAATTGACTTTATTAAAAACAACATTAATAATATAACAATGATGAAAAAAAATATATTGAACTCTATTTTATGTGTAACGATGGTATTATGCCTCTTGTTTATAAACAAAGACAAATTACAATTTAACACACTTTTTTCTAATGATATTAATAGACCGGTTAGTTTAAATCCACAGGATCAAAAATACGCAGACTACACAAAACTATTGTTTGCTATATACAATAATGAAACTGATGAAATTTCAAATTTAGCATCAAATATTAAACAAGAATCAAAAACACACTTTTTAGTAATGGAATTACTAGAAAGCTTTAATTATGATTTAGCTCTAAAAAATGCTGAAAAACTAAAAGATGAATCAATAAAAACATATTTACTAGGTTTTGATGCTCTTATTAATAAGAATTTTGAAAAATCAAAAAAATACTTTGAAAATGAAACAAGTATTGTAGGGAAAATGGCATATTTTTTAAGCAGTCGTAAACTGGATAAAAATTCTAAAATCCCCGAAGAAATAAAAAAATACGAAGCATTTGTAGAAAAATATGAATATAATTCACGTAGAATACTGTCTAGTATGTTATCCGTTAATAATGAATTAATCCCCCTATTGTTTGCTTATAAAATAAACCCTTATAACGAAAATGCATTATTTAAAATAAGTAATATTTTAATAAAGAAAAAGGCATATCCTACCGCATTAAAATTCGCGAAAGATATACCTAATGATAGAATACATAATATAATTCGTACTCAATTAATTGATGCAATTCCTGCACAAAAAAAATATTATATTAATCAAATAATGGAAACAATAGATAAAAATGATCCATATTATTACATTGCACTAAGCATTAAACAAAAAAAAGAAAAGCAATACAAAGACTCCCTTGAAAGTATTAAAAAGGCAAAAGATCTCGATGATGATTATTTCTATCTGCTAAATTATGCAGTTGCACTTGAAAAAAATGGTATGTTCAAAGAATCAATTGATAAATTAAAACTTGCAAATAAACTATCAAATTCCGACCCAAACATAACAAGTTATTTACATTATTTATCAATAGAGCAAAATATTGATCTAAAAAAAAGCCTTAACAAATTATTAGTTGCTTACAAAAATCTACCAAATCCATACATAGCAGATAGTGTTGGTTGGGCATATTACAAACTTGGAAAATATGATAAAGCATTAATTTATCTTGAAAAATCAGCAACTGAGTTATCAACAGATGGCGTTGTAAATGACCATCTAGGCAATTTATACCTTAAACTCGGACGAAAACGAGAAGCTATATTCCAATGGAACCGCGTAATCGATTTAGATGCTAAAAACGAATATATTGACATAGATAAAATAAAATCCAAAATAAAAAAATATGACAATTAATAAAATTGTGGCACCTGCAAAAATTAACCTAAATTTACATATTACAGGTAAAGATAAAAATAACTATCACCTACTAAGCTCCTTAGTTTGTTTTACTGAATTTGGCGACGAATTAGATATAAAACTAAGAAATGATAAGCAATTTAATTTAAAAATTATTGGTGATTATGCAAATTCTCTTTCAAATACTGATAACCTGATAATAAAAGGGGCTAATATAATTGCAGAACAATTTGATGATTTTAAAGGTGCCGACATTATACTGAATAAAAAAATTCCTGTTGCAAGTGGAATTGGCGGTGGTTCAACTGATTGTGCAACCACAATAAAGACATTGTTGAAGCTGTGGAATAAGCAAGAACCAAAAAATATAGAAGAATTATTACTTTCATTAGGTGCAGATATACCCGTTTGTTATTATACTAAGACAGTAATTATGCAAGAAATTGGCCAAGATTTAACACCTGTAAATATACCTTCTTTTTATATGGTTCTAGCAAATCCAAATATAGCAATCTCAACCAAAGAAGTTTTTAAAAAGTTTGCCCAAAACCCAGATATAAAAAATAATATTAGTTTCAAATCAACCAACGATTATAATGATTTTTTAAAATCAATTACAAGCTCACAAAATGTATTACAAAAACCAGCAGTTGCAATATGTAACGAAATACTAGAATTATTAGATAACATAGCTGATAGTGGAGCTGATGCTTTCGCAATGAGTGGTTCAGGTGCAACTTGTTACGGCATATATCCAGATAAACAATCGGCACTAAATGGTTTTAACAAAATTGATAATAAATATTGGAAAACTATTACAAGGGTAAAACTATGAGTAATAAAAAAAGTGATGAAGAATGGGAAAAAATACTTTCTGACGAATTATTCTATGTCGCAAGGCAAAAAGGAACACAACCACCCTTCGCAGGCAAATACACCGATGTATTTGATGATGGTACATATGTTTGTGCTTGTTGCGATGAACCTTTATTTTCTAGCGATACAAAATTTCCAACACATTGTGGGTGGCCTAGTTTTGCAAAACCAATATCACAAAAAAGTGTATCTGAACATATCGATAATTCACTAGACACACAAAGAACTGAAATTGTATGTGGTTCTTGTGATGCTCATCTAGGGCATGTATTTGATGATGGCCCAGAAGAAATGGGCGGACTACGCTATTGTATCAATTCAATCAGTTTAAAATTAATTAAAAAGTAATTTTATTTATAAATAACTTCTATAATTTCATACTCACGATTGCCACTTGGTGCTCTTACACTAACGACATCGCCCTCTTCCTTACCAATTAAAGACTTAGCAAGAGGTGATGATAAAGCTATCTTGTTTTGCTCTAAGTTAGCTTCTGGATCCCCAACAATTTGATATTTTTTTTCAGCATCTGTTTCACAATCAGCAATTACAACCGTAGCACCAAAACGGATTGTTTCGTGAGCTACTGCAACAGGGTCAATTACATCTGCTAATGATATTATTGCTTCAACCTCGGCAATTCTACCTTCTATAAAAGATTGTTTTTCACGAGCAGCGTGATATTCAGCATTTTCAGATAAATCGCCGTGTTCTCTTGCCTCAGAAATAGCAGAAATTACACTTGGTCTTTCTTTGTCTTTTAAATTTTTAAGTTCTTTTTCTAAAACTTCATAACCTTGTTTAGTCATTGGTATTTTTTGCATAATCTCACCTTATTTAAAATATTGTTGTACTGATATTACATCAAAATCAGATTCTTGTTGTGCTTTTAATGCCTCTAATGTGGCATAAATTCCATTTACAGTAGTATAATATGGTATTTTATTCATTAATGCAGATTGACGCAAGGATAAACTATCGTGAATACTAATTTTTGTTTTTACTGTATTAAACATTAAATCAACTTCCATATTTTCCATAGCATCTAATACATTAGGTTGCCCTTCTACAACTTTATTTACACGGACTGCGTCTATGCCTTTTTCTTGTAGCGATCTAGCGGTTCCTCCGGTTGCGATAATTTTATAACCCATTTTAACTAAATCTTTTGCAACATTTAATATTTTATCTTTGTCTTCATCTTTTACAGAAATAAATACCGTTCCTTTTTTCGGTAATTTCATTCCTGCGCCTAGCTGAGATTTTAAAAATGCAATGCCGAAAGATTTATCAATTCCCATTACTTCACCAGTTGAACGCATTTCTGGGCCTAAAATAACATCAACCCCAGGGAAACGATTAAATGGGAAAACAGCTTCTTTCACGGCTATTGAGTCACCTAAGGGTGATTTAGGCAAGTTCATATCAGACAATTTCTTGCCAACCATTAATAATGAAGCTATTTTTGCCACCGATACACCAGTTGCTTTTGCAACAAATGGCACTGTTCTTGAAGCACGAGGATTCACTTCTAGGATATAAACATTGCCATCTTGCACAGCAAACTGAACATTCATTAATCCAACAACATTTAATCCTTTGGCTAATAATTTAGATTGACGAGACATTTCATCTTGTAATTCTTTACTAAGAGTATAAGGAGGTAATGAACAAGCACTATCACCTGAATGAATTCCTGCTTCTTCAATATGTTCCATAATACCTGCAATATAAACTTCGCCGTCTTTATCACATAATGCATCTAGGTCAACTTCTATTGCATCACGCAAATAAAAATCAATTAATACTGGACTATCGCCTGATACTTGTACGGCAGTTGCCATATAATGTCTTAACGATTTTTCATCGTGGACGATTTCCATTGCACGACCACCTAGTACATAACTTGGACGAACAACAACTGGATATCCAATATCACTAGCAATTTCAACCGCTCGTTCCACATTTGTTGCAATACCATTTGGTGGTTGTTTTAATCCAAGTTGATTTAATAATTCTTGGAATCTTTCACGGTCTTCTGCTAAATCAATAGCATCAGGGGAAGTTCCTAAAATCGGGATACCCGCTTTTTCAAGAGATTGTGATAATTTAAGTGGAGTTTGCCCACCGAATTGTACAACTACCCCTACAACTTCACCTTTTTGTTGTTCACGACGAATTAAAGAAATAACATCTTCGTCCGTTAATGGTTCAAAATATAGTCTATCCGATGTGTCATAATCCGTTGAAACTGTTTCAGGGTTACAATTTACCATTATTGTTTCATAACCAATATCAGATAATGCGTAACAAGCGTGAACACAACAATAATCAAATTCTATACCTTGTCCGATACGATTAGGCCCACCGCCCAATATAATTATTTTCTTTTTATCAGATATTTTTGCTTCACATTGAGCTTGATTGACACCGTCACCTTCATAACAAGAATACATATAAGGTGTTTCACTTGGGAATTCCGCAGCACAAGTATCAATGCGTTTATAAACCGGCAAGACATCTAAATCATAGCGAATTTTTGCAACTTCATCAGATGTTTTACCTGATAATTTTGCTAAACGAGCATCACAGAAACCCATTTTTTTCAAACGGTGAAGCTCTTGCTTATCTTTTGGCAAACCATTTTTCTTAACTTGTTCTTCTGTGTTTACCAAATCAGCAATGCTATTAATAAACCAAGGGTCAACTTTGGTTGCTTCAAATATTTGTTCTTTTGACATACCATATCTTAATGCTTGTGCGATTTTTAAAATACGGTCTGGTCGTTGTGGTCTTAGAGCTGATTCAACAGCTGATAAATCAACATTTCCATTTTCATCAATAGCACAAGGTAATTCAACTTCATCTAGACCATTTAAGCCTGTTTCCATTGAACGAAGTGCTTTTTGTAGACTTTCATTAAATGTTCTACCGATTGACATTGCTTCGCCTACTGATTTCATCGCAGTAGTTAAATTATCTTGTGCATCGGCGAATTTTTCAAATGTAAATCTTGGAATTTTCGTAACAACATAATCAATTGTTGGTTCAAATGATGCCGGAGTTACTTTTGTAATATCATTTTTAAGTTCATCTAGTGTGTAACCAACTGCTAACTTAGCGGCAATTTTTGCAATTGGGAAACCGGTTGCCTTTGATGCAAGTGCAGAAGATCTAGATACTCTTGGATTCATTTCAATTACAATCATTCGTCCATTTTCTGGATTAACCGCAAATTGTACATTTGAACCGCCGGTTTCAACGCCTATTTCACGCAATACAGCAATTGAAGCATTTCGCATTATTTGATATTCTTTGTCTGTTAAGGTAAGAGATGGGGCAATTGTAATACTATCGCCTGTGTGAATACCCATCGGATCAATATTTTCAATGGAACAAATAATAATACAGTTGTCATCACAATCACGCACAACTTCCATTTCGTACTCTTTCCAACCTAGTACAGATTCTTCTACTAAAACAGTGTTAACAGGAGATGCATCTAAACCTTTTTGTAATATTTCATAATATTCATCTTTGGTATATGCAATACCGCCACCTGTTCCACCCATTGTAAATGATGGTCTTAGTATAGTTGGTAATCCTACGAATTCCAGAGCATCATCGGCTTCGTCCATAGAGCCGATTTGTTTTGATTTTGGTGTATCAAGCCCGATTTTATCCATTGCTTTTTTAAAACGATCTCGGTCTTCGGCTTTATCAATTACATCAGCCTTTGCCCCTATCATTTCAATACCTAGTCTTTCTAATGTACCGTTTTCTTCTAGTGCAAGTGCTGTATTTAATGCAGTTTGCCCACCCATTGTTGGTAATAAAGCATCTGGTTTTTCTTTTTCGAGAATTTTTGCAACAGTATTAGGTGTAATTGGTTCGATATATGTCACATCTGCCATATCTGGATCTGTCATAATAGTTGCAGGGTTTGAGTTTACTAATATTACTTTATACCCCTCTTCTTTTAAAGCTTTAATAGCTTGGGTACCGGAATAATCAAATTCACAAGCTTGTCCAACAATTATCGGCCCTGCACCTATAATCATAATCGATTTAATATCAGTTCTTTTTGGCATATTATTTATTTATCCTATCAAGCAAAATAATTTAGTGTTTTAATCATTTTTAGCTTGCCCAAATCAAAATCGGCACAAACTTTTTAATATATACACTCTATTTTGTACATTCGCAAGAAAAATTTATATTCTGTAATTAATAAGTAACAACATTTTTAAAATTACATTATTATTGATTTAAGTGCGTTAATTTGTTAATTTTATATCTATGAATTCGAGAAAAACAGTGAGTATATATTGCAATAAATAAATACAAAATATTATAGGGTTTAAGAAAGATGAAAAAAACAAAAATATTTAAAAAATTAATTCTTTTAATTAGCGTAACAATATTTTGCACCATTGGTGCAAAAGCAGAAACAATTGACAATATAATTAAACGCGGTGAGTTGCGTGTTGGTTTAAGCTCATTTGTTCCTTGGGCTTTTGTAAATAAAAATGGTGAGTTAGTTGGCTTTGAAGTTGATGTTGCAAAAAAGTTAGCAAAAGATTTAGGAGTAAAAGTAAAAATAATTAATACGGCTTGGGATGGTATTATTCCAGCATTACAATCAGGGAAATTTGATGTAATAATCGGTGGTATGTCTGTTAAAACAAAACGAAATCTAGCTATTAATTTTACAGATAGTTACGCCGGAACAGATTACATTTTACTAACATTACCAAAACATAAAGATAAAAAATTTAAAGATTTCAATTCTCGTTCATTAAAATTCGCTGGTCGTCGCGGGGCAATACCAGCAAACTTGACTAAAAAACACTTTCCAAAAGCAAAACTATTACAATTTGATGATGATGGAGTTGCACTGCAAGAATTATTATCAGGCAAAGTTGATGCTATTATTGAAACATCAACATATGCAAGTATTGCCCTTGATAAGCATAAAGGCAAAGTTAATTATGTAGATGGTGGCAAAACAATTTATCAAGTACCTTCTTCGTTTGGTGTTCGTAAAGGTAATCACGATACTTTAAATGTATTTAATAACTGGATTCGTTCCCAAAAAAACAGTGGTTGGTTACAAAGCAAAGCACATTATTGGTTTAAAACTCGGGAATGGAAAAATCAAATTCCAAAATGAAGAAAAACATCAAACAGTATATTTATTCTAGTATAATATTAATAACAGTTTTTTATGTTTTATATGAGCTTTTTTCAACAAATAATTATCCTTGGCAGTGGTATAGTGTTTGGAAATATTTTGCTGTATATGACGAAGGTAAGTGGTGGGCCGGTGAATTCATATTTGGTATGGAAAAAACAATCTATATCGTATTAAGTTCAATATTATTATCATTTTTAATCGGTATAATAATTGCGATAGCAGGTTTTGCAAAAGGTAAAATTGCAAATGGGTTTGCTAAATTATATGTTACATTTGTTCGTAATACACCAGTACTAGTACAAATATATCTAACATATTTTATTTTAGCACCAATTTTAGGTATGGATAGATTTATAACCGGTATAATAGTGCTTAGTGTATACGAAGGTGCATTTGTTAGTGAAATAATCAGGGGTGCTATTGAATCAGTAAATCGCGGGCAATGGGAAGCTTCGTATAGCCTAGGCATTAATAGATTTTACACCGCACAAAAAGTAATATTACCGCAAGCAATACGCTTATTAATTGCACCAATGACAAATGTATCAATTAATTTATTAAAACATTCATCTATTGTTTCTGTTATTGCCGTACAAGACTTAACAACTGTTGGTCGCGATTTAATTTCAGAAACATATTTAACAATGGAAATTTGGATTGCAATAGCCTTTTTATATTGGTCTTTATCGTCTATTTTTGCGATTATCGGCAGGATAATTGAAAAGCAAATTAAATGGAATAATTAAATGGTTAATATTATTAAAAATATATTAAATTATAAATGGCATATATCAGATATAATCACTACCGCAATTTTAATAATGTTTATCAGCACTATTTTAGTAAGTAGTATAGATTTTTCTTATGAATGGAATTGGTCAACACCACTGGGTTATATGGATTTATTTCTAATTGGTTTATTAAACACATTAAGATTATTTTTTATGTCAATGCTTATTGGCATCACTTTTGGATTATCACTTGCAATATTCCGTATTAGTAACAATCACGGCTTAAATTTATTAGGTACAGTGTATATAAATTTTGTAAGAAATATTCCACCATTAGTATTTTTATTTATATTTTATTTCTTTATATCAGAGCAAATATTCCCAAAATTAGGATTAACACCCGAATTATTTGAGAATTTTACTGCTTTAAAATGGTTGTTTGGCGAAGGAGTATATGGTGCAAATCTAATTTCGGCGGGAATTTGTCTGGGGTTATTTGAATCGGCATTTTTTGCTGAAATAATACGCGGAGCAATAAAATCTGTGCCTACTGGACAGTACGAAGCAAGTTTAGGACTGGGCTTTAATTATCTACAAACAATAAGAAAAATTATCTTGCCACAAGCACTTGCCAAGTGTTATCCATCGCTAGCTGGGCAATCAATAATAGCGCTTAAAAATACTTCTATTGCATCATTAATATCTGTGAAAGATTTAGTATTTTCAGGGGTAGAAGTAGTAACTTCCACTCGTAGTATCTTTGAAGCTTGGATAATAGTTGCTATTATATACTTTATTTTATGTTTCACTATGACAAAGTTTTTTAACTACTGTGAAAAAAAGATAGAAAACAAATATATTTAGGATTTTACTTCCCACGAACCATTTGGTTTTCTACATGCTTTTCCTTTTACAACTTCTTTTTTACCACGATGATTGATTGTTTGTGTGAAAAATCGGCAAGTAGTATCTAGTTCGTCTATATATTTCGTCTCTTCAACTTTGAATTCACCATATGAATTATCAGATGGGTTATTCCACCTACCCACATCACCATCAACACCTGTTTCTAAAACATCTTGTGTAGTATCATTTAATTTTTTTTGTGAGTCCTCGTTAATCTTGCTAAACATCTTAGAACCAAGTTCACTACCTAGATAAATACCAACACCTGTGCCGACAACTCTACCTAATTTATTAGAAACCTCAGCACCAAGGTTGCCACCAACTACACCACCTATTGAACCGCCAACTATACTGCCGATTTCACTGGATTTACAAGCTGAGAGGATAATAACCGAAATTACAAAAATTATTTTTTTCATATTAATTCCTTTTCAATATTTAACATAACTTTATTTTCTAAATCGTAGTTTGTGTCTTCAAACCCGATAATTTTTTTTAATCTAATTATACTATTAGTTATAAATACACTATCGGCGGTTTCCATATGTTCAATCTTAACATCAGTTTCAGCAACATTTAAATTATTTTTCTTGGCTATATTTAAAACAACAGAACGAATAATTCCTGGTAAACAGCCTGATTTCAAAGATGGAGTTATTAAGTTATTACCTTTAATTAAAAATATATTAGCCGTTGTTGTACAAGAAACATTACCCTCAACATTTAACATTAAGGCATCGCCAAAACCTTTCATCTTTGCATCATTAAAAGCCATTATAGAATCAGTATAATTTAACATTTTAAATGATGATAGAGGAGATTTTTCATTGCGAATATAACTAGTAGTACAAATTTTAACTGGCGCTTGTAACCTATCGACAACTGATACAGAAATAACAACTGTTGCTTTTAATTCGTTATCAAAGGCAATGCCCCTTTTACCACAACCGCGACTTACTGTTAATCGCACGACACCGCAGGACAATTTATTTTCTTCGAAAAGTTTTCTAGTAGCATTAATTAAATCATTATGGCTATAAGAAATATTTATATATAAAAATGATAATGTTGATTTTAATCTTATCATATGCATTTCAAATAGTTCAATATTTCCATTATCAAAATACATAGTTTCGAAAATACCATCACCTAATGTAAATCCCCTATCACTAGAAGATATTGCATTTTGAGCATCAACTATTTTACCATTTATCCAAATTTTATTCATAAAATAACCTTAATCTATAAATGAATTATAGACAATACAATTATTCGGCAATATTATTTTTTAATTACTACTATTTGCAATGTCAATAAAGTTCTTTATCATTAATCTACCGTGTTCAGACATTATAGATTCAGGATGAAATTGCAACCCATATACATTATAAATCTTGTGCTGAAATGCCATTATTTCATTATCATTAGTTTTAGAATTAATTTCGAGTTCGTTATTATCTTCTAAATCAACAATCAAAGAATGATATCTTGTAACAACAGTTGGTGATGCAATACCTTTAAATAAGCCATTACCATTATGGAAAATTTTTTCAGTTTTCCCGTGTATAGGTTTAATTGCTTTATTAACTTTACCACCGAAAAACTGCCCTATTGCCTGATGTCCTAAACACACCCCAAGAATAGGATATTTTTTGTGTAATTTTTCAATTAATTCCAAACATATTCCAGATTCATTTGGACTGCACGGCCCCGGTGATAAAATAATACCTTTCGGGTCAATATTTTCTATTTCTGATATTGTTATTTTATCATTGCGAAATACTTTTATGTTTTGGCCGTATTCAACTGCATAACGGGCAAGATTATAAACAAAACTATCATAATTATCAATTAATAATATCATTTGAATACCTTAATCATTTTATCTGCTTTTATCATTGTCTCTTCATATTCTGATTCAGGTTTACTGTCACTAACAATACCCCCGCCGGCATTAAATGAGGCAACATTATCTTTTAAAGTCATAGTTCGAATTGCAATATTAGTATCCATCACACCGTCGAAACCAATATAACCTATACAACCGCAATAAACACCACGGTTGCAAGATTCAAGTTCAGCTATAATTTCTTGTGAACGGATTTTTGGCGCCCCTGTAATAGAGCCACCCGGAAAACAATTTTTTAATAAATCAAATGCGTTTTTATCTTCTTGTAATTCGCCTTTTACAGTACTCACCAAATGGTGTACCGATTGATAACTTTCAAGGCCACAAACATTCGGCACTGAAATACTGCCTGCTTTACAAACCCGTGATAAATCATTACGCATCAAATCAACAATCATTATATTTTCAGCTCTGTCTTTTTCTGATTTTAATAAATCATCACTAAATTTTTTATCTTTTGCTAAGTCATCACTTCTAGGTGCCGTTCCCTTAATAGGTCTTGTTTCAACTACCCGCGCACAATTAACTTCAATAAACCTTTCGGGTGATGATGAAGCGATAACAAAATTATCACAATCAATATATGCAGAAAACGGAGCTGGATTAATATGACTAAGATATTGATACACTTGTAATGGACTAGCCCCGTCATAATGCACTTTAAATGGTTGTGTCATATTTGCTTGAAATATATCGCCATCGTAAATGTAATCTATTACCTTGCTTACACTTTTTTCATATTCTTTTTTAGTAAAATCAGTCATTATTTGTGAAGATTTTTTTGGTTGAACTAAATCAAAATTAGTAACTTCTTTTATTTTATTATAGATAAAATCAATTGTTTTATTTGCATCTTGGTTAAAACCACATGCTGTAATAAATACCTTTTTTTCTTTGTGGTCAAATGATACAACCCAATCATATATACCAATAACCATATCATCATAATCAGATAGTGTTTGATTCAATGGTATATTTTCTAAATAAGAACCGATTTCATAAGAAAAATAGCCCATTGCTCCACCTTGAAAAGGCGGCAAATCTTTATTTGTTTCAATTTTATAATCTTGCATAAATTTATTTAAAACATCAAACGGATTTAAATCATAAGGTTGTTTATTTATCTTTTTATGGTTGAAAAAAACATCTCCGTTTAATGCATTAAAAACGGCAAAAGGATTTGCAGAAATAAAAGAATAGCGCCCCAAATCTTTTATCTTATTATCAGATTCACTTGGTAAAGTTGAATGTAATGCGCATAAAAGGCTACTACCATCAAAACAGGTTAAAACCTGTGATGGATCTATCCAATCATCAAGTACCTTATATAAAATTTTATTCATAAATTTTAGCTGGATTAAAAACTTTTTTGATAATACTATTTAATAATTTATTACTATAATATTGATTAAACTCTTTATTTCTTGCCATTATTTTTTTAACTCTTTACTTTAACAACTACAAAATATAATATAATAATTACTCTCAAATTATAAAGTATGCAAGTAATTTAAAGAGTTATGGCAAATAAATTAATATAATTATTAAATAAAAAAGGTAATAAATATGTACGACTATGATTTACTTGTTATCGGTGCTGGTTCTGGTGGTGTAAGGGCTTCTAGAATGGCATCATCTGACCTAGGTTTAAAAGTAGCCATTGTAGAAGACAATATGATGGGGGGAACTTGTGTAAATGTTGGCTGTGTCCCAAAGAAATTATTTACTTATGCTGGTGATTTTGCACACTCATTAGAAGATGCGAAAGGATATGGCTGGAATTACAAAAATCAATCTTTTGATTGGAAAATTTTGCGTAAAAACAAAGACAAAGAAATAAAAAGATTAAATAATGTATATGAAAATATGCTAAAAAATGCAGGGGTTGATATAATAAATGGATATGCAACTTTTGTTGACAAAAATACAGTCCGTATTAATAATAAAAACTATACCGCAGAACGAATATTAATTAGCGCCGGTGCAACCACTAGTTTGCCTGATACAAGTGGAATTGAGCATGCAAAAACATCTTTTGATGCATTTTACTTAGATAAATTGCCAAATGAAGTAATTATTGTAGGTGGCGGATACATAGCCGTAGAATTTGCGAGTATTTTTAATAATTTAGGTGCAAAAACAAAATTATTATTACGAGGCGATAGAATATTAAGAGAATTTGATAATGAAACTGTTGATTTTGTTAGTAATCAAATGCAAGAACTAGGTATTGAAATTATTTACAATACAGATATCAAAAAACTTAGCAAAAAAAATAATAAAACAATTTGCCACACAGATAAAAAAGATTTTTCGGCCGAACTAGTAATGTATGCAACTGGTCGCAAACCATACACTGATAAATTAGGCCTACAACAAGTTGGCGTTAAAACCAGAAACGGAGCAATTAAAGTTAATGATGATTTCCAAACAAACATACCATCTATTTATGCATTAGGTGATGTTATAGATAAAATGCAATTAACTCCTGTTGCACTAAGTGAAGCGATGACTTTCCTAAACCGTGTTTACGGCGATAAAACAAAGAAAATGGATTATGAAAATATTCCAACGGCTATATTTTGCTATCCCAATATGGCAACCGTGGGTTTAAGTCAAGAACAAGCAACTGAACAAGGATATAAATTTGATATTTATAAATCAAATTTCAAACCTATGAAAAACACAATTTCTGGGTCAAATTGTCGTTCATTTGTAAAATTAATCGTTGATAAAAATACTCAAAAAGTACTAGGTGTGCATATGATTGGTGATGATGCTAGCGAAATAATTCAAGGAATGGCAATCGCTGTAAAAGCTGGATTAAAAAAATCAGACTTTGATAACACAATTGGTATACACCCAACATCCGCCGAAGAATTTGTTACTATGCGTACACCTTCATAAATACTTAACTAAATAAAGAATTTTGTTTATTTTTTATATTTTTTTGATTATTATTGTTCAGTATCAATAACAATCTAAGGATAGTGAACAATGACAAACGGCTGGGCTCCTAATTCTTGGCGGGAAAAACAAGCTTTACAAATACCAAAATACCCAAATCAAGAATTACTTGTAAAAGCAGAACAAATCATTGCTAAACAAGCTCCACTTATATTTGCCGGTGAAGCAAGGAATCTGAAAAAGCACCTAGCAAAAGTTTGTCGCGGAGAAGCATTTTTATTACAAGGTGGTGATTGTGCTGAATCTTTCCGAGATTTTTCTGCCAATAATGTAAAAGATAATTTTAAAATAATCTTACAAATGTCAATTATCTTAACTTTTGCCGGTTCTATGCCAGTGGTAAAAATTGCGCGTATGGCTGGGCAATTTGCAAAACCTCGCTCATCTGATACACAAGTAATAAACGATATGGAATTACCATCTTATCGTGGTGATATAATTAATAGTGCGGATTTTAAAGCAGAAAAAAGAATGCCAAACCCTATGCGTATGGTTCGTGCATACAATCAATCAGCATCTACATTAAACTTGTTACGAGCATTTGCACAAGGTGGTTTTGCTGATTTACACAAAATCCACGCTTGGACACAAGATTTCGTAAAAGATAGTAAAGCTGGTGAAAAATTCTCTAAGCTAGCCTCACAAATTGACGATACATTAAATTTTATGCAATCGTGTGGCATTACATCTGAACATGTAAAACAAATAAGAGAAACTGATTTATATACATCACACGAAGCATTATTATTAGGCTACGAAGAAGCTCTTACTCGCAAAGACAGTGTAACAGGTAAATGGTACAATACATCGGCTCATATGTTATGGATTGGCGAAAGAACAAGAAAACCCAATATGGCACACGCTGAATTTTTCCGTGGGATTGAAAATCCAATCGGTGTAAAATGTGGGGCAAATATAACAAGTGACGAAGTTATAGAAATGTGTGATATACTAAACCCACATAACGAAGAAGGTCGTCTAACGCTAATTATACGAATGGGTGCAGATAATATATCGGAAAAATTACCTAGTTTAATTCGTAAAGTAAAAAGCGAAGGTCGTAATGTAATATGGTCTTCCGATCCTATGCACGGAAATACCATAAAATCATCAACCGGATATAGAACAAGAAAATTAGAAAGTATTTGGAAAGAAATTGAAACATTCTTTGATATACATAAAGCCGAGGGAACCTATGCTGGTGGAGTTCATCTTGAAATGACTGGGAAAAATGTGACAGAATGCACCGGCGGAGCAATTGGTATAACAGAACAAGATTTATCAGATCGATATTATACTTTTTGTGATCCAAGGTTAAATGCAGAACAAGCATTAGAAATATCATTTCTAATTGCTGATAAAATAAAAAAAAATAAATCTTAAAAAGAGTAGAAAATGACTAAATTAAAAATTGCTATTTGCCAAACAAGTCCTTATGTCGGTAATTTTGACAAAAATTACGAAACAATAAAAAAATCGTATGAGTATGCAACTCAAAATAATTGTGATATAGCGGTGTTTGCCGAAGGTACAATACACGGATATTATGCTTTTGATTTATTCCAATCAAAACACTTTATAGATGCTTGTATGGAAAAAATAAACGATATTGCAGAACTTACAAAAAACAGTAAAACTGCTATTATTATAGGTTCAGCAACAAAATCAAAAACAGAATTACCGCTAAATTCAGCAATTGTGATGATAGATGGAAAAGTCGTGCATATGACACACAAAAGAAGACTTGCTAATGAAAGTGCTTGTATTGACTCTCGCCAATTTGACACAGGTCTACCAAAAAAACCATTTACAATAAATGGGGTGAAAATATCGATGCCAATTTGCCATGATATTTGGAGCGAACAAAACTGTATAGATATTATACAAGATTCAGAATTAGTAATTTCAATAAATGCATCTCCTTATTATTATGGTAAATTATCAAAAAGACATAATGTGGTTAAATCACTTGCAACAAAAATAAAAATTCCATTTATTTATATGAACGATGCCGGTGCATATGATGGTGTATTAAATGAAGGTGGTTCTTTTGCATATAATCCAGATGGAAGTCTAGCTATGCAACTACCACAATTTAAAACTAAAAATACAATTATTAATTATGATAACGGTGTATTATCATCAGATGAAAATAAAGAAATACCCGAAGACGAAGATAATTTTTGCCCAACAATTTGGGAAGCGTGTTGTTTTGGATTAAAACAATATGTTGATAAAAATAGGTTTAATGGTATTGTCTTGGGTCTATCAGGTGGAATAGATAGTGCAATAACCGCAACAATAGCTGTTGATGCACTAGGAGCAGAAAAAGTTCACACAATAATGATGCCAAGCCGATATACATCAAAAGATTCACTAGATGATGCAAACGAATTAATTAAAAATCTAGGCGTTACCAACGAAGTTATAGATATTGAGCCTATGGTAAATGTATTTGAAAAAAGCTTTAAAAATCTAATGCAAGGTACACAAGCAGATGCCACAGAAGAAAACATACAAGCGCGAATTCGTGGTAATATTATTATGTCTATATCAAATAAATTTGGTTATTTAGCCTTAACAACAGGAAATAAATCAGAAAATGCTGTTGGTTATGCAACTTTATACGGTGATATGTGTGGTGGCTTTAATGTTGTAAAAGATATTTATAAAACTGATATATTTAAAATATGTAAATGGCGAAATAAAGATAAAGAAATAATACCAAAGAACATAATATCAAAGGCTCCGAGTGCAGAATTAAGGGAAAATCAAACTGACCAAGATAATTTGCCGGAATATGAAATTCTAGACGAAATATTAAAATGTTTTATCGAAGAAAGAAAAAGTGTTAAACAAACTATTAAATTAGGTTTTGATAAAGATACAGTAGAAAAAATTTGGAAATTGTTACACATAGCAGAATATAAAAGAAAGCAATCAGCAGTCGGTTTAAAATTAACTAGTTGTGATTTCGATTATGATAGACTATACCCTATAAGTAACGATTTTATATGGCACGAACTTAAAAAGGATAAATAATGACAAGAGTAAGATTTGCACCATCGCCAACTGGGAAATTACATATCGGTAATACAAGAATTGCATTATTCAACTACTTGATTGCAAAAAAGAATAATGGCGATTTTATACTTCGCCTTGACGATACAGATTCTGAGCGAAGCACACAAGAATTTGCTGATGGATTATTAAAAGACTTAGAATGGTTGGGATTAAAGCACGACCATACATTTAAACAATCAGATCGAATGGATAGATACAACGAAGTTTTACAACGATTAAAAGATATGGGAAGAGTCTATGATTGTTATGAAACACCAGAAGAATTATCATTAAAAAGAAAAAATCAAATTGCGTCAGGAAAACCGCCTGTATATGACCGTGCCTCTTTAAAATTATCAGAACAAGAAAAACAGGAAAAACAAAAAAAAGGTATTAAACCACATTGGCGTTTTCTGTTAAACGAGGAATCTATGTCTTGGAATGACCTATCAAGGGGTGAAACAAAATTCGAAGCTGAACACTTATCAGACCCAGTCCTTGTACGAGAAGATGGCAGACCCCTATTTACCTTAACAACAGTAGTTGATGATATGGATGAAAAAATAACACATATCGTAAGGGGTGACGACCACGCAACCAACACAGCCGTGCAAATACAAATATTCAAAGCATTAGAAAGCCATATTCCTGAATTTGGGCATCTACCTTTAATTTCTGGAAAAGATGGTGATAAAATGTCTAAAAGACTAGGTAACGGGGCTATTTCATCTTTAAGAGAAAATGAAATTGAGCCAATTACATTATTATCAGCACTTGCTAGATTGGGGACTAATTTTAATGCTGATGGTAGTGAAACTATGGAGCAATTAATTAATGAATTTGATATGGATAATTACAGTCGCTCAATGCCGAAATTTGATATTGAAGAACTAGAAAAACTAAATTCAAAGTTTATTAATAATATGGATTTTGATATAGTTAAAGATAGGTTACCTAAACAAGCAAATGTTGAAGTTTGGGAAATAATAAAAAGCAATATTTCAAAATTATCACAGGCAAACCTATGGTTGGATGTGATTAACAAGGATATTAAAACTGTGATTGAAGAACCTGATTTTATCAAAACGGCACTATCTTTATTACCGGATGGAGAAATAAAAAAAGATTCTTGGAAAAATTGGACTAATATTATTAAAGCTGAAACAGGTAGAAAAGGTAAAGATTTATTTATGCCTTTACGCCTTGCTATTACGGGACAAAAACAAGGCCCAGAAATTGGTTTATTATTACCTTTAATTGGGCGAGAAAAAATTATAAAAAGGCTGTCATAAAATATATGTTAAAAATTTTTAATACTGCAAAAAATAAGAAAATTGATTTTATACCTATAAATAAAGATGAAGTAACAATGTATGTTTGTGGGCCAACTGTATATGATTATATACATATTGGTAATGCCCGCCCTATTATTGTATTTGATGTTTTATATAGATTATTATCAAGTATTTATCCAAGTGTTAAATATGTTCGTAACATAACAGACATAGATGATAAAATTAATTCAAAAGCATTACAAAATAATGAAACAATTTTTGAACTAACAAAAAGAACTGAAAATCAATTCATTAAAGACTATAAAGATTTAAATGCAATCAAGCCGGACATAGAACCTCGCGCAACTGAACATATTGATGAAATGATTGAAATGATTCAACAGCTGATTGAAAATAAAAATGCGTACGAGGCGAAAAAACATGTATTATTCCGTGTAAAATCTTGGGATAAATACGGTAAATTTGCTAACAAAAGTTATGACGAACAAGAACACGGGGCAAGAGTTGAAGTAGCCGATTATAAACAAGACCCTGCCGATTTTGTGCTTTGGAAACCATCAAGCGATGATGAACCAAGTTGGGATAGTCCTTGGGGTAAAGGTCGCCCTGGGTGGCATATTGAATGTTCTGCAATGGTTAAAAAACATTTAGGTGAAAATTTTGATATTCACGGTGGCGGTCTTGATTTAATATTTCCGCACCACCAAAACGAAATAGCTCAATCTTGTTGTGCAAATAAATCAGATAAATTTGCAAATTACTGGATGCACAATGGATTTTTAATGAGTGAAGGACAAAAAATGTCAAAATCTCTTGGTAATTTTTACACTATTAATGAATTGCTAAATGAATTTTCGGGCAATGCAATTAGATTAGTTTTATTATCAACCCATTACCGCAAACCGCTTGATTTTACGAAGTCAAAACTAATTGAAGCTGAAAACTTAATAAATAAATTATCTGATTTTATTAATAAAAATAAAAATGAAAAACAAGATGAAAATATAGATGAATTTAAAAATGCACTTTGCGATGATTTAAATACTCCACTTGCTATTTCAATAATGTGGAAATATCAAAAAGAAAATCAAATTGGTAAATTATTAAAATCTATTGAATTATTAGGCTTTGATATAAAAAATTCTGATAAAAGTCAAATACCTCAAGAAATTAAAGAATTAGCAGAAAAAAGAAACCAAGCTAAAATTGAAAAAAACTTTGCAGAATCCGATAAGATTAGAAATAAAATAAAACAACTAGGGTACGAAATAAAAGATACACCCAATGGCTATGAAATAAATAAAATTTGATTTGTATTTTAGAGCTTAAAATGTTATTATTTCTCTTGTTAAAATTATAATAAAATTGGATGTTTAAAATGTTGAAAAAATTATATAAATTGTTATGTGTAATGTTACTAAGTGTTGTTATTACTGCTTGTGGTAACGGCGAACCTGAAAAACAAGTTGAAAGACCAGCACAAGAATTATACGAAACAGCTATAAATTTACGCAATAATGATGCCGATTACACAGATGTAATAAAAGCATTTGAAGAAGTTGAAAGACAACATCCACAATCTGAATATGCCAAAAAAGCAATCGCAGAAGCTGCTTTCTTTTCTTATTCATACCTAGAATATTCAGATGCAATTCTATTTGCAGGAAACTTCCTTTCATACAACCCAAATCACAAACTTGCACCAAAAATTACTTATATTCGTGCATTAAGTTATTATGAACAAATCTCTGATATTGGACGAGATCAAGGAAATACAAATAAAGCACTTGAAGCATTAAACGATATTATACTAACATATCCAAACACAAAATATGCTATAAATGCTAAATATAAACTAGATCTAGCATATGACCATCTTGCTGGTAAAGAATTAAGTGTTGGTAGATTTTATCAAAAAAATAGTGAATACCAAGCCGCAATAGCAAGATTTAACAATGTGGTAAAACTATATTCTGAAACATCACAAACACCAGAGGCTCTAGCTAGATTAGTTGAGACATACCTTGCACTTGGTTTATATGACCAAGCATATGCAAACGGTACTATATTAGGACATAACCACCCTAATAATAAGTGGTATAAATATGCTTACAATTTATTACAAAAATACAAAAAATAATATTTTGAGTGGTGTTGTATGATAACATCACTAAACATAAATAATATCGTATTAGTAGAAAAAACTAAAATAAACATCAATAATGGTTTAACCGCATTAACAGGTGAAACTGGGGCTGGTAAAACAATATTGCTTGATGCAATTGGCTTGGTAATTGGTGGGCGTGGTGACAGCACACTAGTACGCCGTGGCACAGAAAAAGCTACTATAAGTGCAGAATTCGAACTAGATACACAGCACCCTGTTTTTAATATTTTAAATGAATATGACATTGAATTTCAAAATAACGAACCATTGATATTAAAGCGAATTATTACTAATGATGGTAAATCCCGCTGTTATATAAATGGGCAACCTGTTAATGTGAAAAACTTACGAAATATTGGTGAGTTATTGGTTGATGTACAGGGTCAATTTGAGCAACACGGGTTATTATCACCTAAACGACATATGGATATTTTGGATAATTATTGTTTAAATAGTATGTTAAAGCAAAAAACAGCCGAAGCATATTATAATTGGAAAAAATCCCAAGATATATACCAAGAAACTATAAATCAGTACAATAAAATAAAGCAAGACGAAGAATATATAATTCATTGTCTAGAAGAATTAAAAAATGCTGAATTAAAAGAAAACGAAGAACAAGAATTACTAGAATATAAAAACAAATTAAAAAATGCCGATAAATTGTTACAATCTTATAACGAGAGTTATAATCTTTTAAATTCAGATCAAGGAATTGAAAGTTTAATCATAAAAGCAGAAAAACAGCTTGAAAAGATAAGCTCTGTTGGTGGTGAAGAATTACAAAATATCATTAAAAAGATAGATTTTATCAGCACAGAAGCACTTGAAATAAAATCATTAATTCAAGAAGAAGCAGAGAAATTACAAGAATCTGCACATTGTTTACAGGTCGTAGAAGATAGATTGTATATGTTATCGGACCTTGCAAAAAAACACCGTTGTAGTGTTGATGATTTAATAAATATAGAATATAATTTACAAATACAAGCAAACTTATTACAAGATAATTCTGGGGAAATATTGCAATTAAAACAAAATTTAGAGCTAGCTAAAAATAAATATCTCGAATATGCAAAAGAATTATCAAATATTAGAGTTGAAAATGCACAAATATTATCAAGCAGAGTAAATCGTGAATTACCAACTGTTGCTTTAAATGGGGCTGAGTTTTTAATAAATGTTAAAACAGAAAAAAATATTGATTTAAATACAGCAAAACCGAGTGGACTTAATACAATAAATTTTATGGCAAAAACAAATATTGGTATGGATTTTTCACCAATTCATAAATCCGCATCAGGAGGTGAATTATCAAGAATGTTGCTAGCAATTAATGTTGCCCTAGCGGAAAAAAATACGGCTTGTACACTACTGTTTGATGAAGTTGATTCAGGTGTTGGTGGTTCATCAGCCCACAGCATAGGTATGCGTTTAAAAAATCTAGCACAAACACATCAAGTAATTGTTATAACTCACTCACCTCAGGTTGCAGGTATTGCAAATAATCATTTTTTCATTAAAAAGACAAGTGATGAAAGCTCAACTTATACAGAAATAAAATCGCTTGATAAAAATACAAGAATCGATGAAATTGCACGAATGTTATCAAGTGATAAAATCACTGATGAGTCTAAACAAAATGCAAAATCTTTAATGGGTGTTTAAATGTTTGATGTAGATGTAAATAAAATTGATGAAAAACAAGCTAAA
>JAQWUY010000009.1 GCA_029250225.1 Alphaproteobacteria bacterium | reverse complement strand
GTTAGAGCAGGGCACTCATAATGCCTTGGTCGGGAGTTCAAGTCTCTCATCCCCTACCACTAAAAACCCAGTGATTTATTTCACTGGGTTATCCAAGGAAATTTTTAATTTCCTAAAACTATTATTATAACACGGGGGATTAGCTCAGTGGTTAGAGCAGGGCACTCATAATGCCTTGGTCGGGAGTTCAACTCTCTCATCCCCTACCATTTAAAAACCCTATCATAGAGATATGATAGGGCTTTTTTTAAAGTGTAATTGTATGATGGTATAGTAAAGATTAGTTATTATAAACCTTGTAAAATATCTATTCTTTTTTTATCATACTCTTCTTCGGTTATTAAATCATTATCTAGAAGTTTTTTTATATTTTCTAATCGCTCAGTCGTATATTCAAAATCATCATTGCTATTATCGTCTTTTTCTAAATGCTCTTGTTTTGTATCATCATGTGATAAAGCTATTGCTAATGCTATAACCCAACCAAGAAATGTCCAGCCAAGAAATAAGTTAATTACAGCTATAGCCCCAGTATTTTTATGTTTTTTTGATGATGCAATACTTGTAGGTAAAAAGTAAATAGCCATAAGAATTATTAATATTATAATTATAAATATTCCAACGACTATTTCATAAAAAAAGTAAATAACCATAAGAATTATTAATATTATAATTATAAATATTCCAACGACTATTTCATCAAGATTCATTTTGTTCACCCTTTATAAATTAAGATTTTATTTTAACAATCTATTTTTATATTATGTAGTTTATATAGTCAAATGCCTATGTAGTAAAAAACATATGATAGGGCTTTTTTTATTTTATGATTAAGAAAAAAGGCGGAGATTTTTCCCCGCCCTTTAACTTTTTTTTTAACTTATTTTTCTTCCACAAGGTGGGTAGCATTTATCACGAATTTTTTGTTCGATTTTCACCCTTTCTTGTTCATCAGTATAATGAGCTGTGTAATACAATTCTCCGCATTTTTTTCTTTTCCAACAAGATTTGCGGTCGTGGTTTTCCATTGTTTTTTTAACATCATCTGATTCACCCACATCAATAATTTTCCACTTTTCTTTTGCATTTTTGCGACTTAAAACAACATACACTCCGGATTGCGGTTTTAAATTTTCCTTGTTTTTACAAGGTTCATCAAATTTATGTTTTTTGATTTTTATCGCCATATTTTTAAATCCCTAAGTTAATATTTACAATACACATAATTATCTGCGCACTATTAACCTGTATTTAATTTTCATCGACGATTTTTTTAGTAGTCGAGCCGTTCGCCTGAACGCTAGCTATCCCCCTTTCAGCATTTCGCCTGCTTGCATACCCCTCGGAAGTGGCAATTACTTCACCATTTCCAGCGTGCAAGTTGAACATCCATTGACCATCACATCTTTTTTTTAACCTAAAATAACCTTTTGTCATTTTTTTACTCTCCTTTTCAATTAAATGTACTTACCTATGATTTTAATCTAGTACAAACTAAACTATTTTAAATTTTGTACTAAATTGATTACAACCGGTACATTTCTGCACTTGTAACCTCATTTTTAAATCTTGCAAGAAATTTTTAACCGCAAGATTTTTTTATGTATAAAACGGATTAATTTATCTTGTCAACACATTTTTTTAAATAACTTTTGTACTTAATCAGTTATAAGTCAATTTTTTTGCTGAATTAAATTATTTTAAATACCTTGGAAATATGTTATTTATCTTAGGAAATTTTAAACAAAACACACATTTATTTTTATTGGTATTTTACAACGATAAATAGTATTCAGAGTCAAAGCAGGAATTTTTTTTATGAAAACTTATAAAATCAAAGATTTTGTAGATATCATTACTGGCATTACTATTGTTAATTCAGGGGCTGAAACTTGCCGTGTTATTCCAATCAGGGGAATTGATAAAAACGGTATAAATTATTCTTGTGTTGAATCTGTTTTTGCCACGACGCGATCCAAACCGATACGAAGCGGGGATGTTTTACTGGCTAACCGTGGCCGTTTTTGTGTTGCCTTGGTCGAAGATGATTTACCTTACAAAGACATTTCCACACCGTCATTTGTCTTTACCTTGCGAATATTTATGCAAGATTTAATATTGCCCGAATATTTATATTATTATTTGAATATGTCGAAAGTACAAAATAAATTGTTTTCATTTCAACAAGGCGGAAATATTCAATTTGTTTCGAAAGCGGAATTTATGAATTTTGATATCGCTATCCCAGCTTTGGACAAACAACACAGAATCGCACAACTATACAAAAACATATTAAAATCACAAAGAATTATGGAACGAAAAATTTACCTACTAAGTAAATTTTCTAACAATGTCACTAACCAATTAGGAGAACACAATGAGCAATAAAATAGAACAACAAACAATTAATAACGCTGTTTGGAATGCTTGCGATACATTCCGCGGTACGGTTGACGCCGGACAATACAAGGATTATATCCTTATTATGTTATTTTTGAAATATGTTTCCGATACTTGGAATGCAAAAATCGAAGAATATAAAAAACAATTCGGCGATGATACAAAGCGTATTAACCGCCGTATGGAAAATGAACGCTTTATCGTCCCACAAGGTGCATCATTTTATGACCTAGTCGATAAAATCCAACAAACCAACCTTGGCGAGGAATTCGATATTGCACTTGCAAAACTAGAAGATGCAAACAAAGAAAAATTAGACGGAGTTTTTCGTAATATAAGTTTTAATAATGAAGCAAATTTAGGCAAGACCAAAGACCGCAACAAACGACTACAACACTTATTAAATGACTTTAATTGTGAAAACTTAAAATTAACCCCCGACAGTGTACAAGAAGATGTAATCGGCGAGGCATATATGTACCTTATTGAGAAATTCGGTTCTGATGCAGGTAAAAAAGCGGGCGAATTCTATACCCCATCTGCGGTATCTACTCTGGTTGCGAAACTTGCAAATGCACAAAGTGGCTATACTATTTATGACCCTACTTGTGGAGCGGGGACATTGTTAGTTAAAACAGCAAACGAAATAGAATCTAATAACTATTCCCTATATGGGCAAGAAGTCAACGGGCAAACTTGGGCAATGTGTCGTATGAATATGTTCTTGCACAATATGGATAATGCAGATGTCCATTGGGGAAACACATTAAGCGAACCGGCAATATTGGAAAATGACAGCCTAAAACAATTCGATGTAGTTGTGGCAAACCCGCCGTTTTCTCTGGATAAATGGGGTGCTGAGAATGCTAGTTCTGATAATTTTAAACGATTTTGGCGCGGTGTTCCCCCTAAGTCAAAAGGCGATTATGCATTTATCAGTCATATGATTGAATCAGCCAAACGCCAATCAGGGCGCGCCGTTGTAGTAGTACCACACGGCGTTTTATTCCGCGGCGCGAGCGAGGGAAAAATACGAACATCGTTAATAGAGGAAAATTTACTAGATGCGGTAATCGGTTTACCCGCTGGTATGTTTACAACGGCGGCCATTCCGGTTGCAATTGTTATATTCGACCGTTCACGCGAACAAGGCGGGAAAAATGCAAACCGTGACGACATTATGTTTATTGATGCCTCGCGTGAATTTGACGGCTCGAAAAAACAAAACAGACTTACCCCCGAACACATAAACAAGATTTACGATACATATATGAATCGTACAGAATTGGAAAAATATTCCCGCCCTGTGCCAATCAGCGAAATCAAAGAAAACGAATATAATTTAAATATACCAAGGTATATCGACACATTCGAAGAAGAAGAAGAAATTGATCTGGATTCTGTTGTGGCGGAAATCGAACGACTAAACAAAGATATGGAAGAAGTTAACAAAGAAATAGCCCGCAACTGTGCAGAACTAGGCATTAAAAGCCCCGTCTAAGAATTAAGAAATGATGAAAAATATTATGAAAACTCCAACTTTAAGATTTTCAGACTTTACTAGTGATTGGCAAAAAAAAGAACTTGATGATATTTTGTCTTATGAACAACCAAATAAATATATAGTCGACAGTGCAAAATATAATAATATGTATAATATTCCTGTATTAACAGCGGGAAAAAGTTTTATACTCGGCTATACTAATGAAAAACACGGTATATATGATAAAGGTGAGTGTATTATTTTTGATGATTTTACAACAAGTTCTCATTATGTTTGTTTTCCATTTAAAGTTAAATCATCAGCCATTAAATTATTAACATTAAAAAATGAATATAATAATATTAAGATTGTTTATGAATTAATTAAAAGGATTTATTACCCCACTTATGAACATAAAAGATATTGGATATCTGAATATTCTAATTTATATATTAAATTACCCGAATTAGAAGAACAAAATAAAATAGCGGGGTTTTTATCGGCGGTTGATAAAAGAATTGATTTATTGCAACAAAAACACGATACATTTATCCAATATAAAAATGCTTTAATGCAGGGTTTATTTCCACAAAAAGGAC
>JAQWUY010000027.1 GCA_029250225.1 Alphaproteobacteria bacterium | reverse complement strand
ATGTGTGGTCCTCCAATAATGAACTCTTCGGTTATATCAATGCTTCTTGATCTTGGGGTTGAGCGCGAAGATATTATGCTTGATGATTTCGGTGGATAATAACCTTCCTAGTGTTAAATGTTTATAAATTTATTTTTTTATTGAAAATTAGTAAAAATGAAGTATGTGGAACAAAAAAAGAACATTTTTATATTGACATAAAATTATGAATATGTTTTTATTGTCTAGTATAATAAATAATTTTTTAAGGTAATAATTATGAGTTCAAATAGTAATGTAAATTTATCACTTGACTTAAAAAATAATTATCAAAAGTATACTAATCAAATTTTTAATAAATTAAATATTTCTGCGGACAGTTTTCCTAAGATAAGCAGTAAACCATTAAGAATATATGATAGTATTGAATTATTTGCCGGAGCTGGTGGTTTGGCTCTTGGTTTAGATAGGGCAGGTATCAATCATATCTTGTTAAATGAATTTAATAAAAGTGCCTGTGAAACATTGAAACAAAATATGCCTAATTGGAATGTTTTGTGTGATGATGTTTCAAATATTGATTTTATTCAATATAAAGATAAGATAGATATATTAACAGGTGGATTCCCTTGTCAAGCATTTAGTTATGCTGGTAAAAACCTTGGATTTGAAGATACTAGAGGAACATTGTTTTTTGAATTTGCTCGTGCAATAAAAGAGATTCAGCCTAAAATAGTAATGGGAGAAAATGTAAAAGGTTTATTAACACACGATAATGGTAAAACCATTCAAATAATGAATAATGTTTTAAATGATTTAGGATATGAAATGTTGGAGCCGAAAGTCTTAAAAGCTATATTTCATAAAGTTCCTCAGAAAAGAGAAAGATTAATTTTAATAGCAATAAAAAAAGAATATTTTGGTAAAGTTCAATTTAAATGGCCCAACCCATATACAAAAATATATACAATGAAAGATGCCTTAAAAGCTGGTGATTTGTTTGATGCTGATGTTCCAAAATCCGATGGCCAGAAGTATCCATCTAGAAAAAAAGAAATAATGCAGATGGTTCCTGCTGGTGGATATTGGCGTGATTTACCAATTAATATTCAAAAAGAATATATGAAAAATTCATTTTATTTAGGCGGTGGTAAAACTGGAATGGCTAGGAGAATTAGCTGGGATGAGCCTTGTTTAACATTAACTTGTTCACCTGCACAAAAACAAACTGAAAGATGTCATCCGATTGAAACAAGACCTCTTACAATCCGTGAATATGCAAGAATACAAACTTTTCCAGATAGTTGGCAATTTGTAGGTAGCATTACTTCTCAATATAAACAAATTGGTAATGCTGTTCCAGTTAATCTTGCTTATGAAATTGGCAAGTCATTAATTGATATTTTAAATCAAATTGAAAAAATAAAAAATAATTAAACAAATAAAGAGAATCATACTATTATGCCTTATATATTTTTTGTGTAATATTATAATAGGATGTTTATTTATGAGTATAAAAAAATACGATATTAATAAAGTTGAGCAAGTTTTAAGAGATTTATTTTTTAATCGTTGGAAACAATCAACAAATAATTTATATAATAATAATTTAGATCCTTTTTCTGCTATTTTGTCTTCGGCAAAAAATGATATGAATATTCATAATTGGATTAAATCAGAGGAGATAAGGCAACTTGGAAAAACAGAACAGAATTTTATAGGTATTTTACATCAAAAATTAATATCTTGTTTTGATGGAGTAGAGGACCTGAAAACAGGAAGATTACTTGACACTATTTATGAAGATAAAAATATAATAGCAGAAATAAAGAATAAGTTTAACACCACAAAAGGAAATCATAAAATTGCCATATATGATGATATTAATAATAAATTATCTGAACCCAAATATAAAAACTTTACGGGTTATTATGTTGAAATAATACCTAAAAGGCCAATTCGTTATAATAAAGAGTTTACACCTCCAGATAATAGAACAAAGGAAAGAAGGCCTAAAAATAAAAATATCAGAGTTATTGATGGAGTGTCTTTTTATGACTTAATATCAGGACAGAATAATACTTTATCTATCTTATTTGATGATATTGTTGTATTAATGCCAAATATTATGAAAGAATATAAAATGACTTTTGATAATTTTTCAGCAGAAGAGTTTAAGATTTTATTTAATAAGGTTTTTTTGACAGATGAATAAGTCAAAATGTTAGTATAATAATAACTTTCCTAGTGTTAAATACTTTATAAATTTATTTTTTTATTGAAAATTAGTAAAAATATATTTAATATTCCTTTGATTATTCAATAGATATAATTTTATTGTTTTGCTTAACAAAAAAAGGAGTCCGTCACCTTTTAAAAAACTACGGAAGAATAACATTATAATATGCTAGAAAAATTATTTCATCTTAATAAACTTAACACATCAGTAAAAACAGAAGTATTGGCGGGTATTACAACTTTCCTTACAATGTCTTACATTATTTTTGTAAATCCGGCTCTTTTATCTAAAACGGGAATGGATGCATCGGCGGTATTTGTTGCAACTTGTTTAGCTGCTACTATTGGCTCAATGGCTATGGGCTTAATTGCTAACTACCCGTTAGCTCTTGCCCCGGGTATGGGAATTAATGCATTCTTTACTTTTGGTATTGTTATGGGGATGGGGCTTTCTTGGCAACAAGGATTGGGTGCTGTCTTTATTTCAGGTATATTTTTCTTTTCTTTATCTGTTACAAAGGTAAGGGAAACATTAATTAATTCAATTCCAAGAACTCTTAAAATGGGGATTGCGGGGGGAATAGGTTTCTTCCTTGCTATTATTGGTTTAAAAACAAGTGGTATTGTTGTTGATAATCCGGCAACATTGGTTGGTTTGGGTAATTTAAAAGATCCGAAAGTATTACTTGCCGTGTTCGGTATTTTATTAACTGCTGGATTATATGTAAGAAATATTACTGGTAGTGTAATAATAAGTATTTTAACAATTACAATTATATCAATTGCAACAGGATTATCTGAATTTAATGGTGTGTTTTCAATGCCACCATCTATTGCACCAACATTTATGCAACTTGAAATCCCTGATTTATTTTCTGTTAGTACTTTGGCATTAGTTGTATCGTTATTATTACTAGATTTATTTGATACATCCGGCACATTAATAGCGGCAACTGAACGCGCTGGGCTAGTTGATAAAAACGGAAAGTTACCTCGTTTAAAACAAACATTACTTGCTGATTCAACATCTACGATGATAGGTTCATTTTTGGGAACTTCAACTGTTACTACATATACGGAATCTATGTCTGGTGTACTGGTTGGCGGTCGTACAGGCTTAACATCTGTTGTGGTAGGTATTTGTTTCTTACTTGCTTTATTCTTATCACCTTTGGCTGGGACTATTCCTGCATATGCAACATCTCCTGCTTTGGTATTTGTGGCTTGTTTAATGGCACCAAGCTTAAAAGATATTAACTGGGACGACATCACAGATTATGCCCCTTCGGTTATTACAGTAATTACAATGCCGTTAACATTTTCAGTGGTCGATGGTATTGGCTTTGGTTTTATTTCATACACAGTTATTAAACTTATAGCTGGTAGACACAAAGAAGTTTCATTAGCTATGTATTTACTAACAGCTATCTTTTTAATGAAGTATTCATTTCTATAATTAATAATAGAAATACTACTATAATAGAAAAGCCCGCATTACGCGGGCTTTTTTTACAACACTAGTTATTTTAATCTTTTACGAAGCTCATCGGAAGATTTTTTATCAATTTTTGTTCCGCAAGTAAGACACTTACCGTCTTCTGATTTCATTGCTGAGTTTAATCCACCGCAAGAACCGGCTATCGGTTTTCGTCCTCGCATTACACCAACTGCCATTAATAATACAAATATAGACAGTCCAGCAAATACTACTAACAATAATTTTAGATATTCCACGGTTTAATTCCTTTTATCTTTTCCGAATTTAGCAACCCATTCAGGCGACATTATTTCTTTAAATACATTATTTTCACGAATAATCATATATATTTTTAATTTTTTTTGAGTAGCATATCTCAATGCTTCTTCTGTTCCCATTACTAACATAGCTGTTGCTAGCCCGTCCGCCATAGCGTTATCTTTGTGTATAACAGTTACACTAGCAAGGTTGTGAACTATTGGTTTTTTAGTATTCGGATTGATTATATGTGAATACCTAGCCCCATTTTCTTCAAAGTAGTTTTTATAATCACCACTTGTTGCCATAGTTTCATTATTCAGTGGTAATATGGTTTTTATTGCCTTGTTATCCCCTGTTGGTTGTTCAATACCTATTCTCCATATTTCTTTGTTAATTTTAGAGCCTCTTGCTCGTATCTCGCCACCAATTTCAACCAAGTAATTGTTTATATTTTCTTGCTCTAATATTTTACCTATTTCATCAACTGCACCGCCTTTTGCAATTGCTGATAAATTTATCGTTACCATCGCTTGTTTTTTAGCGATTGCTTGTCTTGTTGTATCAATAGAAATCTTGTCACAACCAATATAATTGCCAATATCATCTAGGCTTTTTTGATTTGGCCTTTTTGTAATTTTACCTTTTGCATCAAATCCCCATAAATCAATTAGCGGAGAAATAGTTATGTCAAAATTACCGTTTGTCGATTTACATAGTTTATCTGATAATACAACCATATTCATAAAAAACTTATCTACTTTAAACCAGTCTGTGCTTTTTAAATTATTAAATTTACTAATCTCGGAATTTTTATCCCAAGTCGAAACAGATTTATTAATCTGAATTAATTTATTTTCTATTAAATCAGTTATTTGATCTTTGCCCAAATCTCTATCTGTCCAATATTTGACAGTATAACTAGTGCCCATAGTATTACCATTGATAATATATTGCTTGTTTTGTGGTGATGTGAAGTAATATATTATTGCAACAATGATGCATAGCCATAATATTAAATTATATTTTCTTAATATCAATTTATTTTTCCTTTAAATTATCAATGAATTTTATAGCATAACGACAAAAAATTCAATAAATTATGTGCAAAAACATAATATTGTCGTTTTTATTCTAAAAGGTATCTTAAAATTATTATTATTATTATTATTTGTGAGTTAAATTTGATTGTTATTAATAAAAAATAATTTTAATTTTAAAAGGGAATCTTACAATGACAAAAACTATTTTAGCATCAGCAACAAAGGAACTTGTAATTGGATTTGAACAACCATTTTGCGTAATTGGGGAAAGAATCAACCCAACAGGTAGAAAAAAACTTGCCACAGAAATGAAACAAGGCAATATGGAAACAGTAAAAGCCGATGTTATTGCACAGGTTGAAGCCGGAGCTCATATGTTAGATGTTAACGCCGGCATTCCACTAGCTGATGAACCACAAATACTTGCTGATACAATCAATCTAGTTCAATCTATAACTGATTTACCGTTGTGTATTGATAGCTCAATTATCGATGCACTTGAAAAAGGACTATCTGTTTACAAAGGGCGCGCATTATTAAATTCTGTCACTGGTGAAGATGAAAGCTTGGAGCGTGTATTGCCACTTGTCAAAAAATATGACTGTGCGGTTGTTGCTATTTCAAATGATGAAACGGGAATTTCACAAGATCCTAATGTTCGTTACGCTGTGGCAAAAAAAATTGTCGAAAGAGCGCAGGATTATGGAATAAAACCACAAGATGTTGTTGTTGATCCGTTGGTAATGCCTGTTGGTGCGATTAACATAGCAGGACGAAAAGCATTAGATTTAATCCATCGTTTACGAAATGAATTAAAGGTAAACACAACTTGTGGCGCATCAAATGTTAGTTTTGGTTTACCCAACAGAAATGGCATCAATGCATCATTCTTGTCAATGGCGATTGGTGCTGGTATGACTAGTGCCATTATGAACCCTTGCCACGAAAAAGAAATGGAATTAATTCGTGGTGCCGATGTTATTGCAGGCCAAGATCCAGATTGCACTCGTTGGATTAAAAGATATCGTGAACCAGTAGCAGAAAATGAAAGTCGCGGTGCAAGAGCGGGTCGCCAAAGAGCCCGCCGTAGGGGTTAATACTATATTTTTTTTGGCATAAAAAATTAGTATAATACAATTAGATATCTTTAATATTATAGTTAGGTTTAACTTTTTATGGATAAGTATAAAGTAGTTTTTACTCCCTCAGGTAAGCGAGGTGAATTTTCTCGGAATTCTAATTTACTTGATATTGCCCGTTCATTAGGAGTTGATATTGATAGTGTTTGTGGTGGGCGTGGTATCTGTGGACGATGTCAAGTTGAACCTAGCGAAGGCGATTTCCCAAAGTTTAAAATTAATGCTAGAAATAAAAACCTTAGTAGTTGGAGTGATACAGAAACAGAATATCAAAATAAAAAAGGTAATATCAAAGACGGTCGTAGGCTTGCTTGTTGCTCTATGTTAAAAGGCGATATGGTAATAGATGTGCCACCTGATAGCCAAGTACACAAGCAAGTTATTCGCAAACCCGTTACAAAGATTGACATCGAAATAAAGCCAATTACACAAGTTTATCAGCTGAATATTTCCAACATTGATAAAAGTAAAAATGTTATTCAAAATATTATTAAATTATTAAGTAATGAGCATTCTTTAAATATAAAATCGTTCAGCGATAATATTAATTTTGATTTCAATAATACATCTGATGAAATTGGTGTTGTGGTAAGAAATGACAGATTGATAGATATCTTAGATAATCCTAAATCAGATCTTTACGGATTTGCTGTTGACTTAGGTTCAACCACAATATCGTGTAATTTAGTTCGTTTAAAAGATGGTAAAGTAATGGCATCTGTTGGTGCTATGAATCCCCAGATTAGATTTGGTGAAGATTTAATGAGTCGTGTTTCATATGCAATGATGAATAAAGGCGGTGATAAAGAAATGACAAAAGTTGTTCGTGATACATTATCTAGCCTATTTAGTGAATCTATTCGTGATGGATTGGCGAATATGAATGAAACCCAAGCACAACAATTGATTGTTGAAACCGTTATAGTTGGCAACCCAGTAATGCACCATTTATTTTTAGGTTTATCACCCTTGGGTCTTGGCTTTTCACCTTTTGACCTAGAAGAAGAAAATGCCGTTAACAAACAAGTAAGCGATTTTGGTGATTTATTGAATTTAAATCCCAATGGTTTTGTATATGTTCTTCCTTGCATTGCCGGACACGTAGGAGCAGACGCAGCAGCGGTTGCCTTGGCAGTTCGCCCTGATAAAGGTGAAAAACGGCATTTAATAGTTGATGTTGGTACAAATGCAGAAATTATATTTGGGAATAAAGATAAATTATTTGCTTGTTCTTCACCAACAGGGCCAGCCCTAGAAGGAGCGCAAATTGTTTGCGGACAAAGGGCGGCACCAGGTGCAATTGAAAGAGTGCGCATTGACAAAAAAACACTTGAACCACGCTTTGCTGTTATTGGGACGGAGCTTTGGTCTGATGAGGAAGAATTTAATACAAGTGTTAAAAAAATAGGGGTAACTGGAATTTGTGGTTCTGGTATTATTGAGGTACTTGCACAAATGTATCTAGCTGGAATTATATCATCTGATGGTATAATTGATGGTGATATGGCATCAAAAACCGATCGTATTATTCCAAATGGTCGTGTGTTTGATTATATATTACACCGTCCAGTTAATGAACTTGATGTTGAAGTTCGCATTACACAAGGTGATGTAAGGGCAATTCAATTGGCAAAAGGTGCATTGTGGGCAGGCTGTAAAATAATGGAAGATTACTACGGTGATAAGTGTGAAAAAATCAGCCTAGCTGGTGCTTTTGGTTCACACATAGATATTAAATATGCCCTTGTTTTAGGTTTAATCCCAGATTGTAATATGAATGAAGTTAGTTCAATTGGTAATTCGGCGGGAAGTGGTGCAAGGATTGCTTTATTAAACAAAGATTCTCGTAATGAAATTGAAAATCTAGTTAGTAAAATTGAAAAAATCGAAACTGCACTAGAATCTTCTTTCCAAGGATATTTTGTTGATGCAATGGCAATCCCGAATAATTCAGATCCGTATATTAATTTACAACAAGTTGTAGAATTGCCACCTAAAAAATTAAAAGTATCGTCAGGCGGTAGTTCAAAATCAAGAACTTCGCGTCAAAATCGCAGAAGAAGGAGTTAGCTTATGCATTTAAGTAAAGAACAAGAAAAACAAATAATTATAGATTTTGTAAAAAAAGCAACTATTGAAGAAACACCAAGAGGTGCAGAAAAAATAGCTAATTTTAACGATATTTTAAGAACTGGAACAACGGTTTATGTTACATTTTTACCTAATTCAGATTTTGCCGATACAATAAAAACTGTAAAAAAATTAAAACAAGAAGGCTTCAACCCAGTTCCCCATTTTGCAGCCCGCTCTATTCCATCAGCAAAATTTTTAGAGCAAAATTTACAATTATTACAAGATGAAACTGGTGTAGAAGAAGGATTGTTAGTAGGCGGTGGGGTTGATAATCAGGTCGGAGATTTTTCTTGTTCTATGGAAGTTTTAAAAACAGGATTATTTGAAAAATACGGTATTAAAAAAATGGGAGTTGCAGGACACCCAGAAGGTTCGCCAGATATCCCAGATGCGGATTGTATGAAAGCTATTCGTGAAAAAAATGCTTATGCAAAAGATACTGATATGAAACTTTATATTGCTACTCAATTTGCATTTGAATCTGAACCTTGCCTTAAATGGGAAAAAAGAATTCGTGATGCGGGTAACGAATTACCAATACATATTGGTGTTCCCGGTTTGGCAAGTGTTAAAACTTTATTAAAACTTGCAAAAATGTGTGGAGTTGGCCCCTCAATGCGTATGCTTACAAAGCAACCAAGCACCACAGCAAAATTGATATTAAAAGATACATTTATAGGTAAATATATTAATGCCCCTTGTTCTGAACCTGATGTATTAGTTCGCCAACTAGCTGTTGCATCGCATTTGGACAAAGATTGTTTAATTAAACAAATGCATATGTACCCGTTAGGGGGGTTAAAAAAATCAGCAAATTGGATGTATAGCGTTGCCGACGGTAAATTTGATTTAAAAGGTAAAGGGTTTAAGGTTAATTTATAATAATTAAATTTCTTTACTTTTTTAGTTCTATATTATAACAATTAATTTGAATTTCGTTTAAAGGAGAGTGTGATGGTAAAAAGTGATATTGAGATTGCTCGCAAAGCAAATATGAAACCAATTATAGAGGTTGCAAAAAAAGCAGGAATTCCACAAGATGCTGTATTGCAGTTCGGGCCACACAAGGGTAAAGTTTCTTTTGAATGGTTAGAAAGTATTAAGTCTAAAAAAGATGGCAAGTTAATTTTGGTCACAGCGATTTCACCAACCCCCGCCGGTGAAGGAAAAACAACAACAACAGTTGGTTTGGGTGACGGTTTAAATGCAATTGGTAAAAATGCAATGGTTGCACTTCGCGAACCATCACTAGGCCCTTGCTTTGGTATAAAAGGTGGTGCCGCTGGTGGCGGTTATGCACAAATTGTTCCTATGGACGATATTAATTTACATTTTACTGGTGATTTTCACGCAATTACATCAGCACATAACTTATTGTCTGCTATGTTAGATAATCATATTCATTGGGGCAATGAATTGGGTATTGATGTTCGCCGTGTCCAATGGCGCCGTGTCCTAGATATGAACGACCGTGCATTGCGTGATATTGTTTCTTCAATCGGTGGAGTTGGCAATGGTTATCCGCGTCAAACCGGTTTTGATATCACAGTAGCATCAGAGGTAATGGCTATTTTCTGCCTTGCCGATGGTTTGCAAGATTTACAAAAACGCTTAGGTGATATTGTTGTTGCCTACACGCGTGAGAAAAAACCAATTACAGCCCGCGAATTAAAAGCCGATGGTCCAATGACTGTATTATTGAAAGAAGCATTAATGCCTAACTTAGTGCAAACATTGGAAAATAATCCTGCATTTGTACACGGTGGGCCTTTTGCAAATATTGCTCACGGTTGCAATTCAGTTTCGGCAACAAAATCTGCATTAAAAATTGCTGATTATGTTGTGACAGAGGCAGGTTTTGGTGCTGATTTAGGAGCGGAAAAATTCTTTGATATTAAATGTCGCAAAGCAGGTTTAAAGCCAGAAGCTGTTGTATTAGTGGCAACAATTCGAGCATTAAAAATGCACGGAGGGCGTAAAAAAGATGAACTAGGTCAAGAAGATTTAGACGCATTAAAAGACGGCTTGTGTAATTTAGGTCGTCACCTAGAAAATGTTGCGAAATTTGGTGTTCCGGTAACAGTTGCGATTAATAAATTTATCCTAGACACAGACGCAGAAATAAAAATGGTTAAAGATTTTTGTACTAAAATGGGTGTGGTTGCTTTTGAGGCTACGCATTGGGGCGAAGGTTCGAAAGGTACAAAAGAATTAGCAAAGCATATTGTTAGTGTTGTTGAAAAAGGTGAAGCAAACTTTAAACCACTTTACAAAGATGATATGCCGTTATTTGATAAAATTAACACAATTTGCAAAGAAATTTACCGTGCTGATGAAGCAACAGCTGATACAAAAGTACGCCAACAATTAAAACAATGGGAAGATGAAGGTTACGGTAATTTACCAATTTGTATGGCAAAAACTCAAATGTCATTTTCAACAGATCCTTCTTTAATGGGTGCGCCGAGCGGACATAGTGTGAATGTTCGTGAAGTTCGCCTTTCTGCCGGAGCTGGTTTCATCGTCGCAATTACAGGTGCAATTATGACAATGCCTGGTTTGCCCAAGAAGCCATCAGCTGAAACTATCGTATTAGATGATAAAGGCAATATCCAAGGCTTGTTTTAATAAGTTCTTGATAAATTTAAAAAGCCGAAGAGTTTACAATTCTTCGGCTTTATAATTTTATATTAATATAATTATTAATTAATTCTATTTGATAGTTTTTGAGAATAATCCAGATGCGACTGTTGTTTTAGCAAGCATTCCTAGTATGAATGGATATAAACCCCATTCAAGGATTGGTTTATCCCAACCAACAACAATGCCTAGTTGAATTAACCCCAATGTGTATAAAACAGCATTACTTGCTAGCATTGCTGTAAATATTTTTATAAATGATTTATTCCAACCTTTTTCCGCCATATAACCAACAACGAAAGCACTAAATACATAACCAAATAAATATCCACCAGTTGGCCCAAATAATGTAATCAATCCAAATTTACCACCTGCGAACACGGGCAATCCCATAGCACCTTGTGCTAAATACATCATTGTAGATATTGAACCCCACCTAGAACCAAGTGACATACCTACACATAATACAGCGAATGTTTGCATTGTCATTGGCACTGGAAACATTGGAACCATAATTTGTGTTGAAATAGAGATTATTATTGAACCTAAAAATGCTAATAAGATATTTTTTGCTATTGTATTGTTAGTTGATATTGTAATGCGGTTTGATAATACTGTCATAATAATTCTCCTACATAAAAATAATAAGTATAAAAGATATAACCATTTTACAGAAATAAAGTCAATGTTAATGCAAAATTTTTAAAAATTATTGCAAAATTATAATTTACAATATTTTTATAGTATGATACTTTTTTCTATTAAATTTAACTTTAAGGAATTAATGCTATGGTTCGTTTACTAAATGTAAAAATGATGACACAATTGATTCATAAGCAAGGCATCGAAGCTATTTTTGCAGATATAATGGCACAATTGAAAAAAGATTTTACAAATTGGGAAAGTTTCCAAAATATACCTAGGCCAGCATTTCATGTTGATGGCGGTGTTTTGGAATTAATGCCTGTTTGTGGCAAAGAAAAATTTGCTTTTAAGTGTGTAAATGGACACCCTAAAAATACAGCTGTTGGGAAACAAACTGTTGTTGCAACTGGACAGTTATTAAATGTAGATGACGGTTACCCAATATTAATAACAGAGATGACACTTTTAACAGCTCTTAGGACTGCTAGTGTATCGGCAATCGCTAGTGACCTTATGGCTAGAAAAGATGCTAGCACATTGGCGGTTATTGGTAACGGCGCGCAGTCTGAATATCAAACTATCGCTCATAAGTTAATTCGCGATATCAAAGAGATTAGATATTTCGATACAGACCCTAAAGCAATGGATAAGTATGAACAAAATATGAAATTAAATTTTGCTGGTCATAAAGTTGATTTAGTTCGTTGTAATGATGCAAAATCTGCGGTAACAGGGGCAGATATTATAATTGTTTGTACGGCTTGCAAGGCTCACGCAGAAGTAATAAAATATGATTGGCTTACAAAAGGTCAACATATTAATGGTTTGGGTGGCGATTGTCCGGGAAAAACTGAATTACAAAAAGAAATTCTAGAAAATTCTTATGTGGCAGTTGAATTTTTTGATCAATCATTTATAGAAGGCGAAATTCAAGTTTTTGATGAAGAAAAAGCGCGTAGCATAGTTGATGCTCATTTTTACGAAATAATCCGCGGTGATAAAGTCGGTCGTAATAATGATGATGAAATAACAGTTTTTGATAGTGTTGGCATTGCATTAGAAGATTTATCTGCATTAAGTGTAATTCATACATTGTCTGAAAAGTATAATATTGGTGAAATTTATGAAATGATACCTGATATTAAAGATCCGAAAAATTTATTTAGCTTATTGGTGGAGTAATGATTAAAAAAGAAATATTTTACATAGGTGCTGAATTTGGTGCTGGTGCTGGAACTATTGGGTGTGAAAAAGCCCCTTGCGTAATTAGTGATAATATACCACAAGTAAAAAATAAAATGGCGACTATGATTACAATGGATAATTCAAAACGCCGAAAAGAGTGTGTTGATAATTTGGCAGAATCTTGCAAAAACCTCGCTCGTGCAGTTTATGAACAAAAACAAAAAAATCACTTTCCAATTGTTATCGGGGGTGACCATTCATCAGGTTTTGGAACTTGGTCAGGTGCAACAAAAGACGAAGGAGATTACGGGGTGTTGTGGGTTGATGCGCACTTTGATTTGCATACATTTGAAACATCTGATTCATCTAATCCGCACGGAATGCCCGTTGCCGGTTTAATGGGTTATGGTGACAACCGTTTAACTAATATATTATATAATGGAATAAAAGTTAAACCTGAAAATGTTGCTTTTATTGGTACAAGGTGCTACGAAAGCAAAGAGAGAGAATTAGCTGAAAAACTAAACATTAAAGTATTTTATGCTGAGGAAGTAAAAAAAGTCGGATTTGCAAAATGTTTTCAATCTGTAATAAGTAGTTTTCAAAATAAAGGCATTAAATTCGGTATTAGCTTTGATATGGATTGCCTAGATGTACAAGAAATAACAGCTGTTGGAACGCCAGTAAAAAATGGATTGATTTTAAATGATGTTATGGATTCATTTAACAACACAAATCTTGAAGGCCTTGATGTTCTAGAAGTAGTTGAATATAACCCACAGCTAGATAAAACAGGTAATGATGTTAATGTTGTAAAAAAAGTCTTATCTTGTTTTGATAAAAATATATTAATTTAAATTTTCACTATAAAACACCTTGACATAAATCTATATATCAATATATATATAAGTATGCACGCCCTTAAGGTGTGTTTTAATGTATACAAAAAACCTAAAGTTCTAAGAATACAGGGCCTAAATGACAAAATATATATATAAACTTATTTCTTTTATTTCAATTTATTCTATTTTGATAATATCTCAAAATTTCACTTCATTGACATATGCTGATGGAATTACATATGATGATAAAATAGCATATGAAAGTGAAAAACAGATTACTAGTGAAGTAAATCCCTATTCTTTATTTAGCCAAAAATTAATTGAGAAAATAAATAAAGACGCCGATAACCTAGGTATAAAGTGGGTTAAAGGTGGTATGCAATCTTTTTCAGAATACAATTTTTCAGGTTTTATAGTACTTAATGAAACATTAAAAAAACTTTCTTTTCTTCAGGGAAACTTTACATATGATTCAAATAATGGCAAAACTTTAAACATTGGTTTAGGACATCGTACATTGGTAGATGTTTCTCCTGAATTCAAAGATTTTGTTGGTGGTAAAGAAGCTATGCTTGAGATTAATACATTTTATGATTTAAAAAGCTCTCAAGATGGTTTGCTTTCGTCATCTAATTTATTTTCATCACCACATTCTAGGCATTCACTTGGCTTAAGTCTGAGTACACCTAAATACGATTTTTATGGAAATTTATACCAAAGAGGGCAATCTGCTTTTATGAATGGTGAGAGAGTTTTAAATGGTCATGATTTTGGTGTTTCCGGAAGAATGCCAAAGGTTGATAATTTAAAAATTAATTTGAAAAGATATAGTTTTTCTGGCGATGTCGATAGGAAATCAGGGGTTAAATTGCGCGCGGAATATTTTTTAACACCGCACATAAGTTTCGGTGGTGAGTATGATAATTCTGATCAAAATAATTCTTCTGAAGAATTATTTTTAAATTTTAAATATAATTTTGGAGAAAAGTTAAATCAACGAGTAAATACTACCCCAAGCGCTACAAAAGTTTGGGATAAAAGATATGACGAAGTTATACGCGAAAATAAAGTGTACTTAGAAAAAAGATTAGTTATTACAAGTATTACCGCTCCTAGTTTTACAGCAACTATAGGCGGTACTGTTGATGTTGCTTTAGCTAGTAGCACTGGATACGATTCTAGTACAATGGGTGCGGTAACATACTCAATAAACAGCACAGGCAATACTACAGGTGCGACAATTTCAGGTAGTACTCTTAGCCTTAGCGGTGCAACTATCAGTTCAGGTACTTCTGCCACTATACAAATTCGAGCAATAATTGCGGCTAATGGTTATTATAATGCAGCAACAGTTGATTATAATGTTACAATTAATACTAATGCACCGAGTGGTTTTAATGTAAGTGGAAATCCTGCAACTGTGATTGCTTCAGGTAGTTCTTATGCTAATTCCGCTTCGCCTAGTAGTCTTATTACGGCTCCAAATGATTATAATTCAGCTAAATATGGTGCTTATGCATATACTATTATTGGCACAAATAATACTGGTGCTTCTGTGAATAGCTCTACAGGTGTGGCTTCTGGTGCTACTTCATTTGGTACAATTAATGTTCGAGTAACAACACTTGGTGGTAATCAATACATTGGTGCTACTATTGGATCATACACTATAACATTTGATAGACAATCTGCAACTGCATTATCATTTAGCAACCCTACCTCAGTAGCATGGGGAACAACAGTGGCAGCAGTAACACCATCTAGTTATAATACAACTGAAATGGGTTCGCTTACATATGCAATTCCGTCGGGTACTTCTGGTTTTAGTATAAGTAATGGTGTTGTTTCTGCTGATCAATCCGGTTCAGTAACTGTTACAGTATCAGCATCTGGCGGTACTAAGTATAATTCTGGTAATGTTGGAACATACAATGTAGAGTTTGATAAACAAAACATAACTATTACCGCTCCTAGTTTTACAGCAACTTTAGGCGGTACTGTTGATGTTGCTTTAGCTAGTAGCACTGGATATGCCTCTAATACAATGGGTACGGTAAGATACTCAATAAACAACGCAAACAATACTACAAATGCGACAATTTCAGGTAGCACTCTTAGCCTTAGCGGTGCAACTATCAGTTCAGGTACTTCTACCACTATAAAAATTCGAGCAGTAATTACGACTAATAATAAGTATAATGAAAAAACAGTTGATTATAATGTTACAATTAATCGTGCTAACAATCCTTATGGTTATTTGGGTTCTAGTTTGAGTGGTTCTAACCTTACTATTGCTGATAGTGCTCAATATACTCTTCCTACTGCAAGTAATCTTAAACTTTCTACTTCTTCTAACGGCTCAAGTGAAGTAGCTTATAATGCAACTGAAATGGGTACTCTATCATTTGAGGTGACAGATGATGGTGGGATTACAGGTATTAATACAGGTAGCTTTACGGGGAATAAATTAGTCGCTAATCCTACTAGCACTGGTGCTGGTAATTCAGGAACAATAAAAATTAAATTGAAATTAGAAGGTGGAACTAAGTATAATGCGAAGGAATTTACTTACGATGTAACATATCAATAATAATACACAGTAAACAAAATATTAAAACTATAAAAGCCCTGCCATTTGGTGGGGCTTTTTTTTATTTATGTTTCAATGATAATAAGCTTTATTACTTATATTATGTGTTAGACAAACAATTAGATTGATTATATAGTGTTATTGTTTAGTTAATCTAATTATTTGTAAAAGAAAAAATCATCTAAAATGAAAAATTTATTAGTTATCATCATGTGCTTGATTTTTGCGATTTTGTCGCAAATTTTATCAAAGTATATAGGTGGTTCATATATGCTTTATGCTCTGTTTATCGGTATTTTATTATCATCATTATTATATAATGAAAAAACTAAACAAGGTGTAGATTATACAGGTAAAAAAATACTAAGGATAGGTGTTGCATTATTGGGGGCAAGAATTACATTCAATGAAATGTCAATATTAGGTTTTGATGTTTTATTTGCTTTGGTTTTATCGGTTTTTGTAACTATATTTTTTGGTATTGTTGTTGCTCGTTTAATAGGGCTTGATTCTAGGATAGGAACCATATCGGGCGGGGCTGTTGCTATTTGTGGAGCATCTGCGGCTATGGCAGTTTCAAGTATATTTCCACACAATAAAAGAATTGAAAAACAAACATTATTTGTTATTGTGGCTGTTAATATTTTAAGTACAATTGCAATGGTATTATATCCATTAATTATAAAGTATATGGAATATAATTCTTTACAAGCCGGAGTGTTCTTGGGTGGTTCTATACACGATGTGGCACAAGTAGTAGGGGCTGGGTTAAGTATTTCTGAAAAAGTTGGTGATATCGCAACTGTAACAAAATTATTCCGAGTTGCAATGTTGTTGCCAGTAGTATTTTTATTAGCAATAATAATGGCATTAGTTCTAAAAAATAAATCACAAGATAATGAAATAAATACACAAGCACCATTTCCAACATTTTTAATTGTGTTTATTATACTTGTTGGTTTTAATAGTTTTGATTTATTACTTTTTGAATTACCGGCTATTAATTGGCAAATAAATACAACACTTTCATTTATTTCAAAAATATTACTAACAATGGCTGTGTTTGCATTGGGGCTTAAAACTTCATTTAAAGATATTTTTAATATTGGCTATAAATATGTATTGCTAATTATTCTTGAAACGATATTTATAGCTATATTAGTTTTATTAATTGCAACGCATCTCGTAATTTAACAAGTGACTATTCAATAAAAAATATAATTTATATATCTACACAATTTTCTTTTTCCTTGACATAATAAGAATATTATCCTATTAATGTTGTTATTATTTTTAATGATAAACAAGGAAGGAATCCACTGAATGGTAGAGATTAACAGCGAAAATTTAAATAGTGCAAATGAAGATAAAAATACGGATAATGTTATGTTATCTGAGCAAGGTGAAACTGATAGTGATAGGGTTACACAGGAAAATATTTCTATTGATAATGTACCTGAAAAATTTATCAAAGATGGTAAAATACAGTATGAACAAATATTAAAGTCGTATAGTGAATTGGAAAAGAAATTTTATTCACAAGACAAGGACATTGAACAGCAAGTTGATGATAACAATGTTATACCTGAACAAGGATATGATATAAATATAGATGAAATGAATATAAGTCGTAATAATGATTTAGAGCAACAAATGATTGAAAATGGTTTTTCACAAGCCCAAGCTCAAAAAGTATATGAAATGGCGAATGAGTATATGGGGGAAGAACTAAATCAAATCGCCAATGAAAAAATCGAGTTAATGGAGCAAGAGCTATCGTTGCATTTTGGGGGAGTTGAAAAATGGGAAAAAATAAAACTAGATATTGCAAATTGGGGAAGTGCAAATTTAAATAAAACAACTTTTGATGAATTATCATATGATGTAAAAGGAATTAAAAATTTGTATGCAATGATGGAATCGTCACGAGAATTTCCAATAACTGATAATAATCAAGCATCTGGTATTACCCAAGCTGGTCTTTATAAAATGATGGATAATCCAAAATATTGGCGAGATGGTGACCCTGAATATATTTCGCAAGTCGAAAAAGGATTTAAAGATTTATACGGTAATGATGAAATAGAGGTATAATTTTAATATTATAAATTTGGGGGTAAAATCCCCCATTTTTTATAAAATACTAGCAAATGGATTTATGTTGTCATCGATTTCAATGCACCAACAATCGTTATCCTCTTGTTTATATTTATTTAACTTTGTATCAACTTCTTGTTCAGATAAATTATCAATTACTACCCATTTATAATTATCACTTTGGTATTCGTATTCGCGATAATGTAAAGTATATTTGTTTGTACTTTTTGAGTTAGTTTTTATGTATAACAACCCACGGTTATTATCTCCGCTATGGATTACATAAAGGGATTTACCTATATCGTTAAATTTTTTTACCACGGAATCTATAATTAATTTTGTTGCTATTGTTGTCATAATTTTAAATATACTATATTATATTTTTTATTGACAATAATTTATCTTAAATTTTATCAATTAAATGAATAAATGAACCAATTACATTATTATTTACCAGCCCTACTATTTCATTTTTACTGTTACAAGCATTATTAACTTCAAACAAAGGTTCACCTGATTGATGTGTGATTGTTGCATAGTGAAATTCGTGTCCTTTGAATAATGAATTTTTTGTGCCTAGGTTACACTCTTTTAATAATTTAATATTCTGATAAGATAAATGTAATTTTTTCTTAGCGAACGATGTTTTTAAATCTAGCAACCCTAGCATTTTATGTTCAACATTATTTTTATCGGTGATTGATTTACCGAGTGTCATAAACCCCCCACATTCACCAAATATAAATGTTCCTTTTTCGGCGTGTTTTAACATTCCTAATTTAAATATTTTATTCTTGGCAAGGGTTTCACAGTATAATTCAGGATAGCCACCGCATAAATAAATTGAAGATGCGTTTTCATCTGGTGCTTCATCATTTAGTGGGGAAAAGAATGAAATCTCAGCTCCTTCTTTTTTCCAACTGTTTATAATATGTGGGTAGCAAAAACTAAACGCTTTATCATATGACACAGCGATATGATTACTAAACTTAGGTATTGCAATTTTATCATTTGTTATGGCTTTTGATTTTTTACCTATGCTAATTAATTTATCTAAATCAACTTGTTGTGAAATAATATTAGCGGTTTTATCTAGCAATTTATTTAATGTTTTATCATTTTCCGATGATGGGTGTACTAATCCAAGATGTCTTGATTCTAGTTCAAATATTTCATTACGAAATATTGTGCCGATTAGTGGAATATGCGGGATATATTTTTGTAATGATTGTTTTAATATTTTTAAATGTTTTTCGGTGCCAATTCTAGTTAATATTATTCCAGATATTTTAATGTCTTTGTCCAATGTATCAAAGCCATTTACAATAGCAGATATTGATTGACTTTGCCCCCACACATCAAGACAAAGAATAATAGGCAAGCCCATTTTTTTAGCAACTTCTGCTGATGAAGCGCTACCATCACTAGCCCCATCAAATAATCCCATTACTCCTTCAATTATTGTAATATCTGAATCTTGTTCCATTGTTGCTAGGTTGCGGTGTAAAGTATTGTCATTCATTGCCCAAGCATCGACATTTAATGAAAAACTATCACTAGCGATAGCGTGAAATTTCGGGTCGATATAATCAGGCCCGATTTTACCACCACGAACATTTAAGCCACGATTTTTTAATGCTCTTAATATCGATGCGGTAATAATTGTTTTACCGCTATTTGTTGAAGCCCCAGCAATAAGAACACTTGTCATTTTATTTAAGCCAATTTAATGTTTCTTGTAAATTAACCACTTCGCCTATGACAACAATAGCCGGCGGTTCAAAGTTTTTAGCAATCTCAATTAGTTCAGATAATTTACCAGTTTGAATTTTCATATTTTTCATTGTTGCATTTTGTACAATAGCAACAGGTGTGTTTTTATCTTTACCAGAATTTATTAATTTGTTTGTAATATTATCAATATGTTTTAATGCCATATATAATACTAGTACTTGTGATGGAGCTGATAATGATTTCCAACATATATTATCAGGAATTTCCCCTGAACTTGCGTGTCCAGTTACAAAAGTTATAGTGTAATTTGTTTCACGGTGTGTGGCGGGAATTCCTGCATATGCCATACCGCCAATACCTGCGGTAATTCCAGGTATTATGCGAAAATTAATATTATTTCGTTTTAATGCTATCGCCTCTTCGCCACCGCGACCAAAAACAAAAGGGTCACCGCCTTTTAATCTTAGTACTCGCTTGCCAGATTTTGCGAACTTAATTAATATATCACATATATCTTTTTGTTTTGTGCTTGGTTTGCCACCTCGTTTACCGGCATATACTTTTTCGCATTTATGGTTTGCTAGATCTAGGATTTCTTTATTAACTAATGCATCGTAAACGATTATATCGGCATTTTTTAATGCATTAAAAACATTAATTGTTAGCAAGCCAACATCACCAGGCCCAGAACCAGCAATCCAAACTGTACCTTTTTCAAAAGTCGGGGAAAAGCTATCAAAATTTTGATTATGTTTTGAATCTTTCTTGGATTTTGAAAATAGTTTTAGTATGTTTGTCATAAAAGTGTTATCGTCTGTTCATTAATATCATATAACATAAATTATTATGAGTGAAAAAGAAATAATAAATACAAAAAAATTAAAGAAAGGTTGGACCACAGGAGCCTGTGCCACAGCTTGTTCTAGTGCTTGTGTATACGGGATTATTAAGCAAGAAAAAGTTGATACTATTACAATTGATTTACCGGCGGGAGCAAAAGAGTTTAAGATTTTTAATTTTGAATTTGATGAAAATCAAGCAATTGCATCTACTATCAAAGATGCGGGTGATGATCCGGATATTACTCATAATTGTGAAATAACAGTAAAAATAAAGAAGAATAAAGCAAATAATATAAAATTTATTGCGGGCAAAGGTGTAGGAACAGTTACTAAAAAAGGTTTACCGCTTGATGTTGGTGAACCTGCTATAAACCCAAAACCTCGCCAAATGATAGAAAAAAACATTGTGGCAATTTCAGGGCATAATAATTGGATAGTTGAAGTATCCATAAAAAACGGGGAAGATTTGGCTAAGCAAACTTGGAACCCTAGATTAGGTATAACTGATGGATTATCAATACTTGGCACAAGTGGGGTTGTTATACCGTATTCGTGTAGTGCGTGGATACATTCAATATACCGCGGGATAGATGTGGCGATGGCGATGAATATTCAGCATATGGTTGGCTCAACTGGTAAAACTTCTGAAAACAAGGCAATGCAAGTATTGGGTTTGAAAAATGAGTCATATATAGATATGGGTGATTTTGTCGGGGGTATGTTAAAATATGCTAGTAATAATAATGTTGAGGAAATTACAATATCAGGCGGGTTTGCAAAAATGGTAAAACTTGCACAAGGAAACCGTGATTTGCATTCGTCTAGATCACAGGTTGATTTTCAAAAATTATCTGAATTTGTTGAACAGATAGGCGGTAGTGATAATGAAATTAATTTTGTTAAAACGGCTAATACTGCATTGGAAGTTTTGACTACAATTAGCCCCAGTTTAAACATAGGTCATCACATAGCAATTTGTGCGCAAAATCAGGCTAAAAAAATTGGTAAAAAAATCAAGAAAGTTAATGTATTAATTGTAAATAGAAGCGGTGATGTTATTTCACATATTAAGGATTAAAATATGATATTATTATTAGGCGGAACAAGAGATGCTATTAAAATTGGCGAGCAATTAACTCAACCATATATTTATTCTATTGCTGGGGTAACGGATAATCCGGCTACACCAAAAAACGCACAGGTTAGAATAGGTGGTTTTTCTGAACAAAACGATAGTATAAATGGTTTAAAAAATTATATAATTAAAAATAATATTACCAAAATAATTAATGCAACACACCCATATGCTAGCAATATTACAAATACAGTTAACATTGTTAGCCAAGAACTAGACATTGAAACAATTCGCTATATTCGTAAAGAATGGCAAAAAAACAACGATGACGATTGGATTAATTGCAAAGATAGTAATGAAATAAAACAAAAACTAGCCAACATTAAGGGCAATGTGTTTTTCACCCTAGGGGCAAAATCAATGGGTGATTATAATGATTTAAATTGTTATGTAATTGCTAGAACTGTGAAAAAAATTCCTATAAATAATGGTGAATGCCTTGTTGATAAAGGGCCTTATAGTATAAATAACGAGCAATTATTGTTCGATAAATATAATTTCCAAGCCTTAGTTTGCAAGAATTCAGGCGGTGATATGAATTATAATAAAATTGCAGTTGCCATTAAACGCAAGATACCTATATTTATGCTTGATCGCCCACAAGATAATAGCAAAAATATTTTGGAAATAATGCCAAATAATAGTTTTATGTTGACATAGAGCCATTATTATATAAGCTTTACCATTGATTACTACATATTTTTTATTTCAGGAATTGTCAATGTGAAGAAAATTATAATATTACTTATTTCTATTTTTATAAGTTCTGTTGCCTTGGCAAAAGATAATATAACAATAGGTATGAAGTTGGAACCTCCGCATCTTGACCCTACTATAAATTCGGCTAGTGCAATAGATGAGGTTGTTTACGGCAACATTTTTGAAGGATTGTTTCAGATTACTGAAAGTGGCGGTGTAAAAAACTTATTAGTAAAAGATTACAAAATTTCAAAAGATTTTAAAAAGTATACATTTTATATTAAAGATAATGTTTATTTTCACAATGGTGATAAGTTAAGTGCTGATGATATTGTATTTTCAATATCTAGAATTTTTAACAAGGATTCTATTAACCCTAGGAAGTCTTTGCTTGATAATGTGAAAACAATTTTTAAAGTTGATAATAATACAGTTGTTGTATTATTAAAATCATCTAGCGACTCTTTGATTTACGATTTAGCTCGTCCAGAAGCGGTGATATTTAATCATCGTTCATATAAAAATAACAAAAACAATCCAATTGGCACAGGGCCGTTTATTTTTGATTCAATGAAAAAAGGGTATTTTGTTAAAATTAATCGTTTTGAAAAATACCACTCTAAACCAGCAAAACTTAAATCAGCAAAATTCCGCTTTATCAGTGACTCATTATCTGCATCATCTGCGATATTAAGTGGTGAAATTGACGGCTTCCCTGTTTATCAAGATGTGATGACATTACCTGCATTTAAAAAAGATAGATTTAATGTTGTTTTCGGTTCGACAGAAGGGGAAGTATTACTAGCATTAAATAATAGGCATAAGTTTTTATCAAATCCACAAGTAAGAAAAGCATTAAATTATGCAATCGATAAAAAAAGCCTTATAAGTATTGTCTCGCCTTCGGCAAAACCTATCGGTTCGCATTATCCACCACACGCAGAGGGCTATGTTGATTTGTCTAATAAATATCCATATAATGCAGGACTAGCAAAAAAATTATTAAAACAAGCCGGAGCGGATAATATGACACTAGAATTTACGGTTCCACCATCATATAAAACATCTGCTGATGTGATTGCTAGTTATTTGCGTAAAGTAGGCATTAAGGTAAAAATGAAAAATGTTGATTGGGGGACTTGGTTATCGCAAACATATAAAAAATATGATTATGATATTACAATAATTGCTCACCTAGAACCAAAAGATTATGGTATTTATGCCCGTAAAAATTATTATTTTGGTTACAATAATTCACATTACCAAGATTTAATTAAAAAATTAAAAACAGAAATAAATAAAAATAAAAGACTTCAATTGTTGCAGAAAATCCAAGTTACATTATCTGATGATGCGGTAAATGTTTGGTTGTATCAGGCACCTAAAATCGGAGTTTGGAATAAAAAATTATCTGGAATGTGGAAAAACTATCCAGTAGCAGGAAATATTTTAAAAGATGTTTATTGGCAGTAATATAAAAGGATTAATGAAGATATTAATCAAATTATTATTATCTATATTGGTGGTAATGTTGATTACATTTTTAGGCATCGAACAATTATCGGGTGATGTAGCCGATATTATAGCCGGCACGGAAGGTGATGCGCAACAAATCCGAAATCAGATGGGGTTAAATCAATCTGTTATATCAAGATTTTTTTGGTGGTTTAATGCCGTCGCCCAAGGTAATTTTGGTAATAGTTTGATTTTTGAAGTTCCAGTTATTGACATAGTAAATGAAAGAATTGTAATTTCTGCACCAATTGCATTATTTGCTTTTTTAATATCAATTTCATTGGGCTTGTTATTAGGCATAATTAGTGTTGTAAGTAATAATTCATTTTGGAATAACATAATTATTTTAATGATTTCATTTCCCGTTGTATGGTTGTCATTATTATTTATAATGATATTTTCACTTTCATTAAATATTTTACCTAGCGGAGGGATTGGAATGTGGCAACACTATTTGATGCCGTGTCTTGCACTAGGGATAAGCCAAGCAGGTGTTTTTGCCCGTTATGTAAGGGTTGGATTACTAGAAATTCAAAATTCAGATTTTATTCATTTTTATCAAGTGGTAGGTTTTTCGAAAGTACATGTTTTATTAAAATACGGGTTACCTGCAATTAGTGGTTCTTTACTTAGTATTATTGGTTTGCAAATAGGTTTTTTATTCACCGGCATTGTCGTTGTTGAACATATTTTTGCAATGCCAGGTATTGGTGATTTATTATACCAAGCAATATTAAAACGAGATGTATTTTTAGCCGGATATATTGTAATGAAAAGTGCTTTGTTTATAATTTTGATTAATAGTATTGTTGATTTTATAGCCTACATTATTACCCCTTCTTTACGAAAGGGATACAATGCATAAAATTTATAAATATATTATAATAATGTTTTTTATTAGTATGTTAGTCGGTGCATTATTACCCAGTCAATATTATAATGATATGGATATGTTAAATCGTTCAGCCTCTGTAAGTGTTAATCATTTATTTGGCACTGATTTCTTAGGACGAGATATTTTTTTCCGTATGATAAGAGGTTCTTATAATGTTGGTATAATTGGCATTTCTAGTATATTAATAAGTTTGCTAATAGGTGGTTTTTTAGCATTGTTAATGAGCAGAAAAAAAACTAATTGGCGATATGTTGTAAGCGGAGGCATCGATATATTATTTGTATTTCCCAAGGTATTAGTTGCTTTGATATTAGTTGCTATATTTGGCCCATCAATACAAATTGCAATTATTAGCATAGGAATATTTTTTATACCTGTTTTTTATCGTGTTATCTATTTATCTTCTCGCAGTGTATGGCAATCAGATTTTGTTGCATCGGCACGATTAAGTGGGTTGTCAAAATATCAAATAATGTTTGTACATATTATACCTAATATTTATCATATTATCTTGGCACAATGTACAATTCAATTTGCCATTGCTATTGTATCCGAAGCAGGTTTGGGATACTTGGGATTATCTGTTGATAGTTCTGAACCAACTTGGGGGTCGATGATGCTTGATGTGCAAAATTCTTGGTTTATTGATCCGTATTTTGCAATTCCGGTTGGTGTTGCAATGGTCTTGACAACATTTTCATTTATTAAATATAGCGAAAGAATAAAAAATGATAACAGTAGATAATTTATCATTATGTATTAATAATAAACAATTATTAAAAGATATTTCGTTTTCTGCAAACAAAGGCGATATAATAGGTGTGGTTGGTTATTCAGGCTCAGGAAAAACTAGCCTGTTAAAATCTATTGTAAATATTGATAAAAAAGCAACTGGTAAAATAGAGTATTCAGGCAAGCTAGGTTTTTTATACCAAAATGCAAAAAACAGCATAGCTCCGAATTATAAAATTATCACTCAGGTTTGCGATGGGGTTGGTAAATTAAAATTAGCAAAAAAATTATTAAGTAAATTAGGTCTAGATGATTATAAAAAATCATATGTTGATTTAATAAGTGGCGGGCAACAAATGCGAGCAAGTTTAGCTATTAATTTACACCGCGAGCCGAATATCTTATTACTAGATGAACCAACCGCAAACCTTGATGAAAAAAATACGCAACTAGTTGTAAAAGAATTATTATCATATGCGCAAAAAACTGATTGTATTTTAATTTGGGTAAGTCACGATATGAAATTAATGGAAAAAATTACTAATAAAATAATTCATATTAATAATGGCACGATATCTGAATATACGGACACAAAAAGATTTTTTAAATCTCCGAGTACTAAACAAGGCAAAGATTTATTACAGCTAATACCAATTAAAAAAAATAAAAATAAAACCGGTGATATAATAACAACTCTTAAAAATGTTGCACTAGGATATAATAATAAACCTGTAATAAAAGATTTATCTTTTAATGTATCCTTGGGTGAATGCGTCGGATTGTTCGGGGAAAGTGGTATAGGTAAATCAACTATATTTAGGGGAATTATGGGACAGTTAAACCCTATTTCTGGAACAATTAAAAAATCAGATAATATACAAATGATTTTCCAAGATGCAAGGGGTGCATTAAATCCAAAATTAACAATTCTTGATATTGTATCTGAACCATTGGGTAATAAATATAGTGCTGAGGAAAAAAAACAAAAAGTAATAAAAATATTAAATAAAGTTGGAATCGATGAAAGTAGAATATTTGATAAACCAAATCAATTTGCAGGCGGTGAATGTCAAAGGATAAGCATTGGCCGTGCTTTTATTTCTAATCCGGATTTGATTTTAGCAGATGAAATAACTTCGGCGCTAGATAGTTATAATAAGAATATGATTTTAAAACTAATATATGATTTACAAGCAAAATTTAACACCGCAATTATTTTTGCTAGTCACGATTATGAAGCGATTCAATCCATATCACACAAGGTTATTAAGTTGTAATGTTTATGCGTAAAATAATTGATTTTATCATTCCTCATACCTGTTTGAAATGTAAAACTATTAATATGGATTACGGTTTATGTAGTGATTGCTTCAAAGATATATCATTCATAACTGCGCCAAATTGCAAAAGCTGTGGTAAACCTTTTGTAAATAAAACCAAAGGTAAATATTGCGGGGTATGTTTAAGAAATAAACCTAAATATATTTTGCGTAGTGCTGTTGTTTATAATGATAATTCATCACCTTTAATATTAAAATTTAAACACGGAGATGGCACGCATATAGCCCCGTATATGGCAAATGAAATGACAAAAGTTATACAAGATTTTGTTGACGATATTGATTTAATAATTCCGGTGCCATTACATAAATTTAGATTGTTAAAAAGAAAGTATAATCAATCTGCATATCTTGCAAAAATAATCGGAAAAAATATAAATAAACCTTGTGATTATACTCGCGTAAAACGAATAAAAAATACGGCTTCACAAGGTAATAAATCTTTTTCTGCTAGGGTGAAAAATATTCGATCAGCGTTTGTAATAAATAATGCAAATATTAAGAATAAAAACATTCTAATTGTTGATGATGTTCATACAACTGGTGCAACAATTAACGAACTTAGCAAAACTTTATTAAACTCAGGTGCAAAACAAATTTATGCAGTTTGCTTTGCAAGAGTTGTTAGCGAATAACATTCATTTAAATTATATTTGTTCAGCAGTAAATATATGCTCAGGCTTAACTAATTTATCACCACTTGCAACAATCTGTAATTCTCGGGTTCCTGATTTTTGTGTTGTATCAAATATCTCATAAATACCACTTGTGGTTTTTTCTAGGGTAGTTTTCATATCACCTTTACTTTCAAGATAATGACATACAAATAATGCAGTTGTAGCGTCACCTGAACCATTCGGAGAAATTGGCATTACTAGTTTTTTTGTTTTAATATGAAATGCTTTATCAGATTGTACCGCTAACATTTCAATAGTATCAGCCTCTGTTTTTTCGTGTTCTAGTGATGTTACCAATACCGACTTACAGTTTTTATTTAATAAAGTTCTTGCTGAATTAATAGCTTCATCAATAGTTTTTACTTTTGTATTTGTTAAATATTCAAGTTCAAACATATTTGGTGTACATATATCACATTCAGGTATAACAAAATCACGAAAATAATCTGGCAATTCCTTATTAACAAAAATTCCCCTACCTACATCACCAAAAACAGGATCACACACATATATTGCATCACTGTTTGCTTTTTTTACTCGCTTAACTGTATCAAGTATTATATCACCTAATTCAATTGTCCCCATATAACCAGAAACAATAGCTGATGTAATTGGGAATACTCCCCTTTTTTCAATGCCATCGATTACAGAACTAACTATTTTTGTGTCGATAATTTCCCCGCCCCAATCGCCATAACCTGTATGATTTGAGAACAATACCGTGTGAACAGGTAAAACATTATAACCAAGCCTTTGCATTGGAAAAACTGCTGATGAATTTCCTGCGTGACCGTAACTTACACAAGATTGAATTGATATAATATTTGCTTTTCCTAGTTTTGATATTTCAACCATAATTTATAACTCTCATTTAATTTGTGATAAAAAATTTAATATATTGACATAATATACAATAAGTAATTATATTAAGGAATTAAAAAAAATAAAAGCAAATAAACAACCATAGATAAAAATTAACAAAATAAATAAAAATGACTGCAAAAAGTACTACTACCACACCAATGATGGAACAATTCTTGGATATCAAGAAAAATCATAAAGACACAATATTATTTTACAGAATGGGCGATTTTTACGAATTGTTTTTCGAAGATGCTGTAAAGGCATCATCTGCATTGGATATTGTTCTAACTAAACGCGGGAAACACAACGGTGTTGATATCCCTATGTGTGGGGTGCCTATTCATTCCTCAGAAACATATTTGTTACGATTAATCGGCAAGGGTTATCGTGTTGCGGTTTGTGAACAAACCGAAGATCCGGCCGAAGCAAAAAAACGCGGGGCAAAAGCAGTCGTGAAAAGAGAAGTTGTAAGAATCGTAACTCCAGGGACAATAACAGAAGATAATTTATTAGATTCTCGTAGTAATAATTATATGTGTTGTATTAATAAAAGAGCCGGTGACACGGCTATTGCAACAGTTGATATTACAACAGGTGATTTTTTTGTTCAAACAATACAAGAACAAGATTTGTCAACAGTAATAGCACGAATTCAACCTAGTGAAATAATTTTACCGCAATCATTTATTACTAATAAATTATATTCGGAAATTTGGAATGAATACAAAGATGCACTAAGTCCTATACCGGAGAGCAGATTTAATTATGAAAATAGTTTTGATATAATTTGTAAAACATTTAAAGTTTCTGATTTAAGTAGTTTTGGCGATTTTGTAAAAGCAGATATTATCTCATTAGGCTTATTATTAGATTATATAAATACAACTCAAGTTGGTAAAATACCTCATCTTAATAAACCAACTAAAATAAAAACTTCTGGTTATATGGAAATTGATGCAACCACTAGGAAATCTCTTGAAATAACTAATTCAATGCAAGGCGGAAAAAAATTAACATTATTTGATACTGTTGATTATACGCAAATGGGTTCAGGGGCAAGATTGTTAAAAAAGTGGTTAACATCACCATTAACAAATTTAAATAGCATCAATTACCGTCTTGATGGGATTGATAGTTTTATAAAATTTGATAAACTAGATGAACTAAGACAGTTATTAAAAGAAGTTCCTGATATAGAACGATCACTTACAAGATTATCATTAGGGCGAGGCGCACCTAGGGATATCAAAGTAATTTGCAATGCATTACATATGACAACAAAAGTTAAATTATTATTAAATAATTTAGATTGTGATATTTTAAAACAAAGTATAATCGATTTAGGTATTTACGACAATCTAGTAGAAAAATTACAACAAGCAATAGTAGATGAACCGCCCTCTAATATTCGTGATGGTGGAGCAATTAGAAAAGGCTATGATGTGTCGTTGGATAAAGTCCGTGAATTACGCGATGATTCAAGACGATTGATTGCTAATTTAGAATTAAAATATCGTGACATTACAGGGATTGATAATTTAAAAATAAAACATAATAATATGTTGCAATATTTTATTGAAGTTACTCCTAAGAATGCCGACAAAATAACCTTAGAAATGTTTATTCATCGTCAAACTATGAAAGGGGCGTTAAGATATACTACCACTGAATTATCTGAATTATCGCGCGATGTTTTAGATGCAAAAGATAAAGCATTAGCAATTGAAGAACAAATATTTAAATCATTGATTCAAAATATAATCGATAATTCCCAAGAAATATCAAAAACCGCATATGCATATTCAGTAAACGATGTTTTAAGTTCATTAGCATATATGAGTAAAAGTCAAGGTTGGGTGCGACCAATTTTAAATGAAACAATGGATTTTGATATTGTGGCAGGTAGGCACCCAGTAGTAGAAAAATCATTAAAACAATCAGATAATACAAAATTTATTTCTAATGATTGTAAATTTGATAATAACGATAAAATATGGTTATTAACGGGGCCTAATATGGCTGGTAAGTCTACATTTTTACGACAAAATGCATTAATTGCTATTTTGGCACAGATGGGCTGTTTTGTTCCTGCTCAGTCTTGTGCAATAGGGTTGATTGACCGCATATTTTCTCGTGTTGGGGCAAGTGACGATTTGGCAAGAGGACAATCAACATTTATGGTTGAAATGGTTGAAACTGCATCAATTTTAAATCAATCTACTGAAAAATCATTGGTAATTATGGATGAAATCGGCCGAGGGACATCTACATACGATGGTATGAGTATTGCTTGGGCTTGTATTGAATATTTATGTTACAAAAATAAATGTAGGGGATTGTTTGCAACACATTATCACGAATTAAATTTATTATGTGATAAAATTGATGTGTTGTCGGCTCATACTATGGGTGTAAAACAGTGGAAAGACGAAATAGTGTTCTTGCACTCAGTTAAAAAAGGTTGTTCTGAGGGTAGTTATGGTATTTATGTTGCCAAGATTGCAGGATTACCTAAGCAAGCCTTAAAAAGAGCGAGTGAAGTTTTAAATATGTTGGAATCAGATGATACATCAAATAAAAATATATTTAATAATATGCCATTATTTGATGCGGTTGATAATATTAATGAACAAGAAAAAAAATCTGTGGTTGAAGATGAAATTAAAAATATTAACCTAGATGATATGGCTCCGCGCGATGCACTAGATTTCCTGTATAGAATTAAAGCAATGTTAAAAGTGAGTTAAATTTATTATTAACTGTATTGCTGAATTATTGATAACGGTTTTTAAGTAATTCCCACAATGCACGAATACCCATTGCCTCACCACCAATTGGCTTGCCTATGGATTTTGTATTGTTATAAGCCATTAAATCAATGTGTATCCAATTTGTTTTTTCATTAACAAATTCTTGTAAGAATAATCCTGCGGTAATTGCTCCTGCTAGTCCATTTTGTGAACAAGATGAAATATCAGCATTAGGAGTATCTAGTAATTTTTTATATGGTTTGTGCAAGGGCATACGCCACACTGGGTCATTTGTTTTAACTCCCGCCTTATAATATTCATTAGCAATTTTATCATCATCACAGAAAAATGCCGGCATATCTGCTCCTACGGCTATTCTTGCGGCTCCTGTTAATGTTGCCATATCAATAGTTAAATCAGCCTGATTTTTATTTTGTCCTGCGTATGTTAATGCATCAGCAAGAACAAGACGACCCTCGGCATCAGTGTTGCCAACTTCAACAGTTATACCTTTGCGGGATTTTAAAATATCCATTGGACGAAAAGAATTTTCTGAAACCATATTTTCCGCACTTGGAATTAATACCTTTAATCTAACAGGTAATTTATTTGCCATAATTATATGTGCAAGCCCTATTATATTACCAGCCCCGCCCATATCTTTTTTCATTAATAACATCGCATTTGATGGTTTTAAATCAAGACCGCCACTATCAAAAGAAATTCCCTTGCCAATTAAGTGTAAGTGTGGATGTTTGGCATTTCCCCAATTTAATTCAATTAATCGTGGCTTGTTTATCGATGCTTTACCAACAGCGTGAATAAGAGGATATGATTTTTTAAGTTCAGAACCTGTTATAATATTTGTTTCAGCTTCGAATTGATTCGCAAGTTTTACAACTTGGTTTTCAATATCTTGTGGCGTCATATCGTTTGCCGGTGTGTTTATCATATCTCTGCAAAGATATATACCTTGGGCAATTGAAAGTGCAGTTTTTTTATTTTCATCATTTTGTGTATATAATGATTTATTGATATTTGTTTTTTCACTTTTATAGCTATCGAAATTATATGCTGATAAAGCCCAGCCGATTATTAAATTTTGCTTTTCAGATGATTTTAAATTTGGTTCAATATATTCCCCATCTGGTAATTTATTATAAATATCGGCAAAATAAAATATGTCATTTAAATCACCTTTACCAACTATTACTTTGTTATCAATAGTCATCAAAACTTGACCAGATTCTGCATTAAAATTATTAATTTTTGCCCAATCTTTGTAAGTACTAGGAACCTCATCAGTTATGATAATTTGAACGCCATTTTTATTTTCTTTAATAGGAAAAAGTTTATCAATTTTTATATTTTGCATTTATTCTTTCTTTTTTTACTAATGATTCAATTTCACATATTTTATTACTTTTTGCAACCTTTAGCATTGATATATCTGTATTTTTTTATTATGATTTTTTTTTATTATTTTTTCTGTTAAATAATTTTACTAAAAGTAAATAAAAATGTAAATACGTTGTTGACAAGTGTATTTTTTTTGTCTATGTTTTAGATTGTTTTTCTTACACATAATATTTATTTTTGTCTTAATTAAGTAAAATAATTAAAACTAAATAAAAAAGAGCTTAATTATTTTAATTGGCTTTTATTTACGGTGTTGTAATTAAAAAATATAAGATTAGTATCTAGTGTAATAAATAAGTTATTCATTATTTTAACTTTTAAAGAGTTTATATGGTTATGTTTAATTCGCATAAAAATTTGATGAGAATAATTAAGTCGTGTTCGTTTTTCTTATCTTTTTTCTTTTTATTGGGTGGAGATGTTTTGGCATCTGAACTGCCAATCGGTGGTATTGTAAAGTCTGGTGAGGCTAGCATTAACCAAGGTCGAGATTTTATTAAAGTTAATCAATATACAGATAAGACAATTATTGATTGGAGTTCATTTGATGTCGGTCAAAATAAATTGGTTGAATTTGTTCAACCCAGAACGCAATCACAATCTTTAAATCGTGTTTTAGGTTCTACGCCCTCTACCATAGCAGGACGAATTAAAGCCAATGGTCAGATTTTTTTAGTTAATCCTAATGGTATTTTAATCACAGAAAATGGGCTTATTAATACAAATTCTTTTTCGGCTTCTACACTAGATATTTCTAACGAAGATTTTAAAAGGGGAGAACTATCTTTTGTAAAGCAATCAGGAAAGGCTGGTGCTGTGGTTACAAACAACGGCAGTATAGCGGTTAATGATGGCGGTTTTGTTGCCTTACTTGGCGGTGCGATTGATAATGGTGGTGTTGTAACGGCTCATTTAAGTAAAGTCGGTTTCGGTGCAGGAGAAAAGGTCATTCTCAACATAGGTGACTCTGAATTTTTGCGTGTTGAAATTCCAACAAGTAATTTAAATACAATTAGGGATGTTAATGGAATTAAATTATCAGAAATAATTTCCGTAAATAATGGCGGTAAAGTTATATCATATGGTGGTTTAGTAAAATTAAGTGTTGGCACAGTTAGAAAAACCCTTCGTCGAGTTATAAACATTCGTGGTCTTGTTCAGGCAAAATCGGTATCCTCTTCCGATAGAGGTAAAATTATTATTAGTGGGCCTGATGTTTCCCTTAATGGCACAGTTGATGTTTCTAGTGATGTTATTAATGTAAAAGGAGGTGATGTAAATATTACTTCTACTTCTTACACTCAGACAGGCTTGATAGATGCATCTGGTAAAGCCCCTGCTTCTAGCGGTGGTGCAGTATCTATATCATCTAACTCAGATATTAATATTTTTGCAAAATCTAATATACTATCAGACGGTAATGGTGATGGTGGCATTATTCGTATTAATACGGGTTCAAAACGATTGATTACACAGGGTAAAATTTCAGCCTCTGGTTTTTCTGGTCGTGGTGGTTTAATTGATATTTCGACTGATAATGGTAATATTATTGTGATGGATGGTACTAAAATTATTGCAACAGGTTACAGAGCCGGTGGTTTAATTCGTATAGGCGGTGAATTTGGAGGGGGAAATCTATCTGAAGAGTATGACGAAAATGTATTAACAGGTTTCCGTGATCGTTGGACATCTGTATTTGGTGATAACCTTTTAAATCTACCAACTTCTTATAAAACATCTTTGGGGTATGATGCACTTGTTGATGCATCTAGTGTAAATGGAGATGGTGGTACAGTTGTTTTATGGTCGAATGGTGTAACACAACAATTTGGTAATATTAAAGCTAATGGTTTTAATGATGGAGGCTGGGTACAAGTATTTGGTAAAAAATCTTCAAGATCATATAAATTTTCAAAAGTGGAGGTTTCTGGTCAATCTTTTGGAACAGTATTGTTAGACCCTAAAAATCTTCTTGTTAGTAAAATGAAGAATATTAGCTATTTAAATTTATTATTTAGATATAAAAAAGAAAACAAGTTACATAATTACGATTATTTTAATTCTTCGGTGAGCTTAGTTGCTGACGATACGGGTGATTATAAACTTGCTGTTGGTGCTTATGGAGATAGTAAATATAGAGGTTCGGTATACTTGTTTAATGTAGATAATCTTAGAAATGGCCTAATAACATATGTCGATAAAATTGGTAAAAAACAATTAAATTTAAACCCAGAAAGTAGGTTGCATAATAGGGATAATTTCGGTTCTTCGGTAAGCTTAATTGGTAACGATGCAGATGGTTATAAACTTGCTGTTGGTGCTTATGGCATTAATAGAAAAAAGGGTGCAGTATACCTTTTTGATTTATCTGAATTTAGAAACGGTCAAGTAAGATATGTTGATAAAATTGGTAAAAAACAATTAAATTTAAACCCAGAAAGTAGGTTGCATTTTCGTGACTATTTCGGTTCTTCGGTAAGCTTAATTGGTAGCGATGCAGATGGTTATAAACTTGCTGTTGGTGCTTATGGCATTAATAGAAAAAAAGGTGCAGTATACCTGTTTGATTTACCTGAATTTAGAAACGGTCAAGTAAGATATATTGATAAAATTAAAACCGATCAATTATTTTTAAAATTAAAAAACAGATTAAATAATTATTGTGTCTTTAATAATTCGAGATGCTTAGTTTCTAAAAGTGCAGATAATTATGAACTTACCGAGGTGGCTCAGGAAAACAATGATATTACTTCAAAAACCACTTTAGGCACAGAGAATGAATTAATTTCCTTTAACTCTGACATTGCTTCTCTTATACAAAATATTAGTAATAATAATAATGTTGAAATTAATATGTGGGGTGGATCTAATGAAAAAGAATTAATTATTAATGACGACTCTATAATTAATACTAATGATGATTCTACACTTAATACTAATGATGACTCTATGATTAATACCAATGAAGACTCTATAATTAATATTAATGATGGCTTTATAATTAATACTAATGAAGACACTACAATTAAAGCTAATAATTATAAATATAAATCAAAAACAGGATTGCAAAAATTTGATTTTATGAAAACAAATAGATATAAAATTACTGATAGCGAAAATGGTAATGTTAAGAAAAAAATTAAATATATTAAGAAAAAAGAAATTTCAAATGTAACGTATATTAATAATAATTTAAAAAATTAAATGTATTGGTATATTAATTAGGAGAGTTTTAACATTTGTTTAAAAAAATTATCGTTCTTTTGGTGATCTTGTTGGTCCCCTTGCCCTTAAAGGCAGAGGGAGTGTCTTTATTTAATACTAAAGATTCAAATAAAGAGTTTGAGAGCGATATTAAAAATATTATTGGCGAAAAGGGAAATATTAATATTCCCTCTTTATCTGGTGCTGATTTTGGAGCGCTAGAAAACAATAAAACATCTTTATATTTAGAATCCATAGATTACAAATATAGTATAAAAGCTCCTAAAAATATTGTTGATTTTGTAAATAATAAAACAAAGCAGATAGTAGACCAAAAAATAAAGATAAAAGATCTGGTTGGATTTCTAAAACAATTGGAGAAAGATTTTGTAATGATAGGCTATCCTATGGTTCGCGTTGTTTTTCCAGCACAGAGTTTTGAAGCGAAAAAAGCAAAACCAGTGGTATACATTATTAGCGGTATTATTGAGAATATTGTTATAGAAAATGATAAAAAAGAAGATGGAAATGTTGAACAGGCAATTCTCAATATATTAGACCCATTGAAAAATAAAGAATATATTGATGTGAAAACTATTAATGAAAAAATGTTAATTCTTAAAGGTTTGTATGGTTTATCTAGCAAGATTTTTTTAAGTCGAGGGAAAAATCAAGGAGGCTTTATTGTTAATGTGAAGGTTTCATATAAAGATAAACAATTTTTAACCTCTATTAAAAATAATCTAAATGCTAGGTATGGAAGCTATTCGATACAAATTATGAAAATTAATAATTTTGTTAAAAATGATGTCGGTCAATCGATTAAAATAATACCGTCATTCTCGTTAAAGCAAACATCAAACACTTATTATCGTTCCCTTACATTGTTATATAATAGATATTATATAACAGGTTCATCTATTGAAATGTCTTTATTACAATCTATTTCATCTTCTATTACAAGCAACAATTATAATTCTTATAGTCAAAATAGAAATATTGGCGTGATGTATACTAAGCCTCTTATTTTGAATTATTCAGAGCAATCTTATGTTTCTGCTGGTGTTCAATATACTAATAGTACAATGAAGAATAAAAATACTAATACTTACCAATATAAAGATACGATTGCGGAGGCTACACTTGTTGGTGAGCATACTATTAAAACAACACAAGGAGTGCATAAAACTAAATTTTCTTTGAATAAATCAATAAATGATTTGGGTGCAAAATATAATACAATAAACGGTATTTCTTCGTCGCGTTCCGGAGTAACGGGTTCAGCCTCTCGCCTTATTGGTAGTTATAAATTTTTAAAAGATCTATTAAGCAGAGAAAAGTTTAAATTTGTATTTAATTTTCAATATACTTTTAATAATCCAGTATTATCTAGTCAACAATATATTGCTACTGGTTTTGAAAAAGTTCAAGGGTTAATTGGTGATGGTTTTACGGGTGATGAAGGATATAGTGTTTATGCCGAATATAATTTTAAACCCGAAGTAATAAAAGGTAATATATTTACCCCATTTTTATCAGCTAGTTTTTCGAAATTGTATAGAAAAAACCCCACATCAGTGGAAAGTAAAAATGTTAGTGCAAGATCTATTAGTGGCGGGATATCTGTTTTACTTGCTTCAAATACGTTGCTGAAAGCATCGTTAAATTATACAGAAAAACACGGTATGAAATCTGTTTATGACAAGTCGATAGGTTTGAGTTTAATAAAGCATTTTTAGGTATTAATTGTTTTGTATAGAAATATTTTTTTCTCGGCGTTTTCTTGATGATTCAATTTTACATATTTGACGATATTTCGCAACAGTTCGCCTTGATATCTTTATGTTTTCTTGCTCTAATTTTTTTACTATTTGTTCGTCTGATAAAATAATTTTTGTTTGTTTTTCATTATTTATAATATCGACAATTCTATTTATTATTTGTTGTTGACTAAAACCACCATTTGCATACGGCGAAAACATTTTTTTTAATTCCGTTGTTTTACCATTATATAAAAAATATTTATTATTTACTATTCTTGATACGGTTGAAATATGAACATTTGTATCTTTGGCAATATCACTAAGTGTTAGTGGGTTTAAATGCCCACCGTTCATAAATTCTTTTTGTTTTGATATGATTGTAACTGTGATATTGACAAGGTTTTGCGCGCGCATCAACAATGCTTTTTTTAACCATTTTGCAGATGAAAATTTTTCCGTAATAAATTTTTTATCATTACTTAAAATATTTTCTTTTCTTAAATTATTCACATATTCGTCATCAATATTTAATATTTTGTGGATATTTGAATTTAATGAAACTTTGAAGTCATCACTTATTTTTTCTACTATTAAATCTGGGGTAATATGTTGTGCTAATGCTTTTGGTATATCTGGCTCCGTTGGCAATAATTTCAAATCTTGCATCATCATATCAAATGTCTCTTTATTACCTAGTTTGTTTATTAAATCATCCGTATTACCTTGTGCCACATCGTGTAATGAATTTAAAAATATTTTCCATTTTTCATTTAATTGATTTGTGCCTAATAAATAAGCATTATAAAATTCTACTAGGTTTCTTGAAAACACACCTGCGGGGTGTAATTTTTGTAATTTTTGCAATATATCATATTTTGTATTGCTCATATTTGGTATTTGTTCTCGTAAAAAACCATCTTCATCAACTAATTCCAGCATTTCATATGCAATTTTTAATTCTTTCTTGCTTGTAAATATGGCATCTATCTGCGGGATTAATATTTTATATATGCTCGGAGTATTAATTTGCTCGTCATTTAAATCAAAATTAGTAATATCATTTGTTGATTCGTTTTTATTAAATAATAAAAATGGGTTTTGCTCCATCTCTTTTTTTATTACTTCTTCTAGCTGTGTATCGTTTAAAGGCAATAGTTTTATCAGTTGCTTCATCAATATTTTTGGAGCATTTTTTTGTTTTATTGATAATGACAAACTAGGACGCATAATTATTTTCTAACCTTAATTTTAGTTTAGCATTTTTGATACGACTTCGCAAATATCATCGGATAAATTATCAGTTGATAATATTCTATTTAATTCTTTTTCCATTAAATCAGAATATTGCTTTTCAAATTTCTTATAAGATGAAAACGCCTGCACTAATCTTGAGCCTATTTGTGGATTAATTGTGTTTAATTTAATTACAACATCAGCCAATAATTTGTAACCTTCGCCATTTATTTGATGAAAGGCAATCGGGTTCATCGAAAAAGCACCTATTAATGAACGAACTTTGTTTGGGTTTTTAATATTAAACTGTTTTTTTGTTATTAATGCCTTGATGTGATTAACATCAATATTTAAAGATAACGCTTGAACTGAAAAATATTTATCCATTACAGTTGTATTGTCTTTGTATTGAAGATAAAAATTATTAAGACTTGTATTATCTAGATTATTATCAGTCATAATTTTTAATGAATTTAACTTAGTTGTCATATTATTTGCTTCATTAAATCTTTTTTGCATTTCTTTTTCATTAAAATCTATTGTTGATTTATGAATTTGGCATATATTATCTAATGACCTTAAACCAGCACTTTTTGCATCCGGAGAAAATGGCTGTTGCATCTTTTCCTGTATCTTTTTAATAGTATTATCTATTTCAAGTTTACATAGTTTATAAATCGATTTATTTAATTTAACATAATCATTATAAATATCGTGAGGATTAATATTTTTATCAATATTTTGATAAATATTATCAAGACTTGGCATTGTTATACACTGAGCAATATATGCGTGTTCTTCCTCACTACTTAATATATTTTTTATACCGTCGGTTAATCCTTTTAATGCAACCTCATTATTTTTATTTTTAATACATTCGTAAAACAACTCTTGCCCAGATTGCCAACGATTAAAAGTATCATTGTCATACTTAAATAATATTATTTTTTCATCTATGTTATTTAACCCAGATATATTAATCGGAGCCGAGAAAGAACGGTTAAACGATAATATCGGTTTTTGTTCATAATCACCTAAATCAAAAGTTTGTTCCCATTGTTTTAGTTCATATACATTTGTTGCTTGTATTTCATTGCCGTTTTTATCTAATAATCCTAATGCAATTGGAATATGCATTGGTTTGTACTCAGAATTTGCTAGTTTTTGTTTAACAGTAATGAAATATTTATTATTCGTATAATTTTCCGTAATATTAATGTATGGTGTTGATGCTTGACAATACCATAACTTAAATTGTGTTAAATCTTTCTTACTTGCTTGCTCCATACACTTTATCCAATTGTCACAGGTTGTTGCTGTGCCGTCATATTTTTCAAAGTATATGTCTGCTCCTTTGTAAAAATCTTTATTCCCTAGTAAAGTCCTTAACATACGAATAACTTCTGCGCCTTTTTCATAAACAGTAGCGGTATAAAAATTATTTATCTCTACGTATTTTTCTGGTCTTACAGGGTGTGCTAAAGGCGAGGCATCTTCTTTAAATTGACGAGATTTTAATTCAATAACATCTTCTATTCTTTTAACAGGTTTTGACCTTTCGTCACTTGAAAACTCTTGATCTCTAAAAACAGTTAAGCCTTCTTTTAATGATAATTGAAACCAATCGCGACAAGTAATACGGTTTCCCGTCCAATTGTGAAAATATTCGTGTCCGACAACACTCTCAATACGGCCGTAATCTAAGTCTGTTGCAATTTCATTGTCAGCAAGTATTAATTTAGAGTTAAATATATTTAATGTAGTATTTTCCATAGCCCCCATATTAAAATCATCTACTGCAACTATATTAAAAATATCGTGTTCATATGTTCGCCCCCAAACTTTTTCATCCCATTTCATCGATCTTACTAGTGAATCCATAGCATAATCTAGTCTGTTTTCATTACCGTGATTAGTATATATTTTTAACTTAACTTTTTTCTTTTTTTGAGTTACAAATTTTTTCTCAATTCCTACTAAATCACCGGCCACCAAAGCAAATAAATAACAAGGTTTTTTAAATGGGTCTGACCAAAATGCAGTATGCGTGCCATCACCATTATCTGTGTAATTATCACCGATGCCTTCATTACCATTAGATAACATAATTGGATATTTTTGTTTATCTGCGGTGATTGATACCTGCCACAGGCACATTACATCTGGTCGGTCTTGAAAATATGTTATTCTCCTAAACCCTTCGGCTTCGCATTGAGTGCAAAAAATATCAGATGAAATGTAAAGCCCCTCTAACTTAGTGTTTTCTTGCGGATTTACAACAGTAGTAATTGTTAATTCAAATTCATCAGGCGCATTGGGAATAATTAAGGTTTTATTCGTTAGTTTATATTGCGATTTATCTAGTTTTTTATTATCAATCAATATTGATTCTAATTCTAAATCTTCCCCGTTTAATACAAGATCATTTTCACCATTGTTTATTTTATATTTAGTTTTTGCAACTACCTTAGTTGCTGTGGGATTAAGGTTGAAATCTAGCTTGATATTGATTGCTTGGTAATTTGCAGGCTTGTAGTCTTTTAAATAAATTTCTTTCATTTTTGTAATCTCCACTATTCATTAAATCAAAAAGTATACCAGATTAAAAACAAATTCAAGCAATAAATATTTTTGTTGCCATTTTATATATATGAATATATATTTAATAATATGTATTAAATGGAGTTAAATATGTTACAAAAAATATTAGGTTTATTCTCGTCAGATATGGCTATTGATTTAGGTACTGCAAATACTTTGGTTTATGTTTCTGGTAAAGGTGTTGTGTTAAACGAACCATCTGTTGTTGCTGTTACTGAAATAAAAGGCAAAAAACATGTATTAGCGGTTGGTGAAGAAGCAAAAAAAATGGTTGGGCGTACTCCAGAAAATATTAAAGCTATTCGTCCTTTACGCGATGGTGTGATAGCAGATTTCGATATAGCTGAGGATATGATAAAATACTTCATTCGTAAAGTTCACAGAGGTTCTTTTGCATCGGCTCCGCAAATTGTTATTTGTGTCCCATTTGGGGCAACTGCTGTTGAACGTCGTGCTATCAAAGAATCAGCTGAATCAGCTGGTGCAAGATCTGTTTTCTTGGTAGAAGAACCTATGGCTGCTGCAATAGGTGCTAATTTGCCAGTTACTGAACCAACAGGTTCTATGATTGTTGATATAGGTGGTGGTACTACCGAAATAGCCGTATTGTCACTTGGTGGTATATCTTATGCTCAATCTGTAAAAATTGGTGGCGATAGAATGGACAACGATATAATAGAACATATTCGTCGTAATAATAATTTATTTATTGGTGAAAGAACAGCCGAAGAAATAAAAAAAGAAATTGGTACTGCTATAGCCAATTCAAGAGCTAAGCCTAAAGAAATGAAAATTAAAGGTCGTTCAATTAGCCAAGGGCTTCCAGTTGAAATAAAAATTAATGAACACCATATTTATGACGCACTTGAAAAAACAGTAGTAGAAATTTCTAATAGTGTAAGGGCTGCCCTTGAAAAAACACCACCTGAATTAGCAAGTGATATTGTTGAAAAAGGTATTATTATAACCGGTGGTGGCAGTATGTTAAATAACCTTGATAAAAGAATTCGTAAAGATACAGGCTTGCCTGTTTCAGTTGCTGAGGAACCGCTACAATGTGTAGTTTATGGCACAGGTAGATGTTTGGAAGAGATGAAAACATTAAAAAATGTACTAATATCTTCTGTATAATATCTAATTTTGAAGTATGATACAAAAACATGAAGGAACATTTCTAAATAAATTATCTATTTCTGCTTGGATAGTAATATCACTTATTACTATATTAATAGACACACTGCACAGAGACAGTCTTATTAAAATCCGTTCTTTCATATTAGATTTATCAAGCCCCGTTGTCAAAGTTGCCGAAGTACCAGTTTTGTGGGTTAATTTTTTAAATGATTCAATTATTGAATTCAGGGATATTGTTGATAATAATGAAAAATTAAAAACAGAAATTCTAGAATTACAACATTATAAAAATAGTTATTATGTTTTAAAACAAGAAAATTCAACATTCCGTAGTTTACTAAAATATAATCGTTCTTTGGAAAAATCATTTATTACTAGTCGTGTAATTGGTAATACGGGTGGTATATATCATCGTACTTTATTGTTGGACAAAGGTATAAAAGACGGTGTTAAAAAAAATGATGGTGTAATGGGAATTGGTGGATTATTAGGCAAGATAGTCGATATTTCCAAAAATAATTCCCGTGTATTGTTATTAACAGATATGAATTCTGCGTTGCCAGTATTTATAATTGGTAGTGATGAAAGATCTATAATGCAAGGTGATGGTAGTGAAAACCCAACACTTAAATTCATAGCAAATATTGAAACTGTAAAGGTAGGGCAAAAAGTCATTACATCTGGTGATGGTGGAATGTTGCCAAATGGGATTCCGGTTGGAAGAGTTATAGCAGTTGATGGTTATAGAGCAAAAGTTAAATTATTTACAAAAACAAAAAATAACTTATTTGCTAGAATTGTTAAATTTAGATATGTAAAGAATTAGTAAATGAGTATTTTAAAAAATTTAATTCCTATTTTTACAACTATTATTGCAGTAATGTTAATAAACTTGCCTACTTTGAATAATAGTTTCTATTTAGATTTTGCTATACCTTTAATATATTTTTGGATTATTGTTAATCCTAATTCTTTTTGGTTTGTATATTTATTTTTATTAGGTTTGTTTTCAGATACATTAAGCAATGTAACTCTTGGCATTCATTCTTTATCATATTTAATGATTTGGGTTTTAGTAATATATTTCTATTATCAAAGAGTAATGGATACATTGCTAGGGATTAATATTGTATCTTTTATTGTTATTACTATTAGTTATTTTATTTACGGTATATTTGCATACATAAATAATACATTACAATTATATGATTTATTATTTGGAGCATTGATAATTTTTGTTATTTCAATGTTATTAAATATGTTATTAGTTTTAAAAAAATAAGGTAATATATGCAAAAAATTCGCTCTTATATTCCAATGTTACATCGTCGTTCATTTATGATGTTTACATTACAAGGGATTTCTTTTTTGGGATTAGGGGCAAGGCTTTATTATTTACAACATTTACAAGAAAAAAAATATAAAACTTTATCAAATAAAAATAGACTTAAAGTTGATATTATTCCACCAAAACGTGGTTTGATTAGTGATTCCAACGGTAGGATAATTGCCGATACAAAACGAATATTTCGCGTGGAAATATTAAAAGAAACAATGCCTAAATTTGAAAAAAGTTTTAATTTTTTAAAAAGAATTGTTAAAATATCACCTGAACAATCAGAAAAAATATTAATCAAGGCAAAACGATCAAGACCGTATACCTCTATATTGATAAAAGAAAATATATCTTGGCGTGAAATGGCCAAGTTACAAGTTAATAAAAATGATTTATTTGGTGTTAATGTTAACTTGGGTGAAACAAGAAAATACTTGTACAATAATTTGTTTTCTCATGTAGTTGGATATGTTGGTAAAATTTCTAAGCAAGATGTAAAAGATCAAGATGACCCATTACAATTTGTACCTGGATTTGAAATTGGTAAATCTGGATTGGAAAAGAGTTATGAAAATTATTTGCGTGGTTCCGCTGGTGCAAAACAAGTTGAAGTTAATGTGAGTGGGCAAATCATAAATGAAATTGGTGATATACAACCAACTAGAGGACAAGACTTAGAAATTAGTGTTGATTTAGATTTACAGAAATTTATTGCAAAAAAATTATCGTCTCATCGTTCCGCTTCAATGGTGGTAATGAATGTACAAAATGGTGATATAAAAGCAATGTATTCACAACCATCTTTTGATGCAAATATATTTGTTGGGGGAATTTCTTATAAGGATTGGGATAAAATAAGAACTAATAAATATAGCAAATTAGTTAATAAAAGTTTAGCTGGACAATATGCCCCAGGTTCTACATTTAAAGTTATAGTTGCCTTAACTGCTTTAAAACATAATGTAGTAGATGATGAAAAACTATTTTGTAGGGGATACACAGAAATATCAGGACGAAAATACCACTGTTGGAAAAAAACAGGACACGGTAAAATAAAGTTGATTAAATCAATCAGAGAAAGTTGTGATGTATGGTATTACCATATGTCTTTAAAAGTTGGTATTGATAATATTGCAAAAATGTCTAAAAAATTTGGATTGGGAATTAAATATGATTTTGAAATGTCTCCCCAAGCATCAGGTTTAATTCCAACGAAACAATGGAAACAAGAAAATAGAAATGAATCTTGGTACAAGGGTGATACTGTAATATCATCAATTGGTCAGGGTTTTGTCTTAACAACACCTTTACAACTAGCAGTTATGACAGCACGCATCGCAACGGGCAAAGAAGTAACCCCTAGAATTACTAAGCATAGCAGTAATGGTGAATTAATACAAAATAACTTCCCTGATTTAGGCGTTGATAAAAAACACTTAGATATAATTCGCGAAGGTATGTACGATGTTGTAAATCATTATCGTGGCACGGCAAGAAATTATAAAACTAGTGGTTGGGATATGGCAGGCAAAACAGGGACATCACAGGTTAGAACAATTTCTTTGTCAGAACGCGAAAGTGAAGAAGGTGTAATCAAAAATTACAACTTGGAATGGAAATATCGTGACCACGCCTTATTTGTTGCTTATGCACCAGCAAAAAACCCTAAGTATGCTATTTCTTGTGTTGTTGAACACGGAGGTTCCGGTTCCGGAGTTGCCGCTCCTTTGGTACGAGATGTTTTAAATAAATTATATAAATTGGAAAATTCAGTATGACGAACATTGCAAAAATAAAAGATATAGATTGGGTTTTATTTATGTGTGTGTTTTTATTAGCAACAGTTGGCTTTGTTATGCAGTTTTCAGTGGCAGGCGGTAGTTTCACACCTTGGGCAATTAAACACGGAATCAGGTTTTTATTAGCTATATTATTAATGTTTACAATTGCTATTATTGATATTCGTTTTTGGTATAAATGGGCTTGGATATTTTTTGCATTTTCTATTTTACTATTAATATATGTTGAATTTTTTGGTCATATAGGAATGGGAGCTAAAAGATGGATCGATTTAAAGATATTTAAATTACAACCCTCGGAATTAGTGAAAATATTTTTAATTTTAGCACTCGCTAAATATTACACTAGCATTTCACAATATAAAATATCTTCGTTTAAATCTGTATTTTTTATTCTAGTAGTTTTATTAATCCCTGCAGGTTTAGTTTATCGTCAACCTGATTTAGGAACGGCGATATTGATAATACTAGGAGGTTTGAGTGTTGCATTTCTAGCTGGATTGTCTTGGAAGTGGATATTGTGCGGAATTTCTCTGATTACACTCGTAGTACCATCTGTTTTGTCATTAGTATTACGCCCATATCAACAAAAAAGAATTACTACATTCCTTGATCCAGAAAGTGACCCCCTTGGCAAAGGTTACCATATTATACAAAGTAAAATAGCAATCGGTTCAGGTGGTATGACGGGGCAAGGCTTGGTACAAGGACGACAAACCCAACTTGGTTTCTTACCTGAAAATCACACAGATTTTATATTTACCGTAATAGCAGAAGAGCTAGGCTTTATTGGCTCTATGTCTGTATTGTTATTAATATTATTTATCTTGTATAAAATATTAATAATATCACACAGTGTATACTCAGCTTTTGCAAAATTAGTAGTGATGGGAATGGGAATTACCTTCTTCCTTTATGTATTAATTAATGTAGGAATGGTAATGGGATTATTCCCAGTTGTAGGTGTGCCACTTCCCCTTATTTCATATGGTGGAACCGTAATGATAACTACAATGGTAGGATTCGGTTTCATACAAAATATGTGGGTACACCGTAGAATAGAAAACCCAAGTGTTGATATAGAATATTACTGATTTTTATATTTTTCATTATTTAAGATTACTTAGCTCTTTTTACAGTGTAATCAACAGCATCTATTAAGGCAATTTTATAGTCATTATTTTCAAAATCAGTAAGAGATTGTTTTGCAAGTTCAGCATATTTCAATGCTTGGTTTAATGTATATTGTATAGCATCATATTTGTTTATATGTTGTAACATAGTTTTTAAATCTTTTTCTTCTTGTTGCATATTTTCAATGCAACGAACCAAGAATTTCTTTTCCTCGTCGTTACCATCTTGCAAGACTTTTAATAACGGCATTGTAATTTTACCCTCTTTAAAATCATCACCGATATTTTTATCTATTTCATCGTTGTTTTCTAGGTAATCTAGTGCATCATCAATCATTTGAAATGCGATACCTAAATTTTTACCAAAGTTACTTAGTTTTTGACGATCTTGTTCGCTTGCTCCTGCTAATAAAGCCCCAACCTTACAACTTGCAGAAAATAAAACTGCGGTTTTTGAGCTAATCATTTTTACATATTCATCTTTTGTTGTACGCAAATTGTTGGTTGTTAATAATTGTAGCATTTCACCTTCGGCTAGTTTGCTTGAAGCATCTGCTAATATTTTTGTAGCTTCTGTATTATCGGCATTAGACATTAATTGAAATGCTCGTGAAAATAAAAAATCGCCTACTAGTACAGTGGCTTGATTTCCCCAAATATTATGAGCTGTTTTTTTCCCACGCCTTAAATCGCTTTCATCTACTACATCATCGTGTAATAATGTGGCGGTGTGTATAAATTCAACGCAAGCCGAATATAATGGAATATGGTTTATATTACTATCTGTTTGTTTGTCCTTGAATAAACCGTACGATGCACAAACTAACATTGGGCGAATTCGCTTGCCACCAGAATTTATTAAGTATCCAGCTAGTTCAGGAATTAGTGCAATATCGGATTGCATATTCTTAATGATAATATCATTAACTTGTTGCATCTGCTGTTTTGATATATCTAATAAATTTTTTATTTCATTTTGCATTGATATTACCTTATACTGTGGTTTATACTTACATACTTATAACAGACAAGAACACTTTAAACAAGCTATGACAGATTATTTATTAAATAAAAAAGTTAAATTAAATCAACCGGTTAATTCATTCCGTACCGGTTTGGATACTGTTTTACTAGCTATGGTTGCGCCCAAGATAAAATCGGGTAACATATGCGATATGGGAGCTGGTGTTGGTGCATTGGGTTTGTGTTATTTAACTCGTCTTGTAAATAACAATATAGATGTTGATAAAATCAATATTACGGGGGTTGAAAAATCAGAAGTTTTTACTCAATACTATTCTAAAAATATTGATTGTAATAAATTTAAAAATAACTTTAATATCATCAATAATGATATTGTTAAGACTGACTTAAAAAAAGCTTCGTTTGATATGGTAATCACCAATCCGCCTTTTGAAAAGAATAATGCGTATAAATCTGATAATGATTTAAAAAACATTGCAAATATTGAAAGTACTTGTGATTTACAATCTTGGATTAAAACTGCTGTTAATATTACTAAGCAAAATGGATATATTGCAATTGTCCATAAAATGGAAAGACTTGATGAAATATTGCATTATCTACACCCAAGCATCGGCGCAATTCGCATATTGCCAATTATTACCAAGGTTGGTTTTCAGCCAAAACGGGTAATTGTTGTCGGTGTTAAAAATAGCAAATCATCGTTAAAAATGCATAATCCATTGATATTGAGCGATGATGAAAAACAATATACTGATTTTACCAATAAAATATTATTTGGTGAAATGGAAATTGATTTATATAAAAAGGACTAAAAATGATAAAACCACCAATTGCAAAGCAAATAGATTCTATTTCATCTAGTAAAAAAAATGATCCTTATAATTGGCTAAGGGCTGATAATTGGCAAGAGGTAATGACTAAACCTGAAAAATTACCAACTGATATTAGGGATTATATCGTTGCAGAAAATAAATATACAGATAGCATAATGAAAAAAACTTCTGATTTACAAAAAACATTATTTGCAGAATTTAAATCGCGTATCAAAGAAGACGACCAGTCTTTACCCCACCCCGATGGTGATTATGAATACTATACTAGGTTTGAAATAGGCGCTCAATATCCAGTTTCTTGTCGTAATAAAAAAGGTGATAAAACGGAACAGATATTATTTAATTTTAACGATATGGCAACAGGATTTGATTATTTTTCCATAGGCGGTATATGTTGTAATAATCAGCAAAATATTTTTGCTTATGGACTAGATTTAAAAGGTTCAGAGTATTACACAATAAGATTCAAAAATGTTGATGATAATACAGAATTAACAGATGTCTTAGAAAATACTTCTGGTTCATTAGTATGGTCTAAATGTGATAATTATGTGTTTTATGGAACATTAAACGAAAATCATAGAACTGATAAAATATGGCGTCATAAAATTGGAACAAAACAAAGTGAAGATGAACTAATTTATAATGAAAAAGATGAAAGATTTTTTATTGGTGTTAGTATGAGTGGTTCAAAAGAATATATTTATATTTCTGCATATGACCATATTACTAGCGAGATGTATTTTTTAAAATCTGATAATCCATTAGGTGAATTTGAAATCGTACAGCCAAGAAAATCTGGGGTTGAATATTCTTTATCCCACAGAGGTGATTACTTTTATATAACAACAAATGTCGATGGAGCAATTGATTATAAAGTAATGAAAACATCAATTAATAAATTAGGTGTTGAGAATTGGATTGATTTTATTCCTTATAAAGAAGGGGTTTTAATTTCAGGTATTTCTGTTTCAAAAGATTATATGTTAAGAATTGAAAAAGAAAATGCACTTCCTAGAATTGTAATCCATCACTTTGATAGTGCTACTGATAAAGTTGTTGAATTTGATGAACAAGCATATTCATTAGGCTTAACCGGTGCCTTGGAATTTGAACATAATATAATGCGTTTTTCATATTCATCACCAACAACACAAAATGAAACATATGATTACGATATGGACACAGGAATAAGAACTTTAAGTAAAAGACAAATTATACCGTGTGGACACGAACCTAAAAATTATGAATGCAGGCGAATATATGCAACTGCTGATGATGGGGCGAAAATTCCCATTACATTAGTTTATAAAAAAACTACTAAACTAGATGAAAATACACCTTGTGTATTATACGGTTATGGTAGCTATGGTAATTCTATGCCTGCATCTTTTTCAACAAGCAGATTAAGCTTATTAGACAGAGGTTTTGTATGGGCAGTAGCACATATTCGTGGCGGTATGGATTGTGGTTATAATTGGTATACACAAGGTAAACTTATGAATAAAAAAAATACCTTTACTGATTTTATCGCTTGTGGAAATGAGCTAATCAACCAAGGATTTACAGGTATGGGCAATATTACAGCAATGGGCGGTTCAGCCGGCGGTATGTTAATGGGGGCAGTTATTAATATGCGCCCCGATATGTTTAAATCTGTGTTGGCATTAGTGCCTTTTGTCGATGTTTTAAATACTATTTGCGATGATACATTACCTTTAACTCCACCTGAATGGAATGAATGGGGTAATCCATTACAAAGCGAGGAAGTTTATAAATATATGCAAGAATATTCACCATATGATAATGTTAGCTCACAATCATATCCGCATATCTATGTGCAGGCGGGCTTAACAGACCCTAGGGTTACATATTGGGAACCGGCAAAATGGGTTGCTAAGTTAAGGAAGAATAAGACCAATGATGACACAATGCTTGTCCTTAGAACACAAATGGGCGCAGGGCATAGCGGTGCAACTGGTAGATGGGATGCATTAAAAGAATTAGCCGAAGAATACGCGTTTATCGTTTTATCTAATCAAAAATAATTAGGTTTAAGCAATAGATTCCAATTCAGAATCAGTTATAGAACCTGGTACTATTGTGATAGGTACGTGGAATGAACCAATTCCTTTGCTCATCAAGGAGTTAATTACAGGCCCCGGATTAGATGAATTTGCATTTGCAGCTAATACAGCAATAGAAATTGTTTTTTCTTCGTTTATCATATTTATAAATTCTTCTACTACTGTGCCTTTGCGAATAATTGTATCCGGCGTTATTCCAGTAATTTTTTCAACATTTTCAACATGTTGTTTTAATAAAGATTTTGCATCTTTTAAGCCTTCTTCCTGAGCAATAGATGAAATTGAAAGCCAATTTTCACCACCACTTGATGGTTCAACTATATGCGCAAGTGTTACCTTTCCACCAATTGAATTTGCTCTAAGGCAAGCAAATTTTAAGGCAACTAGCATTTCTTCGCTATCATCGACCAATACTAAAAAATTTGTATTTACCATTTTATCTCACCAAAAACCCTTTCTTATATTAATTCTTACTCCCAGTTCAAATGTATTATAATTCTATTTTTTAAAATTATCTAGTAGTTTTTCTAAGTCCTGCGCAATGTCAATGCCGATGGGGATCTCATCTACTAAACAAGCATTAATAATCAACCCATTATCTATTAATCGCATTTGTTCGAGTTTGCGCTTTATTTCATTTTTACTAGGCTTTAAATTAATAAATTGTTCAAGTCCGTGTGATTTATAACCATAAATCCCGATATGATGATAAAAAGGTTCATTTCCTATTGCCTCGCGATTAAAATCAGTAGCTTGGGCAATCTTGCCATTACTAAAATCAGCATAGCACTTCACCACATTAGGGTTATTAATTTCTGATTTGTCAGTTATTTTTGCACAGGCTGTTGAAACGGCAACTTTATCATCTTGATTTAGTGCATTTGCTACAATTTTGATGGTTTCAGGATTAATTGTTGGTACATCACCTTGTACATTTATAATATTATCAAATTTTTCTTCTAGTTTTGTTAATGCTTGATAAATACGGTCTGAACCACTTGGCAAATCATTATCAGTCATTATTGCATTTATACCGTGTTGCTTTACAACATCAAAAATTTCAACATCACCACAGGCAACAACTACTTCACCTATATTTGCTTTTTCCGCCTGTTTTGCAACCATTACAATCATTGGCAAGCCATTAATATCAACAAGAGGTTTATTGGGGAATCTAGTTGCTTGTAATCTAGAAGGTATAATAATTATATTTTTTTTCATTTTCATAATTTATAATCAAACATTATATTTGTAAAGAATATTAAATTTTTATATATTAGCAAATGTTATGATAGATATTAATTTATATTTAATAATTGGTGCTGTTGCATTGTTACTTGATTCTTTTATTCCTGATTTTTCTTTTGTCTGGAAATATTTAAAACACCCCGTGGTAATACTAGGTAATTTAATTTCTATGTTTGAAAAAATACTTTACAAAAAATCTTTTTTCCGAGGATTAATTATGTGGATTTTAATTGTATCTATTTGGGCAAGTATCGGGCTATTAATAGAATATATTATTTTTAACTATACAGATTACGGCGTGATTATAAGCTTAATTATATTAATAATTTCACTTGCTTCGTTTGCCTTAAAAAATGCAGTTAAAAAAATTATGATTAATATTGATAAAAAAAATATTAAAAAATCTAGATTCTATACTTCACATTTATGTTCACGAGATACTAATAAAATGAATTATAATCAATGTGCTTCGACCGCCATTGAAAGCTTAGCTGAAAATTTAAGCGATGGAGTAATAGCCCCAGTTTTATTTTATAGTTTCTTCGGCTTAACAGGATTGTTCGCCTATAAAGCTATTAATACCTTGGATTCAATGGTTGGTTATAAATCAGATAAATATAAAAAATTCGGGTTTGTATCTGCTAAGTTGGACGATGTGGCAAATTATATACCAGCTCGTATAAGTATGGTTATCATAGTAATTGCTTCATTTTTTCACTCTAAATCATCAACTATGGGAATGTTAGGCGTAATTCGTAAATATGCTAACACACACATTAGCCCAAATGCCGGCTATCCAGAAAGTGCCTTCGCCGGAGCATTAAAAATCCGAATTGGTGGAGTTAGAACTTACAAGAGCATAGGTTGCGTAAATCATTGGATCGGTGATGGTAATAAAAATATCAGCCCTGAAATAATTTATAATGCATTAGGATTGTTTAATTGGACAATATTTATTGCTTTCTTATTTTTAATTTCAACAGGTTTATATTTAATAACTTATTTTTAATATTTCATCTATATCGATATATTTTTCAATATGGCAGGCAAGTTCATCTAGGGTTGTTTCAACATTTTTATTATAACTTTGCTTCTCTATTTCAAAACCAGTAATTTTTTTTAAAAAGTTTTGACGAAAATCATCATCATTAAAAATTGAATGTACATACGAACCAAATACTTTCCCGCATCCAGAAATTGCTCCGTCTTTTTTATTATTAATATCTATTGAAAATGGATTATTAGTATCATTACCAGTCGTAATACCCACATGCATTTCATAACCATTAAATTTTGTACCAGTTATAGTATCAATGCCAACATATGGGCTTAGGTTTTTATTATCAGACATTGTTGTTTCACAATCCAATAATCCTATTCCATCAATTGATTTAATATTGCTTTCATAATTTTTAGGGTCGCTAAGTTTTTTACCAAGCATTTGATAACCACCACATATTCCCATTACAAAACCACCACGGCGATAATGAGATATTATATCATTCTGCCATCCGCAATCTTTAATATATTTTAAATCAGATATTGTTGATTTACTACCAACTAACAAAATCATATCACAATCAATGGGTAAAGCTTGGCCATTTTCTATGACCTGAACGGTTATATTTTCTGTTTGAAATAACGGATCAAGGTCATCAAAGTTAGAAATTCGCGGTGTGCGAAGGACACATATTTTAAAATTTGCTTTAATGTTTTGATGTTTTAGGTTATCTAGGCCCAATCCATCTTCGGCAGGTAAAAGTTTTGCTTGTTCAAACCACGGCAAAATACCAAAACATTTTAAATTTGTACGATTTGTTATTTCATCAATTGCTCCTTTATACAATGATATATCCCCGCGGAATTTATTTATAATATATCCAACAATCAATTTTTTTTCATTTTCCGGTAACAGGTTATATGTACCAACGACACTAGCAATAGAACCGCCTCTATCCACATCAACAACTAATATTACAGGGGTGTTGGTTTCTGTGGCAAATCCCATATTTGCAATATCACCTTCTCGTAAATTGATTTCTGCTGGTGATCCGGCTCCCTCTACAACGACAATGTCGTATGAATCTGTTAATCTGTTAAAACTTTCCAGAACTGCTTGCATAAACTTTGGTTTTAATTTACGAAAATATTCACTTTTGCAATTTTGTAATACTTTTCCCTGAACAACAACTTGCGAACCCATATTTGATTGCGGTTTTAATAAAACAGGATTCATATCTGTATGCGGTTCAATGTTACAGGCTCTAGCTTGTAATATTTGCGCTCTACCAATTTCACCACCATCAATAGTTATCCCAGCATTATTTGACATATTTTGCGGTTTAAATGGAGCCGGTGACATATTTTGTTTTTTTAATGCACGACAAAATCCAGCTACTACCATCGATTTTCCTACATCAGAACCAGTTCCTTGAAACATTATTTTTTTTGTCATTTAGATTGATTATCCCATAATTTATAATTAAAGACTCCCCCATTTTTAATAAGACTTATTGCAATTATTATGAATCTTTATTGTTAATATAATTATTCATTTGTATCATAAAAAATAAATAAGGTAAAATTAATGAACATTAAAATATAAATAAAAAACCCCACTAATATTTTAAATTAGTGAGGTTTATTATCTATGTAAAAATAATTTATAAAATTATTTTTGTTTTTTTAGAATTCTTTTTTTAACTTTTACTGCTTCATCTGTAAGTTTACGATTTGGAGTTGCAAGCAAGAAAGAATCTAGGCCACCTTTGAAATCAATAGTGCGAATTGCTTTCGTAGATAATTTCAAACGAACGCCTTCACCTAGAATATCAGATTGCAAAGTGTTATTTTGTAGATTCGGTAAGAAACGACGACGAGTTCGGTTTACAGCGTGTGATACATTGTTCCCACTCATTACACCTTTACCAGTAATTTCACAACGACGAGCCATTTTGTTTATCCTTCCAATACAATGAATGCATCAAATAAATGCATTAACAAATAATTATAGGCATTTATGCTAGATTCTTACCCACTTGTCAACTATTTATTAATTTTTTTCTGCTAAAGCTTTGCAAAGTGTGATTATACTACGGCGTTTCTTTTCGTCAGTTATTTTATAATAATTACGAACGAGAGTTAATGTTTCACGCTTTGTCATAGGATTATCTTTAATCTCATTTGACGGCTCTTCGTTCAAGCTTGTCATTAATCTAGGAGATTGTTTTAATACATTTGTAGGTATTTCATTAAAGAAATATGTAATATTCACATCCAAAACATTAGATAAATCAACTAATCTTGATGCTGATATTCTATTTGTACCTTTTTCATATTTTTGTATTTGCTGAAATGAAATTCCTAACATATCAGCCATCTGAGTTTGACTCAGACCTAGTAATATACGGCGTTGTTTTAATCTTTTACCTACGTGTATGTCAACCGGATTTGGTATTCCTGTTCTACTAGATAAAATATTCTTTCTAATACTATCTTCTTTTTTCATTTTTTCTCACAATTCATTTAATGGTTTAATATAATACTTCAATAATTTAATACAATACTTTGTAAGGGTTAATATTAAGGCTATTGTTAACATAAAATCAAGTATAAAAAAACAAAAAACCTTTATAAAACAATACCTTAGGTATATTTTAGGTAGTGCTACATAAGTAAATACACTTATAGGTTGTTTCGGTTGTATTTTCTTGGGAGTATTTTTATTTGAATTGGGATTAGTATTTTGTTATACTAATCTAATATTTTTTTGATATTAAACAAAATTAGCATATTAATCAAGGGGGAAATAATGAGTTCAATTTCAGCTGGTGTTGTTACAGGCGATGATTATATTAGCTTAGTAAAAAAATGTAAAAAGGGTGGTTATGCCTTGCCTGCGGTTAATGTTGTTGATTCGACGACTGCCTCTGCTGTACTAGAAGCTGCCGCACTTGCCAAGTCTGATGTTATTATTCAAATTTCAAATGGCGGGGCTCATTTTTTTGGTGGTTCATCTTTGGAAAATACTCTTGAAAATAAGATACAAGGTGCAAAAGCTTTTGCACAATATATGCACACAGTTTCAAAACAATATGGTATTTGTGTTGCATTGCATACAGATCACGCAAATCGTGGATTGATAGATTGGTTATATGGATTAATTGATGAATCTAAGGATTTTTTAAAATGTACAGGAAAGCCTTTATTTTCTTCGCATATGTTAGATTTAAGCGAAGAGGACTTAGACTTTAATTTATCTGAATCAGAAAAAATGTTAAAACAAATGTCTCCATTAGGTATGAGCTTAGAAATTGAACTAGGTTGCACCGGCGGAGAAGAAGACGGCATTGGTTCTGATATTGATGTTTCTGCTGATAATGCACATCTATACACACAGCCGGAAGATGTATTACAAGCTTATGATCGTTTAAATTCTATTGGTCATTTTTCTATTGCTGCTTCATTTGGTAATGTTCACGGTGTATACAAACCAGGTAATGTAAAGTTAAGGCCTGAAATTCTTAAAAATTCACAAGAACTTGCACAAAAAGAGAGGGGTCTAGAACAAAATTCATTAGATTTTGTTTTCCACGGTGGTTCAGGTTCTGAAAAACAAAAGATAGAACAAGCTGTTTCTTATGGTGTATTTAAAATGAATATTGATACAGATACTCAATTTGCAAATTCACAACAAGTCGGTAAATATGTAAACGAAAATCAATTAGCATTTAAACATCAAATTTGCCCAAAAACAGGAACACCACAGAAAAAATATTATGATCCAAGAAAATGGCTCCGTGCCGGACAAACCGGTATAGTGGAAAGATTAAACGAAGCCTTTAAGGATTTAGGCTCTTTTGGTAAATCTATTGCTAGATAAATTAGTTTTAAATATTTAATTAGCTTCGGTTTTATTCACTTATTTACCAATTGTAAACTTCGCTCATAAAACCTTGCTACTAAAATTTTAAAACTAATTTATATTAGGTCTTTGATTAGCTTCGGTTTTATTCACTTATTTACCAATTGTTTTATTCACTTATTTACCATAAAAAACACGGCGTTTTGATATTAGGCAGGAGCTATTAAATCCTTGTGGGGTTAGATATCCAAAAAATTTATCGTCACGGCGAAAATTAAAAACCATTGTTTCATTTAATTTACCAACGAAATTCCATTTTTTCATTATTTTTTCACGGCTGATAATACAAGGTTCACTTCTTACGAAAGTTTCCATATAAACAACATTACAAGAATTTTTAATTGGGATTGCAGATATATTAACCTGACTATCGTTACCTTTATAATCAACAATAGTTGTTGCTGAAAAAACATTATTTTTAGGATCACTTTGATTTATAACAGGGTGAGTGCGAATTGGTAAATTTTTCATCATTTTTGTTTCTACTTTTTTTACCATTTCTACGCAAGCATTTGTTGTTAAACCACGCATACCATCAGAAATCAGAGGCCTTGTCTCGCCAAATACTGGTTGAATAAAACTTATTACACTAATATATAAAATTATTTTTTTAAACATTATAAATCTATTAATATCCCATTAAAACCTAAACATAAACTAAGAACTACTACAATAAAAATAGACTGGAAGAATATTTTTTTAGCCCACTTTTCTTGTGTTTCTTCTTTAAATGAAAACACAGCTACAAATAACCAATATAAACTAAGCGATAGTATAAATAATAATCCAATAGGGTGCATATAACCCATATATCCAAAAATAGATAATAAAGCTACAAAGGCACTAATGTGAAACATTATTGAGTTTCTTGTTGTAGTCAAACCTTTTACAACAGGTAAAACATTTATTTCTGCTTTTTTATAGTCATCAAGGCGGAAAATTGCAATCCCGTACGAATGTGGCATTTGCCAAATTACACACATTACATATATAAAAATTATCTCAGTAGTAATGGAATCAGTTATAGCTACATAACCCATTAATACCGGTACAGCACCTGATAGACTACCCGTAAAAGTTCCCCATACACTTTGTCTTTTTGTCCACATTGTATATGCAACAACATACATAAAAAATGCAAATACACCAGCCCAAAAAGCAGTTTTGCTAGATAAAAACCATAAGCAAGCAAAGCCAAGTACCCCAAGGAATGTTGCAAATATAAGTGCTTTTTGTTTGCTAATTTCCCTTTTTACCATTGGTCTATCTTGTGTGCGTTTCATTAAGGAATCAATATCCATATCGTATACATTATTAAATGCACAAGCTGAACCTATTATAAAAATTAATCCTAACATCGTGCCAATAAATATAGGCAACACCATTGTACTATGGCTAGCATAAAAAAACCCACCTAGTCCGTAAACTAGATTGCCCATAATAATTCCAGGTTTCATCAATTTAAAATAGGGTTTTATCATAATATATTTTTCTATAAAAATATCCTCAAAAATCTTTGGGGATATAACAGTTAGTATCCAATTTGCATATTAATATAAAGGTGGTACATAACCCATAATGTACCAACAAACAATATTAAAACTTGTACGATAGTGAACAAACCGGTAATAATATTCCAAGATTGGTCAGGTGTTCTTTTCATATGTAAGAAATAAAACAATTGTACAAAAATTTGAGTGACAGCCGAAACTAATAAAATAACAATAGTCGTTATTTTGTCGAAACTACCAGTCATAACTACCCCAAATGCAATTGCAGTTAAGATGACAGACCAGATTAATCCCCAGATGTAATCTGATAAAGTTCCGTGTGGTATGTTTGGTCCTTGTGCGTGTCCCATTTTATAATACTCCTAATAAGTAAACCATTGTAAATACGACAATCCAAATTAAATCAAGGAAATGCCAGAATAAACTTAAACAAGATAGACGAGTTTGATTTGGTATTGATAAACCCGTTCTTTTTAAATGCCAGAACATTACACACATCCACACCGAACCAGTCGTTACGTGTAACCCGTGTGTTCCAACCAGCGCATAAAAAGCACCCCAATATGCATTTAATGTAATTGGTGAACCGTGGTGCGATAAGTGAATAAATTCGTATATTTCAATACCAAGAAATCCAAAACCAAATAATAATGTAATTATTAACCACGCGAAAACACTCTTTAATTTATCGTTATACATTGAAATCATTGCTAGACCAAATGTGAATGATGATGCAAGTAATAAACCAGTTTCAACCATTACAAGTTCTAGTTCGAAAATTTCACTTGGCATAACACCATATTCATTTGGCATTTGTGGAGTAGCTGCGAATACAGCAAATAATGTTGCAAATAATAAGCAATCTGTCATTAAATAAACCCAAAAACCAAATACAGTATCGGTTTCCATATCTTGATGATATTCTTCCGCGTATACCTTTATATTTGATGCTTTTACCATTTTATACCTCTGCCTTTTTACTTAGTGCTTTTTTAATTTTTTTCTGCCATTTTTCTTCGATTGCTTTAATTTCATCTATTTCTACATAGTAATCTTTTACTGCAAACACATTATGCCATATAAATGCAGAAATCATTGAGACGAAAGTTAAAATAACTAACCACCAGACATGCCAAACAAATGCAAATCCAAAAACGAGTGATAGAACACCTATTATAGGGCCTGCAACAGTATTTGCTGGCATATGAATTCTTTCATAGTTTTTGATTGGTTGATATGCAACACCATTTTGTTTTTTATGGTGCCAATCATCTAATTCATTTACATGAGGAATTTTTGCAAAGTTATAAAATGCCGGTGGTGAAGAAGTTGCCCATTCAAGAGTTCTTCCATCCCAAGGGTCACCTATTTCATCAATATTTTCAGGTTCATCTTTTTTCCAGAGACTGTAAGCAAAGTTTAAGAAATTTAGCCCAATACCACCAGCGATTAGAAGAACGCCAAATGTGGCAGTAATAAAGTACGGAGCCCATTCCGGATTATCGTAATAATTTAATCGTCTTGTTACCCCCATAAATCCTAGTGCATAAATAGGAATAAATGCAACGAAGAAACCAGAACACCATAATACAGCTGATGCTTTACCCATTGTTTCATTTAATTTAATACCAGTTGCCTTTGGGAACCAATATGTAATACCAGCTAAGTATCCAAATATAGCCCCACCAATAATAGTATTATGGAAATGGGCAATTAAGAATAATGAATTGTGCAATACAAAGTCCGCTGCTGGAATTGATAACATAACACCAGTCATACCACCTACTGTGAATGTGATAAGGAATACAATAGTCCAATACATAGATGCTGTTAATTCAACTCTTCCTTTATACATTGTAAATAACCAGTTGAATATTTTTACACCCGTTGGTATTGCGATTGTCATTGTTGCGATACCAAAGAATGCATTTACCGAAGAACCAGAACCCATTGTAAAGAAATGGTGTAACCATACAAGGAATGATAACAGGGCAATACAAGCTGTTGCCAATACAAAACCAGTATAACCAAATAGTTTTTTACGAGAAAACACAGGTACAATTTCTGCGAATACACCAAAAGCCGGTAATACCAAGAAATATACTTCTGGATGTCCCCAAGCCCAAATAAGGTTTACCCACATCATTTGATTCCCACCTAGTTCGTTTGTAAAGAAATGAGTTCCTACATATCTATCAAGTGTTAATAATGCAATTGCAACGGTAAGTATTGGGAAAATTACAGCACCAATACTTGCGGTTGATAATGTCGTCCAACAAAATATAGGCATTTTCATAAGATTCATACCTGGTGCGCGCATTCTTAGAATTGTCGCAATAAAGTTTACAGATGTTAAGGTTGTTCCTATACCTGATATTTGTAGTGACCAAATCCAATAATCAACACCTACCCAAGGACTAAACTCAATACCACTTAACGGTGGATATGCTAGCCAACCTACACTTCCAAATTCACCAATAAATAAAGATGCATTAATTAACATTGCACCGGCAACAAAGAACCAAAGGGCAATATTATTAAGGAAAGGAAATGCTACATCACGAGCCCCGATTTGTAATGGTACAATTAAATTCCATAATCCACTTACAAGTGGTGTTGCAACAAAGAAAATCATAATCACGGCGTGTGCAGTAAACACTTGATCATAATGTTCAGGCGGTAAATAACCGGAACCAAAAGTTGATGATGTGGCTAGTGCTTGGTGTGTTCGCATCAAAATTGCATCAGCAAAACCACGAAGCAACATAACAAGAGCTACAATAATATACATTATACCAATTTTTTTGTGATCAACAGTTGTAAGCCATTCTTTCCACAAATAACCCCACCAACGCTTATATGTTATAAATCCAAGTAATGAAATTGCCCCAATTGCTACTACAATAAATGTTACAAGCACTATTGGGTCTGTTGCCATAGGAAAAATATCTAAGTTTAATTTACCAAACAACCAGTGTGGTTCAGTTACTATATTAGTAGGTCGTCTTGACATTATTCAAATTCCTTTTAATGTGTTTTTAAATATTTGCGAATAATATTCTCAAATTGTTCATTATCTATTATGTCTGAAAAGTATTCAACTTTATGGTCTTTTGTTTGCTTACCACGCAATCTAGAATACGCTGATTGGTCAAATTTAACAGGCGATTGTTTTACTTTGTTCACCCAATTTTCAAAACCAGAATCAGAAGTTGAAATAACTTTAAATCTCATTCCAGCGAAACCAAAACCACTATAATGTGAAGATATTCCTCGCATAATTTTTTCTCGCTTAGAAATTAAATGTAATCGGTTTTCCATTCCACCCATTGCATAAATTTGCCCACCTAGTTCAGGAATAAAGAATGAATTCATTACCGTGTCTGATGTGATAAGAAATTTTATGGGTGTGTTAATTGGTATAGCAATTTCATTTACTGTTGCTATATCTTGTTTTGGATAGAAGAAAACCCACTTCCAATCCATAGCAACAGCTTGAATTACCAGTTCTTCTTTTTTAGTATTTTCATATTTTCCGACTAGTGATCTTCTAGGATCCATTGAATGTGATGTTATATAAGTTGTATAACCTAATACTAAAATAATTAATATTGGAATACCCCAAGAAAATATTTCAATTATAGTTGAATGTGACCAATCGGGCTTGTATTCGTTCTTATTTTTTGAACTATACCAAAGTGGAAATACAATTGCCATAGTGATTACAGGCACAACAACTATTAACATTAAAGAGAATGCAAGTATTATTAATTTACCTTGTTCGACCCCTAACTGTCCACCGGAATAGAATAAAACAAAATTACAAACATAATTTGAACTTTGTTCTGCTATATCACAATTTGTGCTTAATGCTTTGACGATTTTATATACAACACTAGTAACAACAGCTATAAATGATGCTAGTCCCAAATAGATAAGAGGCTTTTTCATTATTTGTAATTATCCTTTATATTTTGACTTTAAACTTATTTACTAAGTTATATCAATTAATTATATGTACTGCATATAGTATAATATATTTATCATATAATAATCAATATCAAATATTTAATTATAATAGGGTTAGACAATTAATAAAGAAATACAAAATATGTTAAACTTGTATTAAGTAAAATATTATACTAGATCATTATTTATTTTTTAGTTATTCGCTCGACGATTTTTTTTACAGGTTCTATTGATTTAACATATTTAATGCTTTTACCTGCACACCATATTGAATCGTAGTTTGCCGAAAAAGCAGCTTTTTCTAGAGTTTTCCAACTTCTTAAAAAACGAATTTTTTTTAATAATTTTTTTAAAGATTTATTTCTGTTTAATATTTTTTCTATCCAATTTTCTTCTGTTCCCATTTTTTGTACCGCTGGAGTGTTAATAATGGTGCAAGGTGTACCTGATAATTTTGATGTTATAACAATATCTTTGTCTGTATAGTCAACCATTGCTTGTTTGTATTTGTGATTTACTTCTGATTCAGTGCAAGCAATAAATACAGACCCAATTAATACGCCATCTGATTTATTTTTTAAGTGTGAATGATACGATTTATAATCACCAACTCCACCTGATGATAAAACAGGTATATCTATATTTTGTTTTAATATTTTTGTTAATTCAGCTGATGGAATTTGTCCTAAATGACCGCCTGCATCTGAACTGACTCCGACAACCGCATCAGCACCTAGGGCTTCACATTTTTTTGCATATTCGATATTTGTTACATCACAGAAAACTATTATATTTTGTTTATGTGCAAGTTCTATAGTATTTTTTGGATTACCTAATGATGTTATAATAAAATCACAACCAAATTTTAAAACGCTTTCTATTTGCCATTCATAATTGGTGTTAGATTTGTTAACTATAAGGTTCATTCCAAATTTAATTTTTTTATCGGTTAATTCTTGCAATGCTTTTTCTAGTGCTTCTTGTGTGCGAAAATTATGTGCAGGCAAGCAACCTATGATACCGCTTTTATGTGCAGAAATAATCATATTAACATTTGAAACCAAAAACATTGGAGCCATAATTATTGGGTGTTTTAATTTTAATTTTTTATCTAAATAAGCCATAATCACTCCCCCGCAAAATTAATTATTTTATATGTAAATAAAAATATCATAAACTATATTTAAAATCAAAAAAAATAGTGTACAGTATTAAAAAAATAATATACATTCAACTATGATAAGACATTTTAATTAAATTAATAAAATAAGGAGAAATGTTATGTCAACGAATACAATTTTTCTAATTATTGGAATTATAATACTATCAATAATCTTAATTAGATTAATTTTATCTACTATAGTATTTAATATGTTAAAAAAATCATTGCCTCCTATTTCTGATACAGAACGCGAAGCAATTGAGGCAGGAACTTTGTCATACGAAGAAGGTATCTTCGCAGGTAATCCAGATTGGGATCATTTATTGAGTCGTAAGATTTCTGTTTTAAGCGAAGAAGAAAAAGCCTTTATCGAAGGGCCTGTAAAAAAAATAATTGCTGAAATAAATGATTTTGATGTTCGTAAAAATGCAGATCTACCTGATTATGCTTGGAAATTTTTAAAAGACAAACGCTTCTTTTCATTTATAGTTCCGAAAAAATACGGCGGGTTAGAGTTTTCTGCAAAAGCGATAAGTGTTATTGTTTCTATCTTGGGTGCAAAAGCTGTTACCCTAGGTGTATCTGTAATGGTTCCTAATTCGCTAGGGCCTGCAAAATTATTATTAAAATTTGGTACGAAAAAACAAAAAAATGAATATTTACCAAAACTAGCAAGTGGTGAATATGTTCCTTGCTTTGCATTAACAGGTGTCACATCTGGAAGTGATGCAGCATCAATGCACGATGTTGGTATTATAAAAAAGAAAAATGGGAAGTTAGTTATTGAAGCTAATTTTTCAAAAAGATATATAACCTTAGCCCCAATTGCAACTTTGATTGGTCTTGCTATTGATGTTTATGACCCAGATGGATTATTGGGTGATGAATATGAATATGTAAATGATGAAACTAAAAATGTTGGTATTACTGTTGCAATGTTGAAGCGTAATCAAAAAGGTATTGAAATTGGCAATCGCCACTTACCTTTGTCAACTGGTTTTATGAATGGTTCAATTCGTGGGCGTAATGTAATAATTGATATTGATCAGATAATCGGTGGCCAAGATTACTTAGGTAAGGGTTGGATGATGTTAATGGCTTGTTTGGGTGTAGGGCGAGCTGTTTCAATGCCCTCGGTTTCTTCGGCAGGTATGAGCTTTTCAACTATGTATACAATGTTATATGCGGGGATGCGTAAACAGTTCAATTTACCTATTGTAAAAATGGAAGGCATCATAGAAAAACTTGCTAGTAATATATGTTTGACATTTATAAATAACTCGGCTCTTTCACTATCTGCAACAATGGTTGATGATGGTGAAAATCCAGCTGTAGCATCAGCGATGATAAAATATGCTTCTACCGAAGATATGCGCTGTGTTGTTAATAATAATATGGATGTGTTGGCGGGTAAATCAATTTGTGACGGGCCTAATAACTTTATTCAAGGTTCTTATCAAGGCATTCCTGTTGCTATTACTGTTGAAGGAGCAAATATTTTAACCCGTACTTTAATTACATTTTCACAAGGTGCGATTCGTGCTCATCCTTATTTATTAAAAGAGATTGAAGCTTTATACAGTAAAGAAAAATTATTTGGGCGCAAACAATTTAGTGATATAATTTTAAGACATATTGGTTTTACTATATCAAATGTATTTAGTAATATAATTCATAATCTTACTAATGGTTTCTTGTTTGATACTCCTGATAACATAAAAGCACCTGCAAAATATTACAGAATGGTAAATATGCAAGCGAAACAATTTGCATTAATTGCTGATATTGTGTTGTTAACTTTTGGGGGTGGAGTAAAAGCAAGGCAAATGGCATCAGGTAGATGTGCTGATGTATTGAAAAATATTTCGTTTGCTATGGCAACATTGAAAAATTACGAAGATACTAATAACGAAGAATTATTACCATTGCTTGATTATTCTATTACTAAGATTTGTTATGAAAACACACAATTAATAAAATCAACAATTGATAATTTACCAATACCATTGATTGGTTATATATTGAAACCTATATTTTTCCCATTATCAATACTTGGATTTGGTCTTAATAAGAAACCATCGGACAAAAAAGCGGTTGAAATTGTTAAAATGTTTTATGAGGATTTTGATGGTAAATTAAAACTATCAAAAAATGTTTTCAATGTGCCGGTTCGTAGTGGTATTTTAGATGAAATGATTGAAGATTATAAATTCTTGCAAAAGGCGCAAGGTATTTATAAAAAATTAAAACCTTTTATTAAATCACAAGAATTATTAGTTAATTATGAAAAAAATTGGATTAAAGAAGCTTTAAGAAAACGATTGATTAATAAAGATGAGGCTAAAATTTTAACAAAATGTGAAAAAATATATTATAATTATATTAATGTAGACGAGTTTTCTATCAATGGTAAAAGACATATAAATGATGTCGAAACAAATTTAACAGCATAGTTTAAAAGGAAAGTTTAAATGTCAGCAAATAAGTTAGACAAATTAAAATTGGAAAATTTTAATGTCAAATGGGATTGTGAAAATATTCTATGGGTCATTATTGATTGTAAAGATAAAAGTGAAAATACTCTTGATATTGAAGTATTAGCCGAGTTCGATAAGATTCTTGATTTTGCCAATGATAATGCAAAGGAATTAAAAGGTTTAGGGTTATTATCAGCAAAGAAAAATTTTATTATGGGGGCTGATGTTAATTCATTTGCTGATTTAAATGAACATAATAAAATTAATGAACTTATAAATAAAGCTCACTTAATTTTTGATAAATTAGATAACTTAAAAATTCCTACGGCTTGCGGTATCAATGGATTTTGTTTAGGCGGCGGACTAGAAACAGTATTAGCATTTAAATATCGAGTTGTATTAAATAATCAAGAAACTAAATATAAATCAAGTATAGGATTCCCCGAAGTTAAGTTAGGGATATACCCTGGTTTTGGTGGGACATTTCGTTCTATTTCACAACTAGGGCCTATTAATGCATTAACTATGATGCTTACAGGAAAAAATTTAAAACCATCAGGGGCAAAAGCATCAGGAATTGCTCATAAACTAGTTGATACAAAAGATAAGCTCCGTTGGACAATTCGTAGAAAGTTATTAAAATTAGATGGGAAAATAGAAAAAACAAAAGCGGGCTTTTTTAAATCATTACCAAATAATCCGTTAATTAGTTTATTTGTATATAATAAATTTAAAAGTGAATTAAAAAAGAAAGCAAATCCTAAACATTATCCAGCTCCTTATAAATTGCTAGATATCTGGAAAGAAAGCCTTTCTGATTATGCAAAAATGCAAAAACTTGAAAAAGCAAATTTTGCAGAAATGATGACTTCAAAAACCGCTAGAAATTTACAGAGAATATTTTATATTTCAAACGCAATGAAAGGTTTAGCAAAAAGTGCTAGTGATAAATCAATAAGAAATGTACATATAATAGGTGCCGGTACAATGGGATGTGATATTGCAATACATTGTGCGGGTAAAGGTTATCGTGTAACTATTCAAGACCTTAGCGACGATATGTTAAAAAAAGCAAAAACTAATGCGAATAAATTCTTTAAAAAACGCTTAAAAAAACCTGAATTAATTAAACAGGCGATGACAAGGTTTATTATAGACAAAGAAGGAAGCGGATTATCATCGGCAGATGTAGTTATTGAAGCAATAGTTGAAAATCTAGAAGTAAAACAAAAATTATTTAAAGAGGTGGAAGCAAAAGTTGCAAAAGATACTATATTAGCAACTAATACATCGGCAATTCCACTAGAAAAAATAGCACAAAGTATGGCAGATAAAACTCGCCTTATCGGGCTACATTTCTTTAATCCTGCTCATACATTACCACTAGTTGAAATTATAAAATCAGATTTTGTAAACCAAGAATTTTTAGAAATTGGGGCAAAGTTTGTTAAAGATATGGGTAAATTTCCGCTAATTGTAAAATCATCTCCTGGGTTTTTAGTAAACCGAGTTCTTGCTCCTTATATTATGAGTGCTTTAAAACTTGAAGACAAAGGTACTTATAATAAGGAAACTATCGATAAAGCTTGTCGTGAATTTGGTATGCCGATGGGGCCTATTGAATTGGCCGATACAGTAGGACTTGATATTATGTTAAATGTAGCAAAAGAATTAAAATTAAAAATTCCCAAAGGTTCAAAAGTTGAAAAATTGATACAAGATGGCAAATTAGGAAGAAAAACAAATTCAGGTTATTATGATTGGAAAAAAGGCAGACCGGTAGAAACTGAATCTGTTGATAAAAATATTGATTTATCTGAAATTGCTCATACAGTATTATCACCTTTATGGGTTGAGGCAAAATCATGTCTTGATGAAAAAATAGTATGGGATAAGGATAGACAAAAAAGTAGTGATTTAATTGATGGCGGTATTATATTTGGTACTGGATTTGCACCGCACTTAGGTGGCGCATTAAATTATATGAAAAGCTTGAATAAGTAGGGAATAAAAACTATGAAAACAGTAAGAAAAGTTGCAATAGTATCAGCCAGTAGAACAGCCTTTAACAAGAGCTTTACTTTGTATAAAGACCAAACTCCAAAAGATTTATTAGTCGGAGCATTACAAGGTTTAATTGATAAAGCGGACTTATCGGAAAAACAAATAGATGAGGTTGTTGGCGGTGCGGTTTTAAATGCAAGTTCTGATTTTAATTTAGCAAGAGAAGCAGTTTTACAAACAACACTTAGTAATTATACATCTGCATATAATGTGCAACAGGCTTGCGGTACATCATTGCAAACAGCTGGGATTATTATGGCAAAAATTGCTAGTGGACAAATTGAAAGCGGAATCGCTTGTGGTACAGATAGTGTATCAAAGGTTCCATTCTCGGCTCATCCAAAATTTGCTGATAGATTATTAAATGTATTTAAAGCAAAAACAACTATGAAAAAGTTAAAATGCTTTAAAGGTTTTTCATTAAAAGAATTAATACCAACTCCTATTGGTGTTAACGAACCACAAACAGGTTTATCAATGGGTGGACATTGTGAATTAATGGTAAAAGAATGGGGTATAACTCGCGAACAACAAGATGAATTTACCTTTAACTCGCATAAAAAAGCATCACAGGCGGTACAACTTGGATTTAATAGTGATTTAATATCACCACATATTGGAGTTTATGATGATAATATTTTAAGGCAAGATATTTCTATGTCAGACCTAGAAAAATTAAATCCTGCTTTTGATAAAAAGAACGGTACAATTACAGCAGGTAATGCAACTGCATTAACAGATGGAGCGTCAGCCGTGTTATTAGCAAGCGAAGATTGGGCAAAAAAAAATGGGTTCGATATCCACGCAACGATATCTTTTATTGCGCATAGTGCAAATGATTTTACTGCGGGTGATGGTTTATTAATGGCACCAACAATCGCTGTTGATAAAGTTTTAAAACAATCAGGTTTAAAATTTCAAGATTTTGATTTTTATGAATTTCACGAAGCGTTCGCGGCTCAAACTTTATGTTTCTTAAAAGCAATGAACGATAAACAATATAATAAAAAGTTTTTCTCTAGTAACAAAGTACACGGCGAAGTTGATATGAAAAAATTAAACTTAGTTGGTTCATCTCTTGCATATGGACACCCATTCGCTGCAACAGGCGGGCGAATACTGGGCGTGTGTGAAAAATTAATCCGTGAAAACAAAGATCTTAATCGCGGTTTAATTGCTATATGTACAGCCGGCGGTATGGGCGTTTCTGCTATCGTCGAAAGATATTAAATTAATATTTGTAGAATGAATTAAAGTTCTTCCCTTAAATCTTTTTTAGATAATTTACCAATAATTGTTTTTGGAAGTTCTTCTCTAAATTCTATGTCTTTAAATTGTTCTAATTTTGATAGTTGAGAGTTTGCAAAATTCATTATTTCTTGTTCTGTAACATCAGATTCTTCTTTTAATTTGATAAATGCCTTTGGTTTTTCACCTAGATATTCATCTTTAATACCTATTACTATTGTTTCAGCTACATCAGGGTGAGTTAAAATTACTTCTTCTATGTTTCTTGGATATACATTGAATCCACCGCGTAATATTAAATCTTTTATACGGTCAACGATATAACAGAAACCTTTTTTATCAAATTGTCCTACATCGCCAGTACGGAAGAATCCATCTTTTGTAAAACTTTCTTTGGTTGCTTTTTCATTTTTCCAATAACTTTTCATCACCTGAGGGCCTTTTATACATAGCTCGCCTTTTTCCCCATTTTTTACTTCTTTTTCAGGATTTTCTAAATCTCTCAGAGATATTTTAGTTTGTGGTAAAGGTACACCTATACATTGTGGTATAGATTTACCATTAAATGGATTTGCACAAGCAACAGGCGAGGTTTCAGATAACCCGTATCCTTCCACCAATTCTACACCGGTTTGTGATTCAAATGTATTTTTTGTATCTTCTGGTAAACCTGCTCCACCAGACATAGCTATTTTTAAATCTTTTAATTTTTTTCTTTGTCTATCCGATAATTGTGTTATTGCTTGGAATATTGTTGGCACACCTGGAAACATAGTGCCTTTTTCTTGTTTCATTGCTTTTAAAGCTTTTTTTAATTCAAACCTTGGTAGCATAATCATACAAGAACCTTGTTTAATGGTAAAATTCATACATAATGTCATTGCAAATACATGAAATAAAGGCAAGAATGTTGCAACTCGTTCTTTCCCTTTTTCGAATGTTGGAAACCAATGTATACATTGGCTAATGTTTGCTGATAAATTTGCATGCGTTAAGGCAGCCCCTTTTGCACGACCAGTCGTACCACCTGTATATTGTAATACGGCTAAATCATCTACATTAATTTTTACTTTTTTAACTGGTGGTAAATTATTATCTAGACTAGAAAAAGTATGAATAGTTTTTGATGTTTCAATTTTTGCCTTAGATGTTGCTTTGAATATATTAAACATTATTTTTTTAAATAAAGATAAATGTATATCAAAAGGACATACGATAACTTGCTTTAATTTTTCTTTGCCAACTAACGGTATTACTTTGTCACATAATAATACTAAGTCTAGGGTTAGCATTATCTCAATATTTGAGTCCTTTATTAGGTATTCAAGTTCTTTTTTTGTATATAATGGATTAAAGTTAACAACAACCCCACCTATTTTTAAGATAGCTTGATAACATATTACATACCAAGGTGTATTTGCCATACATATACCAATATGCATTCCTTTTTTCGCGCCAATTTTTTGTAGTTGCGCTGCCATTTTTGTTACTTCAATGTCTAGCTCAGCATATGTAATATGCGTACCCATAAATGCTATTACTTGATTATCTGGGTATTCTCTTACTGCATCTTCCCATATTTCAGTTAGTGGAAATGTTTCAATTGGTGAATCCCATTTTGTGTATTCAGGATAATTTTTTAAATATATAGGTGATGAATTTTTACTAGCCATTTTTTTGTTCCTGTTTATCATTATCATTATAATTATAATTATAATTATCATTATAATTATCATACGAAACAGTTTCATAATCAAAAAGAATTATTTTTTTACTTGGAAATTGCTTTATAGCTCTATTAAATGTCTTTTTTTGAAGTTTTTTAGAAGAAGATACATATATTGTTGTAATATTGCTATTATTAACTTTAGTAAAAATATGGTTATCATTATCGTCTAAAGAACTACCAAACAAAACTAATACTCCATTTAAAGAGTTTAGTTTATTAAATCCATTTTTTAAATAATCATTATCCATAATTTTATTTTCTTTTTCTTGACTTGACCCTTTTAAAATACAGATTATACTATCATCATTTTTATTTATAATGTTTTCTAATTTTTCATAGAGAGTCTTATCTTTCTCTTGCGTTAATTTTTTTACAATTTTTCTTTGTTTGTATATATGAAATGCACCATGTAAAAAGAATAAATTTTGAGTAGCTATATTTTCAGGCTTTAAATCCTCATATAAATCATAATTTACATTTAAATTATTGGGCGTATTATCTTGTTCTTTCCATATTTTATTATATGAAAAACCATCATTTGCATTTAAATCATTGGGCGTATTATCTTTTTCTTCCCATATTTTATTACAAACAATTTTAATATTTTCACGGTTCCATTTCTCCTCTTGAAAAAGTTTTTTAATTTCAGATACGAAATTACTTTTTGTCAAACTATTTAAATCTAATGTTACTTCTTTATCCTTACTAGAAATTTTCACTGTTCCGTCTTCATACGCATCTTTGATTTTTGTATATATACTATTTTGCTGTTTATTTAAATCATCTTGAATAAAAAGTTCTGTATTTGAAAAAGCTATAGAAGATATGTCTTCATTATTTTTTTTAAACTTCATCAACAAAAGATATAAAAGTGGATCATAGTTTAATGTAAAATAATTTGAAAAGTTTTTTAATAATAAATGTACGCCTTGAGTTTTTTCTTGATACACTTCCTTAATATTTTCTTTTACAATTCCATATGCTGATTTCATAAAATCATATTTTATTTTATTCTCAATAAATGTATGTAAAAATTCTTTATTACTACCTTCAACAACTTCTTCTTTTAATTTTGAAATTAATGCTTCAATATCATAATTAATTTTAGCTATATTAATATCATTATATCCAGAATACTCTACAATCATTTTATTAAAAATACTCTCATAATTAGTCGAAACACCAAGAGATAGATTGAAACCATTCCCCAATAACAAATGATTTTCATTACTATCATTTAATTTCTGTAATAATTCTCTATATGTAATTAATTCGATTTTTTCATTTGTCATATTATTCTCCCTACACGAACATTTTTTGCATAAGACCCTGTTTTTGAGCTTTTAATACTATTACTTGATTATCTGGGTATTCTCTTACTGCATCTTCCCATATTTCAGTTAGTGGAAATGTTTCAATTGGTAAATCCCATTTTGTGTATTCAGGATAATTTTTTAAATATATAGGTGATGAATTTTTACTAGCCATTTTTAAAAATTACTTAAAATATTAAGTACTCCTCTTAACTTAATTAATATTCCCCCATATATAACATTTCAACCCATAAAAATACAATTAAAATTATCAAATATATTATAAATAATTAATTAAAAAAATTAATAATAAAACTATGTAAAAAATATCCTATTATTAGAAATATTATACCAATTGCATAAGCTACCCAAAAATCTAAAGTTATTTTTTCAGAGAGTAAAAAAGGAACAAAAAATAACCAAGAAATAGGAATAGCAAAAAAGATACTTTTTGCATATTGATTTGCAATATCTGAATCTTGATATTGTATATATGAAAATGTAATTGCAAGAATTGAGACTAGTGGTAAAGCGGTTATAAAACCAGCTAGTTCAGGTTTCTTGCCCGATAACCAAGAAGCAAAAGAAATAACACTTACTGCTATAAACATTTTAATTACTGCGAACATTAATTTATCCTTTCATATTATTAAAACTATACTTATGTATCTTAATGTTTTAGCAATTGATACTAAAATTAAAAATATATAAATAGGGGTGCGAAAAACACCACTTACAACTGTTAAAGGATCACCAATTATTGGAACCCACGAAAATAGCAATGACCATACACCGTATTTTTGGTAAAAGTTTGTTGCTCTTGTTAGTGATTTTTTATTAACAGGAAACCATTTTTTGTCTTGAAATTTAATTAAATAATAACCTAGAAATAAATTAACTAACGAACCCATTATATTACCGGCTGATGCAATAGTTACCAACACCCAAGCATTATAATCATTTTTTATATGCATTGTTGCAAGAACTATTTCAGACTGTGCAGGTATAATTGTCGCTGCTAAAAATGCACTTGCAAATAATAAAACTAATTCAATCCAATTTTCTAGCATTAATTTTTCCCTGCGTTCTTAATATGAATATATTACTCATAAAACAAAAAAAAAGACATAACAAAAGTTATGCCTTTTTATTGGTTGCGGAGGCAGGATTTGAACCTGCGACCTTCAGGTTATGAGCCTGACGAGCTACCAGACTGCTCTACTCCGCGATAGAGTAGGTAATGTATACCTTTTAAATAATGAAAAGTCAAGTACAGTAATTGATAAATAATTAACTATATTTCTTGTTTTTTTGTTTCTGAGCTAATATATAAAATAAAACTACCTAGTATAGCCGAAGCTATCGAACCTCCGAGCACACCTAACCTTACTGCATTCATACTATCAACATCAGTAAATGGAATTGAGCCAATAAATAAACTCATTGTAAAACCAATACCACAAAGAGCTGAAACGCCATATAATTGTAGTATGTTAATACCATCTGGTAATTTTGCAATATTAGTTCTTATTGCTATGTAGCAAGGGATAAATACACCTATTTGTTTTCCAACAAATAATGATAAAGCTATTCCGATTGATAAAGGTTTAATTTCATCAAAACCGACATTTAATGGTACACCAGCATTAACAAAAGCAAATATCGGAATAATTGCAAATGTTACCCAACTGTGTAATCTATTTTCTATGTGCTCCATAGGGTTTGGAATCGCCGAGTTTTTAGATTTTTTCGGTATACTAAGTGCAGTAATTACACCAGCTATTGTTGGGTGAACACCACTTTTGAACAAGAAAATCCACAATATAAGCCCTAAGAATAATGAAATAGATGCTGATACAATTTTATTCCACGACATAAGTAACATTAAAATCGTAATAATTACTGCTAGGAATAACATAAAAAGATTTATCCCATTAGTGTAAAATACAGCTAATATAACTATAGCAATCAAATCATCTACAACAGCTAGTGTTGTCAAAAATATTTTTAGAGCAATCGGAACCCTTGAACCCAGTAGTGTTAGTATTCCAAGTGCAAATGCGATATCTGTTGCGGTTGGAATTGCCCATCCAGATAAATTTTGCGGATAGTTAAGGTTATATATTACATATATAATTGCCGGAATCGCCATTCCCCCAATCGCACCAATAATTGGCATCATTGCTTTATCAGGTGTCGATAATTCACCACCTTGCACTTCACGCTTTATTTCTAAACTAATAAGAAAGAAAAATATCGTCATTAATCCATCATTGACCCAATGCAATAATGTTTTTTTAACGGTTAAATCACCAATTACAACACCGATATAAAGTTGTTGTATTTCTTTGTAAATAGTAGAAAGCCCGTTAATATTGGCAAAAGTAATTGCAAGTGCTGATACAGCAATTAATAACAAACCGGCTAATGTTTCCAGTTTTATATACTGTTCAATAAATGATGAAATAGGATTTTGTTGTTTCATAATTATTAAATTATAAAATAATTTTTATTAAAAATAAACACTGTTATAAAATATTATTTTATTTTTTTATTATAACTTTCCTTTTGATGCTCTTTTTCGTTCATTTATATTAAGATGTGCTTTGCGAAGGCGGATATGTTTTGGTGTTATTTCCACTCGTTCATCTGATTGAATATATGCAATCGCACTTTCAAGTGTAAAACGCTTAGGTGGTGTTAATTTCACCGCATCATCTTTACCAGATGCACGAACATTTGTTAGCTGTTTTCCTTTTAATGGATTTACATCAAGATCATTTTCTTTGCTGTTTTCGCCAATAATCATACCACAGTATATATCAACACCAGCATCAATAAACATTATTCCCCTTGATTCAAGATTAGCTAAGGCATAAGCAACAGATTTTCCTGTTTCTTGTGATACTAATACACCTTCACGGCGACCTTCAATATCACCTTTGTAAGGTGCATAACCCAAGAACGAACGAGACAATATCCCAGTGCCCCTTGTATCAGATAAAAATTCAGATTGGTAACCAATTAAACCCCTAGCAGGCATTTCAAAAGTTAATCTTACTTTTCCAGCACCCGATGGAACCATTGCTTTCATTTCTGCTTTTCTTTTTCCAAGCTTTTCAACTACTACTCCGGAAAATTCTTCGTCTACATCTATTTGGACTTCTTCCATTGGTTCGTGTTTTTTCCCGTTTTCTTCGCGGAATATTACACGCGGTGGAGCAACAGTCATTTCAAAACCTTCACGGCGCATATTTTCCAGCAACACACCTAATTGTAATTCGCCTCTTCCTGCGACTTCCAAAGCATCTTTTTGAGGTGATTGTGTTATCTTAATTGCGATATTTGTTTCAGCTTCTTTATATAATCTTTCAGCAATCATATTACCTGTTAATTTATCACCATCGCGCCCTACTAGTGGGCTGTCATTTACCGACACAGTCATTGACATAGTTGGTGGGGTTATCGGTAATGCTTCAAGAGGTGTTGATACTTTTTCAGAACAAATTGTATCGGCAACAGTTGCTTTTGTAAATCCGGCTATCGATACAATGTCACCAGCACTAGCTGTATTCACATTTATTTTTTCAAGTCCTTTACACATAAGTAATTTTGCAATCCTAGCTTTTTCAACTAAACCAGTTTCTAAATTAAGGGCTTGTAAATTATCCCCAACTTTAACTGTTCCAGATTCAACACGACCTGTTAAAATTCTTCCTAGGAAGTTATCTGCTTCTAGTGTGGTAACAAGCATAGAAAAATCAGCTTGTGTATCAAGATTAGGTTCAGAAATGTGTTGAGAGATTTTTTCAAAGACAATTTGCATATCCTTTTTATCATCTTCTAAGTCATTTACCGCCCAACCTAATTTTGCAGAAGAATATATTACTGGGAAATCAAGTTGTTCATCACTTGCATCTAGTGCAACAAATAAATCAAATATTTGATCAAGTACCCAATCAGGACGAGCATCAGGCTTATCAGCTTTATTTATTACCACTATCGGCTTTAATCCCAAAGATAATGCTTTTGATGTTACAAACTTAGTTTGTGGCATTGGCCCTTCGGCAGCATCAACTAGTAACAACACACCATCAACCATTGATAAAATTCGCTCTACCTCACCGCCAAAATCTGCGTGTCCTGGTGTATCAACAATATTCATTCGGATATTATTCCATTCAACCGCTGTATTTTTAGCTAAAATTGTAATGCCTCGTTCTTTTTCTAAGTCATTTGAATCCATTACTCTTTCGTCTACATTTTGATTTTCGCGAAATGTACCAGATTGTTTTAACAATTCATCAACTAATGTTGTCTTGCCGTGGTCTACGTGGGCAATGATTGCTAGATTTCTAAGTTCCATAAAATATTATCCTTAAATTTAAATACTAATTTTAATGTTCTTATACTGTTATTATTGATTTCAAGCAAGATTTTTTTACTTTATGCATAGAATCGGTTACAATATGACTGTTATTTATAGTATAACTATGTATAATATATCATTATTGATAAAATTCAGTATTAATAAAATTATTGTATTAGCAATCCAAAGCAGGAGGAAAAAATGGCTCGTAAGAAAATTTCGTTAATTGGAGCAGGACAAATTGGTGGAACGCTTGCATTACTTGCAGGACAAAAAGAACTAGGTGATGTTGTATTATTCGATATCGCAGATGGCATTCCGCAAGGTAAGGCTCTTGATTTAGCGCAAACTTCACCAGTAGAAGGGTTTAACAGCAATCTAAAAGGCACTAACGATTATGCCGACATAAAAGATAGTGATGTTATTATTGTTACAGCGGGTGTTCCTCGCAAACCAGGAATGAGTCGCGATGATTTATTAGGTGTTAATTCAAAAGTTATGCAATCAGTCGGCGAAGGGATTAAAAAATACTCTCCTAATGCTTTTGTAATTTGTATTACAAACCCACTAGATGTAATGGTTGGACTATTGCAAAAATTTTCAGGCCTACCATCAGAAAAAGTTGTTGGTATGGCAGGAGTTCTAGATTCTGCAAGATTTAGATATTTCTTGGCAGAAGAATTTAATGTTTCTGTTGAAAGTGTTAATGCATTTGTATTGGGTGGACACGGTGATACAATGGTGCCGTTAACTCGTTATTCTACTATCGCAGGTATTCCAATTCCTGATATGTTGAAAATGGGACATTCTTCTCAGAGTAAAATTGATAAAATTGTACAAAGAACTCGCGACGGCGGAGCTGAAATAGTTGGTTTATTAAAAACCGGTTCAGCTTTTTATGCGCCTGCTTCTTCGGCAATTGAAATGGCAGAGAGTTATTTAAAAGATAAGCGTAAAGTTCTTCCTTGTGCTGCATTTGTGAAAAACAAATACGGATTAGACGGATTATACTTAGGCGTACCAGTAATAATTGGTAAATCTGGTGTAGAAGAAGTGCTAGAAATTCAATTAAATGGCGATGAAAAGAAAATGTTACAAAAATCAATTGATGCTGTTGTCGAATTAAACGAATCAGTTTCAAAACTTTAAAAATCTATAATAACATTTTAAAGTCTTTTAATTATATTTACAAAGGTCATACTTGGGTACTTATGTATTATTGAGTGTGTCCTTTGTTTTATTTTAATTAACTAAGGTATAATATGTTCGGACAAAACAAACCTACAACAAAACATTATTTTTCTGATATGCCGGAAAACAGTCTTGGTATTGTAAGCAGGTTTTACACTTTACAAGGTGAAGGGCCATATTCTGGTATGCCGGCATTGTTTATTAGGTTGTCAAAATGTAATCTAACATGTGGTTTTTGTGATACATATTTTAACGATATGATTATTTATTCTTTTAATGAATTATATGATGATGGGATAAATTGTATAATAAATTGGCGAGAGAAAAATAACTCTATCGATAATAAAGATATTAACGATCATAAAAATTGGATAAAAAATAATGTTGGTATTGTCATAACAGGTGGCGAACCAATGTTACAAGAAAATATTAAAGGTTTCTTGGAATATGTAAAAGATAAATTTGCATGGTCACAAATTGAAAGTAACGGAACTATATATAGTGATATTCCTGAACATACAACTTTGGTGTGTTCACCAAAAGCACCCAAGAAAAAATACATTAAACCATCACTTAAATATTTAAATCGTGCTGATTGTTTAAAATTTGTTGTGAGTTCTGATGAAAATTCACCTTATTATGATATCCCTGATTGGGCTGTTGAATGGTCTTTAAAAACAAAAAAACCAATTTATGTAAGCCCGATGAATATATATAAAAAAGAGCCGGAACAATCCAAGATATTAAGAATGCAAAACACAGAAAATGATATTATTACTCGTTCTGATGTTGATGAGGTAATATCGTTTTGGGAAGATGGATTATTAGATACAACACAAAATGAAAAAAACCATAATCGCGCCGGCTTATTATGTATGAGATACGGCTTTAAATTAAATTTACAAGTGCATTTATATGCATCATTACCATAAAGGAATAACAATATGAATATAACAGCAACAAGATATCACGATATATGCGCAGGTCACCGCGTTTATGGACACGAAGGAAAATGCGCACATTTCCACGGACATAACTATCGAATTTATTTTACTATATCAGGTCTACAAGATGATTTAGGACGAGTCCTTGATTTTTCCGTAATCAAAGAAAAATTATGTAATTGGCTAGAACAAAATTGGGATCATAAATTTTTATTGTGGGAAAATGACCCAGCTATTGAATCATTCAAGAAAATTGACGCAGAGGGTTTAGTAGTCGTGCCATTTAATCCAACCGCGGAAAATATGGCAAAGTATTTAGTCGAACAAGTAGGCATTAATGAACTATCGGACACAAACGCAGAACTAATTTCTGTTGTAGTGGAAGAAACCCGTAAATGCTCAGCATCATACACAAAATAAA
>JAQWUY010000043.1 GCA_029250225.1 Alphaproteobacteria bacterium | reverse complement strand
CAAAGAAGTAAAATTGATTTCGATATAGATGGAGTTGTTCATAAAATTAACGATATTAATTTACAAGAAAGGCTAGGTTTTGTGTCTCGTTCGCCTCGTTGGGCAATCGCACAAAAGTTTCCGGCTGAACAAGCTATAACTGTTTTAAAAGAAATATCGATACAAGTTGGTAGAACTGGGGTATTAACACCTGTTGCAAATCTTGAACCAATAAATATTGGTGGTGTAATTGTTAGTCGTGCCACATTACACAATGCTGATGAAATTAAAAGGTTAGGTGTGCAAAACGGTGATACAGTAATTGTACAAAGAGCCGGCGATGTAATACCGCAAATAGTTTCGGTTATAATGGATAAAAGACCAAAAAATTCAACTGAGTTTGTATTTCCTAGTTTATGTCCGGAATGTAATTCACCAGTTATAAAACAAGGTAAAGATGTTGCCCTTAGGTGCAGTGGTGGCAGTTATTGCCCTGCACAAGCGATACAGAGTTTAATACATTTCGTATCTAGGAATGCGTTTGATATTGAAGGTTTCGGTTCCAAATATATTCAACAATTTTACAAAGATGGAATTGTAAAACAATTTGCTGATATATTTAAGATAAAAAATCATAAAGAAAAAATATTAAAAAAAGAGGGTTGGGCGGAATTATCTCTGAACAACCTAATAACGGAAATTGATAAAAAAAGAACTGTGTCGCTAGAAAGGTTTATATTTGCACTTGGAATTCGTCAGATAGGACGCGAAACAGCAAAAACACTCGCAAAAAATTATAAAACATTTGATAATTTTCAAAAAAATATTATTCAGGCTAGTGATAAGGAAATTGATAATAATTCCTACAAAGAGCTTGTTTCAATTGATGGTATGGGTGATATTGCCGTTCAAGATTTAATAAATTATTTTGTTGATAATAATGAAAAAATATCAGACTTAGTCCTAGAATTAGATATTCAGGAATATCAAATAAATACTACAAAAAGTATGATAAGTGATAAAACAATTGTATTTACAGGCACATTAACAAAAATGAAACGAGATGAAGCAAAAACACTAGCGGAAAAACTAGGCGCCAAGATATCGAGTTCTATCTCAAAAAAAACCGATTTCTTAATATGTGGTGAAAATGCCGGCTCAAAAGCAAAAAAGGCAAAAGATTTAGGTGTTTCAATTTTAACTGAACAAGAATTTATTAATATTGAAGAAAAAGCATTTAGCGGTAAAAAGACAGCTCCTAAAAATAACCCAGATGATAAAAAAGACAAGAAAGATAAAGAAGACAAGAAAGATAGTGAACAAATCAGCTTGTTTTAATATATTTTTATTTATTTTCTTGTCATAATAAGAGTAACCCAATCATCTATAACTATGCACTTTCCAAAAATGTTGACATCATTTTTTTTGTTCCTGCCTTATCAAAAGCAACAGTTACATATTGACCATCACAGCTAGCAACTGTTCCCATACCAAATTTTTGATGGAAACATCTTTGCCCTACTTTAAATTCATCATCACTATCATCTTTTTTTATAACTTCTACATTATTATCTGTTTTTTGCCACTTATAATCCAATCTACTACTTGTAAAAGCGTTGTTGTCGTGCAAATCAATATATTCAGGTGAGATATTTTCTAAAAATCTAGAATAAATATTATTTTGCCAATTTCCGTGTACTAATCTATTTTTAGCCCAAGATATATGACAATATTTTTTAGATCTTGTAATTCCAACATATGCTAGTCTTCGCTCTTCTTCTAATCCATCAATACCACTTTCATCCATTGATTTTTCCGAAGGAAATAAACCATCTTCCCAACCTGCAAGAAAAACAGCGTCAAATTCTAATCCTTTTGATGCGTGCATAGTCATTATAGAAACCATTTCGTTATTATCAATTTTATCAGTTGCCGTAACTAGTGCGATATGTTCAAGGAATCCTGCTATATTTTCGAATTCTTCCATTGCTGAAACTAACTCTTTTAAAGCTTCTATTCTGCCTTGAGACTTTACATCTTTTGAATTATTCCAATGTTCGATATAACCCGATTGTTCTAACATTGTTTTAGTTGCTGTTATATGGTTTTCTTTTTCATTTATATAACGCCAATCACTAAATTTAACTAATATGTCATTTAATGAATTTTTTGCTTTTGTGCTTAATTCATCTGTTTTAATAATTTTTTCTGCAACACCGTATAATGATTCACCTTGTTTTCTAGAAAGTATTTGTAATTTTTGCAGTGTAGCTTTTCCAATACCTCTTGCCGGCTTATTAATTATTCTTTCAAAAGCAAGATCATCTGTTTTTTGATGGATTAATCTTAGATACGCAATTGCATCTCTTATCTCTTCTCTCTCGTAAAATCTAGTTCCACCAATAACACGATACGGTATATTTAAATTAATTAATTTTTCCTCAAAAGACCTTGTTTGAAAGCCCGCCCTTACCAAAATAGCAATTTCAGAAGCAGGAGTTCCTTTTTCAAGATACTGTTCTATTTTTAAACAAGTTCCTGTGGCTTCCTCTTTACCATCATAATAATTATTTATTTTGATTTTTTCACCATCGCCTTTTGTAGTTATTAAATTTTTTCCCAATCTACTCTGATTTTGTGCGATTATACCATTTGCGGTTTTTAAAATATATCCTGTTGAACGGTAATTTTGTTCCAGTCTTATTATTGTTGAATCTTTAAAATCTTTTTCAAATCTTAGAATATTTCCAACTCTTGCACCGCGCCAACCATAAATTGATTGGTCATCATCACCAACACAAGCAATGTTAACATTTTCATTTTTAAGAGATAATAATTTTAACCATTGATATTGTGCGATATTAGTATCTTGATATTCATCAACTAATATATATTTAAATCTAGATTGGTATTCCTTTAATATATCACTTTCATTTTTTAGAATTTGTAATACTAATAAAATAATATCCCCAAAATCAACACAATTTAATTGTTGTAACCTATTTTGATAAGAACGATATATTGCTTGCATTTTACCACCGCAATATTTTTTTTCATTAACCATATCAGGTGTTAAAGCATCATCTTTGTAAGACTGTATTTTTTTTAATATTTGTTTTGCAGGAAATCTATCTTTGTCAATATCCAAAACAACCATTATTTCTTTTAAAACTCGTAATTGGTCGTCTTCATCTATTACTATAAAATCACTCTTTAAATTTACAATATTGCTGTTTTTTCTTAACATTTTTAAGCAAATACTGTGAAAAGTTCCAATCCAAGAACTTGGGAAGTTTCCTGTATATAATTCAACTCGCTCACGCATTTCTTTTGCTGCTTTATTAGTAAATGTAACACATATAATTTCAAATGGATTCGCCTTTTGTTGATATATTATTTGCGCTAATCTCGATGTTAAAACTCTAGTTTTTCCAGTTCCTGCACCCGCCAAGATAAGGCAAGCCCCATCTACATTAACGACTGCCTTTTTTTGTTGTTCATTTAAATCTTTTAACCAATCAGGTGTATTTTTAGTTGCTATGTCTTGCATTATAATCTTTCAGAGCGTCTAGTATCAATAATTATATTTTTGTAAGCAATTAATACATCATTTTGATTTAATATACCAACTAATTTACCTTTATCATCTACCACAGCAACAACAGATTTACTATTTTCACGGTAAATCGGTAAAATCTGCTCCAAATTATCAATTAAATTAACTCTAATTGTATTTAAATCTGCAACATCTATGGCTCTAGAATTAATGTCATCATCTGTATTAAATGCCTTATCAGCCATAGAATAAACACATATATCACCTAGTAACAAATTTTCATCATCGGTCACGAATATGTCACCAAGTTTTTTTTGTCGTAATTTATCACGCACGATAGATAAACTTTCGTCTTTATTAACACTAGTAAAATCATATCTCATTATATCTTTGACTAATATATTGCGCATTGCAATATTTTCTATTGAACCGCCTAAATTAATACCACGGTTTTTTAATTGCCAATTAAAAAATGTTGGCACATTAATATTTTGCATTGTTCTTATAGTTGTAAATGTTGAAATCATAACGGCTAAAGTTAAAATATAATTATTTGTAAGTTCAAAAATCATAAATACCGTTGATATAGGCGCGCCTAATAAACCACCAGTAAACGCCCCCATTCCAGCAACTGAATACATTACATAAGAAACATTACTAGAAATATTAAAATAAAACATTATATTTACAACAATTGCACCGAATGCACCACCAATCATCGCTCCGATAAATAATGATGGTGAAAACACACCACCACCGCCACCGAAACCAATTGTTAAAATTGTTGCTAACAACTTTGCAATTATTAACATAATTAATAAATAAAAGGGTAAATTCCCTGCTAATGATTGGTTTGTTGTAAAGTATCCGTCACCCATTATTTGAGGTAAAAAACAAGCTATTATTCCAACACATAAACCACCAATTGCAGGACATAAGAAAACTGGAATTTTCTTTTCCCTAGCAAAATTATAAACAGTATTAATACCATATATAAATAGATTAATAAGAAAAGCTATTAATATTCCTAATAAAATAAAAAAAGGTAATTCATACATTGATAATTCTTGATAATCAACAATAGTAAATGCTGTATTAGAACCATAAAATATATTTGATAAAAAAGCCCCTGAAATACTTGCAAGAACAACCGGCAAGAACTGTGAAGCTGCATACGAACCAGTAATCAATTCAGATGCAAAAAAAACACCTGCGATAGGAGCGCTAAATGTAGAGGAAACAGCCGAAGCAGCAGCACAACCAAGCAAAATTTTACGATCTCTACCTTGGATTTTTAATTTATCAAAAATTAAACTTGAAACACCACTAGCTAAATGTACTATTGGACCTGCTCGCCCTGTCGCACCACCCGTTCCCAATGTAATTACATTAATAAAAAAAGAACCAATTGTTGTTCTAAGTGAAATTTTATAATCTTTTTCAAGGGCTGTTTCAATTACTTCTGTCATTCCTTGTGAACGATTAACCGGCATAAATAAATAACCTATTAATCCAACTAATAATCCACCTGTGCTAGTTACAATTATTATCTGTATAAAAGATAATTTTTTTGCACTATTAGATAAATTATAATAATCTGAGTTAAAGGAAAAATTTATTATTAATTCAAGTGTTTCTCGGAATAAGATAGCAAGACCACCACACAATATTCCTGTAATGACGGAGGTAATTATAATATTAACATCATTGTTATCTATGATTTTATTGTAACCAAACAATTTTTTAACCCTAAAAAAACTAGTAATTAGTATTTTTTTATAATACAATAAGAATATGAAAATAAATAGATTAAAATATAAAATAATTTATTGTATAATTAGTTTATTACTAAGCACAAACATTAGTTATGCCGAATTTAAAGACATTGATCCTCTTGAAAGTATAAATAGACCTATCTTCGCATTCAACACTGTTTTTGATAAAATAATACTAGTTCCAATTGCAACTATATATCGTGATATTATTCCCGATATAATAAAAATTCCCCTTGAAAATATCGTATTACAAATAAAATATCCTATATCCTCAGTCAATTATGCACTGCAAGGAAAATGGGCTTTAAGTATGCACTCTCTTAAAAAGTTATCAACAAATATGATTTTAACACTTGGGACTGGACATATAAAATTAGATGAAGAAATAGATAAAAATTATAAATATACAAATTTCAATGCTACTTTAAATTTGCAAAATGTTGAATCTGGCCCTTATATAGTGTTGCCGATCCTAGGGGGTAGTTCCGTAAGAGGAGCAATATCAAAATTAGTTGATAATAATTTTATTCCATTAAATAAGAAACTTAAAACAAACATAAGTATTACTAATGCAGTAATACAAAGATCATACTATATTGATAAACTTGACACACTAGAAAAGACTTCTGTTGATTATTACGCTGCTGTTCGTAACATAATAATGCAAGTTGATAATCAAGCAGGTAACAAAGAACCAGAAACACATAGTATAGAAGATTTTGATTTTTCAGATGACGAAGAATTAGATTTTAAATAAGAAAAGATTAATAAACACTATCTATTCATTTTTTTTACATGTTTTTTCATTATCGGCGTTATAATATAAAATGCTATATTTACAATCTGCGGGAAAATACCATTTGCAAAAGCACCAAATCGTTCAAGTATTCCCGAACGCATATAAGATCTATCTTTTTCGATAGTTCGAATTATTTTTCGTGAAATTTTATCCACATCGTCCATACCAGAAAACATTGCTTTTAATAAGCCTACTGCTTCTTCGTCCATCATAGGTGTTTTCATAGCCCTTGGGGCAATTAAAATAACATCTACATTAGTTCCTAATAATTCGCGTTGTAAAGATTCACAAAACCCTTTAACAGCAAATTTTGTAGCTGTATAAGTTGTAAAATAAGGCAGAGCTAAATCACCGCCGATAGAGCCTACATTCACGATTTTACAACGAGTATCTTTTTTTAACATATGTTCTAAACAAAAACGACTAGTCGTAATTAATGCAGTTAAGTTAATATTTATAGTATCATCAATATTATTTAATGAACATTTATGAAATTCTTCGATATTTAAAATTGCAGCACAATTAATTAAGATGTCAGCAGGTTTGTTTTTAACATAATCACTAAATTTTTCACGACCTTTTGCACTAGTTAAATCCAAGCATAATGGAGTGACATCAAATTCTTTTTCAAGTTTTTTTAAAATATCGTTATTTCTTCCAATTGCTGTAATAGTGCAATCATAATCAGATAGCGATTTAATTAAAGAGCCACCTAGGCCACCAGTTGCACCAGTTATAATTAAATGTTTTTTATTAATATCCATAATAATAATATAGTATAATTTTATAATTATTAATTCAAGGATTTTATAGAGAATAAATAAAAAGCCTTATAAAATAAGGCTTTTTTAAATATGGTGCGCCCGAAAGGATTCGAACCCATGACCTCCTGATCCGTAGTCAGGCACTCTATCCAGCTGAGCTACGGGCGCTTAACAATGTTTGTATCATTTTCAAAATAAAATGCAAGTGTTTTTTATTTTATTTTTAAATTTAATTAAAATCATTAATAATAAAGAAACCCCTTATTTAAATAAGGGGTTTCAATATTTTTCTAAGATAAGAGTATAATATATACCTTAGGTATAAAAATTATCTAATAGTAATTGAAGATATAGTATATTCACACGAAGGTATAACATCAGCATTACTGTCAGTAGCAACAACTGTATCAGCAGTATCATCACTACCAGAATTACCGGCATAATTACCTCCTATACCGAAATTAATTGATAAATCGCGTCGAATAGTATCCATTGGGACATCTTGAGGAACAATCTCCAACTCAATTTTGTTTAGACCCATTACCAAGTAATCAAAACTATTCAATAGAGAATAATTATTATTTCTTAGGCTTATTTTTGTCATACTGTCTTCTCCGTTTAAATCACTAATCGCATTAACAACAGAACTTCCTTTATATTCTTCATTTATTGTCCAATTAATATTACAAGGTGTTTTATTATCTTTCAACCAATGCATAATAAATAAGTCATAATTAGAAATATTATTATCTACCTTAAAGTAAATTTCAATTTTCGCATTATTTTTTAAACTACTTTTCATTGTTTCCATAAAACCAGAGCCACATACTTCAAGTTCATTATTAGTAGACATAATTTTAAAATTATCTGCTTCTTTTTCGGGTCTATAAGTAAATTCATCATTTTTAAATACGATACTAGCACCATCAGCATTGTATACCTCAACCGGAGCTAAAGAATAACGACTCATATTTAAAGGCTCAGAAGAAAAATTACATGACTTAGCTTGACTAGAATTATCTAATGAAGCTGATACTCTTGAAGACAAGAACCCGTGACTTGCTGTATAACATTCTATCTCGTGAGACAATGATAAAATTTCGTCTTCTACTATATCACCTTCAAACTCCACAAACCAAGATGCTTGAGTTGTGAAATCCAAACCATATAATGATAATTCACTTGGCGGTAGAACAGAATTTGATGTCAACATACGATTTTGTATGAATTGAGGTAGATTAATATCATTACCTTCTTGTGCATAATTATAATTAAGTACATCCCATGGATAAGTCTGCCCCCAAACCCAAGAAACTTCTTTATTATTATCACCTAATTTACTATATGAACTCCAGTCTTTTACACTCATACTATTACCAAAATTAGAGTCTGATTGATGTGTTGTATTTGACCCACTAGAATTTTGTCTATTATAACTGTTCCCCCAAGTATGTGAATAACTAAGTCCAATATTGAACATAGGCATACCAAGCATCATTCCTCCACCAACATTTACTCCAAATGTATTTATATTATTTGTTGAAGATCCAGATGTATGTTGTTGAATTTGCGTTCTACTATCCCCATCATGAGATGAAGAACTAATATTTACATTTGAATTTAAAGTTTTTGGGAATAAATCATGTATTTTTACTTTCGCATTATTATTAACATCTAATGTAATTTTATTATTTAAAATAGCTGGGTAATTATCATAATTCTGAACAGACAATGCCCCTAAATTGGGTGTATTATTATTAGGAATAATAATACGTTGCTTTGCCAATACATAATATCCTTTTTTAAGGTCTAGGTTAGAAGCACTTGTATATCTATAAATTTCACATTCTACTATAGACTCGCCAAAAGCAGGCTCTCCAGCGGATGAATGTAATTCACTTTTATATACCGAAGTGTAAAAACTCTTATTTAATTGTTTATTTATCATATTTTAATCCTTTCATAGATTTATTATTTATTGTTGAATTATGTATAATTGTAGATTACACGAGGAGCACTACCTGGTGTGCCTGTAGTAGTTCCTGCTATTCCGGAGTTGCCATTTTCACCACCAGAACCATTTTGGCCATTATAAGAGTGTTTGCCACCGATACCGCCGGAACCACCTTTGCCTCCGTCACCGCCGTCACCACCGTTTCCAACATTACCAACTTCTGAACTCTCTGCTGTAACTGAAAGTAAATTTCTACTTGAACTAGGACAGCTAATATGAATAGGGTTTCCATTAGCACCGGAACCACCAGAGCCACCATTACCGCCATTACCGCCGTTACCACCTGTACCACCAAATGCACCGTTAGTTCCTTCACAACCACTATAACAGCCGTTTCCACCGTGGCCACCTTCTTGTCCAGCACCGCCGATGCCTCCGTCACCGCCGTCACCACCGATGCCAGATTTTAGAAGTATTTCTAATATAGGAGAATTTTCAGAAAAAGAGTTAATCTCAATTGTTGCAGGCCAATTAGCAATTCCTTTATTTCCTTGACCGCCAACACCGCCAACGCCACCATTCTTGCCGTCACTACCAACACCAGCAGAACCAGCTGATGTGCATATACCAGTTGATGGAGCATAGCTGTTACTACCATCTCGTGCTCTTGAAACATATTCACTTCCTTTTGAACCAGTTCTTCCTTTTAATCCAGCTTGTCCTAGAATTGCAATATGGTACTGTTTAGAAGATGGTTTATTAGTAATAGTAACTTTTTTTGCTTTTATATTTAATGCTGTCGATATAACAGTAATAGAGCCACCATCAAAAACCAAACTATCTACATCAATGAGATAAGGAGAGGCATGCGGTCCTATTACAAATTCTTTATCAATTACTAATTCAGATGTAGACACTTTTTGCATTGTAAGAGGAAATTGCCTGCTTTCATTAGCATCAAAATGCAGGTCATCTGAATTTTCGTTATTTGAAGACTTACTATTGTAAACGTGTTCAAATATTTTATGCATACCGGAATTATCAGGATTTGTTTTTATTGCATTAACAAATTCCTCTCTATGATGCTCTGGTAGGTTATATAATCCTTCATCTCCAAGTTGTTTTACATTATTAATTACTAATGATTTTTCATTTTTATTTAACATATGATATTATCCTTTCAAATTAAGTTAAAACATTCTTTAAATCTTTGTGAATGGGAAAAAATATATTGGTGGAGCTTGTCTATTCCGCCCATCTTTTCCATTAGCGCCATCTAAAGATTTTTGTACAATTTTTTGTATTTCAATACTTTTTTTACCACTTTCACCTCCTTTACCCGCTTTTCCTCCTATAGATTCCAAACCTATAAAATTCATAAATTTACGATATTTTTGAGGCGATGTTACGAAAATATTGGAAGAAAGGCCTCCGTTACCACCATTCCCGCCTTTACCCCCATTACCGGGAAAGACGCCATCGCCACCCTTGCCACCATCGCCTCCGTTTTTACCAGCGCTGGCTTGTGCAAATACTTGAAACCCTTTAATACTAAAATTTGATAATTTTCCAATTCTAATATCCGCAAGCATAGACATACCTCCATTAACCCCATTCTTTCCATTTTCTCCGTTTTGTCCCTTATATTTGGGATCTTGAATATCAGGTTCAATAAAGGGTTTCTTTTTAACTTTAATACGGCCAAAAAGTGTATTAATATATTCATATGATTGTAAATCTTCTTCTTCAATCACACACCCATCTTTGCCGTTTAAACCATTCATTTCTTCTTCTTTAGATCTTGCTTTTCCATAACCAAAATAATCTGTTCCTAGAATTTTAATTTGAAAATCAAATTTATGATTATCTTCATTTTCACTATCAATTAGAATGACTTCATCACACACTAATGTTAAAACATTTCCGCGAACTGACAAGATTGCCCCTTTTTCGACATATAATTTTTTAATATGAATATATACATACAACTCTTCTCTAAAATGCACTCCTTCCCAAAAATCATGCTTCGAAGTAACATCAAAAATCTCGTCTTTTCTAATAATGTATTTTTCATACTGCATTACTTTTAAGTGTGCTGGTAAATGAAAATCTTGTACTCTTTTATCTTTATCGCATAAAGTACCATCAGCCCAAACAAACTCCTCTCCTCGATCGTGTGCACCAATCCTAAGTTTTTGACGTACAAACATTTCTTTGGAATTATAATAAACACTGCTTTTTAATTTACGCGTTTTTTCACATTTTGTGCCTAACAGTTGCCTCGCTTGCTCTAAACTTGGTATTGTCGTGCAAAAAGTACCGCCAATCCATTTAAATTCAATATCTTTGTTCTTTGAATAAATATTACGAAAATCAATATGTCTCATTTTATGTCCTCCCAATTTTCTCATTTTTAAGTAATTAAAAAATTACCCTGTTGTTATGTTTTATTTCTTTTTGTGGTATAAAATAACGATTAGTTATTTTTTGGAATACTAAATGGAATTAAGCCGTAAATTCTTCTAAATTAAACTGACCATTGCTAGAAAAAGGCTCTCCATTAAAATTATTTTGTACTGTATCTGTTTGATTAATATCTTCAAGCTTCATAGGCTCTAAAAAAACTACTCTTCTATTCATAGTTCTGTCCATCTTTTGAATTCCTGTAACCCTAAAAGGTGTATGGCTCGGAATAATAAGTTCGCCTGAACTAAGTGCATCGCGGCCTTTCAATAATCTATTATCTAAACCACTTGCAAATCTACCCCTATTATTTATCTCTGTTCGTTCCTTTTTAAATCCTGCAATGTCCATATAATTCAATTTTTCATTATTCTTAATAACATATAATACTTCTTCTTCTTTTATAAAATATTCAAGACTCTCCATGTGCGTAGCATTTTGACCTTTATGTGAATATCTAAAAAGAATACTTTGTAAATCGTGTCCAACAGAAGTTATAGCCTTATCAATTACAATATTACCTAATTTAATTCTATTTTTTGTATTTAAAGATAATTTCGCAACCTCCTCTTGTGTCACATATGCATTTCTTTTAGCACGAGCTATTCTATAAAAATAATCTGCATCTATGTGTTCAGACCTATGCTTAGCAATCAATTGATCTATAGTGTTTGTTAAGGCTATAGCATAACGGCCTTGTTCCACTTCAAGAAATTTAATAACATCAAAACGATTTACTGATGAAATATCTTTATGGTTATCAACTTCAATATAACTAATACATCTTTCAACATTATCTTCAATTTCATACATTTCATAATTACTTAACAGTAGAGTTAATTTATTCTTAGTAAATCGCATAGTTTTATTTAGATTTAAAGCAAACCTTCCATAAAATCTTAATAATATTTCATCCATTATAGACAAATTTTGAAATTCATTTCTAGATTGAACAGCGCGAATTTTACTTTTTACATAATATTCTTTGTCTCGATATTCATATTTAATTTCCCACATTTCACGCTCCTGTGAAACTTCAGGAAAACGACGAGAATCCCGAATAATTTTTTCAAAATTCTCTCGATCAAAACGATTTAAACTATGGTGATATTCTCCGTAATTCATTTAACAACCTCCTA
>JAQWUY010000033.1 GCA_029250225.1 Alphaproteobacteria bacterium | reverse complement strand
AATGACGAGGTCGGAAGTTCAATTCTTCTCGACGGCACCATTTGAGGGTTTCACCCCGACACTATTGACTAGTGTAAATTATTTCTTATTGTTAGATTTATATTTTTTGATTTGACTTTCTTTTACAAAATATACATTATTTTTAGCTCTAGTTATAGCAACATATAATTTACTTTTGTTATTTGGTGACAATGATTTTAATTCACAGGGAAAAAATTTAGTTGTTGTATTGTTTAAAATCACACAAACATCATTGTAGCAGTCGCAACCTTTTGAATTACCCCAATTGTTAGAAAAAGAACCATATTCATAATGTTTTTGAAAAAATAATTTAACAATTTCACCGTTTTTCATTATGTTGTCTATCTCTTTTTCATTTTCAACAAGTCTTATTTCACTATCTTTTTCATTGTGGCTTTTAATATCTATACCAAGTTTTTTTTCAATAAATTTACATACAGAACTGCTACACCTATAACTCTTTTGTAATGTGGTTACATCTATTGACAAGCCAAACTTTTTTAATTCTTTTATATATTTATCTGAACATTTATATAGATTTTTTTTAACCATTCCATCTGTACTACTATCGTATGTGTGTTGATAAAAATCACCAATAAATAACACATTATCTGTACTATTACAAAAAATTTCTAAAAAATTAAAATCATTTGCTGAAAAATCTTGTACCTCATCTACAATAATGTAATCAAAATATTTATTCAATCTTTTAATGCAATCATCTTTTACTCGATCCAATAAAAGCTTCGACATTCTGTATGAATATAACTTATTATTAATTGGATTTATAAAATATTTATCATCTGTTCCTTTGATATATTTCCCAGCTCTAGAATTAAAATCAATTTCTTTAGCTGGAAAGCTATAAAATAATAATGGTTTAAAAAAAAAGTTATATAAAAAAGAATAATATTTATATATTTTTACATTATTTGGCAAATAACCAAATTTTTTTACTATCCTTTCTTTTAAATTTAAATAATTATTGTCTGTGTATGTTAGTAATAAAAATTTATCTTCCAAATTTATTTTTTTAATGGCATATTCTGTTTTCCCTGAACCAGCAACAGATAATATTATTTTTTTATCCATTTCATAGCCTCTTTTATATATAAAGGAACAGTTATTTCCTCTTCTGTTTTTAAAATTTTAAAAGCATTTGATGTTTTGTTATTTTTTTTCAACATATCATCTAATGTTTTGAATTTATTATCACAAAAATCTTTATTATCTTGATAAAAACAAACTTCAAATGTGTGTCTTTCTTTCTTTATATCACTAAAAATCTTAATGCTATCATTTATATAATCTTTATAATTGTCAACGCAATTTTCTTGGTAAGATTTATCATTATCACGAATAACCGCAATTTTAATACTTAATTTTTTTGCTATTTCTAAATATCTTTTAAAAGATAGTCCACCAGTAGATATAACGAAAACACCATCTGCATTCATACTAGATGAATTTACTATTTCATAAAATTTTTCTGTAAGTAAAAACTCTACATTTCCTTCAACTAAAATAACTTTTTTAGATAAAATAAAGTTTAATATATTTTGATTGGGAGCCTTAACAAAATATTCATTTGTATCACTATTTATGTCATTTAAAGTTATTTGATTATTATCTGACATCATTATAACATTATTTAATCCCAATCTTGATGTTATCAAATTACTATGGGTTGAAATAAATATTTGCTTATCATATTCTTTGATTATATCTATTAATTTATTCATATTTATATGACTTAGATGATTTTCAGGCTCTTCTATCAACACGATTTTATTTTCATGTTTTTTTTCTTTTGATTTTAATAATGCAAATTTCGTTTTTATTACACATTGCTTTCCTGTTCCCTTATTTATAATATCAACTCCATTCTCTAATAAAGTTAATTGTTTTTCCAAATCATCTTTAATATTACTTTTAATGGAAAACTTATAGTCGGCTATTTCTTTATTAAGATCATTTAAAACATTATTAACAAATGTTTGCTTTGCTTTTTGAAATTTATTTTGATATTTATATTTATTAACACTATCTATTCTACTATTATACATATTTTCTATATATTTATAATTTGATGTTCGTTCATTTATTTTAGAATTATCTATAAAAATATGATTTAAATGTTTTTTATATTGGGAATATAATTTTCCACTAAAGGTATTGAAACTAATTTTATAGTATTCAAAAGGAAAAGCAAACTCTTCTTCTTTTATAATATTGCTTATTTCTTCTGAAAATTCATCATTTGGAATAATTTCCAATTTTAAACCGTTAGTTGATTCTTCGTAAGAATTATTTTTTCCATTCAGTTCATAATTTTCATTATCTTTTGATAAGCATATCTCTATAAAAACTTTTGGTAAACTTTCATATGATTTACTTTCATTATTCATAAAGTCACTAATTACATCGATATTAAATATATTTCTTAATCCTATATTTTCAACTTTATAAATACTGCCAGATAATGTCAAATCAATAGCTGATAATATTGTACTTTTCCCGCTTTCATTATCACCGACAAATATATTAATTCGTTTATCAAATTTTAATTCCAATTCTTTAAACTTATGAAAATTTTTTAATCTAATTTTTTCAATCATATTTTATCACCATTCTTTAACTAATTAATTTTTACTACCGCGAACATAGTTTTATATTTTTCAGATTTCACCATCGGTTGAGAGATTAATATCACAAATATTATAGTATTTACAATATTATTTGCAATTATATTTGCGGGTATGATTGAGAGTAAATAAAACCGGCTATAACAACCAAAAGTGATATAGGATTATTTTATTTATTTGTTTAAAATCTAGTCAGATTTAGGCATTAAT
>JAQWUY010000042.1 GCA_029250225.1 Alphaproteobacteria bacterium | reverse complement strand
AGTTTATTGGTATACAAAATCTTCCGACCAAGGTAATGCCTTTGCTCAACTTAATTTAGGGGTCATGTATTATAATGGTGAAGGATTTATTAGACAGGACTGTAAACAAGCAGTTTATTTATGGGAAAAATCTGCTCAACAGGGCAATGCCATCGCTCAATTTAAATTAGGTATAGCTTATTATAAAGGTGAAGTAGTCAAACAGGATTATAAACAGGCAGTTGAATGGTACAGAAAATCTGCTGATCAAGGTTTTGACTTTGCTCAATGTAATTTAGGCTCTTGTTATTATAATGGTCACGGAGTTAAGCAGGATTATAAACAAGCAATTGAATTGTGGAAAAAATCTGCTCAACAAGGTTATGCAGATGCTCAAAATAATTTAGGTCGAGCTTATTATTTTGGTGAAGGGGTTGAGCAGGATTATAAACAGGCAATTGAATGGTGGATAAAATCTGCTCAACAAGGCGATGCCGTTGCTCAATATAATTTAGGTATAGCTTATTATGAAGGTAAAGGAGTTAAACAAGATTATAAACAGGCAGTTGAATGGTACAGAAAATCTGCTGATCAAGGTAATGCCGATGCTCAATTTAAATTAGGTATAGCTTATTATTTTGGTATAGGAGTTAAACAGGATTATAAACAGGCAGTTTATTGGTGGAAAAAATCTGCTGAACAAGGCGATGCCGTTGCTCAATATAATTTAGGGTTAGCTTATTATGAATGTGAAGGAGTTAAACAGGATTATAAACAGGCAGTTTATTGGTATACAAAATCTGCTAAACAAGGCAATGCCAAAGCTCAATTTAAATTAGGTATAGCTTATTATGAAGGTAAAGGAGCTGATCAGGACTATAAACAAGCAGTTTATTGGTGGAAAAAATCTGCTGAACAAGGCGATGCCGTTGCTCAAAATAATTTAGGCGATGCTTATTATTATGGTTGGGTAGTTAAAAAAGATTATAAACAGGCATTTAAATGGTATACAAAATCTGCTAATCAAGGTTATGACGGTGCTCAATATAATTTAGGGCTAGCTTATTATTATGGTCGCGGAGTTAAGCAGGATTATAAAAAGACAATTAAATGGTGGAAAAAATCTGCTGACCAAGGTAATTCCGATGCTCAGCTTTATTTAGGGAATTTTTATCACGAAGGTACAGGAGTTAAAAAGAATTATAAACAATCAATTGAATTGTGGAAAAAATCTGCTGAACAAGGTAATGCTATAGCTCAATATAATTTAGGTTTAGTTTATTATAAAGGTTGGGGAGTTAAGCAGGATTATAAACAGGCAGTTGAATGGTATACAAAATCTGCTGAACAAGGCAATGCCGATGCCCAAAATAGTTTAGGTGCATTTTATTATGATGGTTTGGGAATTGATAAGAATTATAAACAAGCAGTTTATTGGTTTACAAAATCTGCTAACCAAGGTAATGCCAATGCTCAATTTAATTTAGGGTCTATATATTATGAAGGTAAAGTAGTTGATCAAGATTATAAACAAGCAGTTGAATGGTATACGAAATCTGCTAACCAAGGTAATGCCGATGCGCAAAATAATTTAGGGTTAGCTTATTATGAAGGTGAAGGAGTTGAGCAGGATTATAAAAAGGCAGTTGAATGGTACAGAAAATCTGCTGAGCAG
>JAQWUY010000039.1 GCA_029250225.1 Alphaproteobacteria bacterium | reverse complement strand
CCCTACCATTTAAAAGCCCTATCATAGAGATATGATAGGGCTTTTTTTAAAGTGTAATTGTATGGAATCATAAAAGAATAATTTTATATAGACAATTTAATATAAAAGTGTAGAATTCTTTATATTAATTATATTGGTGACTAGTCTTTTATCTATAGTTGTAATATAATGTATTTTATACTATGAATAATAATTAAATTTATACAGTTTAAAACAGGAATATAAAATGACATTTGATAAAAAATTTATAGATTTATTTGCAGGGTGTGGTGGTTTATCATTAGGTTTGACAAAAGCAGGATGGCAAGGTGTTTTTGCCATTGAAAAGACTTCTGATGCCTTTTCAACATTTAAACATAATTTAATTGATGGTAATAAAATTAATTCTTTCAATTGGCCTAATTGGTTAGAATGTAGAGCTATGACTACTTCAGAATTATTAACTAACCATAAGAATGAATTAATGTCTTTAAGGGGAGAAATTGATTTAATAGCTGGCGGCCCTCCATGCCAAGGTTTTTCTTTTGCTGGTCTTAGAAATCCAAAAGACCCAAGGAATAGATTAACAGAAGAATACATTGAAATTGTTAAATTAGTAAAACCAAAAGTTTTATTACTGGAAAATGTTAAAGGCTTTAATTCAGCATTTAAAGAAAAGAGCCTTTTTAGTAAAAGAGTTTATGCTGAGATAGTTAAAGAAAAATTAGAAAATGTAGGATATAAAGTTTATAGTTCCATGATAAACTCTTCTATGTTTGGAGTGCCACAACCACGCAATAGATTTATAATGATATCTGTTTTAGATGAATTGAATATAGAAAATAATCCATTTGAAAAAATAAAAGATTTTGTGGAAGAATATAGAAAATCTAAAGAACTAGATCCTGTAAAATTTACAACTGTAAAAGATGCAATTTCAGACTTAGAAATTGGAAGTCGCAAAACTATAGAAAGTTCAGATAATAAAAGATTCCAACAAATTACTTTTAAAGAACGAAAAATGACTAATTATCAAAAATTGATGAGAATAGGATGTGATAAAAAATATATTCCTAATAGTTTACGCCTAGCAAGACACAATGAAAAAACTCTTAAGCGATTTAAGGTCATAATGAAAACTTGTGAACGCGGTAAAAGTGTTCCCAGAGAGCGAATGTTAGAATTAGGAACTAAGAAGCAGTGTTTTACTATATTGCATCCAAATATGATGTCGCGAACAATCACAACTTTACCTGATGATTTATTACATTATAAAGAAGCTCGTATATTAACAGTAAGAGAAAATGCAAGAATACAATCATTTCCCGATTGGTTCGAATTTCAAGGTAAATACACAACAGGTGGAGTTAGAAGAAAAGAAGAATGCCCTAGATATTCACAAGTGGGAAATGCTGTTCCACCGTTAATGGCAGAAGCACTAGGGCAAATTATTATGAGATTGGGAATATAATGGAAAAGATAAATTTTAGAGCAAATGCAGGAATTAAAGATATTTTAGGCCAAGGTCTTATATATGATGATAATATAGCGATTATTGAATTAGTTAAAAACTCTAAAGATGCAGGATCTGATAAAGTTGAAATAGAATTTAATTTTTTTGATGTAGAAGATTTTATGACAAATGGTTCTGATTCTAACATTAATACTATTTTTATTAAAGATTATGGTTCTGGAATGTCTTTAAATGATATTAATGAAAAATGGCTTAATATGGCTTACTCTGAAAAGAAGGGTAATAAAGCAAAGGATGGTTCTAATTATGCAGGAAATAAAGGCGTAGGTAGGTTTAGCTGTGATCGTTTAGGATCGTTTTTAGAGGTGTTTACAAAATCAAAACAAGGTAATTATTTAAAGATAGCAATTAACTGGTTAGACTTTGAGAATAAGGGAAAAGAACATTTAGTTAGCGATATAAAATTAAATTGTGAATCTTTATCTCGAGAGAATTTTATTAAACAATCAGGAACTGATAAAAATTTTAAAACGGGAACTATTCTTAAAATATCTAATATTAGGAATGAGTGGGCAGATAATTCTTTAATAAAATTAGTTTATGAATTAGAAAAATTTTCACCTACTCTTGATAAAGGATTCGAAGTATATTTTTACGTGAAAAATTTACCTGAAAAAAGAATACACGATGATTTAAAAAATAAAATTGATAAAAAAATTGAAAATAATATTTTGGATAAGCTTTCTTTTAAAACAACACATATAAAATCATCTATTTCCGAAGATGGAAAGGAAATAAAAACCACTTTATTTTTTCAGCAAGAAGAAATATATAATTATGTTGTTAAAAATCCATACAAAACATTAAAAAACATAAAAGTTGAAATTCATTATCTTGATACATTGAATAAGAAGTATTTTACTCAACATATAGCAGAGAAAAAAAATACATCTCAAGATTATGGGTCTATATTCCTTTTTTATAATGGTTTCAGGGTTTCTCCGTATGGTAATTTTAAAAATGATTGGCTTGGCCTGGATCAAAGAAAATCACAAGGTGTTGCGAGGAATTTAGGAACGAGGGAAGTTATTGGTAAAATTGAAATAGAAGACAGTGAAAATAAATTTTCTATTGTCTCTAGCCGTGAGGGTGTTGTTAAAAATAAGGCATACTTAGATTTGGTGGCACACGATAAGGAACAGAAAACTAAATTATTAACAGATAAATATGATTATGGTTATGTTATTTGTATAATAAGACAATTAGAAAAATTTGTTGTTGATGGTCTTGATTGGAGTAGAATTGTCGCTAAGGCAGATCCGAATAATCTAAAGAAGAAATCAATAACAGAAGAAATGGTTGTTAAAAATCCTGATTTATATATGCATAAAAGTATTGATGTTAACAATGTTAAGAAAGTTGCTGAAAAAATTGCAACCAGTTCTTGGGGTGTTGAAAATTTGCATCTAAATACAAATTTAGTTGATAGAATTAAGTCTACAATGGATAAAAAATATAAGGATTTTGTTGATAAGTTTTGTGAAGAAATTGGCAATAAAACCATTTCTGAATTGAATGTTAATGATAAAACTAAGGTCAAACGTTTTTTAGATGATGCTAAACATAAAGTTAAAATAGCTGAAAAAGAAAGAGATTTTGCAGAAGAAAAGCAAGCAGAAGCAGAGGATACAGCAAAAAAAGAAAAAGAAAAAAGTTCTATTTTAAGTCGCCAAAATAAATTTTTAGAGAAGTTGAGTTCTCCCGAACAAACTTTAGATGCATTAATTACTCATGTTGTAAAACAGGTTTCTGGTGGTATTGAAAAGGATATGAAATCTATTTTATCGCAATATTATAAAAATAATGAATCTGTTTCTATTCAGGATTTGATAGAGGTTATAGAATATGCAATTATTGACATATCGACAATCAAAGAGGCTTCAAATTTAGCGATGAATGCAGATTTTGATTTAAAGGTTTCTAGTATTAAAGATGATTTATTTGCTTACATTAGTGAATATATTCAACATGTATCTAGAAAAAATAAAAAGTGGGGCGTTTCTATATCTGTTACTAATGAGAGTAATTATAAAAAAGAAATTTCATTTAATCCAGTAG
>JAQWUY010000029.1 GCA_029250225.1 Alphaproteobacteria bacterium | reverse complement strand
TTTTTTAAAAAATATTCTATTGAACCACTATGCATCATCTTGATATTAAACAAGTAATCACTCGAATCAAAAAATTCCTTTAATGGTTCTCGTGTTTTCTCCCAACCTTTGCCGTCTGTTATCCATGCAAATTTTATACCCTGTTGTGTGTATCTTTTATTCATATCAATATATTCAACTGCACTAGCTTTTAATTTAGAACCCTCCACATTATAAAAATTCACCTCTATTATATAAAGTTTATTTTTATAATTTATAGCAAAATCTACTGTACTTTTTGATTTATCAAAGTTAACATCAAGTCCCAACTCATCTTTAATTTTCTTCTTATTAGCTTCACGCACAAAATCAAAATTCATTTCTCTACTCAAGGTCAATAGGTATTCTTTAACTAATTTTTTCATTATCTTCCCTGTTCTATTCTTCCTAGCATTAGTGTCTAAACCAGCCTCAACACCTATCAAATAGTCTGGTATAGATTTAATAGTTTTGTCTGACAACAATTCCCCCAAGCCTGTTTTAGTAAATATTTCAGCATATTTTTTTGCCTCAAATTCTGATAAATTTGTTTTATTAAAATCATATATTTCTGTTTCTGATGAACTCTTGTTAACTAACACTTCTATTTTATCATCTCTTGCTGCTATCAAAATACGAATTGCCTTTATAACACTGGGATATTTAAATATTAAATTAGCCAATTCTTTTTGTATATCTTTTTTACCAATTAAAACATTTAATAAATTTAGCTCTGTTTCAAACTCAAAAAATTTTTCTTTTACTTTATCAAAGTTTATAAACCAATCCCAATATTTTATTGTATTTTGTAAATTATCCATTATATAATTAAAAAGATCACTATCAGATTTTGTTTTAAATACTTTATTTAAAGGCTTTGTTTTCATTTTAATTTTTCTGAATAGATGTTTAGTTATAACAAGCAATTAATTCAGGTGCAAATCCTCGATTTGTACCATTTGCACTTATCATACGACGAACATCAAAAGATTTGATAGATGATTTTTTGTATAATGACTGGGTTAACTCTGTATCGTGGTTTGATATAAATATTTTATATCCTTTATCATAATAATCATCTGCCAATTGTGCCAAATATTTTTGAGCATCTAATTCAAAACCATATTCTGTATAAGAAGTAAAACTCGATTTTGTATTTAAAGGCATATAAGGTGGATCGCAATATACAATATCTCTTTTATTTGCTTGTTGTAATGTTTTTTCAAAAGATTGACAAACAAACTTGGCATTCTTTAATTTGTCAGCAAAATTTTTCATTTCCAATTCTGGAAAATATATAGTTTTATATGAGCCAATTGGTACATTATACAAACCTTTTGAATTATACCTACATAATCCATTAAATCCGTGGCGATTTAAATAAACAAACAACGCTGATTTTAATCGTATGTTATTAGTTGTATTAAACAAATATCTTAATTCATAATATTTTTCTGATGTGCGGTTTTCTTCTGTAAAAAATGATTTTGCATAATTAATAAAATGCTGATTTTCAGCAACTAATATTTTGTATAAATTTATTAAATCTTGATTAAAATCAGCTAATAAATAATTTTCATAATCTAAATTTAATGAAACAGCACAAGAACCACAAAAAGGCTCAACTAGACGATGACCACTTGGTAAGACAGATTTTATTTTATCTATCGATTTATATTTACCGCCTGCCCACTTTAAAAAAGGTTTCATCAAATCAATTCCCAAATTATTTTTATCTTTAACCATAGAATCATATTTCTTATTCTGTGTCAAGATAACACTATAAATTTAAAAAACTAACTTATTATTATATAAAGTATTTAACACTAGGAAGGTTATTATCCACCGAAATCATCAAGCATAATATCTTCGCGCTCAACCCCAAGATCAAGAAGCATTGATATAACCGAAGAGTTCATTATTGGAGGACCACACAT
>JAQWUY010000018.1 GCA_029250225.1 Alphaproteobacteria bacterium | reverse complement strand
ATTACCCGATATTATTAAGTAATTTAGGAAATGTTTCGGTTATAAAACCAAATATTATTACAACAGGCGAATTTGAAAGTACTATTATAAGGGGTAATAAATTTAAATCGTGGCTTTGGTATCAAATTCGTAGTAAATTATTTATTGAGTATATATTTAATAAAAAAAAATATAACAATTTATATGAATATGTAAATGCTATTTATTTTAAAAAGAATAAATATAAAGATTAATTAAATTAATATAGTAAATATGGAAGGCTAGTAATGATTTCAATTATAATACCTGCATATAACAGTGAAAAATATATTATTGAAACGATCAATTCTGTATTGGCACAAACATATAAAGATTGGGAACTTTTAATTGTTGATGACTGTTCAACTGATGACACTGCTAAGATTATAAAATCATATGTAAAAAAGGATAATCGCATTAAATATTTTAAAACTGATAAAAACACGGGTGCATTTTGTGCAAGAAACATTGGCATAAAAAAAGCCGTTGGTGATTTTATTTGTTTCTTAGATAGTGACGATGTTTGGACAAAAGATAAGTTAAAAACACAATTACAATTTATGCAAAATAATATTTGTGATGTTTCCAGTCACGGTTATGATTATATTGATGAAACCGGCAATAAAATAAAAGGAACGGTTTTACCATTAAAACAATTTACCCTTAAATCATATATGAGCAATACTTGTATTAGTATGGATACAGTTATGTTAAATATAAAAACAATGGGTAAACAATATTTTCCACCCGTTGAAAGGCGCGAAGATTGTGCATTTTGGATTGATTTGTTAGGGCAGGGCTATTCGATATATGGTATGGACAAAATTATGGCATCATATCGTTTGCATAAAAATCAAGTTTCGAACAATAAAATTGATATGGCACTTCTTAATTTTAAAATATATATGAAACAACCATATATTAATAAAATAAGCGCTATGATTTGTTTTGTTAAATATATAATTAACGCTGTTTTAAAAAGGATATAAAAATGAAAAAAGAATATTTTGATATCTCTACAATAATTTTTTTTGGATTGATTGAATGTTTTTAAAAAGGTTATTTGATATAATTTTGTCAGCATTGGCAATTATTATTTTATCACCAGTTTTTGTTATTATTGCAATTCTAGTTATAATTACTGATGGTTTACCCATAATATACAAACAACAACGAGTTGGTAAAAATTGCAAGATGTTTACAATGTATAAACTTCGCACAATGACTAATCGTATAGTGGAAAAAGATATTGCTGATTTAGGCGATAGTTCTCGCATTACAAAAATCGGTAAATTTTTGCGAAAAACTAAACTAGACGAATTACCACAATTGTTTAATGTATTAAAAGGTGATATGTCAATTGTTGGCCCTCGCCCTGAATTAAAATCGCGATTGCAATATTATAAAACACACTGGGACAAGGTTTATTCAGTTCGCCCTGGGATTACGGGTAATTCATCTATTATATTTAGAAACGAAGAAGAATTATTAAAAGGTGTTGATGATCCTCAACAATATTATATTGATGTATTATTACCTAAAAAAATTGCTATGTACGAAGAATATGTTGATAAAAGAAATTTTATTTATGATCTTTTAATTATATTTAAAACTATTATGAGTATATTTTTCGGAAAAAAATACGATAAAATATAAAATAAAGCAATTTACCTCATAACATAGAATAAAGCTTTTATTTCTTGACAAAATGTTAAAATTTATTTATATATTGTAGCCTATCGGCGTTGGTTGGGCTATTTTGGCTGCCTAGCACGCTTTAAATAACATTTCTTACGAAAGGAATTTAAAATGCCTAAAATGAAAACAAACAGCTCTGCAAAGAAGCGTTTTAAAAAAACAGCAAGTGGTAAGTTGAAATTTGCTTCTGCTTGTCTTTCTCACAATACATCTACGCGTCCACAGCAAATGAAACGCCAAAATCGTGGTACACAGGTTATGGCTGAGTGTGATGCAAAGAATATTAAAAAATATTTATTACCAAACGGTTAATTACAAATTAAGGAGAATAGACAATGTCAAGAGTTAAAAGAGGCGTAACTTCACACGCTAGACACAAAAAAGTTTTAAAACAAGCAAAAGGTTATACTGGTCGTCGTAAAAACACAATTCGTGTTGCGATGCAAGCAGTTGAAAAAGCAGGACAATATGCATACAGAGATCGCCGTGTTCGTAAACGCCAATTCCGTGCGTTATGGATTCAGCGAATTAATGGCGCAGTTCGTGCTGAAGGATTAAAATATTCAACATTTATGAATGGTTTAGCAAAAGCTGGTATTGAGCTAGATCGTAAAATATTAGCAAGTCTTGCTTATGATGAGCCGACTGCTTTTAAAGAATTAGTTGAAAAAGCAAAATCTGCTTTAAAATAATATTAATTCTTTATTCTTTGAATTGAAAAAAAAGGCAACTTAATATATATTATACAAGTTGTCTTTTTTTATTTTTTAATATAACAGGAAAAAAAATGTCTGAGATAGATTTAGAAGCAAAACAGCTGGAAATAATTGATAATATAAACAGTGCAAATAACCTAGATGAACTTGAACAAACTCGTATTTCTGTTCTTGGGAAAAAAGGCATTATTACCCAAGAAATGAAATCGTTAGGTAAATTCGATGGTGATAAACGCCGTCAAATGGGGCAACAATTAAATATTATTAAATCTAAAATAATTGAAGCAATCAATGAAAAAGAAGAATTATTTAAACAACAAGAATTAAATAAAAAACTAGCTAGTGAAACAATAGATGTTTCTCTGCCGGCAAGAAATAAAAGAATTGGAAAATTACACCCGATTCCACAAACCGTAGAAGAAATAGTTGCAATATTCGGAGAAATGGGATTCCTAGTTGCCGAAGGCCCAGATGTAGAAGATGATTGGCATAATTTTCAAGCTTTAAATATTCCTCCATCACATCCAGCACGACAAATGCAAGATACTTTTTACACAAAAGGTATTGATGAAAGGGGCGCGTCATCTGTTTTGCGTACTCATACCTCACCAGTGCAAATTCGCACAATGAAAAATGAAAAAGAAAATTTGGAAAAAGGAAAACCTATCCGAATTATCGCCCCAGGTCGTACTTTCCGTTGCGATAGTGATTTAACTCATACGCCAATGTTTCATCAAGTTGAAGGCTTGGTAATAGATGAACAAGTAAACTTTTCACATTTAAAAGGTGTGTTGAAAAGTTTTGTTGAAGCATATTTTGAAATTGATGATGTCCCATTACAATTTAGACCTAGTTTTTTCCCATTTACAGAACCATCTGCCGAGGTGGATATTGGTTGTTCACGCAAAGATGGGACATTAAAAATTGGTGCCGGTGCAGATTGGCTTGAAATATTAGGGTGCGGAATGATTCACCCGAATGTTCTTGAAAATTGTGGAATTGATTCAAATAAATATCAAGGTTTTGCATTTGGTATGGGTATTGAAAGAATTGCAATGTTAAAATATGGCATTAACGATTTAAGAACATTTTTCGATAGTGATATAAGGTGGTTGGAACATTACGGATTTAGTAGTTTTGATATTCCATCATTAGTACGCGGGTTATAAGGGGATAATATTATGAAATTTACATTATCTTGGTTAAAAAATCATTTAGACACAAATGCAGATTTGGAAAAAATTACTAATAAGTTAACAATGATTGGCTTAGAAGTAGAAAAAGTTATAAATCCAGCCGATGTCTTGGCCGATTTTAAAGTAGCAGAAATAGTATCAGCTGAAAAACACCCAGATGCTGATAAATTAAAAGTATGTTCGGTAAACGATGGTAATAAAACATTACAAATTGTTTGCGGGGCAAGTAATGCTAGGGCGGGCATTAAAGTAGTTCTTGCTCCGATTGGTTCATATATTCCAGCGGGTGATTTCAAAATTAAAAAAGGCAATATCCGCGGTGTGGAAAGTTGCGGTATGATGTGCTCTTATGAAGAACTAGGTCTAGATGGCGATAGTTCAGGTATTATTGAACTTTCTAATGATGCACCAGTTGGTGTTTCATATGTTGATTATGCGAAACTTGACGACCCAGTGATTGAAATTGCAATTACACCTAATCGTGGTGATTGTCTTGGTGTGCGCGGAATAGCCCGAGATTTATCTGCTTGTGGTATTGGTAAATTAAAAAATTGTTCATATGAAAAAATAGATATTAAAAGCGGTGAAAAAAGTAGCATTGATTGGGATATTAAAACTGATAAATGTCCATCTGTGGCAGGTAGATTGTTTAAAAATGTAAAAAATGTTGAAAGTCCAGATTGGTTAAAAAATAGATTATCAGCAATTGGTATAAAACCAAAAAATGCAATTGTTGATATTACTAATTATATTTCTTATGAATTAGGGCGACCACTACACGCATATGATGCAGATAAGATCGGTAATAAATTGATTATTCGTAACTCTGTAAAGGGTGAAAAAATAAATGCACTAGATGAAAAAGAATACGAACTATCCGAGGGAATGACGGTTATTGCTGATGATAATCAAGTTCATAGCATCGGTGGTATTATGGGCGGTGTTGTAACAGCGGTAAGTGAAAGTACGGTTAATGTCTTTATAGAATCTGCTATTTTTGATGCGATAAATATTGCTGAAACCGGCAGAAAACTGGGAATTTTATCCGATTCTAGATATAGATTTGAGCGAACTGTAAACCCTCTTTCCAATAATATCGGAATCCAATCAGCAACTAAATTAATTACTGAAATTTGCGGTGGTAGTGCTTGCAAAACTGTATTTGCAGGAAAAGATAATTACAAAGATGAAAAAATAAAATTAAGTCTTGATAAGCTTAAAAAAATAAGCGGTATTGATATTGATGTAAAAGATGTAAAAAAAATCCTTAGTGATTTGGGTTTTGCACCAACTGTTAATAAAAATGATATAAAATGTACTATCCCTTCGCACAGACCTGACATAAATTGTGTTCATTGTTTGATAGAAGAGGTATTGCGTATATATGGTTTTGATAAAATTCCAGCATTGGATTTGCCAAAATCATCGTATTTATCAAAAAATATTTTAACTCCGTTACAGAAAAAAATATTGCTTGGTCGTCGTAGTTTAGCCGGAAACGGTATGAATGAAACAGTAACTTATGCATTTATGAGTGATAAAGATGCGCAGAGTTTTTCAGTGAAAAAACACGATTACAATGATTTAGTTTTGTTAAATCCTATATCAGAAGATTTAAACAGAATGCGACCTAGTATATTGCCTAATTTATTAAATGCATATAATCGCAACAAAGCAAGAGGTTATTCAGATATTGCATTGTTTGAAGTTGGTAATTCTTATCAATCTGTTCGTGCTGATGGGCAAACAAATTTAATTAGTGGTATTCGTGCAGGTAAAATTACTGATAAACATTGGAGTGAGAAATCGCGCCCAACTGATGTTTTTGATGTAAAATCTGATTGTATAGTTGCTCTTACGGCGATGGGTATAAATTGTGATAATTTACAAGTCGATACAAATACACCACATTGGTATCATCCGGGGCAATCTGGTATTTTAAAAATGGGTAAGTTTGAACTTGCAACATTTGGAACAATTCATCCATCTGTTATGAAAAGTTTGGGGATAAAAGGTACGGCCTACGGTTTTGAGATTAATCTTGATCAATTCCCACCTGCTAAGAATAAAGGTAAGACAAGACCGACTTATGCACCTAGTCAATACCAAGCAATAAGTCGCGATTTTGCTTTTGAAGTTGATGATGAAATAAGCGCACAAAAAGTAATTACATCAGCAAATGTTAATAAAAATCTTATCAAAGATATAACAATATTTGATGTGTTTAAAGGCGAAGGTGTTGCAAAGGGTAAAAAATCTATTGCAATAAATATTGTTATACAAGATAGTAAAAAAACGTTATCTGAGTCAGATATAGAAATTATTACTAATAAAATAACTCAAAGTGTTATTAAGGCAACTGGTGGTGAGGTAAGATAATGAGATACGGAATATTACGCGCATTTAAAGCATTAAAATTTTCTTATTCAGGTATGAAATATTTGTTAAAAGAAGAATCATTCCGCCAAGAATTAATCTTGGGTGCAATTGGTTGGGCGTTATTGTATTACTTCGGTGTTTCAAGTATCGATTTAATTATCTTTTCATTTTTATTGTTAGGGTTGTTTTCTACCGAGGCATTGAATACTGCACTAGAAAGAATCGCTGATAAAATAGATTCAAAAATTAATCCATTTACCAAAGAAGTTAAGGATTTAGGCTCAGTAGCTGTATTCTTTTGGATTATTCCAACAATTGTATGGTGGTTAATTGCTGTTATTAAAGTTATTTAATTAACTTGTTTTTGCCTGTTTAATCTCGCATTTTTAGCGGATGGTTAATGTGTGGCATAAACTTTGAAAATTGCTTTAATATTTTTAAACTTTCGGGCTTTTTAATTTTTCCAAGTTTTAGTGCATCATCGATTCTTCGGTCAATAAATTCATCAACCTCATTTCCTTTGTCTGAAACCCAAAACATTATTGATGATGCTATCACACCACATAATATAATGCGTTTTGTGTAATAATTTGTATCGCTATGCGGGGTTTTATCACCAATTCCAATCCACATATTATCAGCCGTATCCCATAATTGATGCATAAATGTTGGGGTATTATACGGTAACAGAGCTTGCCCTAATACATCCTTAGCACATACTTTATGTTTATCTATCTCTTTAATACGATGCTTTACAAGGCAAGAAATTTTATCTCTTACTTTTTTACTTTTATTAATTTTTTTTGCATATTCTAATGTGCCTTCATCTAACATTATTGCCCAATGAACTTGAATGTCTTTTTCAGGATTGGGAAATAATGCATTGGCATTAGCATAATCAATCTTGCAATCTTTACATGCTTTTTTTAGTGATTCGCTTGAAAAACCATCAAAAACAGCGTGTTTTAAGCAAGATTTAACAAGTTTATCCTTTTCTTTTTTACCGTAAGTATTTGAATTATCTTGATTTTTTTTGTTTATTTTATCGTTTTTCTTCATATTCACCTTAAAATTTTGACAAATGGTAGTATTTGTGTGTATAAATATCCCTATTGTGTTATTACACAAATATAATATATCTTGAAAGGATGTGATTTACAAATGCAAATTAATGTACGCGATAATAATGTGGAACAAGCACTTCGTGTAATGAAGAAAAAACTTCAGCGTGAAGGGATTCCTCGTGAAATGAAAAAGCGTCGTCATTTTGAAAAGCCTTCTGAAATTAAGAAGCGTGAAAAAGACGAAGCTGTGCGTCGCTATCGTAAGCTAGATCGCAAGCGTCTTGAAATTGAAGGTTTCTAATCTCAATTTTAGCATTTTAAATTATGAAAGGGATTAAGTTATTTAATCCCTTTTTTATTTGTTCAAAATATTTATTTTATTTTTCCCGATATATAAATCTTCGTTGATATGTTGATTTCGTATGATTGCAATCCCGATATTATCAATTGTACTTGTTAGTGTTGCAATGACGCGCCCACTAGAATTGGTTATTTCATTTTGTGATTGTAATTTTTGATTTGCCTCAATTGTATATGCGTTCTTTTTCACCGAATTTCTGTAATGCATTCTTGCTGTTACTTCTTGTCCAATAAAACAGCCCTTGTCAAAATTAACTCCGTTTAATTTATCCATATTTAATTCCAGCGGGTATGAATTGTTAAATATTCCGTCAGTATCTAGATCAACAACAGTGTTTTTTATACGGATTTTTTCATATTGATAATTATCTGTTATGGCATCAAGTTCTTGATTTAATAATCCATAAATTCGCTTGCCCATTACATTATGTCTTGGGTCATTCATTGTTAATATGTCGTTTTTTATTGTTACATTGTTTTTATTGTTTGTTTCAGATAAATCTGCATATACTGTAATGTCTTTATTAATTGCGAATACCACATCTATGTTAATTGCAAATTTTGTTAGATGTTTACCCAAATCCATCAAATTATCTTCATTAGTTTCTATGTATAATGTATTTTTATACTCAAAAATAAAAAATCCATACTGAAATTTACCTTGTGGTGATAACACCGCACCCCAACCGCCTTGTTCAGAATTAATTTTGTCAATATCAATTGTTGTTATTCCTTGCAAGAAAGATTTAATATCATTCCCAGACAGCGTAATAAAACAGCGATTCGGTATTTTAATTAACATATATGAAAATCCTTTATTTTTTGTTATAATTGTATCATAATATAGCAAATTTTAAAATCAATTTAAGGTGAATTAATTATGCAAAACAAACCAAAGAGAATGGGTGGTCGTGCTGGTGTAGGAAACAGAGTTCGTGAAATGTTGCCTGAATTACAAATAGTTCGCCCTAATGATATGCATGTTCATTTTCGTGAAGGTGCTATGTTGCAGTCTGTTGTTCCTTATACGGCAAGACAATTTTGTCGTGCGGTTGTAATGCCTAATACTAAAATTCCTATTACCACCACAGACATTGCAAAAAAATATAAACAAGAAATTATGAATTGTGTGCCAGAAGGTGCGACATTTGATCCTCTGATGATGATTTATTTAAATTCAAGTAGTAATCCTGATGACATTGCCCAAGGTTTTAATGATGGTGTTATTTTCGGGGCAAAACTATATCCTGCAAATGCAACTACCAATTCACAATACGGAGTTTCTGATATAAGTGAAATATCTGATGTTCTTAGTGTAATGGAACAAATCGGAATGCCTTTGTCTATACACGGTGAATCTGTTGATAAAAATGTTGATATATTTGACCGCGAAGCAGTATTTATAGAAAAAACACTAACAAAAATATTAAATGATTATCCAAATTTACGCGTTACTATGGAACACATTACAACTGTTCAGGCTGTTGAATTTCTAAAATCCGGCGGTGATAAATTGGGTGCAACTATTACTCCGCAACATTTAATGTATAACAGAAATGATATGTTGGTTGGTGGTATTCGTCCGCATTACTATTGTTCACCAATTCTTAAACGCGAAGAGCATAGGCTAGCTTTACGAGAATTAGCAACAAGCGGATTTAAAAGAGTATTCTTAGGAACGGATTCAGCACCGCACTCCATTGATAACAAAGAATGTGCTTGTGGTTGCGCTGGTGTATTTAGTAGCATTAATGCATTGGAATTTTATGCTCAGGTGTTTGACGAAGAAAACGCATTAGATAAACTAGAAGATTTTACAACAAACAATTCAAATAGTTTTCATATGTTAAAACCCTCTGATGAATTTGTACAATTGATAAAGAGTGGCAACATAGTTCCGAAAACAATTAGTGTACCAGGTAAAGGGCAATTATTACCGCTATGTTCAGGTGAAATTATTCCTTGGCGTGCCGATTACGAATTAAATCAAAAGTGTGTTCAATCCATAGGTTAAATAATTGTGAATAAACGAAAATTAAAAATATTACTTGCAGGTCCAAGAGGTTTTTGTGCCGGTGTTGACAGAGCTATTACGATAGTGGAAAAAGCACTAGAAAAATACGGCGCTCCTGTTTTTGTTCGTCACGAAATTGTTCACAATAAATTTGTTGTACAAACTCTTGAAAAAAAAGGTGCTATTTTTGTAAAAGAATTAGACGAAGTACCACCGAATGCACCTGTTGTATTTTCAGCTCACGGTGTGCCTAAATCTGTCCCTAGTTATGCAAAAGCTTATAATATGACTTTCTTAGATGCTACTTGTCCGTTGGTATCAAGGGTGCATCGTTCAGTTGAAAGAAATTTCAAAAAGGGCTTAGTAACAATATTAATAGGGCATCAAGGACACCCCGAAGTAATCGGTACTATGGGACAATTACCCGAAGAGGCGATGATATTAGTTGAAACGGTTGATGATGTTAATAAATTACAAATACCAGACACAGTAAAATTATCTTGGTCAACACAAACTACATTATCTGTACAAGAAACATCGGAAATTATATCAGCACTAAAAGAAAAATTCCCTAATATAATTGGTCCTTCTGATGGTGATATTTGTTTTGCCACTACAAATCGACAAGCTTCGGTAAAGAAAATTGCTAAGATGAGTGATGCTTTGCTTGTTATTGGTGCGCCTAATTCATCTAATTCACGCCGATTAGTTGATGTTGGAAAAATTGAGGGTTGTGATAAATCTTTATTAATTCAACGAGCATCTGAAATTGATTGGGAATTTTTTAATGATGTTAATACACTTGGTATTAGCGCAGGTGCATCAGCCCCTGAGGTTTTAATTGATGAAGTTGTTGATGCTTGCAAAGAACATTTTGATGTAGAGACAAAAGAAATAATTACAACAAAAGAAAATGTGGAATTCCCATTACCACGAAATTTAACAAGAGAGTAAAAAATGGCAGTTTATACGAGTTTAAATAAAGATGAAATTATAAATTTTCTGAGTGAGTTTGATGTTGGAATCTTAAAAGATTTTAAAGGTATTACAGCAGGTGTTGAAAATACTAATTATTTTATTCACACTGATAAAAACACTTTTGTATTAACTATATTTGAAAAAAGAGTTGATGTAAAAGACCTTCCTTATTTTATTAGTTTAATGAATCATATAAATAATAAAGGTATAAATTGTCCGTATGTAATTCCAAATAAAAATGGTGAAAATATTAATGAAATAGTCGGTAAAAAAGCTATTCTAATTTCATTCCTAGAAGGTGAAGATATTTCTGATAATATAGATAAAAATCACACTAATGATGTCGGTTCTGTTTTATCTAGTATGCACAATGCCACTGCTGATTTTCCTTTACACCGTGATAATTCATTAGGTTTAAAAGGTGTCATAGATGTTTTTGAAAATATTCGAGATAAACTTAATGATGAATATTTTGAAGTAATAAATAATGAAATTAATTATCAAAAACAAAATAAAATAACAGGATTGCCAGTTGGGGCAACTCATCTTGATTTATTTTCAGATAATGTGTTTTTTGATTTAAGCACAAATAAAGTAAGCGGTGTAATAGATTTTTATTTTAGTGCTGATGATTATTATGTTTATGACCTAGCTATTACTATTAATGCGTGGTGTTTTAAAGATTTTGATAATCTTGATATGTCACTTGCTAAGTCTATGATTGCAGGTTACGAAAAAAACAGAATTCTTAGTAATGAAGAAAAGTTTGCACTGCCTTTATTATTAAGATTCGCTTGTCTGAGGTTTTTACTTACACGAAGTTATGATAAGATTCATACACCTAAAAATGCTAATGTTGTTGTAAAAAATCCAGATGAATATTTACAAAAATTAAAGTATTGTCAAACAATTACAAATGAGGATTTATTTTAATGGATAATATAGTTGAAATATTTACAGATGGGGCTTGTTCCGGAAATCCGGGTAAAGGTGGCTGGGGGGCTATCTTGCGTTATAAAGGCGTAGAAAAAGAATTATCAGGTTTTGAGAAAGATACCACAAACAATCGAATGGAATTAACCGCAACTATTGTTGCATTAAAGAATTTAAAACGACCTAGCAAAGTTGTAGTTACAACGGATAGTGTATATGTGCAAAAAGGTATCACAGAGTGGATTGACAATTGGAAATTGAAAAATTGGAAAAATGTTAAAAACACAGATTTATGGAAAGAGCTAGATGAAGTTGCACAAAAACATAGTATTGAGTGGCATTGGGTTAAAGGACACTCTGGACATCCTGAAAATGAACGATGCGACAAACTAGCAACTGATGAAATAGCTAAGCACAAAAATAAATAACAAAAAACAACAAAAGGTTGTATTATTTTAAATTTAATACATATAAAATTATGATTTTATATTTTGAATAAAAGTTTAAAAAATTAAGTATAAATAATTATAAAATTACTATTTTTAATAGGTATTTTTATTTTTGTTGAGATATTTTCATTATTGTAGTAATATCCTTTAAAGTAGTATTAATTTTATTGGTGATTATTATGAAATCAAGCAAAGAATTAAAAGAGCTGGACGAAGCAATAGCACAAAGCTTACTTCAACCAGATTATAGACCCAGTAAAAAAGAAGAATTTATGTCTGGGAAGCAATTAGAATATTTCAGACAAAAATTACTTCGCTGGAAAAAAGAATTGATTCTTGAAAGTACAGGGACTATTGAATATCTGAAACAAGATAGCCTTAACAGTGCAGATTTAAATGATCGCGCTTCATTAGAAACAGAACATTCATTTGAGCTTCGTACTAGGGATAGGTATCGTAAACTTATTGCAAAAATTGATGAAGCATTACAAAATATTGAAACTGGTGAATATGGTTATTGTGAAATAACTGGTAATCCAATACCTCTTGAAAGATTAGAAGCTCGTCCGATAGCTAATATGACAGTCCAAGCACAAGAAGAATACGAAAGAAGCGAAAAAACTCGCAAAGATGAACGCGAATAGATAAAAACTTTTATCATTCAAAATTTAAAAAATCTTGGTAAAATTTCTTATTAATGCATCATCAAAATCTTGCATAGTTGCATTAATTCCTAGTTTTTCAAGTGATGTAACACTTAAATTATTATCATTTATACCGCACGGTACAATACCTTTATAATGTGATAGGTCGGGATTTATATTAAATGCGATACCGTGATACGAGACCCATTTTTTTATTCTTACACCGATTGCACATATTTTGTCTTCTGAGCCATCTTTGTTTACAACCCAAATTCCAACTCTACCGTCACGCCTTTCACCGATAACATCAAAATCTGCTAAGGTATTTATTATCCATTGCTCTAAATTACATATAAATTTTTTAATTCCTAAGCCTCTTTTTTCCAAGTCTAGCATAACATAAACAGTTCGTTGACCAGGCCCGTGATATGTATATTGTCCGCCTCTACCTGATTTATAAACGGGAAATTCATTACTTAATAAGTCTTGTTGTAGTGCTGATGTTCCACCTGTGTAAAGTGGGGTATGTTGCACTAACCATACGCATTCTTGTTCGTTATTTTGACGAATTCCGATAGCGCGTTTTTCCATAAATTTTACGCAGTCTTCGTAATTGGCAAGATTTTTTGTTTCAAGCCATTCTATATTACCAATATTAATATCTAGTTTTTTCAAATACATACAAAACATATATTAGTTTTGCTTGAATATTGCAATATTTTATTATTATAAATTCTAAGATTTCGTTTTAATTACAATTGTTTTAATATATATTAAATAATATGAAGAAAATATTTAAAACATTATTAAATTCAAATTCAAATCGTAGATTTAAAAAAATTGTTATTGTTATTCTTGATTGGGTAGTTGCATCTTTTGCTTGCTATTTATCTTTTGCATTAAGATATATAAATGGATTGATTGAATCGATGAGTGATGTTTTAGTTTCATCATTTATTATTGCTCCAACCATAATGCTTATATCATTATGGATTATGGGTGTTTACAATTTTGTACTAAGGTCTATTGGTTTACGCGAAATATGGAAAATTGTTATTGGGGTTGGATTCGCTGTATTTGCGTGGGGTACGGCTGTTTTACTATTGCGATTATCTGTTCCTCGTTCAGTAATATTAATTTACGGATTTACCGCAACAACGGTTATTTTAGGTATTCGCTTTTTAATTTCATCTATGCTTGCAAAATATGATCCCGTATCTGGAAGTCTTACCAAGTCTTTAAATGCTAGTAATGTTTTAATTTACGGTGCTGGCACAGCGGGTCGACAATTGTTAAATAGTTTAAATAGGGGAAATGAATATCAAGTAAAAGGATTTATAGATGATAATAAATCATTACAAGGTTCGTCAATTTCAGGTGTTAGGGTTTATTCATTTTCTCGTATTAATACATTAATTGATTTTTCAGATATTAGATATATATTAATGGCAATGCCTTCAATTTCAAATAGTGATAGAAAAAAAATTGTTAAACAACTAGAAAAATTTCCTGTTTTGGTTAAAACCTTACCTAGTACAGCTGACATAATAAGTGGTAAAGCGACAGTATCACAAATTCGTGAAATCGATGTAATAGATTTGTTAGGTCGTGATGAAATTGCACCTAAAAAGGATTTAATGGAGAAAAATATTAAAAATTGTTCTGTAATGGTTACAGGTGCGGGCGGTTCGATTGGTTCTGAAATTTGTAAAAGTGTTTCTAATTATAAACCCAAGAAAATAATTGTATTTGAATTAAATGAATATGCTTTATACAATATTGAAAATACTCTTAAAAAAATTATCGACGATAAAGAAATTGAAATTATATCTGTTTTAGGTAATGTTTTAAATGAAAAATTACTGGAAAAAACTATGCGTTTGCATAGTGTTGATACCTTGTATCACGCCGCAGCTTATAAACATGTATCTATTGTAGAATCAAACAAACAATCAGGTGTATTAAATAATATTTTTGGTACACACAGTACGGTTTCTTGTGCAGTTAAAACAGGAGTTAAAAACTTTGTATTAATTTCAACAGACAAGGCGGTTCGTCCAACAAATGTTATGGGGGCTTCTAAGCGAATGGCTGAAATGGTTGTAAAGTCAATAGCTAATAACCTAAATGATGATATTAAGTTTTCTATCGTGAGATTTGGTAATGTTCTTGATTCTTCGGGTTCAGTTATTCCAAAGTTTCGTCAGCAAATTAAAAATGGCGGGCCTGTTACCGTGACAGATAAAAAAGTAACAAGATTTTTTATGACAATACCAGAAGCGGTTAATTTAGTTATCCAAGCCGGTGCAATGACGACAAAAGCCGATGTATTTGTTTTGGATATGGGTTCTAGTGTAAAGATATTAAGTTTAGCAGAAAAAATGATTGAATTAGCTGGTTTTGAACCGTACAAGGATATTGAAATTAAATTTACAGGTTTGCGTTCTGGTGAAAAACTTTATGAAGAATTAGTGTTAGGTGATGATATTGCAAAAACTGAACACAAACGAATTATGCGAGCTAGTGAAAAAACAATTAAACAATCTCAATTAAACATTGTACTTAAAGATTTAAAAAAAGCTTGTGATAATAATAATGACAAGGAAATAATTAAGATATTAAAGCAATTTGTTGATGGTTACAAAGAAAATATAAAATAATTCGAATAGATTTTTTATTATAAATCTTATATAATATTATCTATTATGCTAGATAAAAGTTTTATATATAAAGATTTAAATAAAATACCAAATAAATTTCAAGATTGCGTAGCTATTCTCGGTAATTTTGATGGTGTTCACCGCGGACATCAAATGCTTATTAATCAGGCAAAAAATATTGCTAATGATAATAAAAAACCGCTTGTTGTTTTTACATTTATTCGTCACCCTAGGCTTTATTTTGATTCAGACAAAACTCCGTTTTTAATAACTTCATTAGAAACTAAATCTTTATATTTAAAAGCCCTAGGCATTAAAGCTATTATAGCTATTGATTTCAATGATATTAAAAATCTTTCAGCAAATGAATTTATAGGTGATGTTTTAATTAATAAACTAAATGTAAATACTGTTATAGTTGGCTATGATTTCAAATTTGGTAAGAATAGAACCGGTGATACTAATTTGTTGAGACAACAAACTAACTTTAAAACATTTATAGCGGAAGCAAAATCAGATAGCGAAGGCGTTATTTTTTCTTCTACTAACATAAGAAAATTTATTAAAAATGGTTCAATGCAAAAAGCAGCAGCACAATTGGGGCGACCGTTTGAAATAAACTCAACTGTTATTAAAGGACAACAATTAGGTGGCAAGATAGGTTTCCCAACTGCCAATATAGAATTTGAACAAGATATTATTCGTCCTAAGTACGGTGTTTATGCGGTTAATTTATATATTATTGAACAAGATAAATGGTTTTCAGGGATTGCTAATTTTGGCATTCGTCCAACGATAAGAGATAATAAAGAAGTTTTGGAAGTTCATTTATTTGATTTCGATCAAAACATATATGGCAAACAAGTTCGTGTTGCATTTATTGAATATATCAGAGCAGAACAAAAATTTGAAAATCTTGATGAATTAAAGAAACATATTGCTAAGGATTGTTATTTTGCAAAACAAATTCATAAACTAAGATTTGCCGGAGGATAATATGCGTATGAGATTTTATTTTTTTATAATTTTATCTACAATCTTTTTTATGATAGATCAATTTGTTAAATATTGGGTACGAGATACACTTTACAAAAATGTTTTTGGAACTGAAATATTTAGAATTGGCGATTTTAACATCAAATTTCAATATGCTTTGAATAAAGGCATTAGTTTTTCAATGTTTGGTAATGATAATCAATTACCAATTTTATTTATTTCATCAATACTAGTTATTATTTTAATATTTTGGTTAAAAAGAAATAAAGATATAATTTCTTCTGTTGGAATATCAATTTTAATTGGTGGGGCAATCGGTAATATCTATGATCGAATTAATATAGGTGGAGTTATTGATTTTATTAAGGTTTCTTACGCAGAATACTCTTTCCCAACATTTAATAGTGCTGACACATTTATATTTATCGGGGTAATATTGATTTTATTTGAAGATATATTTGCTAAAAAAAATAAAAAAGTATAATATGTCTTAAAAAATTATGAATGATACGGAAAGTTTATTATGAAGTTAACAAAAAATATATTATTATTATTATCTATGTCATTAGTTGTTTCAGCTTGTTCTGGAAAACGAAATAGCCCTAGTGAATTATCAGTTTTAAAATACAATAAATTAGTTATCCCTAAAAAACTAGAATTAGTAGAACCTGGTTCAAAAGATAATTACTTAGGTTATAAATCTTCTCGTGAAATTATTTCAAGTGCTAACACTCCTAAAAATAGCGGGTTAGATATCGACATACTAGAAAAATTTAAAATTAGAAAAGCTGATAAAGATATAATTAATCAGATTAATAATCTTGGCGATTCAAATGTTGTTGTTAACATTAAAAAAGAAAGAATTCGTATTAAACAAAATCTTGAACAGGGAAGGTCTATATTAGAAGGCAGAACACCTAGCATTAAAGTTAATAATACTAGGTCTGGTGTAGACGAATTATTTAATGATTAAAAATAAAAATGTTGATTTAAAAAATACTAATAAATATTATAGCCAAGAATACTCTAATTGCTTTTCAGATAATATTGGTAAGTTTGGAATTGACAAAGATAAATTTGATTTTTTAATGGAAAGACTTAAAAAAGGTCAAAAAAAATTAAAATCAGATAAAGAATCAGGTGCTAGATATTTAAATATAATAGATGAAACTGACGATATCCAAGAATTACAAGAAATAACACAAGAATATCGTAAATTCGATGATGTAATAGTATTCGGAACTGGTGGATCTTCCTTGGGTGCAGAGGCATTAAATCAAATATCGAAAATTACCAAAGGTATTGGTTATCCTAAATTACACATAATTACAAATATTGCTCCTTATACTTATCAGAAAGTTTTCTCAAAAATAAATTTTAGTAATGCCGGTTGTATTGTTATTTCAAAATCAGGTGCAACTGTTGAAACTATAATGCAATTTTTAAGTATAGTTCCAAATTTACGAAAAGCTGTTGGTAGTGAAAATTTAAGAGATAGAATAACTATTGTTTGCCAATCAGGTGATAGCCCGCTTCGTAGATTAGGTAAAACACATAATATTCGTATAATTGATCAAGATCCAAATATAAGTGGCCGTTATAGTGTTTTTTCTGTTGTTGGATTATTACCTGCGATGATTGTTGGACTTTCTGCTAATGAATTTAGAATTGGTGCAAAAGATATACTTGATGATGCTTTAAATAATGATATTTATTCAGTTGCTCCTGCTATTGGTTCAGCTATACAAGTTGGTTTAATGGAAAAAAATATTAATAATTCTGTTTTACTTGCTTATTCTGATAGGCTCGGTTCATTGTCAAGGTGGTATCGTCAATTATGGGCTGAAAGTCTAGGTAAGGACGGCAAAGGTTCTTCACCAACTTATGCTATTGGACCTGTTGATCAACACAGTCAATTACAATTATGGGTTGATGGGCCTAGGGATAAATTTTTTACCATATTACGCACTGAACAAGATGTACAAACGGTAAAAATAAATGATGAATATCTTGATTGTATGGATATGGAATACATTCGTGGTTCTTCTTTAATTGATTTAACAAATGCATCTTGTATCGCAACATATCAAAGCTTGTATAAAAGTGGTTGTCCAACAAGATTAATTTCAATGCTTGATACAGAAGTTTCAAATATGGGAGCATTAATGATGCACTATATTTTAGAAACTGTATTTTCTGCATATTTATTAGATGTAAATCCTTTTGATCAGCCAGCTGTTGAAAAAGGAAAAAAAATCGCTCGTGATTTGATGACAAAGGCAAAAACATAAATGTCTATTCGTTTATTACCTAATAATTTAGTCAATCGTATTTCGGCTGGTGAAGTAATCGACAGGCCAAGCGGTGCTATCAAAGAACTCGTTGAAAATTCTATCGATTCAGGAGCCACAAAAATAGAAGTAGTTGTGCGCGATGGCGGTAAAAATTTCATTTGTGTTTCTGATAATGGTTGTGGTATGTCGAAATCTGATTTGGAACTGTGTGTTCAAAGACACGCTACATCAAAATTACCTGATGATGATTTATCATTTATATCGACTATGGGATTCAGGGGCGAAGCCTTACCAAGCATAGGTTCAGTTGCACGAATGACAATTACAAGCCGTAGCCTTAATGATGAAAATGCTTGGTCTATTAGTGTTGATGATGGGAATGTTGAAGCTGTAAAACCAAGTTCGGGGGAAGTTGGCACAACAGTTGAAATAAAAGATTTATTTTACGCAACACCGGCTAGATTAAAGTTTTTAAAAAGTAATCGTTCTGAATCAATGGCAATACTAGATATTTTACAACGAATTTGCCTTGCCCATTACAGCATTGAATTTATATTTATTGATGATGGTAAAAAAAGATTACATTTGCATAAATGCGAAGGAGAAAACGCTCAATTAAAAAGAATTAGCGATGTTATAGGATCTAATTTTGTAGAAAATTCAATGTATATTGAAAACATCAAAGACGATATAAAAATATATGGTTATGTTTCGCTACCTACATTAAATTATAATAATACAACAAAACAATTTATGTTTGTTAATGGCAGAGCAATTCGTGATAAACAAATATTGGGTGCAATTCGTGCTGGGGTAATGGATGTTGTTCCAGCAAACCGATACCCAATGGTTTCAATTTACATTGTAACTCCACCTAGATTTACTGATGTAAATGTTCACCCTAATAAAGCAGAAGTACGCTTTATGGATTCTGGATTAATAAGAGCGATGATTGTATCGAGTATTCGCAAGGCTATTGAAAAAAATGGTTGTAAAACTTCATCATCATTATCTAATAAAACTATTGATATATTATCAAATTCGTTAAAAAATCAGTCTAATTTTAGCAATGCTAAGTCTGCAAATTTTAATGGTGAATTGAAAGATTTTTATAATAATCAAAAAAATATATCTGATTATAATGAACTTGTTAAAGAACAATTTGCTCCGATGGCAAAAAATGAAAAGTTTGAAGAAATAGATGAAAATGATTTTTGCGATTATATACTTGGTGTGGCAAAAACACAAATTCATAAAAACTATATTATTTCACAAACAGGTGACGGACTTATAATAACCGATGCCCACGCTGCTCACGAAAGAATAGTGTATGAAAAATTAAAATATTACCATAAACAAGATATTGCTACACAAATATTATTATTGCCCGAAGTTATTGAATTATCACAATTACAAACTTCTGCTATACTTGAATATTCTGAAAAACTAAGAAAACTAGGACTTGTTATTGATAGTTTTGGTGATGATGCAGTTAATGTTCGTGAAACTCCTGCGTTACTAGGGGAAACAAACATAAAGAAATTAATTACTGATATTGCCGATGAAATAATAGAGCTAGATGATAGCGTAACCCTAGATAAAAAAATTGATTGTATTTGTGCGACTATTGCTTGCCATAGTTCGGTTCGCACAGGCCGTATGTTAAATCAGCACGAAATGAATGAGTTATTAAGACAAATGGAACAAACACAATCATCGGGACAATGTAACCACGGTCGCCCAACTTATATAAAATTATCACTCAAAGATATTGATAAACTTTTTGAAAGATAATTTTATTTCTTTTGATTATTACTTTTTCTAGAATTAGGTCTGTTTTTTTTAGGCTTTGCTTTTGCCCAAGATTTTTTAGGTTTTTCACCCATTATTTTTTGGCGAATTTGTCCATTTGTTAATTCTCTTACGGCACCTTTTTCAAGATTACCTAAGCTAAATGGTCCGTAAGATATTCTGATTAAACGGCTTACTTTATAACCAAGATGTTCCATCACGCGACGAATTTCACGATTTTTACCCTCGGTTAAAGTTATTTCAACCCATACATTACTTGCTGTTTGTGGTGTAATTAATTTTGCTTCAATTTCACCATATTTTATACCGTCAATTGTTATACCTTTTTTTAATTCATCAAGCTTTTTTTGTATTATATTACCGTGCAAACGAACTTTGTATGTTCGCCTCCAACCATTATCAGGTAATTCAAGAGAACGGGCAAGGTCACCATCATTAGTCAATAATAATAAGCCTTCTGAATTTAAATCAAGTCTACCGACGGTTATAACTCTGGGCATATCACTTGGCAAGTTATCAAATATAGTTTTTCTTCCCAATTCATCACGATTACTTGTGATATAACCGTTTGGTTTATGGTATAACCAAATTCTTGCTTTTTCCACATCAGGTATTTTTACATCATTAATAGTGATTACATCGTCATCTTTTACATTAATAGCAGGGTCATTAATTAATTTACCGTTTAATTTTACCATATTATCTAAGATATATTTTTCAGCTACGCGTCGAGAACAAACCCCTGAGCGCGCGATTTTTTTTGCTATTCTCATTTCATTTTTATTATTTTCAGTCATTATCTTTTCTTTTATTTGCAAAAAAATCTTTTATTATTTTTTGACATTTTTCTATTTCTATTCCACCAATTACCTCTGGCGTATGATTTGTTTTTATCTTAGAAAATATTTTACCATTATGTTCAATACAACCATTGTTCATATCATAACAACCAAATATTACTTTTCTTATTTTTGAGTGTGAAATTGCTCCGGCACACATTATACAAGGTTCCATAGTAATATATATATCACAGGCATCTAAATACTTGGAATTTAATTTTTTCATTGCTTTATTTATGGCAATAATTTCTGCGTGTTGTGTAGAGTTGTTGTTCTTTTCTACCATATTATGCTCACAGGCAATTATTTCATCATTATGAACAATTACACAACCAACAGGGACTTCGTTTTTGTCGATAGCTGATAATGCAATTTCAATTGCCTGTTGCATATAATAATTTATTTTTTGCATACAATAATTTTATTTTTCCGGATCACTAGCAACAGACATTTTTATTATTTTATCTGGGTTGTCAACTGAACCATTGTTGCCAGAATCGCCTTTTTTAATTTTGTCGACAAATTCCATACCTTCAACTACATATCCCCAGACAGTGTATTGTTTATCAAGAAATGTTGCATTGTCAAAAACAATAAAGAATTGACTATCTGCACTGTTTGGGTCTTGGGCTCTTGCCATTGATACAGCCCCGCGAGTGTGCGGTAATTCATTAAATTCTGCATCTAGGTTTTTACCACTACCGCCCATACCTGTTCCTGTTGGGTCACCTGTTTGTGCCATAAAACCGTCAATTACTCTGTGGAATACAATACCATCATAGAAACCTTGACGAACTAATTCTTTTATCCTTGCGGTGTGCTTTGGTGCGAATTTTGGTTCCATTTCAATTACTACGCGTCCATCTTTTAAATCAAGATATAATGTGTTTTCTAATTTATCGTTGCTCATTGCTGTTTGCCCTCCTGCAAAAGAAATTATAGTAAATATTAAAAATATAATTTTTTTCATTTTTTATAACCTTTACAATTATTGATTATATTTAATTAAATTATTGATATTTTAGCCTTTTTATTTGTAAAAAATCAATTTTTCTGTATAATAATTTTAAAATCTTATATTGTAAAGTTTAATTTTTAAATTCAATAAATTAATAAAGGAAATCTATGACTGTTGACAATTTACCACAATGGAACTTATCTGATTTATATAACAGCATAGACGATAAACAACTCGACAAAGACTTAAAAGATCTTGATAAAGAAACACTAGATTTTGCCAAAAAATATAAAGGTAAAATATCACAATGTAGCGGTGATGAATTGTATCAAGCTATCAAGCAATACGAAAAAATATCTGAATCTATTGCTAAAATTATGTCATATGCAGGATTGTTAAGTGCGGTAAATGTCTTAGATACTAAAATTAGTTCTTTTTACCAAAATATGAATGAAAAAATTACATTGTTATCATCAAATATATTATTTTTTGGCTTGGAAATTAATAAAATAGAAGATGATGAATTAGAGAATAAATTTAAACAGAGTAATGATTTAAAATTTTACCAATCAGTAATAAATGATTTAAGAGTATCTCGCTCCCACCAACTAAGTGATGAAGTAGAACAAGTTTTACTTGAAAAGTCAGCATCTGGAAGTTCAGCTTGGCGTCGTTTGTTCGGACAAACAATGGCAGAACTAGAATTTAAAGTTGATGGAAAATCTTTAAATGAAAGTGAAATTTTGGATTTGATGACTAATGGTAATAAAAGTCAAAGAAAAACAGCAACACTAGAATTTGGACGAGTATTAAATAAAAATATTAAAACATTTGCATTAATTACAAATACCCTAGCCAAAGACAAAGAAATATCAGACCGATTACGAAATTATAAAACACCAGTATCGGCAAGAAACATTGACAATTTAGTAGAAGACGAAGTTGTTGATGCATTAATTAATTCAGTAAAAAATAACTATAAAAACATATCGCACAGATACTATAAATTAAAAGCAAAATGGATGGGTGTTGAAAAATTAAACCTATGGGATAGAAACGCACCTTTACCTGAAAGTTATGATACTAAAACATCATATAATGATGCAGTAGAGTTAGTATTAGATGCATATAATGATTTTTCACCAAAATTACATTCAGTTGCCAAGAAGTTTTTTGATAATGAATGGATAGATGTAGGAGTTCGCAAAGGTAAGCGTTCGGGTGCTTTTGCTCATCCTTGTGTGCCATCGGCTCACCCATATTTAATGTTAAATTACCAAGGAACAAATCGCGACATTATGACTCTTGCTCACGAGTTAGGTCACGGTTGCCATCAAGTTTTAGCTTCATCTCAGGGATTTCTTAAATCACAAACTCCGTTAACTTTGGCAGAAACGGCATCTGTGTTTGGTGAAATGTTAACATTTCGTAAGATTCTAGATAATTGCCAAGATGCTAAGACACGCCGTATTCTAATTGCTAATAAAATAGAAGATATGATTAATACCGTGGTTCGTCAGGTTGCTTTTTTTGAATTTGAAAAATTAGTGCATACTAATCGTAAAAACGGTGAATTAAGTCCTGAACAATTAGGTGAATATTGGATGAAGGTAACAAAAGAATCTCTGGGCGATGCATTTAATTATGAAGATTGGTACAAAGATTTTTGGGCATATATCCCACACTTTATTCATAGTCCTTTTTATGTTTATGCTTATGCATTTGGTGATTGTATGGTTAATTCAATATTTTCATTATATCAAGATGGATTTGAAGATTTTGAAGAAAAGTATTTGCAAATGTTATCTAGTGGTGGTTCACTAAGACATAAAGAGCTGTTAGCTATGTTTAATCTTGATGCAACAAAAATTGACTTTTGGGAAAAAGGTTTAAGTGTTATAATAAGCTTTATTGATGAAATAGAATAGATGTTTTAATAAAATGTTTGGTAAAAATAATAAAAATAATTCTAAAAAAAAGGTTAATAATAATTTTTCTGAAAAAGATTTTGACGAAGAAAAAATTATTCCTGATTCTATTTTCCGTCAAAACATAAAAGAAAATAAACCGAAAAAAGTATTAAATCGAATACCCTATAAATTTATACTTAAAAAAATAAATCACAAGACAATCTTTAATAAAATAAAATCCTTTATTAATAAATTTAAAATAAAAGAAAAGTCTAATTTTAAGAAAAATAACTTTATTAGTTGCTTCACATTAAAAAATAAATTTTTACTTGATTGTTTGCATAGATATTTAAACTCACCGATGAAAGAAAGCCGTGTTTTTGGTTCTGTTCTTGTTGTTTTTGGTTTGTTATTAATTATCATAATTAATTTTAATAGATCTATACCTGATTATATTTTACCATTAAATAGTATCGGAGTGGAGCAAGACGGCAGTATATCATCACCTATAATTCCAACTAGTTCTGATATTTATTATGAAAATATAACGCTCGGAAATATTTATAAAATATCTACAATAGTTGCTAGGGGCGATACTTTCGGAAGCATTCTAAAAAAGTTCAATATAAAAATGGACGATAGAAATGTTTTATTAATTCGCAATCTTAAAAAATCCTTTAACATTAGAAATATTTTCATTGGACAGAAAATAGATTTTTATCTACAAGGTGGACACTTTAAGGGTAATGACATAAGAATTGCAAAAATAGATTTATTTGTTAGTGATGAGTATTCTGTAATCGCAATTTGGAATCAGAAAATAAAAAAATACGATGTAATAGAATATAAAAAACCTTTAGTGGAAAATAAAAAACAAGCATCTTCGATTATTAACTCTTCGCTGTATCAAGCAATGAAAAAACAAGGTGTAGGCCATATTGCTATTAGCCAATTCATCAATCTTTTCAGTTTTGATATTGATTTTCAAAGGGATATTCGTAAAGGTGATAAGTTTGATATTGGATTTTCTGAATTTAAAAATAAACAAGGTAAAACGATACGAACAGGTAATATTCGTTACGCAGAATTATCTGTACAAGGGGTAACTAAACGCTACTATCGCTTCAAAAAATCTAATGGCGTAACAGATTATTTCGATGAAAGTGGTAAGTCTGGGCGCAAAGCATTAATGAAAACACCTATTGAGGGGGCTAGATTATCATCTACTTTCGGTCGTCGCAGACACCCTGTACTAGGATATACAAAATTACACAAAGGCACAGATTTTGCGGCACCTAAGGGGACGCCAATTTTTGCTGCGGGTGATGGTATTGTTGAATATGCAGGCAGAAAAGGAAGCTTTGGAATCTATATCAGAATTCGTCACAACGGTTCATATAAAACGGTTTATGCACATATGAGCGGTATTGCAAAAGGCATTAGAACGGGAAAAAGAGTAAGTCAGGGTAAAGTAATTGGTTATGTTGGTTCGACAGGTCGTTCAACCGGCAATCACTTGCATTATGAAATTCATAAAAATGGTTATGCTGTTGACCCGAGAAAAATAAATCTTTCTTCTGGGGAAAGATTAAAAGGCAAAGAAATGGAAAGATTTAAGAAATTTATTAAACCAATGTTGCCGAAAAATATTTAGTATCTAACAACCTTTATTCTTTTAGGTTTGTTTAGTACATGTTCACGCCATACCATATATAAGCCACCTGTAATAATTAATAACATACCTAGTAATGATTGATTAGATAAAACTTCATTAAATATTACATATGCACCGATCGATGTTAAAACTAAATTAATATATTTTGATGATGCGAAAAGTGATGTGTCACACATTTCAACAGCTATAACCATAAATAGTTGTGCTAGTATTCCAGCAACTCCCATTAAGATAAGTAAGAAAACAGTTTGCATATCAAAAATTGGTGTCATTCCATTAAACAAACTAATACTACCGCCGACTAATACACCGGCTAGTGAAAAGTAAAAGGTAATTGAATTTGGGTGGTCGGTTTTAGTTAATGTGCGCATTGTTATTATTACAAATGCCCAGTTAACTGCTCCGAACAAAGCATACAAAGAATATATTTGAAAATTAACACCAGGTCTTATAATTAACAATGATCCTACCACACCCATTAAAAGGGCAATTGTTCGGTGGATACGAATTTTTTCATTGAAAAATATAATAGATAATATTGTTAGTATAATTGGGCTAGTATATAAAATTGAAGCTGCTTCAGCAAGAGGCATATATTTATATGCACTTACAAAGCCGAACATACCTAATAGACCAAGTATTGTCCTAGTAAATTGTAATTTAACATTAACTATTTCTAGTGTTTTAAACCCTTTTATAGAGTAAATATAAACAAGAAAGAATGGTATTCCGCACAAACAACGATAGAATATTATTTCAAAAGTTGGCATAAATTGTGTTAGATATTTAATTAATATGTCAGTTATTACAAACATTAACATAGAGCAAATATTTACAAAAAACCCCAATACATTATTTTTTTCGTGTACAGACATCACAATACCATTATTACAATTTATTTTTATTTATATAAATTATGATGCATTATTTTCTTTATAAAAACAATAGACAAACTAAATAATATTAGAATATTATATATTTTATTAATGACAATTAATAAAAAAAAATATATATTTCAGTAATGAAAAGAATAACTCCAGTATGTATAGCAACATTTATGCAAGGCACAAGTATTGGAATACTAATACCTGTTATAACACATTATGTGTTATCGATGGGTGCATCTGAACAATCAGCACCGTTAATATTTTCAACTTTTTCTTTATTTGCGTTTTTATCTAGTTTTATATGGGGTAAAATTGTTGATAAAAAAGGGCGAAAATTCGTGATGTTTTTCTCTATTCTTGGCATAACAATTGCTTATGCTTGGCTGGCTGTTGCTAGCACAGTTTGGGAGATATTTATATCAAGAGCTTTTGCTGGGATTATGTCTGGTTTCAGTATAGCCGCATTTGCTTGGGTTGCCGATATTTATGATGAAAATTCTCGACCTAAAGCTTACGGCTTACTAGGTGCATCATTTGGTTTTGGATTTATAGCTGGCCCTGCTATTGGTGCATTATTGGTACAACAAGATGCTTATGTTTTAGCTTGCTTTGGTTCATTTTTAATTTCATTGTTATCAATATTTGTAATTGTGTTTTCTATTAATGATTCAGATAAGTACGAAAGAAATATAAATCCTTCATTTCGTGAATTACTTCATATCAAAAAATTTCGCCCAGTAATTATTATTGCTGGTATTATAGGTGTGGTATTCACAATGATAGAAGGTTCATTCGCAATATATATATACAAAGTATTTCAAGCCACGGCTCGCGATGTTGGTATCGTATTAGTGTTTGCCGGCTTGTTTAATGTTTTAGTTCAAGGTGGAATTTCTAGTAAGGTTATTGGAAAAATAGGTGCAGTTCATACAATTCGCTTTGCTATTATATTTTTATTATTCGGGCTTTCATCTTTAATTAAAATCGAACTATTAGGATTTTATATTCCTATGATATTTGTTAGTATTGCTATGGCTTTATATATGCCTGCGTTGCAAAGTTATTCTATGGGTCTTGCACCTAATAAGTTAAGAGGTTCTGTTGCTGGTTTATTACAATCAATTCAAAATCTATCAAGAATAGCAGGGCCTGCGCTTGCATCATTTTTAATGTTTACATATTGGGATAAATTAGCATATGTTACAGGGTTTGTGATTTTGTTAGTTCCGTATTATATATTAAGATTTATGCGTTAAGAATGCTACTCTTCCTCCACCCATAATTTTTTCTTTTATAATTACAAAATTTTCTATATTTGGAATTTCTTCCTCTTTTGCTACTTGAATAATTAATAATGTATTTGTGTTGAGTATCTTATTTTTAATTAATGAATCTATTGATTTTTCAGTTAATCCTAAGTTATATGGTGCATCCATATAAATTAAATCAAATTTTTGATTTTTGGCTATATTTGTTGCGTCATTCATTATTAAGGTATTTTCAAAACCTGTTTTTTTAATATTTTGTTTTAATGTTTTTATTGCCTGTTTATCATTTTCAAAAAATGTACATTGTTTTGCACCTAATGAAATCATTTCAAGGCCAATATTACCAGTTCCAGCAAACAAATCTGCAACATTTTTACCAACTAAATAATTTCTTAGTTGTGAATTCATTATTATATTCATTATGTCTTTTTTTGTTCTTGTCATTGTGGGACGAGTATTTTTTCCACTAAGTGGATATAATTTTAATCCTCGTTTTTTTCCTGATATAATCTGCATATTAACAATTACTCTTATTAATAGTTAGTTTTGGGCATTAATACTTCGCGTTTACCAGTTTTTGTCGCAGGAGAAATCATACCTTGTTCTTCCATTTGATCTATTATTTTGGCAGCGCGATTATATCCAATCCCCAGTGAGCGTTGCAACCTACTTGTTGATGCTTTTTGGTCTTTTGCTACTAATGCTACGGCTTCATCAAACATTTCATCATTTTGTGCTGATTTATATTTATTTCTATTTGTTGCCATTTCTAATTCTTGTGTTAATTCAGCATCTTCGGTAACTGCATTAATATATTCAGGTTTTGTTTGGGCTCTTAACCAATCACATATTGATTGTACTTCGGCGTCTTGGACAAATGGTGCGTGATGTCTAGTTGGTCTCATTCCACTACCCAGATATAGTAAATCACCTTGTCCTAATAATTGTTCTGCACCACCTTCGTTTAAAATAGTTCGACTATCAATTTTTGATGTCACCATATATGAAATTCTTGTTGGAAAGTTAGCTTTTATTATTCCTGTAATAACATCAACACTTGGCCTTTGAGTTGCCATAATTAAATGTATGCCAGCAGCCCTTGCTTTTTGTGCTAAGGATTGTATTGAACCCTCTATCTCTTTGCCTGCAACTAACATTAAATCAGCCATTTCATCAACAATTATTACTAGGTATGGATATTTTTTAACTTCTCTTTGTCTCTCTTCAAAAATTGGTTGTCCTTGTTCATTAAAACCATTTTGAATTGTGTCGGTAATTACTTCACCCGTTTTTAATATTGTTTCAACTTTTTGATTATATCCTTCAATATTTCGGACATTCATTTTTGCCATTAATGCATATCTTTGGTTCATTTCCTGAACAGCCCATTTTAATGCAACAATAGCCTTTTTAGGGTCTATAACAACAGGTGAAATAAGATGCGGAATATCTTCGTACATTGCAAATTCTAGCATTTTTGGGTCAATCATTATCATTTTTAATTCATCAGGATTATATTTAAATAATAACGATAATATCATTGCATTTAATCCAACTGACTTACCAGAACCGGTTGTACCAGCAATTAATAAGTGTGGCATACCCGCTAAGTCTGTAACGGTCGGCTCACCTTCAATAGACTTACCTATAACAATAGGTAATTTCATACTAGAATTTTTGAATTTTTTAGATTCAAGAATTTGACGATAATTAACTATTTCACGATTTGAATTTGGCATTTCAATACCTATTACTGTTTTACCAGGTATTGTTGCTATTCTCACAGATTTTGCTCCCATAGTTCTTGCTATGTCATCTGTTAAACTAATTATACGATTTGAACGCACACCAGGTGCCGGTTCTAGTTCGAATGTTGTTACAATAGGGCCGTTACGAACACCCACAATATCACCTTTTATACCAAATTCTGAAAGTATTCTTTCGAGTTGTTCAGATGCTATTCTTTGTTCTTCTATGTTTATAGGGCTTGATTTTTTTTGAGCAGGGATTAATAAATCTGTGCTAGGTAATTCAAATTTATCTGTTGATGGTTTTGATTTTCTTGTGTTTGCTTTTGCTCTTAATCGTTTACGACTTATTTTTTGTTGTTTAGATAATTTTTTTTCTGTTTCTTGTTGAATAAAGTTATCGTTATCTATTGATTCATCTGGTAAATCTAATAGGTTTTGTTGTTTATTTGAACGAATTTTATTGTTTGTAAAATCGTATACTTTTTTATTAAATTTTATAAAACTATATATTCCTTTTTGTGATTGTTTAAAACCTTGCTTCCATTCGGTCATTTCAATTGCAACAGCGTACATAAATAATGGAATAGACAATAGTATTAGAGCAATACCTATGTAAATTTGTTGATTTGGAAAATGTAAAATTGTTGTATTTCCAATTAATGTACCAATCATTCCTTGGATTGTCGTATTATGTGTAAGCATAACATTAAAAGATGATAATCCTGTACTAAACATTAATACAAATAATGCAAGCATAAATAGTCTTATACGAAAGTTATATAAAATCTTAAACCTTGTTAATTTATAACCCCAAGCTATAATTGAAAATAATACAAATAATCCAGCAAGACCAAAGAATTGTAATACAAAATCAGCAGTGTATGAACCAAAGTATTGAAAAAAGTTGCTGTTAATATTTGAAGATGTGTTTATTGATATATCAGATGATGAATACGAAAGTATAGATACCATTGCACTTACTCCGAAAACGACAAGTGAAATACCGCACAAAGTTACACATATATATTTAAAAAAAGTTTTTATATTTTCAGGTATAATATTCATAATCATTAATATAACAAAAAAGTTTTAAATTATCAAAAAATATTATAGAATATTGCAATGATTAAAAATAATAAATTATGTTCCTATGATGTTATAATTATCGGCGGTAGTCTTTCCGGACTTCAAATGGCTGTTTCACTTGGCAGTTATGGTATTTCTGTTTGTGTTATAGATCGAAGCAAAATCAATAATATATTAAACGATGAATTTGATGGGCGAACTTGTGCTATTGCCTCAGCATCATCTAATCTTTTAAAACATACCGGTGTTTGGGAAAAAGTCGAAAAATACGCTTCACCTATGCTTGATATTCATATTCAAGATGGCGATGTTGTTAAAGGTATGTCTGCTTACTCAATGCATTATGATAATAATTTGGTCAATGGTGAAGCCTTGGGATATATTTTTGAAAATAATACTTTGCGAAGGTGCCAATATGAACGACTTTGCGAACTAGATAACATAGATTATATCGAAGATTCACAAGTTCTTGATTATGAAATAAACGATGATGAAGTTATTGTTGAAATAAACGGTAAAACAATTTCAGGTAAATTATTACTTGCTTGTGATGGCAAGTTTTCAAAAATTCGTGAAAAAGAAAAATTTAAAACTATTAATTGGGATTATAAACAAACAGCTATTGTTTGTACTGTTGATACTAAGGATAATCATAATGGCGTTGCATTGGAATTGTTTTTCCCAGGTGGGCCTTTCGGTGTACTACCTATGCAAGGTAATAAAATGAGCGTAATTTGGTCTGAACAAGACGAAATAGCAAAACAAGTTTTAAAAATGAATAATAATGATTTTAAAGAACACCTAAAACAAAGATTTGGTGATTGGTTAGGTGATATTTCTGTCACAGATAATAAAGTTTATTCATACCCATTAACCGCTCATCACACAACAGGTTATATCAAACATCGTTTGGCACTTGTTGGTGATTCAGCCCATTCAATGCACCCAATTGCAGGGCAAGGATTTAATATGGGAATAAGGGATATTGCTAGTTTAACAGAATGTATTGTAAAAGCAAAAAAGGCTGGCCGTGATATCGGTAGTATTGAAACATTAAAACACTATGAACAATATCGATATTTTGATAATGCATCATTGGTTTTAATCTGTGATGGATTAGTAAAATTATTCTCTAATGATATCGGTATTATCCGCACACTAAGAGTTGCAGGAATGGGCATATTAAATAAAATCATTCCAGCAAAGAAGTTTTTTATGCAACACGCAAGGGGTATGGTTGGAACTAATATACCTTCTCTATTAAAAAAATATACCGATTTATAATATTGATTATTTATAATAAAAAGAATATAATGTAATCTAAGTATTTTAATGTTAAGGGTTACAAAATATGATTAAAAAAATTGTCAGTTATTTATTAGTTGTTTTTTCTTTGTTAATTTCTAATGTCGTTATTGCCAACGATGACATAGAAGTTATAGAACTTGAATCAATCTCAAACCCTAATACAAATAAAAGTGCTAATGTTAAAAAAGCTGAATATCAAATAGCTAATCCTAGCGGTTCTGATATGGCAAAAAATCGTCGTAATGCTGAAAGATTATTAATGGAATCTTTCTATACTTTACAAGATTTTGAATCACAAAAAAATTATTCTGAAATTAAAAAAGATTTAGGTAAAGCAAGAGCTGTATTAATATTTCCCTCTGTAATTAATGCAGGTTTACTTGTTGGTGTAAGTGGTGGAACTGGTGTGATGCTAGCACGAGCAAAAAATGGTAAGTGGTCTTATCCTGCTTTTTATACATATAACCAAGCTTCTTTAGGTTTGCAAATTGGCGCTGATTCATCAAAAGTTACAATGTTAGTTATGAATGGTAAAGGATTAGGTGCATTAATATCTGACAAATTTCAGGTAGGCGCATCTGTGAAAGGTGCCGCTGGTGAACAAGGTGAAGCAATAGGTTATTCCGCTACATCAAACCTTGGTAATGATATAAAAATGTTCGCGATTTCAAAAGGTGCATTCATAGGTGCAACACTAGAAAGTTCATCAATTAGACCAGATGATAATTTAAACCGAGCATATTATGGTCGTGATGATGCTAGTACTCAAACAGTAATAATTGATGGATTATATGCAAATAAACATGCTGATAGTTTTCGTGAATATTTAGATAAATTTAAATATCAGTACGATTAAAATCTTTTATTAATTCTAATTACTATTTGAAGCTTTTACTATTACAATAAAAATTACCATACTGACACTTATGTTTTAGTCCTTGCATCTTGTATATACTATCTATATTTTTATGATGTCTGTGTATACAAGATCCATTGTTTCTGTAATACCTAAAAACCCAGTTATCCGCGAAAGAATAATTTGCAAAGAGTATTATACCTATTGCCGGTAAAATTAATAATATTTTTTTCATATTAAATCCTTTTTACAATCTATGGTAGTTTTAATGATTGATTTTGTCAACTAAATTATATTTATTTGATACAACCACCACCCTGCCGTTGAATATATTTCTTGTGAGCCTGTGTGTACAGGTGGGTGTTATTTAATTAAACTAATAGTTTAAACAGGGACAACTCCCTAAGAAAGATTATAGCCCCCAGAACAAATATTCTGACGAACAGGGTAGTTCTCGGGCATATTAAATGTTTTTTATTTTTTGTGCAAGGGTTTCTAGTTCGATTGCCATATTTTCGAATTTTTCAATCGTATTGTTATCGAGATTGTTTTCTGAATTTATATCAATTTTTTTATTATCAAGATTGATAAGGGAATTTATTACAAATAGATTAATGTCCGATACATTAGGAATTTTCTGTTGTAATTCATTCATCTGCGAATTTAATTTTTCTGCTAGCTCTTGAACTTTCTGTTCTTCCCCGTCTTGACATTGTATTGTGTATTCGCGATTTAAAACATTGATTTGTATTTTTGTCATTTATTGTTCTTTCTGGATAACTTGTTCAAGCTCTTTAATAATAGAATCAATTTCCGACTTTACATTGTCAATTTTTTCATCATCTTGATATTGTATTGTTTCTGATATTTTTTCAAATCCATTGTTAATATCAATTGTTGCTTGTTTTATTCTATCGAATATTTCATCAATTTTTTTCATATTTTCTCATTTGTATAAATTATAACAGTTATTTATATATCCTATTATATAATTTAGTATTTTATTTTTATTTCGTCAAGTTAAGGGTTTTATCTTGTAAAATTATGATAAAAATAATATATTATTGTAAAAAATAGTTACTTGAATAGTTTAAGGAAAATACCTAATGATTACAACATTAAAAAATATGTCAAATGCAATTCGTTGCTTATCTATGGACGCTGTACAAAAAGCAAATTCAGGTCACCCTGGAATGCCAATGGGAATGGCCGATGTCGCAACTGTATTATTTACTAAATTTTTAAAATATGATTCTCAATGCCTAGATTGGGCCGACAGAGATCGATTTATTTTATCCGCAGGTCACGGCTCAATGTTACTATATAGTTTGTCTTATTTAACAGGTAATGATGATTGTAGCATAGAAGATATAAAAGATTTCCGACAACTTAATGCTAAAACCGCTGGTCATCCCGAATATGGTCATATGAAAGGCATTGAAACAACAACAGGCCCACTGGGACAGGGGATTACTAACTCTGTTGGATTTGCCTTAGCTGAAAGAATGCTAAATGCAAGATTCGGCGATAATTTAGTAAACCATAAAACATATGTAATAGCCGGCGATGGTTGTTTAATGGAAGGTATATCACAAGAAGCAATAACAATGGCTGGACATTGGAAGTTATCTAACTTAATTGTTCTTTGGGATGATAACGATATCTCTATCGATGGTAAAATTTCACTAGCAAGTTCTGAGAATCAAAAATTAAGATTTGAATCTGCTGGTTGGAAAGTAATTTCTTGTGATGGACATAATTTTGATGATATTGAAAATGCATTAAATCAGGCTCAGGACTCAGATAAACCTGTTATGATAGCTTGTAAAACAGTTATCGGTAAAGGTTCACCTAATAAGTCGGGTACAGCTAGTTGCCACGGTGCTCCTTTGGGTAATGATGAAATAGCAAAAGCTAAGCAAGAATTAGGTTGCGATTGGGAACCTTTTGTAATTCCTGATGATGTTTTAAATGCTTGGCGTAGTGTTGGAAAATCAGGCCAAGATGCAAGAATAGAGTGGGAAAAACGCCTAGAAAGTTCAGATAAAAAATCTGATTTTCATAAATGTTTAAACCCTGATTTAGGCAAGGAATTTTTAACTGCAATTAACAAGATAAAGCAAAATGCATCAAGTGATCAGAATAAAATTGCGACACGAAAAGCAAGCCAAATTGTATTGGAAGAACTATACAAAGAAATACCACAATTAATAGGTGGTTCAGCTGATTTAAGTGGTTCTAATTTAACAAAAACTAATGATATGGATGTAATTCAAGCTAATAATTATGGCGGTTCGTATATACATTATGGAATTCGTGAACACGGTATGGGTGCAGTGATGAATGGTATTGCATTGCACGGTGGTTTTGTGCCTTATGGTGGAACATTTATGGTGTTTGCTGATTATTGTCGTCCTGCAATTCGTTTGTCTGCTTTGATGGGTATTCGTTCAATTTATGTAATGACACATGATTCAATAGGATTGGGCGAAGATGGTCCAACACATCAACCGGTAGAACACCTTGCTAGCTTGCGAGCAATTCCTAACTTATTAAACTTCCGTCCTGCTGATTTAGTTGAGACAGCTGAGGTTTGGGCATTAGCATTACAACACAAAAATACTCCATCTATACTAGCCTTATCAAGGCAAGGATTGCCAACAGTTCGTACAAAACACACTGATAATAATTTATCAGCAAAAGGTGCTTATGTATTATCTGATTGTGACGGAGAAAGAGACGGTACAATAATTGCCACTGGTTCAGAAGTAGAAATTGCTTTAAATGCACAATCTGAACTTATTAAACAAGGAATAAAAGTTGCCGTTGTTTCGATGCCTTGTATGGAATTGTTTATTAAACAAGATGAAGATTATAAAATGTCTGTTATTGGTACGGCTCCAAGGGTTGGTATCGAGGCAGGATTAAAAATGGGTTGGGATTGTGTCCTAAGACGAGAAGATGGTTTTGTTGGTATGGACTCATTTGGTGCATCTGCACCTGCCGATGAATTATATAAACATTTTGGCATAACAGTTGATAACTTAGTTTCACAAATTAAGCAAAGAATATAACTTTTATTGCCCTAGTATTTATTTTACTAGGGCTTTTTCTAGATTATAAATATTATATAAATTATAAAGAGGTTAAAATGACAGTAAAGGTAATGATAAATGGTTTTGGACGAATTGGTCGCTTGGTAATGCGTGCGGTTGTTGAAACTGGTCGTAAAGATATTGAAGTGGTTGCAATTAATCATCCTCGCGGTGTAGAAAGTGCTTATTATTTATACAAATATGACTCTATTCACGGTATTGCAAGCGGTGATGTAAAATATGGCGATGATTGGATTGATGTTGGCACAGGTAAAATTAAATTGCTAGCAGATAGAAATCCATCAAACTTTGATTTATCAGATGTCGATGTTGTAATGGAATGTACGGGTGTTTATAAAACTAATGATGATGTTAAAGTTTTCCTGAATGCAGGTGCTAAAAAAGTTCTTGTTTCTGCACCTAAACCAGGTGACAAAACTATTGTTTATGGTGTAAACCACGATACATTAACATCTGATGATGTTATCGTATCAAATGCATCTTGTACTACTAATTGTCTTGCACCTGTTGCAAAAGTACTAGATGAAAAATTCGGCATTAAAAGCGGATTTATGACAACAATTCACGCATATACAGGTGACCAAAACACTCTTGATGCTTCACACAAAGATAATCGTCGTGCAAGAGCTGCCGGTTTGTCAATAGTTCCCACTTCAACTGGCGCAGCTAGGGCAATATCGTTGGTATTACCACAACTAGAAGGTAAACTAGATGGTGTCGCAATGCGAGTACCAACACCTAATGTAAGTTGTGTTGATTTAAAAGTTGATTTGAATAAATCAACAACTGTTGCCGAAATTAATTCGGCGATGGAAGATGCATCAAAAGGTGAATTAAAAGGTGTATTGGGATATGAAACCGAAGAATTGGTTTCTGTTGATTTCAATCATAATCCAAATAGTTCAATCTTTGATTCTACTCAAACTATGGTAATGAATGGAAACTCTGTTCGTATATGTGCTTGGTATGATAATGAATGGGGTTTTTCAATGCGAATGCTAGATACTTGCATTAAGATGATGAAAGTCTAAGTTGTATTTTTTTTAGTGGAAATGTTTATATTATTATATTATATATCTTAACTATTAAAAAATATAATTTTTGAAAGGGGATTTTTTATGAAAAAACTTATTGTACTTACTATGCTGGGATTTTTAACTGCTTGTATGGATAACCATAACTCTGACTATTTGTCTTCTTCGTCTTATTCAACACACCAAACAATTAAAGTGAAAGTAATTTCACGCCGTGAAGTGACTGTTTCAAGAGATGATGGAGTTATTGGTGTTGGTGCGGGTGCTGCAATTGGTGGTCTTGCTGGTAGTAGTATAACTGATAGCGAAGCTGAAAAAACAATTTTAACAATTGGTGGTGCAATTCTTGGTGGAATGGTTGGTGATTCTATTGAAAAAGAAGGCTCAAAAATAAAAGCTAACGAATATGTTCTAGAAAAATCAGATGGTTCATTGATAACAGTTGTTATAAAAGATGGCAGTTTTCGTAAAGGTGACAAAGCTTATTTAATAATGGGTAAAAAACCAGTTCTTCGTCTTATAGATTAAAAAAATTCAAATAATTAAAGTCAGTTTATTCGGTTAGTCACAATGGTAATATTCTTTGACTCGATAAATATAATAGATTATATTGTAAATGTTTATAAAATCTTAATAATAGGAATTAAAAATGAGTAACTTTAATAGCGGTTGGGGTGGAAATGAAACACCAAAACAGCCCAATAACCGAAAAAAGCAAAATATAGAAATAGATTTTAATAATTTTGAGTTAGATAACAGAAAGATTTTATTTGGTTTTGGAATACTAGCTGTAATATGGCTGGCTACTGGTTTGTACCGCGTTAATCCTGGACAAGAAGGTGTTGAATTAGTGTTTGGTAAATTAAATGATGTAACACAACCAGGATTACAATATAATTACCCTTACCCAATCGGCAGAACAATTGTTCCTTATGTGCAAAAAGTCCGTCGTGTTGATATTGGTTATCGTCCAAGAGAACAGCGTTTTGGCGGTAATGAAATTGATGTAAATAATATTGTTGATGTACCTCCTGAAAGTTTAATACTAACAAGTGATCAAAATATAGTTGATACAGATTTCACAGTATTTTGGCGAATTAAAGATACTATAAAATATTTATTTAATATCCGCGATCCTGAACAAACAGTTAAAATTGCGGCTGAATCAGCAATGCGTGAAGTTGTAGGGCAAACTAGTTTTGACAATGCAGTAACTATCGGGCGTGAAGATATTGAAACTCGCACAAAAATACTATTACAAGAAATACTAGATTCATACGGAGCTGGTATTGATATTGAGCAAGTTGAATTACAAAAATCTGATCCACCTTTGGAAGTTATTGATGCATTTAATGATGTACAAAGGGCAAGACAAGACCGTGACCGTTTACGAAACGAGGCTGAGGCATATGCAAATACTGTTGTACCAGAAGCAAGAGGTAAAGCGGAAACTGTTGTTCGTGATGCAGAAGGTTTTAAAGAAAAAGCTATTCAAGAATCAAAAGGTGAAGCTGAAAGATTTTTAAAAGTTTATAAAGAATATAGAAAATCTCCTAGTGTAATTAAAAAAAGAATTTATCTTGATACACTAGCTGAAATTTACGGCGAAACAAATAAAGTAATCCTAGATAAAAATGCATCAGGTGTATTACCTTATATAAAATTACCAGATGCAAATCGAAAGAAAGGGCAATAAAATGAATAAATTATCCTATATTCCAGGTGTATTATTGGCATTGTTGTTCTTAGGGTACAATGTATTTTTTACAGTTAATCAGACTGAACAAGCTATTATTTTACAATTTGGTGACCCTAAGCGTGTTATTAAAGAAGCAGGACTTAATTTGAAGTTACCATTTATTCAAAATGTTGTTAGGTATGATAACCGAACACTTGATCTTGACCCACCAGAATTTGAAGTTTTGTTAAAAGATAAAAAAAGAATTAATATTGATGCCTTTGCTAGATATCAAATTGTTGATCCTTTGAAATTTTATCAAAGGGTTAAACGCGAACAAAATTTACGAGATGTATTTGGTAAATCATTAAATGCAGGTGTGCGTCGTGTTATTGCAAATGTATCTTTGGCTGAATTATTATCTGATAAACGCTCTGATTCAATGGCAAAAATTGCTAATGAAATTAAAGTTCAGGCTATTTCATTAGGTATTAAAGTAATTGATGTAAGAATTGGTCGAACTAATTTACCAAGTACTACGGCTCAGTCTGTTTATGATAGAATGCGTACTGAGCGTGAAAGAGAAGCGCGTGAAGCTCGTGCCGAAGGTAGCGAAATGGCACAAAAAATCCGTGCAAAAGCTGATTTTGACACCACTGTAATACTTGCAGATGCTGAACGCAGAGCTGAAATATTACGAGGTGAGGGTGATGCTGAAAAAAATGGGGTATTAGCTAAGGCCTATGGTAAAGATGTTAGATTTTTTGAATTTTATAAATCTATGCAAAATTTACGCAAAGGTTTAATCGGTAAAGGAGAAACAACTATCGTAATTAGCCCAGATAATGAGTTCTTTAAATACTTAAAAAGAAGTAAGTAGTGTATGGTAGAAACTATATATTATATAAATGATGAAAAACCGCTGGATACAAAAAATGTACCAGCGGTTATTTGTAGTAATTATAACATTTTAAAACATCATATTGAAAAATGTCATAATACAGACACAGCAGTTTTAATTGCTGATGATATTTCACAAGTTAAAGATTATGATATTGATGGGATATATTTTAGCGAAAAAATATCATTAAAGAAATTTAAAGAAATTCGCAACAAATATCCTAATTTTTCAATTGGGGTTAATTGCGCTTCATCTAAGCACGATGGATTAAATTATGGTGATGCAGGTGCAGATTTTATAGTTTTCGATGATAGAGATAATGAATTAATCGATTGGTGGGTTGAAATGATCGAATTGCCAGTTGTATTAAATTGTGCTGTTAATAAACAAACAAATGCTGATTTTATTATGCTTGCAACTGATGATTAAAAAATGTATAAAGCCAATTACTATAAAAAATATTTTTGAGGAATAACTATGAAAATTAATGGTAATGAAATAACACCCGGTACATTAATTGAATATAACGGTGGTTTATATCGTGCAGTAAAAGTACAACATGTAAAACCAGGTAAAGGCGGTGCTTTTGCACAGGCAGAATTAAAAGAAATTCGTACAGGACAAAAATTAAATGAAAGATTTCGTTCTGATGAAAAAGTTGAAAAAGTTCGTCTTGAACAAATATCACACACATTTTTATTTTCTGATGCTGATGAACATACCTTTATGAATTCAGAAAACTTCGAACAAATTCCTCTTAGCACAGATGTAGTAGGGGAAGAAACTGTTGTATATTTGCAAGATGGTATGGAAGTTGAAATTGAATTTTACGAAGACGAAGTTATAGGTGTTAAAATCCCTGAAAGAGTTACAATGGAAATAGTTGAAGCAGATGCAGTTGTAAAAGGACAAACAGCATCTTCATCATATAAACCAGCTAAGTTGGAAAATGGAGTTTCTATTTTAGTTCCTCCACATATTGAAGCAGGAACAAAGGTTATTGTAAATACTACAACTGGTGAATATATGGAAAGAGCAAAAGACTAATGAGTATTAATCCAACCCTATCTATTATGCAAAAAACTGCTATTAAGGCGGGAAAGTCATTGCTAAGAGATTTTTCAGAAGTTAATCAATTACAGGTTTCAAAAAAAGGGCCTGCTGATTTTGTTTCAATTTCCGATAAACGCAGTGAAGAAATAATAAAAAATGATTTAATGTATGCACGCCCTGACTATGCTTTTTTAGGCGAAGAAAGCGGTTCTAATAATATTGATAGTCCACACCGATTTGTAGTTGATCCGTTAGATGGCACAACAAATTTCTTGCACGGATTACCACATTGGGCAATTCATATCTCATATCAGTATATGGGTGAAACTCAATTATGTGTTACATACGATCCAATAAAAGATGAATTGTTTTATGCAGAAAAAGGTAGCGGAGCATACTTAAATAATCAAAGACTAAGAGTTTCAGCAAGAAAAAAATTATCAGAATCCGTATTAGCGACTGGAATTCCTTTCCTAGGCATTAATGAAAATAAACACGAAGAATATTTAAAAAGATTATCTCGTGTAATGGCAAAAACTGCCGGTGTACGCAGATTTGGTGCGGCAACCCTAGATTTAGCATATGTGGCATCAGGTCGTTACGAGGGATTCTTCGAATATGGACTTAATCCTTGGGATATTGAAGGTGGAATTTTGATGATTCGTGAAGCTGGCGGATTTGTGTTTGACGAAAAAAATCGCACTTACAAGTGTGAAGGAAACGAACAACAATCAAAATGGATTATTGCTTCTAATAATGAATTACAAGATGATATATTTCAGTTACTAAATTCTTATTAAAATCTCTTAAATCATCTAATATTAGTTCTTTTTTATCATAAGTAATTGTTTTTACAGTAATTTTTTTAACGGCAATATTATCTTTTTAATGTTATACTGTAATTATAGTATATCGAATATAAGGGGGTAATAAGAATGAGATTAGATAAAAAAGTATATGATCTATTAAACAAACAAATGAACCGTGAATTTCAAGCTTCAAATACTTATTTACAAATGGGTGCTTGGGCGGAAGATCAGGATCTAACTGGTTGTGCAAAATTTCTTTATAAACACGCAGAAGAAGAAAAAGAACATATGCGTAAAATATTTGACTATATTTTAGAGCGTTCTAGGCAACCAAAACTTGGTGAAATTCCTTCTCCTAAAACAAATTATAAAGATGTGAAAGAATTATTTGACATTGTTTATAAAGAAGAGAAAGATGTTACCGATTCAATTCATAAAATTACACACGAAGTTTGGGAACAAAAAGATCTAACAACTTTTTCATTCTTGCAATGGTTCATTGATGAACAAAGAGAAGAAGAAGCTTTGGCAGTAGAGATAGTTGGTAAAATAAAAATTATCGGTACACAAGGTCAAGGTGTATATATGATTGATGAATTCGTTGGTTCAAAAGCTTGAAATTAAAGCAATCAAAAAAAATAATGAATAAAAGCTCGGTTTTATTGGTTTTTTACTTTATATAATATGGTATTATCCTTTTATGTTTAAAAATACACAACAATCAGAGATTATTACGATACAACATAATGATAATACATATGATTGTATTGTTAAAAGAACGACTAGAAAAAATATTTCTATATCTATTAGTCAAGATTGTGACATAACAATATATAGTACAAAATATGCTCTTAAAAAAACTCTAAAAAAGATTGCTGATGATAATATTGTTTGGATAATGAACAAGATAGATTTACAAAAAAATCGTAACTTAAATTCGGGAAATAATTTAAGAAAAAAAGGATTAGTAAAATATTTAGGTGATAGTTACAACATAATACGAAAAAATGAACAAAGCACAGATGTTATCATAGAAGACAATATGTTTTATGTATTAGGTAAAAATGAAATAGATATGGAGCTATCAATTAAATCATTTTATAGAAAACAAGCTAGGAAGGTATTTTTCGAAAGAATGAATTACTGGATACCAAAGGTTGATGGTGCAAGTGAAAAAACACAATTGGTTATTAAACAAATGAAAACCCGTTGGGGATCAATGTCAAATAATGGTAATATGAATTTAAATATTGCCCTTATTAAAACGCCTCTTGATTGCATTGATTATGTTATAGTTCACGAATTATGCCATCAAAAACACCCACACCATCAAAAACCATTTTGGGATGCTGTCGCACTTGTTATGCCTGATTACAAAAAACACGAAGATACTTTAAAATTATATACTACTAAATATTAATCGTATAATAGTTATTTCTTATTTTTTTTGTCTTTTGCTGAATATTTACCGTCTTTATCTTTTTCTAGATCAACAATATCATCATCTTTTTTATGTGAATTTGTTTTTGGTTCTACTAATTTTTTAAATGCTAAAATTATTATTAATATTATAAAAATAAGGACTATTGCTTTGGCTACCATTATATTTTCCCAACCGCTTTATCATATTCATTAATCATTTTTTCACATAATTTTCCTGGTGTGAATTTATATTTATTGTCAATTTGTCTTACCGGCATTACCTCGGCTGCTGTTCCTGTTACGAAACACTCAACAACATTTTTTAATTCATCTAATTCAATGTGGCGTTCTACTACATCTATGCCGACCTTTTTTGCTAGTTGAATTACAGTTTGTCTTGTAATACCATTAAGGAAACAATCAGGTTTTGGTGTATGTAATTTTCCATCTTTCATAAAAAAGAATATATTTGCAGCGGTTGCTTCTGATATGTAACCACGATAATCAAGCATTAATGAATCATCATATCCTTCGGATGTGGCCTTGTTCTTAGATATTGTGCAAATCATATATAGACCCGCAGCTTTGGCCTTGCTTGGTGCAGTTTTAGGGTCAGGGCGACGATATTCTGCAATATTGAAGTTTAGACCTTTCATTTTATCTCCACCGAAATAAGCACCCCATTCCCAAGCACTTATAACTGTATTTACAGGAACTCCTGTGCCTTGCAGACCCATTTCACAGCCTAAGAACGCAAATGGACGAATGTAGCAATTTTTTAAATTATTAGCCTTCATTACTTCGTATTTTGCTTTTTCTAGTTCATCAATAGAATAAGGTATATCAAAATCAAGTATTTTTGCACTATCAAGTAATCGTTGAGAGTGTTCTTTTGATTTAAATATTTTACCGTTGTATGCTCGCTCGCCTTCGAAAACAGAAGATGCATAATGTAAACCGTGCGTTAGAGGATGCACCTTTGCATCGCGCCAGTTTACCATTTCCCCATTTACCCAAATGTAACCATCACGATTATCCATATTCCCCCTTTATTTATTTTTTATTATGTGAATTTATGATTTTTTATTTAATACATCATACTTATAGCTAGTTGTATAAGAGCAATTTTTATTCCTTGTAATGCCAATAATATAATAACCGGAGAAAAATCTAAACCAAACAAACTTGGAACAACTGCCCTAACAACATCAAATATAGGTTGCGTTAAACCTGTGATAACCATCACAATTCTGTAAATAATATTATTGCTCATTTTTAAAATACCAAATGCTAGTAACCAAGAAATGATAACAGAAGCAAATATTATATATGTGTATAAATCAATTAACCAAAATAATAATGAAAATATTAAAACCATCTTTTACCTCTTTGTATGACGATGATTTATTGTAACATAAAAATTAAAAATTAGCATAGATTTTTTTGTCTATTTTGTTTATATTAACGATTAAGTCTATACAAAATAATAGGAGCATAATAATGACTGGATTAATGAATGGTAAGCGCGGTGTAGTTATGGGTTTAGCGAATGATAAATCTATTGCGTGGGGAATTGCAAAAACTCTTGCTGAACAGGGCGCACAAATTGCTCTTACATATCAAGGTGATGCTTTGTTGAAACGAATTAAACCATTAGTTGATGAGTTAGGTTGTGTTAAAACAATACAAGAATGTGATGTGACAAACCAAGAAAGTATAGACAAGGCGTTTGATGCGATTGAATCCGAAATGGGTAATATTGATTTCCTTGTTCACGCAATTGGATTTTCAAATAAAGAAGAATTACAAGGCAAGTACTTAAACACAACTCGTGATAATTTCCTTACTACTATGGATATTTCTTGTTTTAGTTTTACCGCTGTTTGTAATCGTGCTTATAAAATGATGAACGAAGGCGGTTCTGCTGTTACTCTTTCATATCTGGGTTCAGAAAAATATGTTCCAAATTATAATGTAATGGGTGTTGCAAAAGCTGCGTTGGAAGCTTCGGTTCGTTATTTAGCTGTTGATATGGGCGATAAAGGTATTCGTGTTAATTCACTATCAGCAGGCCCAATTAGAACACTTGCTGCATCCGGCATCGGTGATTTCCGTACAATGTTAAGGTGGAATGAATTAGGCGCTCCACTAGGTCGTAATATGGATATTTGGGATATTGGTAAATCTGCTCTTTACCTATTAAGTGATTTATCAAGTGGTGTTAGCGGTGAATTACATTATGTTGATGGTGGTTATAATATGGTTGGTATGCCCAAATTGGACAATGCCGGCGAACTAGCAAAAGTATTACAAACCATAGCTGATAAAAAATAAATTATATTTTTAAAGGACTAACAGGTTATGGCGGGAAATTCTTTTGGTGATTTATTCAGGTTTACATCTTGGGGTGAATCACATGGTCTAGCCATCGGGGTTGTTGTTGATGGTGTTCCTAGCCTTATAAAATTATCCGAAGATGATATTCAACCATTTCTTGATAAACGCAAACCAGGTAATTCAAAACATACAACACAACGCAAAGAAGATGATATTGTAAAAATAATGTCTGGTGTTTACCAAGGAAAAACTACTGGCACGCCTTTATCAATGATAATTGAAAACAAAGACCAAAGATCAAAAGATTATTCAGAAATTGAAAAAACATTTCGTCCAGGACACGCTGATTTTACATATATGGAAAAATATGGAATTCGCGATCCAAGAGGCGGTGGGCGTTCTTCGGCAAGGGAAACTGCTTGTCGTGTTGCTGTTGGTGCCATTGCTAATAAAATATTAAAAACATTTTTAGATTCAAATGTAAAAATTCGTGGAGCAATGGTTCAAATGGGTGAAATTGCTCTAATCGATGATAAATGGTCTTGGGATGAAGTTGAAAAAAATGACTTTTTTTGCCCATCAAAAAAAACAGCTGTTGAATGGGATAAGTATTTAAAAGATGTTCGTAAAAATGGCTCATCTGTTGGTGCAGTCATAGAAATACACGCAAGTGGCATTCCTGCTGGCTTAGGGGAGCCGGTATACGATAAACTAGATGCTGATTTAGCAAAAGCTTTTATGTCAATTAATGCGGTAAAGGGTGTTGAAATTGGTGCAGGCTTTGAAAGTGCTTTTTTAACAGGTGAACAAAATGCCGATGAAATTCGTACTGGCAAGGTATTTACATCAAATAATGCAGGTGGAATATTAGGCGGAATTTCAACAGGACAAGACATAGTAGTAAGATTTGCAGTAAAACCAACTAGTTCAATATTAACTCCTAAAAAATCAATAACCAAAACCGGTAAAGAAACTACAATTAGTACAAAAGGTCGCCACGATCCTTGCGTTGGTATTCGTGCCGTTCCAGTCGGAGAGGCAATGATGGCTATAGTTCTAGCTGACCATTTATTACGCAATCGTGGGTTGAATAACAAATAATTTCTTAATATATTTAAAATATTTAAATTTCCCATTATTTCAAAAATTACACCAAATAAACAACTAATAATCAATACTTAATGGTTAATACTTATTAAAATATGTATTTACTCATTTTTCGTTGAATTTATAAGTGTTTTTACATAGCTTAATCCGCGGAAAAGCTAGGGTTTCCTTGACATAATTACTATTAAAGGTTATTATATAGGTAAGTTTTAGTATTTATTTAAAGTTGTTTTTTGAAAGCATTGTTTTAGTATTTATTAAGATTGTTGCTTAGGAGCATTAGAGTTTATTTTTATAAACATTTAGTATTAGCTGTTCTGTTTTAATAGACAATAAAAAAATAAAAAATTTTTAAAAAAGCAGAATTAGTAATTTAGTATTTATTTAAAGTTATTGCTTGGAAGCATTAGGGTTTATTTTTTAATAAACATTTTGTACTAACGATAATATTAACAAATTCTGTTTTAAGAATAGATATAAGTTAAATCACAAAAAAACAGAATTATTATTTTAGTATTTATTTAAAGTTATTATTTAGGAGTGTTGAGTTTTTATGTTCAATAAATATTTATTATCGATGATAGTATTAACAGGTTCTATCTTACCGGTAATGGCATCAATTCAATCGGAAAGTACCCAAATTCGTAATTATAGTCAAATTACGGATAAGGATAAACATGTATTTTCTCAACAAGATGTTAAAATTCCTGAACTTTTAAAAAATGATTCTTCTGATTCTGGAAGTTTCACCAAAAAAGAAAAATCACAGAAAAAATATGATAAAAATATAATTATCAATAAAAACCAAAATATGGTTGATAATAATTATATATCAAAAAGTATTTATACGGTAGATAAAGATCAAAAACTTAAAGTTGACCCTTTATATACTAAAAAAACGCTTAAAACAAACGTTTATGTATCATCTAAAACATTTAAAAAAGATGTTACGGCATCGTATAATAAACCGGTAAATCGTAAATATTCATTTTTAGGTGTAATTAATCATAAAGAGTCAACAGCTGAATATGATAACGATATAATCGGAAAAAGACATCAAAATAAAATTTCTAATAATTATATTACGAAAGGTATTTATAAAACAGATAAAGGCCGAGAATTTAAATTAACAGCTAAGTATTCAACAAATACTGCAAGAATGTTAAAGGAAAAAATTAAAAATAGTGATTATACTGTTAAAGGCGGTGAATATCATATTTATGGTGAATTAAAACATAAAGTAAAAGATTATGCAGTAACTACGAAAATTGGTTTTTCATCAAGTAATAAAAAAGTAAAATATGATGCCGATAATTATTTCGCTTGGCAGAAACACGGTTCTAAAAACTGGGGTTCAGGTGCATATTCTAATGAAGGTGGTTATGGTGCGTGGAATACCAAGAAGCAAACTATTACTTTAAAACAAGATTACTCAGCTCCTTCTTTCAATAAGAAAGGTATTAAACACGAATTATCGTTCGGTTGGGGTCTAGATATTGCTGATGCCCAGTTTAATCGTGATAAAGATACATCATTGTATTATATTTCAGAAAACACTTATATTAATATTAAAACCATAAGATCTGCTATTAGAATGAAAAAATCAAAAAGATTTAATGCTAAAATGGCTAAATTAAAGAGGTCAAGAAGATCTACTAATTTATATAAAATTGATAAAAATAATGCAAAATATTCAGAATCTTCTGCTTTTTGGAAAGGTCGTTGTGTACCTAATGATCCGTCTTGTATTGTAAGAGAACAATTTTTGACTAATAAAACTGTTTATAAAGCTAAGAAAATTAATGTAAAGGATAATGCTTTATCTGCTTATGTTCAAGATAAAATGACTATGGGTAAACTTGAAACTACTGTTGGTTTAAGGTTTGATCGTACATCATTATTAAAGAATAATAATATCGCTCCTAGATTATCTAGTGTATATACATATGATAATACAACTCGTATATTCGGTGGTGTAAATCGTTATTATTCATCGAACATTTTATCTTATGTATTAAATGATAATATTTCTGCTAATACTCGATATGCAAGAATAAAACCTATTAGATGGTTAACAGGTGTAAGTTCTTCTCTTACTGATTTTAAAAAGTTGGAAACACCTTATTCTGATGAATTGAATCTTGGTATGACAAAATCTATTGGTAATGTTGAATTTACATTACAAGGTGTATATAGACACGGTAAAAAACAATTTGCAAAAACAAAAGGTGCAAATGGTAGATATGTAGTAAATAACAAAGGTAAATCAAAAGGCCATACTCTTAGTTTCAAAGCGAATGGATTAAAACCAATTATCGTTTCAGAAGGAATTTTGATGTCTTGGAATGTGGAAACATCTCATTCTAAATCTACGAGAAATTATAACTCGTTATCGAATAAAATAATTCCAGAAATTTTTAGGAAAAAGATTATTTTTGATGGTAAATTAATAAATACTAATGATATGCCTGCATTAAATCACTCTCGCCCAATTCGTGGTTCTGCGAATATAAACTTTTATATTCCTAAGTATAATTTAATATTTGGTAATACAATACATTATAGATCTAGTTATGATGGTTATACAAAAAAATCATTTAATTGTGGTAGTAATGAGTCGGCTTGTGGTAATTTTACTGGCCCAACATATGAGTATAAGAAAACTAAATTTGATAGTGATATAAATCTTGATTTACATTTGATTTATAGTCCAAAGGATGCTAAGGGCTTAGCATTAACACTTGATGTGATAAATGTGTTTAATAAAAAACAAGATGATAATTTTTCTATTGATTCAAGTAATTCACAAGGCCGTACTATTTGGTCAGGTATAAAATATACTTGGTAAAATATATCAATATTATTAATTTCGAGATATTAAAATCTGTTGTATCTATCTAGTATCTTAGGAACAGGCTTGTTGTTTTGACGACAAGATGCAACTATTGAATTATGTAATAACACAGCAATAGTCATCGGCCCAACTCCACCTGGTACAGGTGTGATTGCTCCTGCCACAGGCTCTACATCAGCGAAATCAACATCACCGACAAGTTTACCTTTTCCGTCTACTTCGATACGGTTAATACCAACATCGATTATTGTAGCACCTTGTTTAATCCAGCTAGCTTTTACCATTTCTGGTCTACCTACTGCTGCAACTACTATGTCGGCTTGTTTTGTTATTTCTTCTATGTTTTTTGTTCTTGAATGCACAATTGTAATAGTTGCATTTGCATCAAGCAATAATTGTGCCATTGGTTTTCCAACAATATTTGAACGACCAATTACAACCGCATTTAAACCTGATAAATCTTTGCCGTATTTATCTTGTAACATCATCAGACACCCATATGGAGTACACGCTATTAATGGGCTTCCTGTTCCTGTTGCTAGTTGTCCAGAGTTAATAATTTGGAAACCATCTACATCTTTTTCCACAGCGATTGCATTTATTATTTTTTCTTCATTAATATGTTTTGGCAATGGTAATTGAACTAAGATACCGTGAACTTTCGGGTCATTATTCAATTCTTCTACTTTTGCAAGAACATCTTGTTCACTAGTGTCAGCCGGTAATTTAAATTCAAAAGATTCCATACCACATTCAACAGTCTGCTTTGCTTTTGAATTGACATATACTTTTGAGGCAGGGTTTTCACCCACCAATACTACGGCCAGAGCGGGGGTATAATTATATTCTGATTTTATTTCATTTACAGCACTTTTAATATCTTGCCTTAGGCTTTTTGCTAATGCTTTACCATCAATAATTTTACTCATAAACTCTCCTTATTCTTATTATAATTGCTCTGCAATTTCATCTGACACATCCATATTTGTATATACAGATTGCACATCGTCTAGGCATTCTAGGACATCAACAAGCTTAATAACTTTTTTTGCTTGTTCCAGATCAAGTTCAACGGTATTTGTTGGTTGCCAAATTATTTTTGCTGATTTGATTTCACCAAATTTATTATTTAAAGCAGTTGAAACATTGTGTAATTCAGTCATTTCGCAATATATAATATATACATCACCTTCTTGTTCCATATCTGTTGCGCCGGCTTCCATTATTGCTTCGAGCATTGTTTCTTCGTCTGCAACTGAACTATCTAGTGTTATTTCCCCTAATTGATTAAAACTAAATGAAACGGAACCAGTTTCCCCGAGATTACCACCATATTTTGTAAATGTAGAACGAATTTCTGATGCAGTGCGGTTACGATTATCAGTCATAGTTTCAACTATTACAGCTATTCCATCGTTTCCATATCCTTCATAACGAATTTCTTCAAAGTTTGCACCTTCGTTACCCTCACCGGTACCTTTTTTGATTGCTCTTTCAATATTGTCCTTAGGCATTGATTGCCCGCGGGCAGTTGTTACGGCTAATCTTAATCTGGGATTTGAGTCAATATCGCCTCCACCCATTTTTGCTGCTACATATATTTCTTTTGCAAGTTTAGCGAATAAACCAGCTCTTTTTTTATCTTGGGCACCTTTTCGGTGTTGAATATTTGCCCATTTGGAATGACCTGCCATATTATCCTCAATCAATTTTAAATACTGTTATTTGAGAGTATATTTAACATTAAATAATTAATAAAATCAAGATAGATAATATTTTTTATTTAATATATTTTAGTTTAATAGATGCAGTACCTAGGGTTGGGTTTTGTATTACTATACGAAATACTTCTGATTGATTTATAGCCAAATCTAAATCGAGTTTGATGTGGTGATTTTCAATTAAATTACCTTTGTTGTTTAATAATTCTACTAATATTGTTGGTTTCTTTAAGGTATTATTTAGTTTGTTATGAATTATTCCTTTTAAAACCATAGAGTTTTTTGCAGATTTTTTTTGATTATTACTGGTTAAAATTAATAAAACATTATCATTAATTTTTTGATGATTCATTAAACCTAAATTGTAATAAATATCTTGTGTCGCTGGAAAAGTTTTTGCTATGCTATCTTTTGCTAATATAATAACTGAAAATAATAAGACTACTGACGATATCATAAAACTGATATTTGAAAAAGATTGTTTCTTTTGTTTTGTATTATTTGGTTTAGTAAAATTTAAAATGTCATCAATTTCATTATAAACTGAATTTCTAGCCGATATTATCCAGTTATAAGTACAAACACAACATTTAACACTATCACCCATAGCAATTGATTTTTCACTATCTTGGTATTTTGTTTGACAAGACGGGCAAGTTATTTTGAGCATATTATATCCAAAAAAATATTTAAATGTAGTCTTGTTATTTATAGCATAATTATTTATATTTGTTAAATGACTATTTTAGAAAAATCAATAATTAGATTTCATAATGTTAAGTTTGGTTACGGAATTTCAAATTCTATATTAAACAATGTGAACATAGATATAAAACAGGGTGGCTTTTATTTTCTTACTGGTAAATCAGGTGCGGGTAAAACAAGTTTGTTAAAATTAATGTACATTGGTAACCGTATTACAGATGGTAATTTATTTATGTTTGACAAAGATGTTGATTCATATTCTAGGAATGAAATTGCTCTTATCCGTCAAAATATTTCAGTCGTTTTTCAAGATTATAAGTTATTAAAACATTTGAATGTTTTTGATAATTTGGCATTACCTCTTAGAATAAAAGGTGATAGTGAAGAAACAATTGTTCGCAAAGTCACACAAATTGTTAAATGGGTTGGTTTGAAACAATACATAGATTCTTATCCTGATATATTATCGGGTGGACAACAACAAAGGTTATCTATTGCGCGTTCTGTTATTACCAATCCAAAGATTATATTAGCTGATGAACCGACAGGTTCAGTTGATGAAGTATCAGCAAAAAAAATTTTTTCATTGTTCGAACAGTTACATAAAAGGGGCACAACAATAATTATGGCAACACACAATGAAAATTTAGTTAAATCTAAAAATTACCCTAAATTAGTAATAGAAAATAATAGTGTGTTTTTAGAAAAATAAAAATGTTAATAGGTTTAAAATGTCAAGCTCTGTAATTAAACTAGAAAATAATAGTTTTTCAAAATTTATACCCTTATTAATCGGGTTTATGGTCTTTTTATCTGTTTTATTTATTTCAGTGGCACATATCGTTGATGAAATAGGTAGTAAATGGACAGACGGGATCAATAACTCTATGACAGTTCAGATTATTCCAGATGCTAATTTAGATAGTGAACAAAATGATGATATAATTTCTAGGACTATAACAATTCTAAATCAGCATTATGGTGTACAAGATGTTAATTTAATACCTAATGATGAAGTAATTGAAATGTTATTGCCTTGGTTTGGCGGTGGGCTTAGGAATGTAGAATTTCCAATACCAAGAATAATTGATGTAAAATTAATTGATGATTTGCAAATTGATACGGTTTCTTTGAAAGCACAACTAGGACAAATATCAGATAGTATTATTGTTGATGATTTTTCTGATTGGCGTGATAGAGTTAATTCAATAGTTAACACAATCAATGGCCTAGTTTATACAATAGTTTTATTAATCATAATTAGTTGTATGATTATTTCCGTTACCCTTACAAGGGCATTAATGTTGATGAATGTAAAAACATTAAATATGTTAATGTTAATGGGTGCTATGGATAGTTTTATTGCCAAGGAGTTTGTTTCCTATGCATTGAGTGTTGTAATTAAATCATCATTGTGTGGATTTTTTGTTGCGTTGTTATCAATAAATTCAATTTTATATTTTAACAATTTTGATTTTGAACTTCATTTTTATGATTGGTTGTTAATTTTTGGAGTAATTCCTGTTGTAGTTATATTAAGCTTTTTAGTTAGTATAATTACGGTAAAATTAACTTTAATAAAAAGATTTTTTAATATCGAATTTTAATGTTGTTATATGCGTAAATTATTTTATTTTTGTCTAATATTATTAGTTGCTTTTCTTTTTGGACTAGCTGGTTTTGTTGATACGATAAATAAGTATGAACAACCTAAATTAATTTCCGCTGATGTTGCTGTTGTTTTAACCGGTGGGTCAGGAAGAATTGAAAAAGGTATTGAAATACTTAATGATAAAAAAGTAGAAAAATTGTTTATATCAGGTGTTCATAAATCAGTGGCTATTAAAAAATTGTTAAATTTTGTAAAAAATAACTCATTTAACAAATATGATGATTCTAATATAATATTAGGATATCAAGCTAAAACAACTTTCGATAATGCTATAGAGGTTGCTAATTTTATTAAAAAAAATAATTATAAATCAATTTATTTGATAACTAGCAAATTTCATATGCCCCGTTCAATGTACGAGGTTAGGCATAGATTGCCAAATATTAAGATAATACCATACCCAGTTAACAACAATAATATTAAAATTAAAAGTTGGTATTCATATCCAGGCACATTATTTGTTTTAACATTTGAATATTTAAAAACTTTATTAGTTATTTTAAGAATTAGTATTTTAAGTTTATTATCTTATTAAATTTCTTGTGTTGCATTTTTCAACCAATTTAAAATATCAACATCATCAATATGTGGCGATAATTTTTCAAATGTAGTTTTATGATAATCATTTAACCATTTTCGTTCTTCAACCTGTAACATTGAAACATCAATAGCTTTTTTATCAATAGGACACCAAGTAAGATTTTCAAACCCCATCATAGGTGTTTCACAAGATGTATCAGGTTGGGTAACAACAAATAAGTTTTCAATTCTTATTCCATATTCGCCATTTTTATAATACCCCGGCTCGTTTGAAAATATCATTCCAGATTTTAAATGCACCGAATTAGATCGCGTTGAAATTTGAGCAGGCCCTTCGTGAACAGATAAATAACTACCAACACCGTGACCCGTACCGTGTTCAAAATTAAAACCACCTTCATATAAAAATTGTCTTGCTATAATATCTAGATTCATACCTGAACTACCATCTGGAAATTTAATTTTATGTAATGCAATTAAACCTTTTAAAACACGAGTAAATCTATCACGCTGTTCACTATTAATTTTACCAATTGCAATTGTTCGCGTAATGTCAGTTGTACCATATTCATACTGTCCGCCTGAATCAATCAAGTATAAATCATTCATTGTTATTGGCTTGGAAGTTTTTTCTGTTACACGATAATGACATATTGCCCCATTAGAACCAAATGCAGATATTGGATAAAATGATAAATCACGCATATCAGTATGCTCAAAGCGAATCTCGTTTAATTTTTTAGCACAAGATAATTCAGTTAATTTTCCGCTTTTAACATTTTTATCTATCCAGTATAAAAATTTAACCATTGCAACACCATCAACGATATGGGCTTGTCTAGCACCGGCAATTTCAACTTCGTTTTTACAGGATTTTGGAATTAAACAAATATCAATCTTATCTATGATAATTGCTCCGACCTCTCTTAGGATTTGCCCCGCTTTATACGGTGCAGTTTCTGAATCTAATAATACTGTTTTACCTGATAATGTATTTAAGAATTCATAAAAATTATCAAAACAATGAATTTTGGCAGGCAATTTTAAATCACTAGGAAGCTTTAACAAATCTATAAATAAATGTATTTCATCATTTGTGATAGCCATATAACCTTGTACAAAAGGCGTAGATGGTACATCTCCGGCGCGAATATTGAACAACCAACATAAACAATCAGGCAGGCAAGAAATAGCTATATCAGCATTATTGTTTTTTAGGATATTTTTTAATTTTTTATATTTTTCATTTGTTGAAGCACCAGCATATTTAATTGGGTGTTTTTGAATAGGTGAAATTGGGCGTTCAGGTTTATTTTTCCATACAGTATCAATAGGGTCTTTGTTAATTGGTACTAACTCAACACCAATATTTTTTAGCTTGTCTTTTATCAACCTAGCTTTTTTATCGGACATAGTCGTTGAATTAAATCCAATACGACTTCCTTTTTGATATGATGAGTTAACCCATTTTTCCAAAGGGTCTTTAACTGAATGACATAATTCGTAATCATTAGTATCTACTTGTTCGGCCATTTGAACGGTATATCTTCCGTCTGAAAAAATAGCAGATTTTGTTTTACCAATCACAGCAAATCCTGCTGAACCTGAAAAACCAGTTAACCAATATAATCTGCGGGCTGTATCAGGCATATATTCGCTTTGGAATTCATCAGTTATTGTAACAATATAGGCATCAATTTTTAGGTTATCTAATTCTTTTAAAACTAATTCTTTGCGTGATGATGGTACAGGACCATCGATTAGTCCACAATCATATTTTTTTCTTAAAATATCTAGTTCGTCATTTAATTTTTTAGCTGTTTTATTATCAATTTTTTCATTGATTAGAGATTGCCATAAATATTGTTGTGATAAAGATTGTGGTTTTGGTGCACAAATAACACCGTCAATAATCTTTTGAATATTCCCATTTTTTTTTATTAAAGACTTATCTAGTAGTGATTTCATAGATATGCTATCCCTTGTATTTATTGATTAATTTGTATATACTTGTTATATATTGTGTTATAAATATAACAAAATTTTTAATATTTATAAAATAAGAAATAAATTAATTTGTAATATTGGTATATTAGTGCTATATAGCTTTTTTAAATTAAAATTTTATTTGTTAGATAATAGGAAAGTGGATTATGTTAGATATAGAAAAAATTACTGATAATAAAATTCGTCGAAAAATGCGTGAGTATCAGACAATTTCAGAAGAAAAAATTGTTTCTGAATTATATAAAATAGCTTCATTTAGTAAGTCTCAAGAAAAATCTATTGAAAAAATCAGTCTTGATTTAATTTCTAATGTTCGTAAAAGTAAATCTGCACTTTCAGTGGTTCAGTCGTTGATGCAAGAATATGCATTATCTGATAAAGAAGGTATAATTTTAATGTGCTTGGCTGAAAGCTTATTAAGAGTTCCTGATAACTTTACAGCTAATAAACTAATTAAAGATAAATTACAAAGCGGTGATTTTCAGTCCCATATAGGTAAGGGTGAAAAATGGTTTGTAAATGCTTCTACTTATGGACTAGTTCTAACCGGTAAAATATTAAAACTTGATGAAGATGGTTGGACTAGTGTTTTATCTAATTTAATAAAAAATACTTCTTTACCTGTTATTCGTAATACTATAGGTCAAATGATGAAAATATTGGGTAAAGAATTTGTTCTTGGCCAATCAATTGACGAAGCTCTTAAAAATTCTATTAAACTTGAAAAAAAGGGATACCGATATTCTTACGATATGTTAGGTGAAGGTGCCGTTACACAAGATGATAGTATTAGATATTATAAAGATTATTTAGATGCTATTAAAACAATAGGCAGTAAAACAAAAGGTAGAACCGTTCACGATAGAGCAGGAATATCTGTAAAAATATCTGCTATCCACCCTAGATATGAATTATTTGAATACGAACGCGTTATGCAAGAAATAGTTCCAAAAATGATTGAGCTTTGTAAACTAGCTAAGAAAAATAATATTAGTTTATTTATCGATGCAGAAGAAATGGATAGAACAGAAATTTCTCTAGAAATTATCAAAGAATTATTATCTCACAAAGATTTAGCTGATTGGGATGGCTTAGGATTTGTTGTTCAAACTTATGGTAAACGAGCGTCATTTGTAATTGATGATTTAAATGATATGTGTGTTAAAAATAATCGTAAAATTATGGTACGATTAGTAAAAGGTGCATATTGGGATACAGAGATAAAAATCGCACACGAAATGGGTCTTGATGATTTCCCTGTGTTTACTCGCAAAGAACACTCAGATGTGTCATATGTAGCTTGTTCAAAGAAATTATTTGAATATAACGAAAATATATATTCTTGTTTTGCAACGCATAATGCATTGTCAGTTGCAACAGTTATAGAAATTGCTAAATCATATCCAGATGTAAAATATGAATTCCAAAAATTACATGGTATGGGTGATTATATGTATCACTTAATCACAGAAGGTGCATACGATATACCAACAAGAATCTATGCACCTGTTGGTGTACACAGAGACTTATTACCTTATCTAGTTCGTAGATTACTAGAAAACGGTGCAAATAGTTCATTTGTAAAGAACATATTTGATGACGATATTCCAATCAAGGATATGGTGAAATCACCAATGGCGTTAGCGAAGAAAAATAAATTCACTAAACACCCAAAAGTGCAATATGCAAAAGATATAAACAATTTGCCAAACGAAGAAGATTTATGGCGAGATAATTCAAAAGGAATTGATATGACTAATATTAAAGAAGTTAAAAAATTAATAAAAGACATGGATAAATATAACTTAGGTAAAGATGCTTATAGTATTATTAATGGTAAAAATGTAAGCAGTAAGACTCTCAATATTGTAAGTCCACAAAATACTAAAAATAAAATTGCAAAATCACATTTTATAAATAAAAAACAGTGTTTAGATGCCTTAGAATCAGTTTCATCTGGATTCGAAAAATGGGATAATATGGATTGTGCTAAGCGATCAAAGATTCTTGAAAAATCAGCAGATATATTTGAAAAAAGAATGGCTGATTTCATAAAAATATTATCTTTAGAAGCAGGAAAAACATTGAATGATTGTATCGCTGAAGTTCGTGAAGGTGTCGACTTCCTAAGATATTATTCAAAACAATCACAACAATTATTAAAACAAAGAGAATTACCAGGTCCAACCGGTGAATCAAATACATATCAATTATCAGGTCGTGGTGTGTTCTTATGTATATCTCCTTGGAATTTCCCATTTGCAATATTCTTAGGTCAAATTGCAGGTGCCTTATCAGTAGGTAACACAGTTATTGCTAAACCTGCTGAGACTACTTCATTAATTGCTTATGAAACAATTAAAGTATTGTTAGAAGCAGGATTGCCAAAAGATGCTATTGCATTGTTAATTGGTGAAGGTAGAATGATAGGTGATACATTATTAGAGCGAACTGAAATAGCTGGTGTGTCTTTCACAGGTTCAACAGAAACAGCTCAACATATAAATATGACATTAGCTAAGCGTACAGATGGAATAATTCCATTTATTGCTGAAACTGGTGGACAAAATGCTATGATTGTTGACTCATCTGCATTATTGGAACAAGCAACAAAAGATATCGTAAATGGTGCATTCCAATCAGCGGGACAAAGATGTTCTGCAACTCGTTTATTGTATGTACAAGATGAAGTTGCTGACAACTTGATTAAAATGATATCTGGTGCAATGGATGAATTATCAATTGGTGACCCAATGAATCCGGCAACTGATGTTGGTCCTGTAATTGATGAAAAATCATTGGAAGTATTGAAAAAACACCAAACTAAAATGGATAAAAAATACAAAAAAGTTGGACAAGCTGAATTGCCTGATGAGTGTAAAGATGGTACTTTCTTTGCCCCTGCAATGTATGAAATACCTAATGTTAATGTCTTAGAGCGAGAAGTGTTTGGCCCAATATTACATATTGTTCGTTGGAAAAAAGAAAAACTAGACGATGTAATTGATGAAATTAACGGAACAGGTTACGGATTAACATTTGGTATCCATAGCCGAATCGATAGTACTGTTGATTATGTTGTTGGCAAGATGAAAGTTGGTAATGCTTATGTCAACAGAAATCAAATTGGTGCGATGGTTGGACAACAACCATTTGGTGGAACTGGTAAATCAGGAACTGGATTTAAAGCAGGTGGCCCGCACTATCTATTGAAGTTTTGTGAAGAAAAAACTGTGTCTATTGATACAACGGCATCAGGCGGTAACGCATCATTAATGGCAGAAGTGTAAAAATACGCACTTAAATGTAAAATCAAGAAAGTTAAAGAATAATGAATAAAGGTTATTTATATTTTTTAACATCTATGATTGGACTACCATTTTGTGATTATTTTGCACAAATTCTGTTAAAACATAGTTATGATTTATATGAAATTGGCCTAGGTAGATTTTTTATTCAAACATTATTAATTATTTTGATTATGTTGTATATGAAACTACCTATGCTGATTACATTCACACGAGATTTAATTCCAAAAATGATAATGGCGGTATCTTGGATTGGTTTAACGATTGGGTTTTACGAATCTTTGAAATATACATCTATATCAATTGCTTTATCCATATTATTTACAGCACCTTTGCTTACAATTATATCTAGTGCTGTTATTTTAAAACAACCAATATCAAAAAATAACATTATTGCATGTATTTTTGGTTTGATAGGAACATTAATTATTGTTCGTCCTGCTAGTGATGATTTTAATGTAGGGGCATTATATTCATTAATTGGTGCGGTAAGTTTTTCAGCAATGTTAATTATTAGTCATAAATACAAAAAAGTTAATCCATATGAAACACAATTATTTAGTGCATCATTTAGTGTTATTTTTTATCTTATGTTAATAAAATTTACAGTTGGGGAAATTTCAATACCGACAGACTTTGATTTTGTAAAAAATATTATTCCGCTAGGTTTATTGGGCGGTATATTTTATGCTTTGGTGCAAATATCTCATAAATATAATACATCACAACAGCTAGCACCTTTGCAGTACATTGAAATTGTATCTGCATTATTAATTGATTATTTCTTAGTAGGAATTATTCCTGATTTTACAACTTGGTTAGGAATATCAATGATATTAATGTCTGGATTAATTATTACAGGAAAAATTAAGCATAATTTTTTATCATTAATTTATTTAAAATTTAAATTGTAAAAATTATATTTAATTTAATTTCATTTGACGATACAATATTATTACTTAAAAAATTATTTGAAAGGGGAAGCGTTTTGATGATAAATAAAATATCGACTTGTCAAAAAATGTTTTTTGTTTTACAACAGCTCATATTAATTTTTTGTGTTGCAATATTGATTTCAGGTTGCGGTAAAGTCGCTAAAATGGACGGTGAAGATATATATGCAAAACAAATTAATACTTGTTTAGATAAAACAAATAATGCTGATGAATGCAAGGAATAACAAATAATGCCGACAACTGTATTTAATTATAAAGATGGAAAGCTAACGACTAATGATATTCAGTTAGAAGAATTGGTAAAACAATACTCTACTCCACTTTATGTTTATAATAATGATCATATTATTGATAACTATAATCAATTTATGAAAGCATTTGATAATAAATGTACTGTTCATTATGCAATGAAGGCAAATTCTAACCAAGCTATTTTAAAATCACTAGCTGTTGTTGGTTGCGGTATGGATATTGTATCAGGTGGTGAATTAAATCGTGCATTAAGTGCGGGTGTTGATGCTAAAAAAATAATATTCTCTGGTGTTGCAAAAACTGATGATGAATTATCTGATGCTTTAAATGTTGGCATATTACAAATCAATATCGAATCCGAAGCCGAAATTTATCAATTAAACAATGTGGCAAAAAAACTTGGAAAAGTTGCTCCTGTTGCTCTAAGGATAAACCCAAATGTTGATGCTGGTACGCACGATAAAATATCAACAGGTAAAAAGACTGATAAATTTGGAATTGATATTGATTTAGCTATTTCATTGTATGATAAAATGATTACTATGAAAAATATTGATCCGCAGGGAATATCTATTCATATCGGTTCACAATTAATGTCAGCAGAACCGTTTGTTGCTTCGTATAAGAAAGTTGCCGAGCTTGCAGAAAAATTAATTAAGAATAATATTAATTTGAAACGACTTGATTTGGGCGGAGGACTAGGAATTTGTTATAAAACTAGTGATAGCGCACCGGATGTTAATGAATATGCAAAAATGGTATTTGATACAGTCGGGCATTTGAATTTGGATTTACATTTTGAACCTGGTCGCTGGTTAGTTGGTAATGCTGGTGCCTTAATTGGCAAAGTTGAAAATATTAAATCAAATGATTTAAAAACATTTATTTTATGTGATGTAGGTATGAATGATTTAGTACGTCCCACATTATATAATTCATATCATCATATACTACCTCTAAATGAAATTAATGAATATATTAATGCCGACTTAGTAGGGCCGGTTTGTGAAAGCGGGGATTATTTATGTAAAAATCGTAAAATCGCTAAGATGAGTAAAGGTGATTATTTTGCTGTTTTATCGGCAGGTGCTTATGGTATGACAATGGCTAATAATTATAATAGTCGAGTTAATCCAGCGGAAGTCTTAGTAGTTGGAAATAAATCTTATTTAATACGAAAAAGGCAAAACATTGATGAGATAATTTCCCGCGATATAATACCTCCGGTTATTTAATTTTTTAGTTACTTAGAATAAGTAAGTATGTTGCTCTATAAAATAAATTATGGTATAAGATTTTATTGTGTATTTAATATGTTTATTTTTTATCGTATTGTATACATATGAAAATTAAAAAAATATAGGGGATTTAAAAAAAATAAAAAATTTAGTATTATTAATGAAATCTGGATTTTGTTTGTTATTTTAATCTATTGTGTAATTCTAAAAAATATATAAAAACAATTAAATATTTTGCTTAATAAAAAAGCATTATATAAATGCATATAGAATTATAAATAATTTTTAACTTTTTCCACGATATATAATAAAATCATTTGATTAAAAAAACTTTAGGAGGTTTAAAAAAAATGAAAAAATTAGTATTAATAACATCTGGCTTGTTATTACCATTGGCTTCTTTCGCCCATGATGAAGGTTTTAACGATCATCAATCTTTAAACAAAAAAATTGATCTTGGTTATCAAGTTGAAACTGTAAAGAATGATAAATATCAAACAAGAAAAACTAATTATTACTCTGTAAACGGTGTTATAACAAATATTGGTGGCGGTGAACTTAGTATGGGTTATATTCGTCGTAATGAAGAGCGCATGAGTAAACTAGCTATCGGCGAGTTAAAAGGCCAAGAAAAAGCAGACATTTTATCGTTAAAATATGTTAAAGTTGAGCCTAGTTGGGGATTTTGGGGTGGTGCAGTTGCTTATGGTCGCACTAGTCAAGATGTTAATATGAAATATGTCAATACTACCACCAATATCGGAGCAGGAGGAGTATCTGTTTCTACGGCTAAGAGTAAAGTAAATGAATCAGGTATAGAAGGTTATAGAGTAAGTTCTTCTGAGTCACTAGCTAAAAAATATTTTGGCCTTTTAGATAGTGGTATTTCAGGAACAAATGCAATTGGTAGTGCGGTAAGCCATCTTGGTGGTCTTGTTAAACAAGCAGCTACATTAGATTTAACAATAACATCAGCACTTTATGGTAAAGAAAACAGTTCTTCTTTTGGTGGCGATTCTGATTATACTCGTGCAGGTAAAACTTTCAAAGGTAATAAAGGTGCTACAATAACTTCATATACTGCTTTTGTTGGTACTAAGTTAAGTGCGAGTGGAATTGATTTTATACCGATGGCTAAGTATACAATTAATAATAAAAAAATGGACGATGTTACTTTAAATAATAGCGATGTATCATTATCATCAATATTTAGCATAAAGTCGGCCAAAGAAAAATCACTTGAACTTTCTTTAACTGCACAGAAAAAAATTGCTAAAGGTATGTTATCTTTAAATGCTACTTCTGTTGATACTAAAGGAACAGATATTATGTATGGTCTTAGTGGAACAGGTAATACTTTATTAACTTCAGATAATCCGGCTAAGCGTCGTGCAATGTCTTATAGAATAGGTTATAATCTTCCGTTAGTTGAAAATACAAATCTAGATTTATCTTGGAAATATTATAAGAATGGTAAATCAGTAACTAGGACTGTTTATTTAGGACTTGGTTATACATTCTAATTTATTATTTTTGTATTAATTTATTGCAACACCTATTATTTTAGGTGTTGCAATTTTTTTATTACTTCATTTGATTTTCAAATGACTTAAGGCGTTTATAAATTGACATTAATTCAATAATTGTTGACCACGAATAAACTAATAATTGGAAAGATGCCTCAACACGACTAAAGGCTCTTACAATTTGTTGCATAATACCAAATGTTATTGTTCCTGCTATAACTGTTGGTGCAAGTGCAATATATGGAATCATCGCAGAAAATTGTAAATATGACCATTTTGCTAAATCAAAATATAAATAATGAAAATATAATTTGAAATAATTCTTTCTTACATCACTAAATAGTTGAGATAACTTTAATGCTTCTGCACGACTTTCATTGTCTTCTCCGTAAACTAATTCTTTACGAAAAGCCGCCTCTACGCGTTGATTATGAAATTCTAACATTGGTAGTTTTATCCCGATTATTGCTAAGAAAACTGTCCCTACAAGGGCGGATATAATGGCTAGATAAACTAACCCATTTGTTACTTCGCCAAAAAATGGATATTTAGTAATATTTTTACCTAATTCAAATAACAATGGAATAAATGCTAGTAATGTAAGGATAGAACGAATAAATTCTATTCCCAGAGTTTCTACTATACGAGCAAAACGCATAGTATCTTCTTGTAATCTTTGTGCCGCTCCTTCAATGTGGCGTAATTTAAACCAATTTTTTGTATAATACTCATTCATTGCTTGACGCCATCTAAACACATAATGCCTAGTGAAAAACTCTACTACAATAACGACAATAACATATATCCCAGCATATTTTACAAATATCATAATTTGTTCAAAATATTCATTAATTGTGACTGAATTAGGTTTTGTTAAAGCTTTTTGTAATAAATTATAAAATGACCCAAACCACTTGTTTATTATTACATCAATTTGCACTTTTCCCCAAGTTGAACTAATTAAAAATATAGATCCAATTATAGACCATAAAAACCATTTACGATTTAGAAAAAATGATTGAAACATAATTAAGGTATCCTAAAATTTAGATTGATTAATTAGCAAATAGTATTATAATTTAATTAATTGGTCAATTATCTATGATTTTTATTTTTTTAAATTTATGTTAAAGTTATTATATTGATTAATATAAAAAAACATTGACTTAAATCGTATATAATTATAGAAAACACTAATAATTTGATTAATTTTGTTTTTAAGAGGGTATAATGAAAATAATTTCTTGTAATGGTAATTTAGAACTTTCAAAATCAGTTGCTAAATATTTAAACACTGATTTATGTAAAGCAGAGATAAAAAAATTCTCAGATCAAGAAGTTTGGGTAGAGATACTTGAAAATGTTCGTGGCGAAGATTGCTTTATAATCCAACCTACATCTTTTCCAACAAACGATAACTTAATGGAATTACTAGTGACAATAGATGCTTGCCGTCGTGGTTCAGCTAAACAAATCACAGCTGTTATTCCTTATTATGGGTATGCTCGCCAAGATCGAAAAAGTGGCCCTAGAACTCCTATCACAGCAAAATTAGTTGCAAGAATGCTAGAAACAGCAGGTGTTGATCGAGTTCTTACTATTGATTTACACGCAAATCAAATTCAAGGATTCTTTGAAGTTCCAACCGATAATTTATTTGCTATTCCTATTCTTATAAAAGATATTAAATCTAATTTAGATACTTCTTTACCATTATGTTTAGTATCACCTGATATTGGTGGTGTTGCTCGTGCTCGTGCATTTGCAAAACATTTAAATGCAGATTTGGCAATTATTGATAAACGCCGTCCTAAGGCAAATGTCTCTAAGGTAATGAATGTCATTGGTGATGTAAAAGGTAAGCAATGTATATTGGTTGATGATATGGCAGATAGTGCAGGTACATTGTGCGGTGCAGCCAAGGCATTAATAGAAAACGGTGCTGTTTCAGTCAGTGCATATGTATCACACGGTGTATTTTCTGGTCCTGCTATGGAAAGAATAAGTGATAGTGTGTTAAAAGAAGTTGTTTCAACTGATTCTATTCAAATGACTGAAAAAGCTAGAAATAATAAAAAAATCCGTCATGTAAGCATTGCCCCGTTATTAGCAGAAGCGATGACGCGAATTAAAGAAAATCGTTCAATTTCAGAATTGTTTAATGTAAAATAGAAAATACTTGCAAATTTTTGCTTTTTGTCGTATTAATTTGGTTGCTTGTATTATTAAACAAGCCACGCAACCACCCTGGAGGTGCGTGTAAACAAGATAAAAGTAATATTGACGAAAGGAAATTAAAATGTCAAAAACTTTAAAAGTTACTAAAAGAGAACGAGCAGGTAAGGGTGCAGCTCGTGCAATTCGCCTTGAACAAAAAGTTCCAGGTGTAGTGTACGGTGCTAAGCAAGAACCTACTATTATATCAATTGATCCAAGAGATGTAATGAAAGAGTTAGCAACAGGTGTATTTTTTAACACTGTATATGATATAGAAATTGATGGTAAACAAGAAAAAGTTTTACCAAGAGATGTTCAAATGCATGTCGTAAAAGATAGCGTGCAGCATATTGATTTAATGCGTGTTGAAGAAAAAACAAAAGTAACTGTATCAGTTCCTGTTGAATATGTTGGAATAGAAAAGAACGAAGCTGTTCGTATGGGTGGTAATCTGCAAATAGTTCGTCGTGAAGTTGAATTATTGGCGATAGCTAACCTAATACCTGAGAAATTAACTATTGATGTATCAAAAATTCGTTTCGGCGGTATTGTTCGTATGTCAAATATTAAATTACAAGAAGGTTTATCACCAACAATTACAGATCGTGACTTTGTACTAGCTTCATTAAAATCACCTCGTGGTGTATCTGCTGATGACGTAGATGGTGAAGTGGTAGATGAAAATGAAGAAGCTCGTAAAGAACAAGAAGCAGAACAAGAAGCAAAACAAGAATCAGAGAAAGATTCTGAATAATTTTATAATTTAAATATTATAATTGGTGTGGGTATTATGTTTTTATTAGTAGGTCTGGGTAATCCAGGTAATGAATATGTTGATACACGCCATAATGTTGGATTTATGGCGTTGGACAATATTGTCGAACGCCATAATTTTTCTAGCTATAATAAAAAATATGATGCTTTTGTTGCCACTGGAAATATTGCTGGTGAAAAAGTAATAGCTGTTAAACCACAAACATTTATGAATAAATCGGGAATTTCTATTGCTAAGTTCGTAAATTTTTACAAAATTCCATTACAAAATGTAATTGTTATTTATGATGAACTTGATTTATCTACTGGAAAAGTAAGGGTAAAATTAGGTGGTGGAAATGGTGGACATAATGGTTTAAAAAGTATTGATTCAAACATTGGCAAAGAATATATAAAAGTTAGAGTCGGTATATCTCATCCAGGTGACAAGGATAAAGTAAGTGGTTATGTTTTATCAAAATTTAATACTGATGAAAGAATAATTATTGATTCTGTTAACGAACAAATTGCAACCCATATTGAATTACTAATACAAAAAAATCAAAATGAATTTATGAATAAGATTTCTCTAAATACAAATATAGACTAAGGAGTTTAAAATGGGTTTTAATATTGGAATAGTTGGCTTGCCTAATGTTGGAAAATCAACATTATTTAATGCATTAACACAAACACAATCTGCTGAAAGTGCGAACTACCCATTTTGTACAATTGAACCTAATACCGGCCGTGTTGGTGTTCCCGATGAAAGATTGAATAAGCTAGCTGAATTGAATAATTCACAAAAAGTAATTGCAAACCAATTAGAGTTTGTTGATATTGCCGGTTTAGTAAAAGGTGCTTCAAAAGGTGAAGGCCTAGGAAATCAGTTTTTAGCTAATATTCGTGAAACAGATGCAATAGCACATGTTTTAAGGTGCTTTGAAAATTCTGATATTACTCATGTCGAAGGTTCAATTGATCCTATTCGTGATGCAGAAATAATCGAGACAGAATTAATGATTGTTGATATGGAAAACCTAGAAAAACGCATTAGCAATATGGAAAAAAGATTAAAAGGTGGGGATAAAGCACTAGCAAAAGAATTTGATGTTATAAAAAAAGCGCTTGCTACATTAAATTCTGGACAACCTGCACGAAATACAGATATTTGCGAAGAAGAGCAAAAAATATTTAAATCTCTATGCTTGCTTACAGGTAAACCATTGTTATATGTTTGTAATGTAGAAGAAGAATCTGCTAGTTCTGGTAATTCACTAAGTAAATTAGTGCAAGAAAAAGCAAAAGCAGAAAATGCACAATGTGTAATTATTTCCGCAGGTATAGAAGAAGAAGTTGCACAACTAGATGATGAAGAAAAAGTAGAATTTTTATCAGAGCTAGGATTACAAGAAACAGGTTTAAAACGCGTTATAAAAGCAGGATTTAAATTACTTAACAGAATAACTTTCTTTACTGCTGGGCCACAAGAAGCCAGAGCTTGGGATGTGAAGCAAGGATCGACTGCTCCAAATGGTGCAGGGGTAATCCACGGTGATTTTGAACGAGGATTTATTTGTGCAGAAACCATATCTTATGATGATTATATTGTTTGTGGTTCTGAAACAAAAGCAAAAGAACTAGGCAAGATGCGACAAGAAGGCAAGACCTATATAATAAAAGATGGCGACATATTCCACTTTAGGTTTAATGTGTAAAGATTTATTTTAATAAAATTTAAAAAATATCTAGATTATTTAAGAACACGAAACATCAATAAATAGTTATTATACAATGCCTTATGTTATAATAGGGGCATATGATTTCATATAAAACCACATAAAATAAATATTTTTGTATAAAAAAACTTGTTATTACTATATTTTTATTGCTATTATTGGTTGTGGAGTCTTAATTATGAAAGAAAATATATTTGATGTATTTTTAATAGATGACGAAAAAGATTTTTGTCAGATGTTAGAAATGTTTCTTACTTCAAAAGGTTTATCTTGTAAGTCTTTTACAGATCCTGTTGAAGCTTTAGAAGCAGTAGTTCCAAAAAAAATTGGTTGTGTAATAACAGATTATAAAATGCCTTTTATGAATGGTGATGAATTAACTAAAAAAATTAAAAAGATAGATAGTTTATTACCTGTTATTTTTGTTACGGGCAAAGGTAGTGTTCCTATGGCTGTAAAATCTATAAAAGCTGGTGGCATTACAATATTTGAAAAGCCGTTTAGTAACGAAAAACTATATTCTGCTGTAATGGAATGTTTAAGTGTTAATGAATTAGAACGAGAAAATAGAGATCGTCTAGCTGATATGTTAAATAACATAGAAAAATTAACCCCTCAGGAAAAAAATATTTTAAAATTATTGGCTTTGGGTTTAAGTAACAAAGAAATTGGATTAAGATTAGATATATCATACAGAACAGTTGAAGTTCATAGATCACATATAATGGCTAAATTACAAGCCAAGTCATTGACTGATTTAGTTCGCATATCGGATAAAATATAAAATGAACTGTACTGGTGAAATAAACATTATTACAGGTAGATTCAAAGCATTTAAAACTGAAGATAAATATTGCTATTATACAATGTCTAATTATAAATGGCGATTAACTATTATGTTTTCAATTTCAATAGCATTTTACTTTTTCATGACATTATATGATTTTTATTTTATTGGTTTTGAAAATACTTTTTGGTTGTATTCATTAAGATTTATTACTGTTTTCTCTGCCTTTTATTGTATTTATTTTTTACATAAAAGAGACAAATCTAAATATATGGCTGGCATTATATTTTTTTTGTTAATGTTTTGTATAATACCGCTATATTACAATCATATATTAATGGAATACACAGAAAATAGTTTTTCCTTTGAAACAAGTATATACATATTGACTGTATATGCTATTACCCTCGGCGTGTTTTTATTAATACCATTTATATTTTTTCTGATTGCGATGGTTTTACAAAATGTATTGTTTTTTGCAGATTGTGAAATACATAAACTGAACTTTTTTGAACATATAAAAGAATTATCAATATACTTATTTGTCTTATTATTTATAATATTTGTTTCTTATAATTTTAACGTTATGCTAAGACGAAATTTTTATGATCGATATATTTTGAGTGAAGATTTAAGGAAAAGTAATTTAAAGCTAGCAAAATTTAGTAGTGTTGAACGAGCCTTCCTAACAGAATTAACAGCACAGGTAATAGCACATGAAATTAAAAATATTATCGGAGTAATATCTGGTTATGCACAAATGTTATTATCATTTAAGGGGTTGAATAAAAAACAAAAAAAAATAGTTGAGAGCATAAAAAAAGCATCTGATAAATCTAATAAGTATATAAAAGAGATTCGTAATTTATCGGTTGGGAAAATCAATGTTAAAAAGTATAATATAGTTGATATAGTATATGAATCCTCTCATTTATGGAAAACAGTAGCAGAAAAGTTTAAACCAAAAATTGAAATCGATTTAGTTGATTGTTATGTTAAAGTTGATAGTATGTTGTTACAAGGAGCAATTGCGAATGTTGTTAGAAACGCTATTGAAAGTAAACAAAATAGTGTTATAAATATTAAAAATGTTATTTTTAAGAATGAAATGCACATAATTATATCTAATGACAAAAAGATTGAAATATCTAATAATCAAGATATATATAATCTTTTTAAAAATGATAAAAACAAGAAAGGATCAACAGGTATAGGTATTCCATTTAGTAAATCAGTTGTTGAAAAATTCGGCGGAAGTATTAATCTTAAAACTGAAAATGAAAAAACAATATTTACATTCATACTACCAATAAAATAAAATATTATAATGATCGAAATATTAATTTTTATATTGTGTTCAATATTATCAGGGATATTTTCTGGAATGTTTGGCTTAGGTGGTGGAGCTGTATTGGTTCCAATGCTTATATTTGTGCTACCTATGTTTGGTGTTGAGCAATATGTTTTACATATTTCTGTTGCTACTTCTTTGGCATGTGTTGTTTTTACTTCTGTATCATCAAGTGTGAGTCATTTTAAACACGGTGGAGTAGACTTTTCTGTTTTAAAATTTTGGGCTCCATTAAATATGATTGGTGCAACATTCGGTGCGCTTTGGACAACTGGTGTTGATGATTATGTTATTCGTTTGATTTATATAATTGTTATGGCTGTGTTGTGTTTCTATAAATTATTTAACCCTAGCAAGATATTATTTGAACGAGAAAATATGAATCGATTTGGTTTAATATTCCCAGCTGTTTTTGGTTGGTTGTCTGCGTGTATAGGAATCGGTGGCGGTAATAATGTAATGGCACTTAATCTGCACGGTATGGGGCTTAAAAAAGCTATTGGAACCTCCGCTGTTTTAGGGATATTCGTATCTGTTCCAGCTGTAATAGTATATATTTATACAGGGCTTAAAATGGATATTAATAGTGTTTATAATATCGGTTTTATAAATTGGTTGGTATTGATAGGAATTATTCCAATTTCAACTCTAATGGCACCATTTGGTGTTAAGCTTGCATATAAAATTGATGATGAATTATTAACTATTTTTTGGTGTGCTATTAGTTTAATACTCGTATTATATATGATTACAGGATTGGTATAATTAATATTTTTTTATTGCATAAATTACTAATTTTTATCATATTACAATTATGGCTTTTAATAATTATCTTATTCATCATACTTCACTAAATGCACCTAGCAGGTTCGTTCGTCTGCTTTTTGCTGAAAAGGGTATTGATTTTAATTTAAAACAAGAAAAATTCTGGGAAAAATCTAATGATTTTCGTGTTTTAAATCATTCTGGCACCGTCCCTGTACTAGAATTACAAGATGTAGTTATCTGTGGTGCTATTCCCATATCAGAATACTTAGAAGAAGAAATATTAGGCAAAAAACTTTATGGCGAAACATATGCACAAAAAGCTGAAAATCGTCGCTTAGTTGAATGGTTTATGTATAATTTCGAAACAGAAGTTAATAGATATATTGTGGAAGAACGAGTATTTAAATATTTACAAGGTAAACCTTCTAATTCGCAAAAAATCCAAATTGGACGAGTAAATATGCGTAATCATCTAAGATACCTAGATACTATGTTGATTGAATTTCTTCCTGATGGTTCAAAAAATTATTTACACGAAAACAGAGAAAATGTTTTAAATTGCTCTGCTCTTGGTGTTGGCGATTTTGCGGCGGCATCTTGTATCTCTGTACTGGATTATTTAGGTGAAATAAATTGGATAGATTACAAGAATATTGCAGATTGGTATTGCAGGGTTAAATCCCGCCCTAGTTTTAAATCTATACTAGAAGATTATATATCTTTTATGAAACCATCAAAACATTATAAAAATCTGGATTTCCAAAATGATTAAAAAACTTTTTTGTTTTGGTGTTGGTTTTTCAGGCCTTGAAATTTTAAAGCACGCAAAACTATCAGGGTTTGAGGTTTCAGGTTGTGTTCGCAGTGCTGAAAAAGCGAAAAAACTTTCAACTGAAACTGGTTTTGATATTGTCGATATTAACAATGTTGATTTAACAGGAATTACTCATATTTTAAATACAGTTCCAACCAATGGTATGAGTGATTTTATTTACGATCAGTTTATTGAACAAATCAAATCTTTAAAGACTTTAAAATGGTTTGGTTATATGTCTACAACCGGTGTTTATGGAAATACAAACGGTGAAATGGTTGATGAAACTAGTCCTCTCAATCCATCTGGAATTCGTGGAAAACAAAGAGTTGCCGTAGAAAAATTATGGCTTGATAATGTAAAACAAACTCATATTTTTCGCTTGCCTGGTATTTACGGAGCTGGTCGTTCAGCCCTAGATATTGTTCAATCACCAAAAGCAAGAGCTATAAAAAAAGACGGACAAATATTTTCCCGAATTCATATATATGATATTGCTCAGACTGTCGTTGCGTCTATGAAAAATCCTAATTTCGGAAATATCTACAATGTGTGTGATGATTTACCTTGTGATAATGTTGCCGTGTTATCTTATGCTTGTGAATTACAAAATATTAAAATGATACCTGTAATACCTTTTGAACAGGCGGAAATGTCGGAAATGGCAAGGTCTTTTTATTTAGACAAACGCCGTGTATCAAATAACAAGATTAAAAAAGAATTAGGCGTTAAATTAAAATACCCGACATATAAAATAGGCTTACAGGCAATATTACAATCAAAAAGTTAAAAAATACTTGAAAAAACTACTATTTTCGTTATTATCTAGCAATACATAAAAAAATATTTAAACAAAGGATACTAAAAAACTATGATTTCTATTACTTTACCTGACGGTTCGATCAGACAATATGACAACCCTGTATCAGGTACTGAAATCGCAAAAAGCATCGGCTCTGGATTATTAAAATCTTCAATTGCAATGACAGTTGATGGCGAACAAAAAGATTTATCATTTATTGTTAAACAAGATGCAAATATTTCAATAATAACAAGACAAAGCGATGAGGCACTAGAAATTATCCGTCACGACTGCGCTCATATATTAGCACAAGCAGTTCAAGAACTATATCCAAATACACAAATAACATTTGGCCCTAGTATTGCTGATGGTTTTTATTATGATTTTTATCGCCCAGATACAGAAGAAAAATTTTCTATTAATGATTTCGAAAAAATAGAAGCTAAAATGGCAGAAATTATTAAAAAAGACGAGCCTTTTGTAAGGCAAGTTTGGAAGCGTGATGATGCCCATAAACACTTTTCAAATAAAGGTGAAAAATTTAAAGCAGAACATATATTAACATTACCAGATAACGAAGAAATATCTGTTTATACACAAGGTGAATGGTTGGATTTATGCCGTGGTATTCACAGCCCATCAACAGGTGTTGTAGGTAATGGTTTTAAATTAATGAAGGTTGCGGGTGCATACTGGCGAGGTGATGCAAAAAATCCACAATTACAACGAATTTATGGCACAGCTTGGCGTGACAAGAAAGAACTTAAAACATACCTACAAAGACTAGAAGAAGCCGAAAAACGAGATCACAGAAGACTTGGTAAGGAAATGGATTTATTCCATATTCAAGAAGAAGCAGTAGGTAATGTATTTTGGCATCCAAATGGTTGGTCAATATACCGAGCATTGGAGGACTATATCCGTCGTCAGCAAGTTAAATATGGTTATAAAGAAGTTAGAACTCCACAAATACTTGATCGTAGTTTGTGGGAAAAGTCTGGGCATTGGGAAAAATTCCGTGAAGCAATGTTTACTATGGAAGATAGTGATGAAAAAACTCTTGCTATTAAACCGATGAATTGTCCTTGCCACGTTGAAATATTTAAAAAAGGGCAGATTTCATATAAAAATTTACCCCTTAGAATGGCAGAATTCGGCTGTTGTCATAGAAATGAACCATCGGGTGCATTACACGGTATTATGCGTGTTCGTGCATTTACACAAGATGATGCACATATATTCTGTATGGAAAACCAAATAGTATCTGAAACTAAACTTTTCTGTGAAATGTTAAAAAATGTATATAAAGATCTAGGTTTTGCAGATGTAAAAGTTAAGTTTTCGGATCGACCAGAGCTACGAGCTGGTGATGATAAAACTTGGGATAAAGCTGAATTAGCATTGAAAGATGCAACTGAAAAATCCGGACTTGAATGGACTCTTAATTCAGGTGAGGGTGCTTTTTATGGCCCTAAGTTAGAGTTTGTATTAACTGATGCAATAGGTCGTGATTGGCAATGTGGAACATTACAGGTTGATTTTGTTCTTCCGGAAAGATTAGATGCTAGCTATACTGGTGAAGATAACTCTTCGCATAGACCAGTAATGTTACATCGTGCTATATTGGGTTCTTTTGAAAGATTTATTGGCATTTTAGTAGAAAATTACGGTGGAAAGTTTCCATTGTGGATTGCACCTGTTCAAGTTGTAGTTGCTACGATTACTGATAGTGCAAGTGAATATGCTAATCAAGTTGCTAAAAAATTAAAAGCCAAGGGCATAAGAGTTGAAACGGATATTCGTAGTGAAAAAATTAATTACAAAGTTCGTGAGCATAGTTTGAAAAAGGTTCCAGTACAATTTATTCTTGGTAATCGCGAAGCTGAACAAAATACAGTAGCAATTCGCAGACTTGGGACTGATAAACAAGAAGTATTAGATTTAGATATTGCAATATCTAATTTAATTGATCAGGCAAAAGCGCCTGATATGGGTTAACTTTATATAAAGGAGAATAGTCATAAATAATAAACCTAATAAAAAAGATACTACTAAAGTAAATGAGAGTATTAGAGCCAATGAAGTTCGTTTAATAGATGAAAATGGCGAAAATGTCGGTGTTGTCAATACATCTGATGCATTAAAAAGAGCACATAATGTTGGTTTGGATTTAGTTGAAATTTCGCCAAATGCAAAACCACCTGTTGCAAAAATTATTGATTACGGAAAATACCGATACGAACAACAAAAAAAAGCATCAGAAGCAAAGAAAAAACAAAAAGTTATTGAGATTAAAGAAGTAAAATTCCGTCCTAATACAGACGAGAATGATTTCAATATTAAAATGCGTAATGTCCGTAAATTCTTGGAACAAGGTAATAAAGTAAAGATAACTCTTCGTTTCCGTGGTCGTGAAATGGCACACCAAGAACTTGGAATGGAAATTATGAACCGAGTAAAAGCAGGTATTGAAGGAATTGGAAAGGTTGATAGCAAACCAAATATGGAAGGCAGGCAAGCAACGATGATGTTGTCGCCTGATAATAATTCTGAAAATAAATAAAAATATTCTATTAATAAATATTTAATAGTAAAGTCATTACAAGATGAACACGGTGAAAATATATTATAAAGATAAAGAAGATGACAAAACCAACATTTTTATGTATTAAATGGGGCAAAAAATACGGTTGCGAATATGTTAACCGATTATTTAACGGTGTCGATAATAATATGGATGCAGATTTTCGCTTTGTCTGTTTAACAGATAATAAAAAGGGAATTGATAAAAGGGTTGAAATATATCCTTTGCCTGATACTGGTTTTGATGAAAATAAATTTGATTCTATTAAAGGTGGGGAAACTTGGCGAAAAGTAGGATTATTTAAGCCAGATATTGCTGATTTAGATGGTGATGTAATATTTCTTGATCTTGATGTTGTTATTACCGGTAAATTAGACGATTTATTTGAATATCAAAAAGGAAAATTTGTTGTTATTCAGGATTGGCTAGAAAAACGACGTTCAAAAGTTATGTTATGGCGTGATGGCCGTGTTGGAAATACATCTGTGTTTAGGTTTAATCCTAAACAACATAGTAAAGTCTTCGAGCATTTTTCAAAAAATACTCAGTGGGCATTAAACAATTTTCGCATTGAACAACAGTATGTTTCTTGGGTATTAAGAAATGAAACTGTATTTTGGAAGCCACAATGGATTTGTTCTTTCAAAAGGAATTGTTGTTATTTATTCCCGTTAAATTTATTTTTAACACCTAAAAAACCTGATGATATGCGAATACTAGTTTTCCACGGCCATCCTTTGCCTAATCAAGCTATAAAAGGGTATAAAAAAAATATATTTAAATCATCTAAACCTTGTAAATGGTTGTCTAAATATTGGAATTAAAATAGTTAAAAAATATTAAATAAAATATTATTGATTTGTACTCTTTATCTAGGTTATTATTATATCTATGTGTTTATTAAGGGTTAAAGAATAAATACTCGAAAAATACATTAAAAATAAAAGTATATGGAGATTGATTATGTCGTATAAAATTGCTGTTGCAGGTGCAACAGGTAATGTGGGTCGCGAATTACTGTTGTTACTAGAAGAAAGAAATTTCCCTGTTTCTGAGATTATTCCACTAGCTTCTGCGCGTTCAGCTGGCAAGAAAATAGAATACAAAGATACACAACTTGTATGTCAAGATTTGGCAACTTTTGATTTTTCAGAAGTAGATATCGTTCTATCCTCACCGGGTGGTGCTATATCAAAAGAATATTCGCCAATTGCAGCTAAGGCTGGGGCAATAGTTATTGATAATACTTCTGTGTGGCGTATGGATGACGATGTGCCATTGGTTGTACCGGAAGTTAACCCGCAAGATTTAAAAAATATTAAAAAGGGTATAGTTGCTAATCCTAATTGTTCAACTATCCAAATGTTAGTTGCTTTAAAACCGTTACACGATGTCGCTAAAATTAAACGAGTTGTTGTTTCTACTTACCAAGCAACAAGTGGCGGTGGTAAAGATGCGATGGATGAATTATTTAATCAAACTGCTGGGATTTATAAAAATGATGCGGTTAATCCAAAAGTATTTACAAAACAAATTGCATTTAACTGTATCCCGCACATAGATGTTTTTATGGACGATGGTTATACAAAAGAAGAATGGAAAATGCGTGTTGAAACTAAAAAAATACTTGATGCGAATATAGAAGTTTCTGCAACCGCGGTTCGTGTTCCGGTATTTACAGGACACGCCGAAGCTATAACTGTTGAATTCGAAGATAAAATGAACGAAGACATAGCAAGAAAAGCCTTTAAAAATGCGGAAGGTTTGACATTAGTTGATAATCGCGAAAATGGTGGTTATGTTACACAATTTGAATCTACTGGAAATGATGATGTTTATATTTCTCGCTTGCGAAACGATACAAGCAAAGAAAATTCTATTACATTTTGGTGTGTGTCAGATAATGTAAGAAAAGGCGCAGCACTTAATACGATACAAATAGCTGAAAAAATGATTGAAATGGATATTATTTAAATTAATAATTATCTCTTACAAAGAAAAATGCGAATATACTAATTGTATACTCGCATTTTTCTTTTATTTATCCCACTTGTCGTTGTGCTAAATTTCTTAAATGCATAACTAATATTTTTTTACCATTATTCATATGTATTTTTATAGGATCTGTTTCTTGTGAATTATTTTCAATTATAGTGTGTTTAAGATATTGCCATAATATTTTACCGTCTTTTGATGTAAATATTTTAAATAATGCTTTTTCTATATCATCATATTCAGGTGTTTTATCATTTCCCCAAGGTAGTTTACAATGGCTCATTTAATAATTCCTGCTGTGGATTACTAACAAAATTATTGATATCGTTTAAATTTTCTAGCATAAAATCATTGTTATTTATTAATATAGAATCCGGTAATTCCATTTGTCTTGATAACCATAACAATGTTTCTTTTACATCAAATACATTTGATATATCTATGTCTAGTTGCTTTAATTCTTTAATAACTTGTTTTACGACCATAACTTTTTGTTGTTTATTAAATCTTTCGTTAGGGGATATTGCATCAATATATAAGTTGTGTTGCTTTGGGTTTATAATAGTTCCTTGCTTAACTAATATATTTGCAATTCTTTTTATCATCGGTATCATAGCTTCTTGCGTTATTCTTTCGAAAACAGAATTTAATATTTGTCTACCACGCATTGCTTGTTCGGCAACTTCGGTCGCTGTTCTTAGTGTGCTAGTTGTAAATACACCCGCCAATAGACTTTTACGAATTCTTTGTTGTAATGGTTCGATTAACATATTTGATAAATTAAATTCACCTGGGCTTTTTAATGGCTGTAATCCATTTGAACCAACAGCTTTTGGTATAATAGCCCCCGGAACTAAACGAATATTATTCGGGTTTAATACTCCATCATCATCTGCTTGCCATATACCTGTTACACTAATAGATGCATTTTTTAATGTAAGTTCTGCAATTTTATTAACAGTTTTTATATCAGGTAAAGACTTCATTACTGGCGAACGACCATAAACTTCTCCTGATTGTTTTTGCCAGCGAAATACCACAAAAGGCGAGTTTTCATACTCCGTTTTCATTATGATTTGGTTTTTTTTATCATTTAATAAAATAGTGACAAGTTGCCATTTGCCATTTGTTTGTTTTATTGTTTCTATTACATTGTATGAATTTTCTTTTTCACAAGAAATAAATGCCTTGGCATTAGGATACTTGGTTATTAATTCATCAAATGAAAATGTTTTATTAATATATAACGCGTCAACTTGTCCGTGCGATTTTTCAGATAAAATAATATTTTGTATGTCTAGAGCATTAAATTTTATTTTATTATCACTGTTTAAATCACCTTGTTCAATTAACATAACCCCAGTACCGGCAACTATTAAATCCATAATAATTTGATGTATTTCAACTTGGAAGTTCGATGTTCTTATCGCTTCCATAATGTTTTTTCTTACTTGGTTAGATATATCATCGTGTTGTAATTCCTTGGTGTTAATATCTTTTATTTCAACCCAATCACTAGTATATGGATAAAGCTCATTTATTAATACGCCTGCTAGTTCGTCAACAGCATCCGGTGCAGTTGCATCATATATTGGAAATTTATTTTTTTTGCTAATATTTGGATTTGTAAAATTATAACATTCACGCCATAATTCAACCCAATTTGCATGCTTGCTTTTGGCTTTCTCATAATCTTTTAAAGTATCTCGTATTTCATTTTTATAACTAGAATTCAACATATTACTCCTATCTAAATTAACTTTTTATATAATTGATATGGTGTGATTATTCCTTTTGTACTAACTCCTAGAACTTTACCAACCGCCTTTACACAAGTGAATGGTGAAAACATCGAGAATTTTACAACATAACTTCTATTTAAATTTGTGCTTACTACTTTACAACCCATTGATTCAAATAAACGACGCACTTCAAGAGCTTTGCTATTTCTTAAAATTGTAATTTCCGTGCGATTTAATAAAGGTTCGTAAATAATCCAGTCATTTTCCGATTTTATTGCTACAAAACAGTGTCTATACTTCGGTTTTAAAAAATTTAAAAACCTTAGTGATGAATCACAAAACATTACCAACGCATCACAAGAACTATCTTTTGTATTTTTCACTAATTTTTTATTATTACTCATTATTTCCTCCTATTATTATATTTTTTTTAATTAAAATCGGTTTTAATTGTACAATTATTTCTTTCCATATTATGTAGTCATTATTTGCTTCTGATGGCTTAATACCTACTTTGAAATATTTGTCTATGATATGTTCAGTATTTTTCGGTAATTTTCCTGATTTAACACAACGCCATAAAGGGATAAGAATATCTATTGGTTCAAATTTTCTATTATACAACCCAAGACCTGATTTTATTTTTGCTCCTTGGTGGGATAACTCCATCATACTTGTTGCCCAGTGCAAGGCTTCTTTAACATTATTAAATGTCCCATTAGTATTTAAATTTTTTATATTAAGATTCTCCTTTCTTGATTATTTGTTGTCACCTTTATAAACCTTAAAGTGTAATTGTGTCAAGAATAAAATAGGACTAAATACTTAGAATAAGAACATAGTTAGAACATAATGTAGATTTTTTATTATACATTACATTTATTAGACTAAAATAGCTATGCTTATTTTCCTATTTTTAATTGAAAAATTAAATGAATTTTGTTAGTTTATCTAATTATGAACAAAATAAAATTTTATCTATTATTATTAAGGTAATACTTATGTTAAAACACAAAGAAATATGGAATGCTATTGATAAGCTAGCGCAAATAAACGGAATGACACCATCTGGTTTAGCAAAAAAATCAGGGTTGGATGCAACAATATTTAATAAATCAAAAAGAATCAGTAAAGATGGTCGCGGTCGCTGGCCCACAACTGAAAGTATATCTCAGATACTCAGCACTACAGGTATGAGTATGGGGCAATTTGCTGATTTAATAAAAAATAATAATAAAGTTGGTACATTGGAATTACCAAAAATTAAAATTAGTGAATTACAAGTTAATAAATCATTTATTTCTTCTACTGGAATAATGAAAAAAGAATTTCGTGAAAAACAGCTAAGTAGCACAGAAATAGACGGTGATTCTTTTATAGTAAATATTAATTCTAATGATTATAGCGGTTTTTATAATAAAGGTGATGAGTTAATAGTAACATTGAGTGATAATATTCGTCGCGGTGATAAAATTGTTATTGCAATGAAAAATGACGATAACCTTGTTTGTTTATTAAAAAAGTTAATGACTCATAAAATAATACTAGAATCACTAGATGGCAATGATACTTATGAAATAGAAAATAGAAATATAAAATGGATAGCTCGTATCCTTTGGAAATCTCAGTAACAAAATAATTTTTTATTCAACTTCGTTGTTTTCGTGGTGGGGTCGATTGTTCGTTTCCCAATAATCGCCAACATCTTTTACCGTAATATTTATTTTACTTACTTTTACACGAATAATTCCACCGCCGGCAAAGCTAAGGAATATATTTACATTATTATCATTATCATTACTTGGTATTGCTGATAATAAAGAATACATTCTATCTTGCTTCATATCAATATTTGTTGATGATATGTTAAGCACATTTTGAAAATTTAATATGCTGTGTGTTCTGATATACGGCTTTTCATTTTCTGAATTAACTTCCCAACAAAAACGATTTAATATCAAGACAAGGTTTTTCTTTTTTTCATCATATTTAACCTCGCTTAACTGTAAAATACTATCTTGTATTAAACCCGCTATTACTGCTAGGTCTTGCCCATCTTTTGCCTTTAATAATATTTGTTTATAATCATCAGTCATTTTATTTTATACGCTTTATATCCGCTCCGATTTTTGATAATTTATGCTCTAATCCAGCATAACCCCTATCTAAATGATAAATACGATTAATTGTTGTTGTATCTTTTGCAAATAATCCAGCGATTACAAGGCTCATAGAAGCCCTTAAATCAGTCGCCATTACAGGCGCCCCTTGTAAATTATCCACTCCTGTAATAACAGCTTTATCATTTTTTAGAGTAATATTTGCCCCCAACCTTGTCAATTCAGGAATATGCATAAAGCGATTTTCAAATACTTGTTCATCTATTTCACTTGTGCCATTTGAAGCACATAATAACGCCATAAATTGAGCTTGTAAGTCGGTGGGGAATAATGGATATGGTGCCGTTTCAATATCAACAGGATTAATTTCTTGCCCTTTAAAAGATATTGAATCTTGGTTTATTGTCGTTTTAATTCCTATGTCTTTTAATACACTTATTGGATGTTGTAATATATCAGGCTCGATATTTTTAAGAGTAATCTCGGTTTTCATAATTCCGGCGATACAGGCAAACGAACCGGCCTCTATTCTATCAGCAATAACGGTGTGTGTATTACCATCTAGTGATGTTACCCCTTTAATTTTAAGTACACTTGTCCCAACCCCAGAAATTTTTGCCCCCATTGCAACAAGACATTTTATTAAGTCATTTATTTCAGGCTCTTTCGCACAGTTTTTTAATGTTGTTGTTCCATCGGCAAGCACAGATGCCATAATTGCATTTTCTGTTGCTCCTACTGAAACAGCCGGAAATGTATATTGTCCACCCTTTAATCCATTTGGAGCAGTCGCAATAATATAACCTTGTGAGATTTTAACATTTGCCCCTAATGCTCGCATCGCTTTAATGTGTAAATCAACAGGCCTAGCCCCAATTGCACACCCACCAGGTAAAGATACTTTTGCTTTCCCAGTTCTTGCTAACAAAGGGCCAAGTACCAACACAGAGGCGCGCATTGTACGAACTAGTTCGTATGATGCGGTTGTAGATGTTATTTCAGGAGTTGTAAGTTCTAGGTCAAAACCGTATTCTTTTTCATTTATTTTATTTATTTGTGTTCCGTGTCCTTGTAAAACACCGGATAAAGTTTTTATATCGGCTAAATCAGGAACATTTTTTAACAATAGTTTTTTATTGGTTAAAAGAGAAACCGCCATTAAAGGCAAAACAGCATTCTTCGCACCTGATATTTCAATTTCACCAGATAGCGGACGATTGCCTTTTATTACGATTTTTTCCATAAAATTACCTAAATTTTCGGCAGTGTAACGCCGGTTTGCCCCATATACTTACCTGAACGATCGCCATATGTAGTGTCACATTTTTGATCTGATTTAAAGAACAAGAATTGACATACACCCTCATTGGCATAAATTTTTGCTGGTAGGGGAGTTGTGTTTGAAAATTCTAATGTTACATGTCCCTCCCAACCAGGTTCAAGTGGGGTTACATTTACAATTATTCCACAACGAGCATATGTTGATTTACCTAAGCATATAACTAATACATCATCTGGAATACGAAAATATTCAGTAGTACGGGCAAGGGCAAATGAATTAGGCGGTATTATGCATTCATTCGCGTTTACTTCTACGAAACAATCATCGGAAAAATTCTTGGGGTCAACAAGACCGTTATTTACATTTGTAAAAATTTTGAATTCAGGAGCACAACGAGCATCATAACCATATGATGACACACCGTATGAAACTATCCCATCTCGTTTCTGAGAATTAACAAACGGTTCAATCATTTTATTTTGTTTTGCTTGTTTCTCAATCCAATTATCAGGCATTATTGACATAGTCTTTTCCTTTTTATTACTGTTGATATATCAATATAAAATAATAAGATAAATTTTTCAATTATTTTTATTCTTATCGAACTTTATCTCTACCTAATAAAATTTATAAATGTAATTGTAAAAAAATATTGTTTTTGCTATGATTTAACAATCATTAGTAGAATTAATAATAAAAGAAAGATGATATAATGGGAAAAGATACAAAAAACGACAAAACACAAATAACAAGCCACATTAACAAGTTTTTTAAAGAACAAAACCTCGATATTGATAAAGATGTTATTGATGAAGATGTTATAAAAAAAACTATCGTAAATTTAATAACTGAAAAAAATATAAATGCGGAAGAATTGTCAAAGATTCTGAAAAAATTACCTACTGTTATAAATGCATTTAAACATAAAAAATATAATGAAAATAACTCACTTATCTGTGTTGTTCTTACAATAATTAAAGTAACTAAAAAAGATCTGTATGAAGAATTATTAAAAGACTGTAAAAAATCAGAAGAATTAGATTCGAAAATAACTAACAAAATCGAAAGCATATTCGAAAATCAAAAAATACTCGAATGTATCCCGCGTAGCCATCAACACAGCATAGCTACACTAGATGATGAATCTAATTGCCAAAACACTGAACAAGAAGTAGACATAGAAAAAAATTCTATGCACCACTCAATCAAGGATGCATGCGATCTAATAGAAAAACATTACTAAAAAATTAATGCCTAAATCTGACTAGATTTTAAACAAATAAATAAAATAATCCTATATCACTTCTGGTTGTTATAACTAGTTTTCTTTACTCTCAATTATACCCGCAAATATAATTGCAAATACTATTGCAAATACTATATTACTGTGTTAGTTATTTTACTACCTTTGGTAGAAAAATAAAGAAAGAGAAAACAATGAAAAAAATATTATTAATTTTATTAACAACAAATATATTATGTTTTTCTAGTTATTCATTTGCTGATACTTATGTAAATGGATATTATAAAAAAAATGGGACTTATGTAAAAGGACATTATAGAAGCAGTCCAAATCATAATAAATCTGATAATTGGAGCACAAAAGGTAATATTAACCCTTATACAGGTAAAAGTGGAACTTTGTTGCATTAAGATAAAATAATAAGACAAATTTTTATAAGTTCTAGCTTTTTAATTATATACAATTATAATCATAAATATAATTGCAAATACTATATTTCTGTGTTATCACTTTCTCAACTATTAGTTGAATAGAAAGGGAGAGAATGATGTCCATAGCAAAAAATAAATTAGTTGAAAATGATAATAATGAAGTTAAAATAGTATCATATAATGATATGTTAGAAGATATTAAAAATACTACAGAAAATCATCTTTTGCTTGGGAATGGATTTAATTCTTCTCTTTGTGTTAATACAAGTTATAAAAATATTTTTGAAAGAATGACTCAAGAATTTACTGATTATAAAAAAATTAATATAAAAAAATTAAATTATGATATAGAAAAATTAATAAATTACTTAAAAAATAATGTAAAAAATGATAATGAAGAAAAGTTTTATCATAATTTTTTTGAAAAAAAAATAAAATATGATTTTATGAAATCCGCATATTCAATAGTAAAAGAAAACATAAAAAATGTATATGATATTGAAAGACAAGGCGTTTATCTTCTATTAAAGAATTTTTCCAATTATTTTACATTGAATTATGATCCTCTCTTATATCTTTTATTAATGAATTTTAAAAAAGATGATACTACTACACTTGCATTTACAAGAACAGATTTATTTAAACAGGAAGATTTGAATGCAAATAAAAATGAAATATATTCTAAAATAGAGGAAGCATACGAAACTGGAAAATTGAAAATTTTTACGGAAGATTCTAGTATAGAATATCCATTAAAAAATCAAACTAAAACAGATTTTATATCTAATATAAAATCTTTTTTTAAAAATGAAATCAATAATAAAATTTATAAAATTAATGATTTAGAAAAAGCTTGTAATTTATTATGGAAAAGTAAAAAAACAAGACCTAAAGATATAAAATTTGAAGATGGTTTTTTTCCTGAATATAATCCTGAAAGAGAATTGATTCAAAATTTATTTTTCTTACATGGTGCTTTTCATATATATAAAGATAAAGGAATAATTAAAAAAATAACTGCCTCTCAAAATAAATCTTTACATAATAAACTAGAAGAAATTATTAACAATGATAAAAGTGATATAATTTGTGTTTTAAAAGGTGAGAGTCAAGAAAAAGAACAAGCTATTAATGAAAATCAATATTTAAGACGAGGATTTAATAAATTATCTAGTTTAACTGGTAAAATAGTTATATTTGGTAGTTCTCTTGATGATAATGATTCTCATATTTTAAATAAAATAAATGATAGTAATGTTGAAACAGTATATATATCAAGTTCATCAAGTGCAAAACAAAAAACATACAATAAAGCTATAAAATATTTTTCAAATAAAGAAATAATTTTGTTTGATTATGAAACTGTATCTTATAAAAAGGTATAATAACAAAAAAATAATTTTTTAATTAAGATAAGTAAAAAAAGGAGTAAGTTAAAGTGTTTTTTTATTTTATAATATTTGTAGTAATTGGATTTATAATAGCAAAAACAAATGAAGAAGATAAAAATGCGATTTTTATATTAATTGCTATTGCTACATTTTGGGCACTTGGTTCAGGATTTGTTTGGGGATTTGTTTGTTTAGGTGAAATGTTTGTAGGCTATTCTATAAAAAGGATATACTTCAAAAATTAATCCTTTAACTCGTCATTAATTTGTTTTTTCTTAAGTTTAATCCACAGACTTATTAAATTATCTGTATTATCACTTTTAGTATTTATTATATAATATAAGTTTATTATCATATAAATCCCCGTCGAAAACAATATTAAATTCCAAGCATTTTTTAAAGCATTTCTAGTATGATAATGGTTATTTAATTCTTCAAAAACAATAATTAATATTATTGCAAATATAATATTAATTACAATCATAATATCTTTCTTTAATTTCATAATACACTTTCCTTAAAAATTAATATAAATCTAACAATAAGAAATAATTTTACACTAGTCAATAACAATATCGGTAAAATAAATAAAATAATCCTATATCACTTTTGGTTGTTATAGCCGGTTTTATTTACTCTCAATCATA
>JAQWUY010000036.1 GCA_029250225.1 Alphaproteobacteria bacterium | reverse complement strand
ATTTAACACTAGGAAGGTTATTATCCACCGAAATCATCAAGCATAATATCTTCGCGCTCAACCCCAAGATCAAGAAGCATTGATATAACCGAAGAGTTCATTATTGGAGGACCACACATATAATATTCGCAATCTTCTGGGGCTTCGTGGTCTTTTAAATATTCTTCGTATAGAACATTATGAATAAAGCCTGTTAAGCCCGTCCATTTATCTTCCGGCTGTGGATCAGATAATGCAATATGCCATTTAAAATTCGGGAATTTCTTTTCTAAGTTATCAAAATCATCTTTATAAAAGATTTCTTTTTTAGACCTTGCACCATACCAGAATGTAATTTTTCGTTTTGTTTTTATTCGTAATAATAAATCAAAAATGTGCGAACGCATCGGCGCCATACCAGCACCACCACCAATATATATCATTTCTTTGTCTGTATCACGAGTGAAGAATTCACCATAAGGACCTGAAATAGTCACATCGTCACCCGGTTTTAACGACCATATGTAAGACGACATTTTACCCGCAGGTAAGTCTTGCATTTTACCTGGAGGTGGTGTGGCAATTCTTACATTTAACATAACAATTCCTTTTTCACCCGGCCAGTTTGCCATAGAATAAGCTCGCTCAACAGTTTCATCTACAACAGACTCAACTTGAAATATTCCAAAATGATTCCAATCAGCATGATATTGTTTCTCAATATCAAAATCTTTATATTTAATGTGATGAGGCGGACATTCGATTTGAATATAACCACCGGCACGGAATGGTACTTCTTCGCCCTTTGGTAATTCAACAACAAATTCTTTAATAAATGTTGCCACATTATTATTAGATTTAACTTTACACTTCCATTTTTTAACACCAAATACATCATCTTCTACGACGATATCCATATTCTGTTTTACGGCAACTTGACAAGACAAGCGCTTGCCATTTCTTGCTTCTTTTTTAGTAATATGAGATTCTTCTGTTGGTAAGATATCACCACCGCCAGAATGTATATCAACACTACATTGTCCGCAAGAACCACCACCACCACAAGCAGATGGTATAAATATTTTATTATCAGCAAGTACATTCAGTAACTTACCACCAACGGGAACTTCAATAGTTTTTTTACCGTTTATTTCAATTTTTACATTACCGCTAGGCACTAATTTTGAACGAGCAAACAAAATAATAGCAACAAGAGCAATAACGATTGCTATAAATAATATAATACTGATACTAAATTCATTCATTATTATAGCCCTTATAATTTAATTCCACTAAATGACATAAATCCTAATGCCATTAGTCCCGTTGTAATAAATGCTATTCCTAGACCTTGTAATCCGTCAGGAATATCACTGTATTTTAATTTATCGCGAATACCAGCAATAGCAATAATTGCTAGCGCCCAACCGGCACCGGCACCGGCACCGTATACAACTGATTGTGTGAAGTTATAATCTCTTTCCACCATAAATAAAGATGCACCTAGGATAGCGCAGTTTACTGTAATTAACGGTAAAAATATACCAAGAGCATTATACAAAACAGGTAAAAATTTATCTAGTATCATTTCTAGTATTTGTACAATTGCAGCAATTACACCGATATAAGAAATATAGCCCAAGAACCTTAAATCAGTTCCATATATACCAGCCCACGACAATGCATCAACATTAAGAAAATACTGATAAATTAAATTATTCGCTGGTACAGTAATCATTTCAATAAATATTACCGCAATACCAAGGCCGATTGCAGTTTCAATTTTTTTAGATACGGCAAGAAATGTACACATTCCTAGGAAAAAGGCAAGCGCCATATTTTCAACAAATATTGCTTTTACAAATAAGCTTAAATATTGTTCCATTAGTGATTACCCCCGTCAGATGAACGGATTTTAAATACTGGTGTTTCAACCTGTGCAGGTTTCCAAGTACGAAATGCCCATATAATTAGACCAATTAAAAAGAAAGCAGAAGGTGGTAGTAATAGTAAACCATTAGGTATATACCAACCGCCGTTATTAACGGTTTTAAATATTTCAAATCCCATTAATTTACCTGCGCCTAATAATTCGCGAATAATAGCAAGCATAATTAAAATCAAACTATAACCAGCACCATTACCCAAACCGTCAAGGAATGAAGTAATAGGTGGGTTTTTCATTGCAAAGCCTTCCGCGCGTCCCATTACGATACAGTTTGTAATAATCAAACCAACAAATACAGAAAGTGTTTTTGATGCATTAAAGGCATATGCTTTTAAAACTTGGTCAACAATTATTACAAGTGATGCAATGATAACCATTTGAATAATAATTCGTACAGAAGAGGGAATAAAATTACGAATCGAAGCAATAAAGAAACTTGAAAATCCTGTAACCAATGTAACAGAAATTGACATAATTAATGCTGTTGTAACAGAACTAGTAACCGCTAGTGCCGAACAAATACCAAGTACTTGTAATGTAATAGGGTTATTATCAACTAACGGATCAAATATTATATCTTTTGTCTTTGCCATTATTGTATTCCTTGATCTTTTGTTGTTTTCAGGAATTTACCAAAACCATTTTTCCCAACCCAAAAACGAACTAAATTATTCACACCGGTTGATGTTATTGTAGCACCAGATAGTGCATCTATTTGGTATTTTCCACTAGCACCAGTTTTAACTACTTCAATCGCAACTTTACCGTTATCATCAAATAGATTTTTATCTTTCCATTGCGCTCGCCAATTAGGGTTATCAACCTCTCCGCCTAGTCCAGGTGTCTCGGCGTGAGAATAGAATTTCAATGCATATATCGTGTTTGCATCTGTGCCAATAGCAACAAAGCCATAAAGTGTTGACCATAATCCATATCCGTGAATTGGTAGAATTATTTTATTAAATTCACCAGAGCTATCTTTTACTAAATATATAACCTTATAAAAAGATTGACGACGAATTGAAGCTATATCTTCTTGCTTAGTTAATGCTCTTGAAGTTTCAGGATCTTTCGCACCTGTTATTTCATCGTAATCAGAATTAACAGATGTTGTATATTCACCTGTGCGAATATCAATTACACGAGCTTCAACATTTTCAAACATTTCATCAATAGTTTTGCCTTCTTCGTATATTCCAGCAACTTGTAAAATATTTTTTCGTTTATCATTTAAAGTATTTGTTTTTTGTATCGGACGAAGTTTAATTGCAGAAAATGTAACAAATAAACTAGCGACAAAACAAATTAAAACTGTGATAATCATAGTCTTTACAGGATTATCAATAGGAGCTTTTTTAAAACGAGCCCAAGTTGATAGTTTAGACATCTCGCTTTATCCTTCTTTTATAGTTTTGTTGTACCACAAAATAATCAATTAGTGGAGCAAAAATATTACCAAACAATATCGCCAACATCATACCTTCTGGAAAAGCTGGGTTTACTACACGGATAAGAACTACCATAAACCCAATTAACAAGCCATAAATCCAACGACCTTTATTTGTCCACGAACCTGAAATCGGTTCCGTAACCATAAATACCAAACCAAAAGCATAGCCACCAATTACAAAATGCCAATACCAAGGAAGATTAAACATAGGGTTTGTTTCTGAACCAATAGCATTTAACAAAGTAACAGTTGTAATCATTCCTATCACACAGCCAAGCACCATTCGGTAATTTGCAATTCGCGTAAATAACAAGAATGCCAAGCCAATTAAGATAGCAAGAGTTGAAGATTCACCCATTGAACCAGGTATTGTACCGATAAAAGAATCTTGCAATGTAATACCGGCTTTTTCAATCATCTCAACACCACCTCTTGCACCAAGGTTTAAAGCAGTTGCACCAGAAAAACCATCAACACCGACCCAAACACTATCGCCAGATATTTGTACGGGATATGCAAAGTAAAGGAATGAACGACCAACAAGAGCCGGATTCATAAAGTTTTTACCTTGTCCGCCGAATACTTCTTTGCCTAGTATTACACCGAATGAAATACCTAAGGCCACTTGCCACAGCGGAATTGTTGCCGGCATTGTTAATGAAAACAACATAGATGTAACCAAGAATCCCTCAGTAACTTCGTGCCCTCGCACTACCGCAAACACAACCTCGGCCATACCGCCAATTAACAGTGTAGTAATGTAGATAGGCAACCAATATGTAAGGCCTAATAACATATTTCCTAAGTAAGAAGATACTTGATAATCATATCCTATTAGATTTAGCAACCAACCGCGAAAACCACTAACGCCACTCATATTTAAAGAATCAAGTGCTAGATTAGTTTGTAAGCCTGTGTTGTACAAACCAAATAATAAAGCAGGAAATGTTGAAAGAACTACATAAGTCATTATTCTTTTTGTATCAACATAATCTCTTGCGTGGGGAGCAACAGTAGTAACTGTTTTTGGTGTATAACAAAAAGTCTCAACCATTTCAAAGATAGCATAATACTTTTCGTATTTTCCACCTTTTTCAAAGTTTGGAGACATATCATCAAAGAATTTTCTTAATGCCATTTTGTTATCCTTCTTTTTCTACTTTTGCTAAACATTCACGCAATGAACCCAAGAAGTCATTTTTACCAATGTCAGCATAAGCAAACAGAGCTATATCTTCTTCGTCCATTTCAAGTAACCCTAGTTTTTGAGCAGTATCAGTATCACCAATTATAATAGAGCGCATTAATTGTGCAGGTAAAATATCAAGTGGTGTTAATTTTTCAAAATGACCAACTGAAATAATAGCACGAAAAGAACCGTTTAAACCCGTATCCATATCTTGTTTACGATTACGATACAATGAAGATACATGCACATTAAGCACTGATGAAAACTTATCTAGCCACGGGATTAACCAACCAACTTTTCTTGAATCTGTTGTTGCCGATAAAACTGAAATTTGAGTAGCGGTGCGACCAACAAACCCTGTTGTTTCGCTTAAACCATCACCAGATAAAATTGAACCATTTATCATACGAACAGTATCTTGCGTGTTGCCTGCTAGTAATTCAAATACATTTGCCCCCATACTAGTTTTTACAACTTTCGGGTTTATAACTTTTGGCCCCGCCAAGGATACAAACTTTTCAAATGAAAGTTCGCCATCAATTAACTTACCAATATTAATTACATCTTGATAACCTATACTCCATACTGTTTTTGTAGAAGAAACTGGATGTAAAAAGTGAATATGAGTTCCTGTATTACCAGCCGGATGAGCTCCTTCAAAAACATTTATACTAATATTTTCATTGCTTATATTATCAAGCTCAAGTTTTGGACTTTTACAAACAAAAGTTTTGCCAATTGTTAACTTAGAAATTATTTGAACTCCGGCATTAAAATATGTATTCAATTTTTCATCTGCAAAAACAATAGAAGAATCAACAGCTAGTGGATTTGTATCCATAGTGTTAATAAATATTGCATCTGGTGTAGAACTTGGATCAGGAATTTTTGAAAATGGACGAGTGCGAAAAGCACTAAAATGACCACTTTCAACCAAAGTAGATTTTATTACATTAGCAGATGTGTTATCATCAATTGGTGTAAATTCCTTGATTGGTGTAAATTTACCATCGCTTTCTATTACGACAGATTCCAAGACGCGACGAACACCACGATTAATCGCAACAACCTTGCCGGAAGCAGGTGCAGGGAAAATAACATCCGTGTTTTCTTTGTGTGAAAACAGTGATTGACCCATCTTGACCTTATCACCAACACGAACATTCATTGATGGTTTTAATCCGTGGAAATCCACCACCCCTCGCAATGCAAATAATTTAACCTGCGAAGAAGCAACTATTTCTTGTGCCGGATTGCCTGAAACAGGCAAATTTATACCATTTTTTAACTTCATAAAGTATATACCATTTCTGCAAATAAAAATATCTGTAAGAATATACAAAAAATATAAAGTATTTGCAACCATTTATCTTGTAATATTTTCATCTATTTATCGCAGAAAACCGCACTTTTTTTGTGCTGTTTACTATTTATGCGAAAACACACTTAACACAATAGTAATTTTACAAGATTATAAATAATCATTATATATTATTTTAACCAATTTTTCCCCATTATAATATTGTGTATTATTATCCAATTATACTGGCCAATTATACTGGGTCATAACCACTACCGCCACCGGGGCGACACCTTAGTATCCTTTTAATTCCTTTGTATATTCCGCGTAAAACACCGTATTTATTTATTGCATCTATTGTGTATTGCGAACAAGACGGTTCAAATCGACAAGATCTTCCTATAAAATAGGATATAGTATGCCTATAAAATAAAATTATAAAAATCGGTATTTTCCTAATATTTTCCATATGTCGTTATTATACCATTAAAATCAGCTTATGTTTAGTCTTTTTTTATTGACAAAGCCATTAAAAAAATATAGTAAAATATATCTCTACAAATGTATAAGGATTTTTGAAATGAGCAAACCAACTAAACAAGAAGCTATGGAAGCCGTAAAAGTTTTACTAAGATGGGCTGGTGACAACCCAGCAAGATTCGGCTTGCAAGACACCCCTAGAAGAGTTGTGGAAGCTTTTGAAGAATATTTCCAAGGATACAAACAAGACCCAGCCAAAGAACTTTCAAAAAACTTTGATGATATTACAGGTTACAAAGGCCCTGTAATTATTCGCGAAATTCCTTTTGAATCACATTGCGAACATCATATTGCGCCGTTTATTGGTAAAGTTTGGGTAGCATATTTACCAAGTGAAAAAGTTTGTGGGTTATCAAAGCTTGCTCGTGTAGTAGATATATTTGCAAAAAGATTACAAAATCAAGAAATGCTAACAAGACAGATTGCAGAAAGCATACATACAAACCTTAATGCAAAAGGGGTTGCCGTTGCAATAGATGCAGTTCATCATTGTATGACGACAAGGGGTGTGCATAAACACGGCGCATCAACTGTTACAACTCATTTCTTGGGTGAATATGAAAAAGATGTTGAATTACAACATCAATTCTTAAATGTATTAAATCGTGGTATAAAGTAGTTATAAGGACAAAAAATGGATAATGATAGCGGTATAGATTTTGATAAAATAGACCCTGTAGCTCAGTTTATTATTTCATTTTTAAAAACAAATAATTCTGTTTCACCTGAAACTATTGCCAAAGAATTTTCAAAATTTAAAAATCAAGATAAAGACGGTAAAAATACTTGGCGTAAATATCTTAATACGGTAAAACAACAGGCTATATTTTTAGCAAGAAACGATATAATTGAAATAACTCGTAGAGGCGAAGTTGTTGACCCTAACGACTTTAAGGGTTTAGTAAAACTACAATTAAAGAAGTAATAATAAATCTTTAATTAATATTATTTTTTCGTTAAATTTTCATCTGTCGCATCAAGGTGTTGGATAGCTTCACCCAATAATCGCCCTTGCAAAGATAGTTCAATAAACTTCACATAGTCATCTTTATCAGTAATTTTTTGTTTTGCGGTTTTAATTATATCCAAAGGACTTTTAACTTCTAACTTATATTTACTAATAATGCTTAACATTTCATCGCTTACTTTATCAAGCTCGCTCTTAATGCGATTAAATGCCAATCTTTTATTATCTTGTGTATTTTTCATAATTAATCGAAGTCGTAATATTTCACATTGATATCGGCATTGATATTGCTAAGGTTGATATTGTATAACATAGGATGTGTTTTTACAAAATTATCAATATTATTCGCGATACTCTCTCTTAATGAGTGTACAGATTTTTTATCCGTATCAATTGTTGTGATTAGTGCAGTATAAACACCGACCGTTTGTATATCACTTTCTTGTGCCCAATATGTCTGACTAGGGATTGTTGATTTATAAAACCCTTTGTATTGTTTAGTGAAATTTTTGACTTCTGATTTATTTAGGCTAATAAACTTAACATTACATTGGGCAGACATCATATCAACAATAGGGTTAGGATTAGGCAAGATAAATATTGCACCATCAATACTACCCTTACAAACTGAATCTATGGCTTCGTCTTGTGTTCCATTAAGAGATAATTTTAAATCATTCTTATCTAGGCCGGCAATATCAAGCAATCCCAAAGAAATAATATTTCTATATGTGTTGTCTTTACCAATATCGATTTTAAGATTTTTTAAATCATTAAGGCTATTTACATTTAAATCTTTATTAACAGCTACAATTACAGATTCGATGCTTAGAGTTGTAACAAGCCTAATTGTATTATTTTGTCCATATTTTGAATATCTACTAGTTCCATCTTTTGCGTGCATTAGCCAATCTGTTTGAACCATTGCAAAATTAGCTTTTCCTTGTTGTAGCAAATCAATTGCATCACCAGAATTTGAACTTGGATAGACTAAACAATCGCCATCTGTGTTTTTTTCGTTATTGTAATAGTAACAAATTTTTCCAGATTGGGAATACCTTAACCCGAAAGGATTGCCCCCAGCAATTATAACATCGTGATTTATTTGTTTTACACTAGGTTTCCCAGCGAGAGCAGGACTGTTAAATCCACAAATAAAGCTTAAACAACATAACAATTTAACAAAATTATTTAAATTTTTCATAGTAATTCCATATAAACTAAAATAAACTGATTAGTAAATACACGATAACATATTTTATTAATATATTAAAGGAGTAAAAATGTCTTTAATGTTAGGAATTGATACCGGTGGCACATACACCGATGCAGTGTTATTTGATAAAAAATCAGGGATAAAAAAATCTGCAAAAGCCTTAACAACCAAACACAACCTAACTGTTGGAATAACTAATGCTTGTAATGAAGTCCTAGAAGGCACAGACCCCAGCACTATAAAAATGGTGTCGTTATCATCAACTCTTGCCACTAATGCCATTGTCGAAAAACATTTTAATCCTGTATGCTTGATTATGATTGGTTTCGATAAAAGCGCCCTAGAAAAAGCAAATTTAAAATCAGCACTAGGTTCAGACCCTTGTTACTTTGTCTCTGGTGGACATAAAGCATCAGGGGAAATTCACAAAAGCCTAGATGAAGACACAATTATTAAAATTATTAACCAAAATAAAAATAAGGTTTCAGCATTTGCTGTTTGTTCAATGTTTGGGGTGCGTAATCACGAACACGAAACTAGAGCCCAAGAATTAATTGAGCAAAATTGTAATTTGCCGACAACTCTTTCCCACTCATTAGCATCAGCCCTTAATGCCCCAAGGCGCGCATTAACAGCATTATTAAATGCTAGGCTAATCTCGCAAATTCATCAATTAATTTGTGCAGTAAAAAATTATCTCGCTCAAAATAATATAAATGCAACCTTAATGATTGTACAAGGTAACGGTTCGTTAATGAATTGTGATGTTGCATCAAAAAAACCTGTTGAAACAATTATGTCTGGACCCGCCGCATCAATTATCGGAGCATCTTATTTAACAAATAATAAAAATGCTATTGTTTCTGATATAGGCGGAACGACAACAGATGTCGCAATAATAAAAGATTCTTTACCTGTTTTAAGTGATGACGGAGCGATTGTTAATGGTTGGCGAACAATGGTAGAGGCGATAGATGTATATACTGTTGGTTTAGGTGGTGACAGCAGGGTTCGCAATCAATCGGGGCAAATGATGATAGGGCCTATACGAACAACCCCGCTCGCATTATTAGGGCAAAAATATCCATATATAAAAGATATTTTACTACAACAATTACAACGAAAAATTAGAAAAGAATATGACGGGGTATTTGCTCACAGGATTCGTGATATAGATAATGATGTTATCCACTTATCAAGTTCTGAAAAATATTTTTGGGACGCACTAGAAGATGGGGCAAAATCGTTAGAGCAATTATTAAAAAATAGGAGGTCGCCGAAGCCACTAGATAGATTAGTTGATTTAGGTCTAGTCATCTATTCTGCTTTTTCTTGTTCTGATGCTTCTCATATACTAGGGTTGCAAAATCAATGGGATAAAGAAGCTTCTGTATTAGGTGGAAAAATATATGCTTCAAAAGAAAGAGTTTCAGGTCACAAATGGGCAAAAGATGAACTAGAATTTTCCGATCTAGTAATTAAACAAATGACGCTACAATCATCACAGGTTATACTAGCAAGTACATATATGGGTGAAACGGGTGTGAACTTACTAGAAAGTGATAAAGAAACAATTAACTTTTTGAATAAAGCTATTAACAAAAATCCGCAAAGTTTATTTTCGCTAAATATTAAATTTAACAAACCGATCATTGCAATTGGAGCGCCGGCAAAAACATATTACGATAAAATTGCTAAACAAATAGGGGCTGAATTAATAATTCCAGAATATTCACATTGTGCCAATGCTGTTGGAGCCGTGGTTGGCAAAGTTGTTAAAAATATTAACATTACAATATCAGCTCCAAATGATAAAAAATTCAGAGTACACGCGAACATAAATAAAGATTTTGACGACTTAGAACAAGCCGTAGATTTTGCAAATGAGTACGGGGAAAAATTTGTCAAAGAATATATTGAGATAAACAATGGTTCTGATATTATTACAACAATAAAACGCCACGATAAAATAATCAAAAGTGATGGTCAAGATATGTTCATAGAAAGCATAATCTGTGTAAGAGGTGTAGGCGAACCAAAATATTAATCTAGTGTAAAAGGTATAAAAAATGGAAAATAAGTTTTTAAAATTAATGCGAGATAAAACAACTCTTGTTGCTGACGGAGCAATGGGGACAAACTTATTTAAACAGGGTTTACAAACAGGTGATGCCCCTGAATTATGGAATGTTGATTTTCCCGAAAAAATAAAAAATGTATACAATGATTTTATTAATGCTGGTTCTGATATTATTTTGACTAATTCTTTCGGTGGAACAAAATTTCGCCTAAAACTACATAATGCACAAGACAGAGTAATTGAATTAAACCAAGCAAGTGCAAGCCTAGCACGAGAAATTGCTGATAGCTCAAACAGAGATATAGCAGTTGCTGGCTCAATAGGGCCATCAGGCGAATTATTAGCTCCGCTGGGGGCATTAACCCAAGATGAAGCCATTGAAGCTTTTGCACAACAGGCACAAGGTTTAAAACAAGGTGGCGCAGATGTTTTATGGGTGGAAACTATGTCTTCCATAGAAGAGGCGTGCTGTGCAATAAAAGGAGCAGAAACAACGGGGCTTCCTGTTGTCTGTACAATGACATTTGACACCGCAGGAAAAACAATGATGGGAATAACCCCCGCCCAAGCTAGTAAATCATTGCCTAGTCTAGAAACACCAATTTATGCAATTGGGGCAAATTGTGGTGTAGGTCCAACTGACACAATGCTATCCATTCTTGAAATGCGTCAACATAATCCTGATGTGGCAATAATTTCAAAAGCAAACTGCGGAATTCCAAAATATCAAAATGGTGAGTTTATATTTACGGGAACACCTGAATTAATGGGGCAATATGCAAAAATAGCAGTTGATGTTGGAGTAAAAATTATTGGTGGTTGTTGTGGTTCTTCGCCAGAAGTTATAAAAGCAATTGCCGAGGCAGTTAAAGATTATAAGCCTCAGCCAATTAACAAACAACGCATTATTGCAACACTTGGCGAGCCGGTAAATGAAATGCCGAAAGCACAACCAAATTCAAACCGCAGAACAAGAAGAAGAAGATAGTTAATAATAATTAATTAAAAATAAGCTGTGATAGTGGCGCTTTTTTAGTAATAATATCAACAGATACATTTTGTTGTGGTAGAGCAATCATTGCAGTATTATCTTTAACTGAAATAAAATTACTATCTAGTGTTAATTTAACTGGATAATAAACTTTTTTATTATAAACTTTTGGGCTAGTTGCCCAAATTTTACTTACTTTTGCATTACCATTATCATAAAATCTAGAATCGCCTTTATTAAAATTAACGATGGCTTTTTGTCCCAACTTAATACCGCCTATATCTTTTGCGTCAATATCAACAATCACACTTACTTTATTATTTATTGGAATAATTGTTGTTACAGTATGATTTACTTTAACTGCATCACCTATTTTAAATATTCTTAAATCCTTAACAAGGCCACTGATAGGGGATACTAAAAATTCACTCTTAAATTTATCAGATCCAGCAGAAAGTGTCGCTTGAATTTTCATAATGCGGTTATCAACTTTGGTTTCTTCTTGTTTTAATGAGTTATAAATTTTAGCGTGTCTATCTTTTAATATATCGACATCATATTTAACAGATTTAATTTCATTACTAATTAATTTTAATGCATTTTGATTATTTAAAAAATCTAAGTTTGCTTGATTTAATTCTACTCTGCTAGCGATTCCTTCATTAAATAAAGTTTGGATTTTTTTATAGTAATTTTGTGAAATATCTAGTTTAAGTTTATTATTTTTATAATTAAAATCCATTTCTTTTAATGTATATTCTTTGTGTTTTATTTTTTCTTTTATTTCACTAATCATCAATCGTACACTCATCTGATTTTCTATATAATCCTGCTTCTTGGCATTGATTAGTTTTGCCTGCAATACATTATTTGGACTTGGCCAAGTTGGACTAGAACCATACAAAATTGATTTTAACTCAATAGATCTAAGTTTTAATTTAAATAATTCCTGTTGCTTGTTGGTAACTTGTGAAAAACTTAATATTTTCTCACCCTTTTGTACAACTTCGCCGTTCTTAACAAATATTGCATTTACTGTGCCGTCTTGATTAGATTTAACAATTTTTATCTCGCCTTCGGTAATTGTTTTACCAACACCTTTTACAGATACATCGACCTTGTAAAAAAGGGTACATAATATTAATATTAAAATAACAAAAATTATTTTAATATTATTTTTAAACTTATCAATTAAACTATTATTTTTCATATTCACTTATTACCTGAATTATAAACCTATCCACTAAGATAATATAACAATCTCGTTGCTGTATTAATGATTTTATATTGTAATACAATTTTATCATATTGCACAGATAAAATTTTAGCCTTCGATTTATAAAATTCATTAATTATTTTTGTTCTTTGTATGTATTCATCATCAGTTTTTAACATACTTGAAAATTCAACATAATTATCGCGCTCAATATTCATCATTTGTGAATGTAATTCTTTGTACTTTAATTCAGAATTCTCTATATTATTATAACTAGTTAATAATTTTTTTAAGTTCATAATAATCTCATTACGCAGACGATAATTACTCTGTTGTTTTAAAATATTTGCTCGTATCTTGTTAACTTTTAATCGGTCAATAGTTATTGCCTCTTTACTATTAGAATAATCATAACTATAAGCTATTATTTGTGCGCGCGTTTGTTTCATTTCAGAATTATTCAACATTTCAACTTTATCATTAAACACTAAATCACGAATTGTATTAATTAAATCTACATCTAATTCTTGAACCGGCAATAAGTCTAATAAATTCTCATCTGAAAACTTTAATAATTCTCGCATTTTAAACTCTGCTTGGTTTAAAAAATTATCATAATCAGTTTGCTTTATTTCTAACATTGTTAAATTTTTATCTAGCTGTAATAATAAAGATTTTCTGCCAACGCCTAGCTCAACACGGCGCCCATATTGTGAATATAATCTTTGTAAGGCGAATTTATTTTTTTCAAGTAAAGGTTGTATATTATTAATTTTTAAGATTTGAATATATAAATCTATAACTTTATTAACTTTTTGTTGTTGTGGTGTTTGGTTGTGTAATATTTTGTTCTGATAATTCGTTTCAAAAGATGTATTAATTACATAATCAAGGCTTATCTTGTTTGCACCAACAGGGGCAAAATAACAACTTAATAATAAAAAGACACAGCCTAACGAATTTCTCACTTGTCCTCACACAAAATAATAGGGTTATATAAAATTTTACTATTATATAACCCTTTAAATATATACTACTAATACGAATATGTAAATGACTAGGTATTAATGTATATAAATATTAATTATTTTATGTGTATATTCGTTTAAATTAATAACGATACGCATCTTTCTTAAATGGACCTTGCTGATCTACATCAATGTATTTTGCTTGCTCCGGTGTTAAAGTTGTTAATTTTGCACCAACTTTTTCTAGGTGTAATTCAGCAACTTTTTCATCAAGAGTTTTTGGTAAAACATAAACTTTATTTTCATAATTATCAGAATTATTCCATAGCTCAATTTGTGCTAATACTTGATTTGTAAATGAAGCTGACATTACAAATGATGGGTGACCTGTTGCACAACCTAAGTTAACTAGTCTTCCTTCCGCCAATAAAATAATTCTTTTCTCGTCTGGGAATATTACTTCATCAACCTGAGGCTTAATATTATCCCACTGTAAATTACGAAGTGGTTCAGTTTGAATTTCATTATCAAAGTGACCAATATTACAAACTATTGAACGGTGTTTCATCTGTCTCATATGATCAATTGTAATAATATCTTTATTACCTGTTGCCGTTACAAACAAATCAGTATTTGCTACTACATCGTCTATTCTTACAACTTCATAACCTTCCATAGAGGCTTGTAATGCACAAATTGGATCAATTTCACTTACCATTACACGACATCCCGCATTTCTTAGTGAAGCAGCGGAACCCTTGCCCACATCACCAAATCCAGCTACAAGAGCAACCTTACCTGCTAACATAACATCTGTGGCACGACGAATGCTATCAACCAAGCTTTCACGGCAACCATATACATTGTCAAATTTTGATTTAGTAACTGAATCATTTACATTAATAGCCGGTAGCTTCAATGTTCCTTTTTTCTCCATTTCGTGTAATCTTAATACACCTGTTGTTGTTTCTTCGGATAGACCTTTTATTTGTGATAATATTTCCGCGTATCTATCTTCGTGAGCCATAGTAGTTAAATCACCACCATCATCTAAGATCATATTAATTGTCCAACCATCTGGGCCTGTAATAGTTTGTTCAATACACCAATTAAATTCTTCTTCGCTCATACCTTTCCAAGCAAAAACTGGAATTCCGGCCGCTGCAATTGCTGCTGCTGCGTGGTCTTGGGTTGAAAATATATTACAAGACGACCAACGAACTTGCGCACCCAAATCAACAAGAGTTTCAATTAAAACAGCAGTCTGAATTGTCATATGCAAACAACCCGCAATTCTTGCACCCTTTAATGGTTGTTTACCTTCGTATTCTTTGCGGATAGACATTAAGCCTGGCATTTCACCTTCGGCAATATTAATTTCTTTGCGCCCCCATTCAGCTAATAAAATATCGGCAACTTTATAATCTGTAAATTTTGTCATAATTTGAAACTTTCCTTGAAATAATTTGTTCGATAGAAATAATATAATAATTTCCACACCAATACTATATTGAAAACACAACCTTTAATCAATAAAATTGTTAAAATTAATATACAACAACAATAATCATCATTTTAACCATATCTGAAAATGCGTAAAAACCTGTTTTACTTGACTTTTAAGTAAATTAAATATAATAAAACACATATATTATTAGGACTTAAAATGACAAAATGTAATTTGAATAACACTTTTGATGTAATTATAATCGGGGCTGGACACGCAGGTTGCGATGCGGCTGCGGCTGCCTCACGTATGGGTGCAAAAACCCTATTAATGACAACCGACAAAAGAAATATTGGTGTTATGTCTTGTAATCCTGCTATTGGCGGACTAGGCAAAGGGCATCTAGTAAAAGAAATCGACGCTTTGGACGGTGTTATGGGTATCGTTACTGATAAATCCGCAATACAATACAGAATGTTAAATGCATCAAAAGGGCCGGCTGTATGGGGGCCAAGAACCCAATCAGACCGCAAACTTTATCTTGAAGCGATGCAAAAGGTGTTATTTAATTATGAAAACCTTACTATTGTTGATGGATTAGCCGAGGAAATATTATTTGAAAAAAACAATGTAGTCGGAGTTGTTGATGCCAACAAAAACAAATACAATTGTGGCGCTGTTGTTGTTACAACAGGTACATTTTTAAATGGTAAAATATTTATGGGCGATGAAATTTGGGAAGCAGGGCGAATGGGTGAAGCACCGGCAAAAAATCTGTCTTTATGCTTACAACAATTTGATTTTAAAATGGGACGATTAAAAACAGGCACGCCGGCAAGACTTGATGCAAACAGCATTAATTATGATGGTATGGACTTGCAACGCCCAGATGACAACCCAGTGCCTTTTTCATACCTAAATGACAAAATAGGAATTGAACAAATTCCTTGTCATATTGCATACACAAACGAAACTTCGCACAAAATAATTCGCGATAATATTAATAAGTCTGCAATGTATTCAGGCAATATAAAAGGTGTAGGCCCTAGATATTGCCCATCCATCGAAGATAAAGTTATTAGGTTCGCCGACAAAGAAAGGCATCAAATATTTCTTGAACCCGAAGGATTAAACGACCCAACCATATATCCTAATGGTATGAGTATGAGTATGCCCAAGAATATACAGGAACAATTTTACCGATCTATAAAAGGTCTAGAAGATGTAAAAATATTACAATATGCTTATGCTATTGAATACGATTATATTGACCCTAGAATGTTAAAACCGACACTAGAAGCAAAACATATTAATGGTTTATTTATGGCGGGACAAATCAACGGTACCACCGGTTACGAAGAGGCGGCGGCACAAGGTGTTGTTGCCGGAATAAATGCCGTATTAAGTATTGATAAAAACGCTAAAGAATTCATAGTTTCAAGAGCTGACGGCTACATAGGTGTTATGATTGATGACCTAATTACCAGAGGGACAAGCGAACCATACCGAATGTTTACCTCGCGCGCGGAATACCGATTAAAGCTTAGACAAGACAACGCCGATGAAAGATTAACAGATATTGGTATAAAAGTTGGTGTAGTTGGCAAAAATCGTCAAGAAAAATGGGGCAAAAAGAAACAACAAATTAACCAAGCTAGAAATATGTTAAATTCTTTGAAAGCAAGCCCTAATGAACTAGAAAAGTACGGCATTAACATTAACAAAGATGGCAAGGTTAGAACTGCGTTACAGCTATTATCATTACAAAACATAACGATAAATGATATTGAAAAAGTTTGGCCAGAAGTTAGTTCAATTACAGCACCTGTAAAACAACAAATGGAAATAGAATCTTTGTACGATGGGTATATGTCACGAATGGAACAAGATATCAACGCATTTAAAAAAGATGAAGCTTTAAAAATCCCAACAGAAATTATTTACAGTGCGGTAGGGGGGCTTTCAAATGAAATCGTTGAAAAACTAAGCACTCATAAACCAGCTACAATTGGCTCTGCAAGCCGTATACCGGGAATTACGCCGGCTTCTATAATTGCTATATTGCATTATATCCGAAAAAACAACTAGACCATTAATATGCCTTTATGTTATTAATCTCGTATGACATACACAAAAGAAAATATTAAAAAAATATGTAATGTTTCACGTGAAACATTACAAGACCTACAAACTTTTCACGACATTTTATTAAAATGGCAAAAGGCAATCAATCTTATATCGTCTAACACGATACAAGAGGTATGGCATCGACATATAGCTGATAGTATTCAGCTTATCCCGCACATACCGAAAGGAACTAAGTCTATTGTTGATTTAGGTAGCGGGGGTGGATTGCCTGCTATAGTTTTGGCTGTTGCATTAAAGAATGCAGATGTCAAAATTACGATGGTTGAATCTGATAACAAGAAGTGTGTGTTCTTGCAAGAGTGCATAAGAAAGCTCGGCTTAAATGCTGTTGTGATAAATGATAGAATTGAGAAAATCAAAGAAAAGCACAGTTTGGATTTCGACCTTGCAACAGCAAGAGCGTTAGCCTCAACAGATAATCTACTAGAATTTTGTAATGAGCTGGGCGTTAAAAAATGCCTATTTTTAAAGGGCAAACAATATGCAAAAGAAGTGTCTGATGCCAAAGAAAATTGGGATATAACAGAGCAAATAATCCCATCAATAACGGCAACGGATTCAAGGATTATTAATATTCTAAACTTTACAAAAAAATAATTTTGTTATATTGTTTTTATAAGAATAAAAAATAAATTTAGCGATAGGGGATACCTGATGAAAACACATATAATCGCAATTGCAAATCAAAAAGGCGGGGTTGGAAAAACAACAACAACTGTCAATTTAACAACTGCACTTGCTGCTTGTAAAAAAAGAGTTTTAGTCGTTGACCTTGACGCGCAAGGTAATGCATCAACGGGGCTAGGGGTAACGGATAAAACGGACATTATAAGTTCATATGATTTATTATTACACACCGAAGATTTTAAAAATGCTGCTGTTAAAACACAAGTTCCAGGGCTTGATATAATTCCCGCATCGATGGACATAGCCGGTGTTGAGGTTGAGCTAGCCGGACAAACAGGGCGAGAAAGAAAACTAAAAACATCATTAAATTCATATGCAAATAATTATGATTATATAGTGTTAGATTGCCCACCTAACTTAGGGTTAGTAACACTAAATGCATTGATTGCCTCAACAAGTGTAATAGTTCCATTACAGGCTGAATTCTATGCACTGGAAGGATTAAGTCAAATACTATCTACTGTTAATCATGTTAAAAGCAATTCAAACCCTAGTATTAAATTGGGTGGAATTGTTTTAACAATGTTTGACAAAAGAAATAATTTAGCAGTTCAAGTATCCGAAGATGTAAGAAAACATTTAGGTGCCAAAGTATTTGATACTGTTATACCGCGAAATGTTCGTATTGCCGAAGCTCCCTCATTCGGGTCTCCTGTTATTTTACACGACCACAATAGCGCGGGGGCAAAAGCATATATAGAACTAGCAAAAGAAGTGTTAGTTAAATTTGAACCAAGTCAACAAAACATTCAAAAGAACATTTTTAATAGTATCTCAAATTAAAACTATGCAAGGAATTAATGATAATGATGAACACAAAAGCAAACAAAAAACAGCGAGGTCTTGGCAAGGGGCTTGACCAACTTTTAACATCATCATCTGAGCTTGTTGAAAAAACCATCGCAACAAGCGGAGCAACAGAATTACCTTTATCTTGTTTAGTAGCGGGAATATCACAACCAAGAAAATATTTTGATGACGAAGCATTGGAAGGGCTAGCCTCTTCTATTTCTGAAAAAGGAGTTTTACAGCCCTTACTTGTGCGTCCTTTACAAGGCGACACACACGAAATAATCGCAGGTGAAAGAAGATTCCGCGCCGCAAAAAGAGCTGGGTTAAGTTCTGTGCCGGTGGCAATAATGAGCCTTACAGATACCGAGGCTTTTGAAATTGCATTAATTGAAAATGTTCAAAGGCAAGACCTTAGCACTATTGAAGAGGCGGAAGGTTATATGCAAATGATAGATAAGTTTGATTATACCCAAGAAAGAATTTCGAAAATAGTTGGCAAGTCTCGCTCTCATATTACAAACACATTAAGATTATTATTATTGCCAGAGGAAGTTAAAACTATGGTAGATGATGGGCATTTAAGTGTTGGGCACGCTAGAACATTAATTGGTATGGATAATGCAAATGAGCTTGCTCTGGAAATTATAAATTCGTCATTAAATGTGCGTGAAACCGAAGAATTTATTTCTTCGCGCAAAGAAAAAAAGAAGTCAAACAAAACAACAGCAAAAGCAGATGAAATTAATAAGTTGGAGCAAGATTCTACAAGCTCACTAACGGAATCTTTAAAGCGTGATGTCTCTGTAAAGATAAGAAAAAACAACTCTGGAAAGATAGTTATTAATTTTGAAAACCAAGATGATTTAAATGAGCTTGTAAAGAAATTAAGCTTGTAGTAGAATATATTTATTATGAAAAACTTTTCTTTTAAAATTGCATTTATTGGCACATACGAATTTTTAATGAACAACATTTTAATGTTTTTAAAAACATCGTTTATTGTCATATTGCTGTATTCTTTTGTAGAATATACAATGAAAAGTCACATAGCCAACTTAGACGAGATAGCTAGTAATGGTTATAACATTCTGATTATAATATTCAGTGGTATTTTGCAATTAATTTTATCAACAATGTTTGTTGTTGTTTGGGGCGGGTATTATTTAAGAAAAATACCAACCGTTCAAATTATCGATGTATTAAATTGGAATGAAATAAAGACTAATTATATCATAGCCAACCTAAAATTATTTGGTGTCGTTATATTATTAAGTATGATTTCTTATTTAATAATTAGTTTAGTTAATACTTTAAATATTGATGTGCTTTCATATCTAGTTATTGGTTTAGTTGTTTTTGCTCAATTAATTGTTTTAACAAGGGTAATGTTTATATTGCCTCATGTTATTGATGGGTTTTCAGGCAACATATCAAATGCAATAGATATAACAAAAGGTAACTCCATAAAATTATTGTTTTCATACATAGGCGTTATCTTACCTATATCAATAATTTCATTATTATTTGTTTTAGTCACAGATTATGATTCATACAGCTATTTTGAAGCATTGATAATGACAGTATTTGTTTTTATTTCACAAGCAATAATAACGGTTTATTATATCAATGTTTATAAACAACTTACTCAATAAAAAAACAAGAATATTATTATTTCTATTTACTATATTAAATAGCTCATTATCATATGCTGAAGAGGCAAATCAAATAATTGATAAAGGTGAAATAGTAATGCAAGAAATTCAAGACGGAGCCGTAATATTACTATTCCATAGTTTTGGCGACGATAACCAACCAGACATTAATATCGGCACAGAGCAACTTGATAATTTAATAAATTATATTAAAAATAATAATTTTAATGTAATACCACTAGCACAAGCCGTAGAAATAATACAAAACGGCGGTAAGTTGCCGAACAAGTCTGTTGTAATAACAATTGATGATGCGTTTAAATCAGTTTACACTGTCGCATATCCAAAATTTAAACAGGCAGGATTTCCATTTACATTATTCGTTTCAAGTGGCAAGGTAAATGACAATAATTCTGCATATTTAAATTGGAATGAAATAATAGAAATGGCATCTAATGGGGTAGATATTCAAGCCCATACAGTTAATCACAGCCATATGACGAAAAAAGAAATTAAAGAAAATCATAATGAAATCGATAGCAACATTAATGATATAATTAAAAATACAAACATCAAGCCAATATACTTTGCATACCCATACGGCGAGGCAAATCAAGAAATAATAGAAATGGTAAAATCGAAAAATATTGTTGCTGGATTTTCACAACACTCAGGTGTTTATAACAATACTAGTGACCAATATTATATCCCTAGATTCCCGATTAATGAAAAATGGGGAACACTGGAAAGATTAAAATTAATCTTAAACACTAAGCCATTTAAAATAAAATCAATTACACCAAACACCCCATATATCAAAGACAACAACCCGCCGAATATATCTGTTGTTGTTGATGATAGTATTGATGATATGAGCCAATTAAATTGTTTCCGTTCTGACACGGGAAAAGTAAGCCTAGAAAAATCAGATAAATCTTTTCAAATGGTATTTACTACACCATTTAAAACAGGTCGAACTAGAATAAATTGTACTATCCCAAACAAAGACGGCACATACAAATGGCTGGGCCTGATGTTTACAAACGATAAATAATTATTTATTTTTACTGTTGCTAATGTGC
>JAQWUY010000006.1 GCA_029250225.1 Alphaproteobacteria bacterium | reverse complement strand
TAAAAAATATAATGAAGGAGATAATAGAAAACTTTTTAAGAATTTATTTTTAGAAGAGGGTTCACTTAGTTCTGCAAAAGATGAATTAAAAAAATTAGGATTTAATAGAGAAAATTTTTCAACCCCTAAGCCAGAACTACTTATAAAAAAAATACTAGATATTTCCACCAATGCAGGTGATTTAGTTCTTGATTCATTTTTAGGTTCTGGTACTACTTGTGCGGTTGCTCACAAGATGGGTCGAAAATACATAGGTATTGAAATGGGTAACCACGCAAAAACTCACTGTGTTCCGAGATTAGAAAAAGTAATATCTGGTGAAGCGGGTGGTATATCCAAAGATATTAATTGGACGGGTGGTGGTGGATTTAAGTTTTATACATTAGGTGATAAGGTTTTTGATGAATATGGTAAAATTAATCCTGTTATAAAATTTCATACCTTAGCAAGTCATATTTGGTTTTATGAAACTAATAATCCGAAAGATAATAAATATAATGATATGTTATTGGGAATTAATGATAACACGGCATATATATTATTATACAATGGTATATTGGGTGATAAAAAGCCACAAAATGGTAATGTTTTAACTCGTAAAATATTATCTGAAATACATAGTAAAATAAATAATCATACAAAAGGTTTTACAGGTAGTATTGTTGTTTATGGTGAATCTTGTAGGCTAGGTGAGAACACATTACAAGATAACAATATTATGTTTAAACAAACACCTTATGATTTAAAAATATAAAAAAGGAATTTTAAAAAATGCAGTTAAAAAAATATCAAGTTGAAAGCTTAGATATATTATCAAAATTTCTTGACGATGTAAAAATAAATGGTGTTGCTAAATCTTATGAAAAATATGCGGTTTCAAATATATTTAATCAATACGCAGTAACAAAATACAAGCCAATAATAGGTTTGGAAAATACACCATATGTATGTGTGCGAATACCAACAGGTGGTGGTAAAACTGTACTTGCATCCAATTCAATAGCTGTTGCAAAAGATTATTTACAAAGGGATTTTCCATTGGTATTGTGGCTTGTGCCAAGTAAAATAATATTAAATCAAACTGTTGAGGCATTAAAAAATAAAAATCATCCTTATCGAGAATCAATTAATAAACAATTTGGAAACAATGTAATTGTTTATAATATTGATGAGTATAAGCAAATTACAAAAAATGATGTTGTTAATAACGTTTGTATAGTAGTAAGTACAATTCAAAAATTAAAAATTAAAAATAAAGATGGTAGAAAAATTTACGGTGATTTTGAAGATTACCAAGATTTTTTTACTAGTATCAATAATACAGATAATTTGGATATGGATTCAGAAAAAAAACGTCCAGTATATTCTTTTGTAAATATTTGTAATATCTATCGCCCAATGGTTATAGTTGACGAAGCACACAATGCAATAAAACCACTTAGTGAAGAATTACACCGTCGTATTAATCCAAGTTTGATATTGGAATTTACTGCAACACCAAAACAAAGAAATAATGTTTTAATTTCCGTATCAGCGCAAACTTTAAAAGATGAAAATATGATAAAAATGCCTATCGAATTGTATGAATATGAGAATTCTGATTGGCAAAAGGCTGTTTCAGGTGCAATTAGTAACAGAAATTTATTACAAGAAGTTTGTAATAAAAAAAACGAGAAAATCCGCCCAATTGTTTTATATCAGGCAAAAAATAAAGATCAAGATATAACACCAGCTATATTAAAAAGACATTTAATTGAAAATGAAAATATACCTGCTGAAAAAATTGCTATTGCAACAGGTGAACAAAGAGAATTGGATAATATAAATATATTTTCATCAAGTTGTAAAATTGAACATATAATAACAGTACAGGCATTAAAAGAGGGCTGGGATTGTTCTTATGCATATATATTTTGTTCCCTTGCAAATATTCAAAGTGCGACAGATGTTGAACAATTATTAGGCAGGGTGTTGAGACAACCAGAGGCAAAAAGCCGACAAGATTTTAGGCTAAATCAAGCGTATGCTCATCTACCATCGGGAAGTTTCGCTGAAACAGCAAAGGCTTTAAAAGATAAGTTAATTGATATGGGTTTTAATGAAGACGAAGCAGAACAAGCAATTAAAACGCCAAGTAAAGCCGAGCTCGGTGATGTGCCACTATTTACTGAAAAAAAACAAATTCCAGTTAAAAAAGATTTTAAACTAGAAAATTTAAAATCTGAAAATTTACCTGTATCATTAATTGAAGATGATGATGGTAATAAATCAATAATTTTTGATAAACCAGGACAATTAAATGAAGAAGATACTAATTATATAAAAAGCAATGTTTTTGTTGATGAAAAAGATAAAAATGTTTCCGAAATACAAGAAAGATTTATTCACCAACAAATAGATATTTTGTCTTTAAATCATAGTAGACAATCATCCTTGTGTGCAATGGGTAAAAAATTTAAACCTATTCCTAATCTAGAGTTTGATTATGGTGACGGAATTTCGGAAATAACAGCAGAAACATTACTATATGCAATAGATTGGAATCCGTTAAATGATGATGATAATATTGGAAAATTAGAGATAAAACAGAAAGGTAAAAAATTTGTTTACGATTTAAACAATGAAAAAATAGAATTTGAGTATGATGGAGAATATAATTATGAACTAGATCTAAATAATACTCATTGGACTAAACAAGCATTGATAAATTGGCTTGATAGAAATATTATTTTAAAACCAATGCATATGTTAACAACTGGCGTAAGACACGACTTTATAGAGAAAAATATAGATTTTAATATTCAAAACGGGATGTCATTACAAGAAATAGCAAATAATAAATATGTATTTAAAAATTTATTAGAAAGAATACTAGAAAAAAGTAAATTAAAAAATATTAAGGATTCTTTTGAAAAGCATTTATTTTCACCTAATGCAGAATTGCATACGAATAATCAATCTTTGTTTATTTCACAAAATTATGATATTTTACCATCAACAAGATATAAAGGAGCCTTTAAATTCAAAAAACATTTCTTTGGTAATGATAGAATAGATTGTCTAAAAAGTGATGGTGAAGAATATGAATGTGCTATGATTCTAGATTCTTTAATAAATATTGATTTTTGGGTTCGTAATACAGTAAGAAAAAAATATTCATTTAAATTAACCCTTCCAAGCGGAGATAACTATTATCCAGATTTTGTTGCACAATTAGGAAACGGCAAATTATTAGTTGTGGAATATAAAGGGGAACCATATTTAACAAATGATGATTCTGGTGAAAAAACCAGAATTGGTGATTTGTGGGCAAAAACTACAAATAATATCCATATAATGGTTTCAAAGCAAAAAAATATGAGTATTAAAGAGCAAATTGAATTTGCTATAAATTAATGCTTTAACGACTATTGGTTTTTACTTGTAATATTTTTTTGGTTCTATCGCGGAAGACTTTTTTTATGTCATAAATTCGTTCTACATTACCATAACTCGACATTTTGAAAGTGCCTGATATT
>JAQWUY010000005.1 GCA_029250225.1 Alphaproteobacteria bacterium | reverse complement strand
TAGTTAATAAATTTATTTATAACCTGATCGATTTCGCTTTCTGATTTAATTACGATATCTGGGTTTAACTGAGTGCGAATAAATGTCATTTGTCTTTTTGCATAGCGACGAGTTGCCGTTTGTGCTTTTTCAATCGCAGTTTTTTTATCCCAATCTCCACGAACATATTTAACAATTTCAGGTATGCCTATTGCGCGCATAAGTTGGCTGTCTAGTGAAAGTCCTTTTTCTAGTAATTTTTCAACTTCAATAACGCTAGCATCGAACATTTCTTCAAATCGTCGATTAATATTATCATAAACAATTTTTCTATCGAGTAACAACCCGACTATTAACGGTTTTAAATCGCCAGATATTTTTTGTTTTGGTAAAGATTGAAAATCCAATAAAGACTTGCCTGTGCTTTTGATTATTTCTAGTGAACGGCAAATTCTTTGTGTGTCATTCGGCTGTAATTGTTTTGCCATCTTAGGGTCAAGCTTCATTAATTCAGCATATAGTTTGCCCTTACAATTGTTGGCTAGGGTGCGAACTTCATTGCGAATATTTTCATCTACATCTGGAATAGGAGATATGCCATTAATAAAGCTGTTTGTATAAAAACCTGTACCGCCACATAAAATAGGTAACTTATCATTTTTGATAGCGCTTTGTGTTTCTGCCAAGGCAATTTTTGCCCAATCAATAACATTAAAATCATCAAATGGATCAATAACATTATATAATTTGTGCGGGGTTGATTTTTTATCTATATCACTTGGGCTAGCTGTAACAACATTTGCACCTTTATAAACTTGCATTGAATCGGCATTAATAATAACACCGTTCAATTTCTGTGCCACTTGAATTGCAACTTTTGATTTTCCTGATGCTGTTGCACCTATAATATATATAGAATTAAATTTCATAATAATGTATTATTATATTGTATGGTGATATTTATCAATAAATAAAAATAAGAATGGGGAATATCTAAAATGAAAAAATGGTTTCTCGCTATATTAGCAATTACTTCTGTTATTGGCATTTCTGCATATTGGGTAATAAACAATGTTGATATAGATAATATTGTTAAACAACAAATTCAATCAAAAGGTTCAGAACTTACAGGTCAAAAAGTCGTCGTAGGTTCGGTTGATATTAAATTATCACAAGGCACGGGAAGTATAAAAAATTTAAAAATTCTTAGTCCGCGCAGTCATAAATATAAAAATATATTTGTTCTTGGTGAAATCAAATTAGACATTGATATGTCAAAAATTATTAATTCAGTAAAAGTAATTAATAGTATTGAAGCTAGCGGAATAAGTGTTTTCGTTTATATGGATAAAAACGGTGAAATTAACATTGCAAAGCTAGAACAGCAAATAAACAAAAAACTAAAAAAATCAAAGCCAAAAAACCAAATGAAAATGGCGCCTACTCAAAAGTACGATCCAAATATGATTGTTAAGCAAGTTTCATTACGAAATGTTGAAGTTCATCTTGATTTTACAAATATTAATAAAAAATATTATAAAGTAACCCTAGGGCAAATAAATATTTATAATGTAGGTGGTGAAAAAGGTCTGCCGGCTAGTAAAATTGGCGGGATAATAATTAATGAGCTGAATAAAAAAATCCTATACGATATTGTGGCTAAACAAATTATAAAAAAGACAATAGAAAAAGAAATAAAACGAGAATTAAACGATGTAATTAAAAATCTTTTCTAGATTGCTGATGAATGTTTACCCTTGCCATTATTTAAATAAGTATCAAACGAAGCAGAAACAATTCTAATCAAGCTTCTTGATGTGTCCGGCACTCTAATAACCCCATCATCAAGACTTATTAAATTGTCGTCAATTAATTCACCAAGTCGAGATATTTCATCGCTGAAAAAATTACTCCAATCATCATTATATTTTTTTAAATCAACTTCTAAATAACACATAATCTCGTTAATTATATTACGGCGGAATATATCAACATCAGAAACAGTAAACCCTTTTTTAATTGGCAAATTACCATCTTCTAGAGATTTTTTATATTGTTGAGGCTCAAGGTAATTTTGCATATATCCATCGGGAGTGTATCCTATTGAACTATGCCCAATACCAATTAATGCATTTGCTGTGTCGGTTGTATAACCTTGGAAATTACGGTTTAATTTTTTATTATCAAGGGCTTCTACCATTGTGTCCGTAACTTTTGCAAAATGGTCAAGGCCGATTGCCTTATAACCATTATTAACAAAATAATTTTTAATTTTTTCATACATTTGTAATCTTAATGTTGTGTCGGGCAATACTTCTTCTGGTATTAATTTTTGATGTGCCTTCATCCAAGGAACGTGAGCATAACCAAACACAGATAATCTGTCCGGTGATAAGGATAAAACTTTTTCTAGTGTGTCATCTAATGTTTCTAGTGTTTGAAATGGTAAGCCATACATTATGTCCATATTAATTGACTTAACACCTTGTTTTTTTAATTTATCAATTACTAATTTTATTAAATCGTACGGCTGAACCCTATTAACAGATTTTTGCACTTGTTCATTGAAATCTTGCACCCCCAATGAAATACGATTCATTCCAGAATCTGTATAAGATGTCATTTTTTCATCATCAACAGTTCTAGGGTCAATCTCGACGGCAATATCAGTTTTTTCATCAATAGGAAAATATTTTTTTAACACTTGCATTAGTTTTCTAAAATCAGCTCCTTTTAAAGCCGTTGGCGAACCACCACCAAAATGCAAATGTTTTATGTGCGGACAATTTTTTAATGCTTTACTGATTAATAATATTTCTTTTTCTAGCAAATCTAAATACTGTTGAATTGGGTCGTATTTATTTACAACTTTCATATTACAACCACAAAATAAACATAACTTTTCACAAAAAGGAATATGTACATATAAAGATATATTATCAACTTTCTTGTACAAATTATTATACCATACATTAACTAGATCACTATCAACACCCTCGTTAAAATGTGGAGCGGTTGGATAACTAGTATATCTTGGAACCTTATTACTTTTTTCGATATGTTTTTTTATTTTGTTCATAATTAAATACTTATATAAAATATTTTTTTATTTCATAAATTATAAAATTGGATTAATTCTTTTTACAACTTGTCTAAGAGTAAAATTAGATTGTAAAGATGAAATGTTTGGCAATTGACTTAATTTTGTTCGATGTAATTCTTCGTAATCCTCAATATCTCGAACTAATAACTTAACCAAATAATCATAACTTCCACCAATTAAAATACAACTGATTACCTGCGGGATTTCAATTATAGACTTTTCAAATTTTTCTAGGTTTTTAGAACCCTGATCAGCCAAAGTAATTTGGAGAATTATCTGCGTTTTATGTCCTAGTTCTTGTTGATTTAATATTGTCGTGTATTTTGAAATAATTTTTCTTTGTTCTAGGGATTGAACACGACGCAAGCAAGCCGAAGGCGACAAACATACTTTTTGTGCTAAATTAACATTTGTAATTCTAGAATCCTTTTGTAATTCAACAAGGATTTTTTTATCGATATTATCCATTTTATTACTCCATTGATATTTTATTGCTTATTTTTAATATTATCAGTTTATTTATTGTTTAATATTATAGTTATTATACAATATTTGCAACCAATTTTTATTAATAACTGAATATAATATATAACTCATCTTAACATAAAAACAATACGAACAAGGAGATAATATGAAAATAGGTGTGCCAAAAGAAATCAAAAATCACGAATATAGAGTGGGTATCGTTCCAAACGGAGTACAAGAATTAGTTAAAGACGGACATCAAGTCATTGTTGAAAAAAATGCCGGCAAGAGCATAGGATTCGAAGACGAAGATTATATTGAGGCCGGTGCTAAAATTACTAATGATGCTAAATATATTTTCGACAATGCAGATATGATAGTAAAAGTAAAAGAGCCACAAAAAGCTGAATATGAAATGCTAAGGCCAAATCAAATATTATTTACATATTTACACCTTGCACCGGATCCAAAACAAACCAAAGGTTTGGTTGATTCAGAATGTATCGCAATTGCATACGAAACAATAACAGATGACAACAACAAACTACCATTACTTGCACCAATGAGTGAGGTTGCCGGACGCATGGCAATTCAAGCAGGAATGCATAGCCTTGAAAAAGCTCAGGGTGGTCTTGGTGTATTACTGGGCGGTGTACGAGGAGTTGAAGCTGGTAAAGTAGTTGTTATTGGTGGTGGATTTGTAGGTGAAAATTCAGCAGAAGTAGCATTAGGGGTTGGTGCAGATGTAACACTTCTTGATCGTGACGAACAAAGATTAAAAGAATTATCTAAAAAATATCCAAAATTAAAAACAGCAATATCTAACAAAGAAACAATTTCGGAATTAATAAAAGAAGCCGACTTAGTGGTTGGGGCTGTATTAGTGGCTGGAAGTAAAGCACCTAAATTAATTACAAAAGAAATGTTAAAGACAATGCAAAAAGGAGCGGTGCTTGTGGATGTTGCCATTGACCAAGGCGGGTGTTTTGAAACATCAAAACCAACAACTCACGAAAACCCAACTTATACAATCGGTGGAGTTGTACATTATTGCGTTGCAAATATGCCGGGCGGTTGCGCACAAACAGCAACTCTTGCATTAACAAATGTAACTCTACCTTTTATCATTAACATTGCTAACAAAGGTTGGGAAAAAGCATTGGCTGATGACAAGCACTTGTTAAATGGGTTAAATGTAGCAAACGGTAATATAACTTACAAAGCAGTTGCTGATGATTTAGGTTATGACTTTATAAAACCAAGCTCATTAATCCAAAACTAGGCCAAGCAATGTGCATATTATTTTAAACATTTAATAAAAAGTTTAAAATTATTGTGTGTTTAGGTTGTATTTTTATAAAATTTGCAACCATATACTACTTTAGATTATGTATAGTATTAATATTGAAAAACTCGCTAGTTCTTTCAATAAGGATTAGAAATATTTTATTACTAATCTGTTTTAATAGATATCTTTCTATGTACTATTAAACTTAATTCCCCTGTTTTATTTAAAAATAGGGGATTTTTTTATAAATATAAAGAAACAAGCCAATCTGATATTTATAATTTATAAGTATCAAGACTGGCTCGTAAGATATCTTAAAAGATTAATCTAAGTGCTTTTTAAGCTCATCAATTAAATCATTCTTTTCCCATGGAAAATGACCGTGTGTTGTAGGTGTTCTTCCGAAATGACCATATGAACTTGTTAATGCATAAATAGGTTTATTTAATTGCAAATGAGTTCGTATTCCATAAGGTGATAAATCTATTGATTTATTGATTGCTTCTATAATTCTTTCGTCACTTGCTGTGCCTGTATCGTAAGTATCAACAAAAATAGACATTGGTTTTGCAACACCAATAGCATATGACAACTGAATCATACATTGTTCTGCCCAGCCACCAGCAACAATATTTTTTGCAATATACCTTGCAATATAAGCTGCGCTACGATCAACTTTTGTTGGATCTTTACCTGAAAAAGCTCCGCCACCGTGCGGTGCAGATCCACCATAAGTATCAACTATAATTTTTCGCCCCGTAAGTCCTGCATCGCCATCAGGGCCTCCAATTACGAATTTACCTGTTGGGTTTACAAATAAATTTTCATCTTGTACAGGCCAAGGTAAAACATCATCAACAACAGATTTTACAACATTTCGTAAATCATCATATTCGAACTCTTCTGTATGTTGTGTAGAAACAACAATGTTTCCTACTCCAACTGCTTTATGATTAACAAATTCTAGTGTTACTTGTGATTTCATATCAGGGCCAAAACCAGGGTTTTTAGGACTTCGGCGAATTATTGATAATTCTTGTAAAATGCGGTGGCTATAATAGATAGCCGGTGGCATATAATTTTCTGTCTCATTTGTTGCGAAACCAAACATAATGCCTTGGTCGCCAGCTCCTTCTTCTTTGTGCTTACCACTTCCCCCATCTACACCTTGTGCAATATCTGGTGATTGCCCGTGTAATCTGTTATCGATAGTTAAGTTTTTATAATGAAATCCGTTTTGTTCATAGCCAATCTCTTTAACAGCAGAGCGGACTACTTGGTCCATTTCCGATTTCACGGCTTCAAGAATGTTGCCGTTTTCATCAGTAATTCCATTACCGCGAATTTCGCCTGCTAGTGTAATATGGTTAGTTGTAGCTAGAGTTTCACAAGCCACTCTTGCAAATGGATCTTTGCGCAAACACAAGTCCAAAATTTCGTCAGAAATTCTATCGCATATTTTGTCTGGGTGTCCCTCAGATACTGATTCAGATGTAAAATAATATTTTGTCATAGATACCCCCTTTTTAAAAGCCTATCCGGTGGTGGGTTAAAAAAACTTGCGCGAACAGCAAGTTGCTCAAAAACATACTATACAAGTATTTTTTAATTTGCAAATATTTTTTAAGTAAAAAAGTATTTTTAAATGCCGTTAACAAAATAAATTAGGTAAGCAACTATTAATGCAGGAATACTACTATACAATGTAGCCAAAATTCCTGCTCTTGGAGCTATCGCAAGGACAGGAAATAATGCATCGCCATCATTTGATATAGCATTACCCATAAGGGCAGAAAAAGGTATAATCCCATTTATATATAATGTAGTTACTAAAATCTGCGGGCCACAACCAGGCAACCAGCCAATTAAAACGCCAATTAGCGGAACTATTGGAGCAATAGTTACAAATAATTGTTTTAAATCAAATCCTGAAACATATATAGTAACTTCATATATCAAAAATCCTAATAAAACCCAAGCGCCAATAAACGAAGTTTCAGCAACAACTCGGCGCACAATCGGAACATATTCACGACTAGATAAATCTATGGGATTGTTTTCACTAGGGCGAGCAAAAAATATAGCAATAGTTAAAGCGCCTAAAAATACAGATAAATCAAATCCAAAATGCGGGGATATAAAACTATAAACTTTATTAATATCAATATTCATTGAGTTGGCAATTGTTAAGGTGAATCCGGGAATTAACAATACCATCCAAACAAAATCCAATATTTTCCAAAACCAAGCATCAATTATTGTATCAGGCTTATCCTCAGACTTGTATTGTCGGCGCTTATCTTTTTCAATCCACTTATTATTTGGTAATGCATCAACGATATAACCTGTTATTATACCAGCTATTACACCAACACTAATAACATAAAATGCCGTTGTTGGACTAGAAGCAATTAATAAAAATGCTGCATCACCCATCGTTGCCGTCAATGTGGCAACCAGCGCACCAAAAGATGCATTATTTTTAATATATTGTGTTGTTACAATTATTGACCCACCACAACCAGGGACACCGCCAAGAAGGGCTCCTATTAATACTTGTGATTTTTTGTGTTTTTGCATTAATGTTGCAAAATTAATTTTTAAAAATTTTTCTAATGTGTAAAAAACAATCAGCGTCAATCCAACCCAAACCGATACAGCAACATAAGCATCTGATATAGCTTGGTATATAATTCCACCCAATTCAGGAGTAAAAGAAGGCAACCAACCAACAAAACCAAAAATTATTAATATTCTAAATAAAGAAAGTGCTTCTTTTTTATAAATTCTTAATAATGCTGTCATTTCATATGCCTAAATTAATGTGTTTTTAGAATCATTGAATTCTAAAAGTTAGTGATTGCTAACAATATTTTTATATTATTTTTTAAATTTCTCGTCAATAACAAAATTAACAAATGCTTAGTTATCAGGTGGTTTTTAAACTAGGATTGTTTTTTATATAAAAAAACTATATATATAATTTATTATGGTAAAAAATATTGTAAAAGCTACTTCTGCTAGGTTTGAATCTGTTCGCAAGGCGCACTTATCAGAAAACACCGAGGATTATGTTGAATTAATCAGCGATTTGATTAATAAATTTGGCAAAGCGCAAACAACAATCATAGCTAAAAAATTAGGGGTTGCAAAACCAACTGTTTCAAAAACACTGTTAAAACTAAAAAAAGATGGCTTTATAAACCACCAACCCTATCAACCCATAACATTAACGCCTAAGGGCAAAGAGCTAGCTGAAAAATGTAAGCAAAGACATCAAATAGTTTATGACTTTTTAATAAAAATTGGTGTTCCTAAAAATATTGCTGAAATCGATTCGGAAGGAATTGAACACCATATAAGTTCTGAAACACTAGAAATATTTAAAAAATTTATTTATGTGAAATAAATTAAAAGTATTATCCCCAATAAAATACGATAACTTGCAAAAACAGCCATACTGAAATGTTCTAGTAATTTCATCATTGTGCCGATTGTAATATATGCAAACAAGAATGAAATCACCACAGCAAGCATTACTCCGTAATGGAAAAATGTACTTTCTGCGGTATAAATATCAAATCCAATTAACACACTAGCAGCAAACAAAGTTGGCATTCCCATTAACATTGAAAGTTTTGCTGATTCAGGTCTTTCCATACCCAACAATCGCCCTGCTGTCATACATATCCCAGATCTAGAAACACCAGGAATTAATGCAATTACTTGCATACATCCCAAAAACATTCCGTGTTTATAATCAAGGTTTTCAACCTTAGAAAATGTTGGGGTTGCATAATCTACTAGCCATAGCAAAGCCCCAAATATAATACTAGTAAAAGCAATAACCGAAACTATATTTTCTTGGCGGAATGATCCTGAAATAGAGTCTTTTAACAAGAAACCAATTATAACAATAGGAATTGTTGCAACTATAATCAACATTGCAAATGAGGCGTCCTCGGTTTTTTTCTTTTGCACAATGTCAATCCCGCCGTTTATTCCTTTTTTAACATAATCCCAAAAATACAATATTACAGCTAATAATGTGCCACAGTGAACCGCCACATCCATTGCCAATCCCTGATCTGACCAACCAAAAAGTTTTGAAGTAATTATTAGGTGAGCCGAAGAAGAAACAGGTAAAAATTCTGTTATTCCCTGAATTAATGATAATGTAAGTATTTGTAAATCTGTCATTTTTTGTAATCTTTTTGTATTTATGTTTTTATTTTATAATCTATAAAAAATCTAAAAAATTAGCCATTAATGTTGACCTTTTTTATATCAAGTACTATTATAACCAGTACAAACTAAATAATAAAACAATTAGCATTAACTTACAATAAATAAAACATAAAAAATTTATTACAAGAAATGTTAACATACAAAATGGGAATTAAACAACGAATGAAAGATTAAATAATCTTTTTTATATGGATGGTATTTTTGCAATTTAGGTTAAAAGAATAATATGAATAACAATAATTCTAGGCAAGACGAAAAAGAAACATATATTTTATTTGCTTCGCAAACCGGCAACGCTGAAAACCTTGCCCACGACTTAGCACATAAAATAAATAGCCCTGTCCTAGATATGGCGGATGTATCTAGCGAAGATTTAAAATCATTTAAAAATGTAATAATAATTACATCAACATATGGTGATGGCGAACACCCAGATAACGGACAAATATTATGGGATAGTGTGCAAGATATTGATAAATTATCTTGTAACTATGCAATATTGGGATTAGGTGACACCATATATGATTTCTTTTGTAAATCAGCCGAAGATTGGGATAATTTCTTTTCAAGTCTAGGAGCAAATAGAAAAATTGAAACTTTAAAACTCGATGTAGATTACGAAGAGCAGGCAAATGATTGGGCTGAAATTGTTAAATCAGAATTTAGTTCTAGGCAAGAAGAAGAAAAAGAACAAGAATGCAAGCCTAGCGATAATTCCGGCCTAAGCATTTTATTTTCTTCACAAACCGGCAACGCTGAAAACCTTGCCCACGATCTTGCTAGTGCAACATCAGGAACCGTCTATGATATGGCGGACATATCTAGCGAAGATTTGAAATCATTTAAAAATGTAATAATAATTACATCGACATATGGTGAGGGTGAACACCCAGACAACGGACAAATACTATGGAATAGTGTGCAAGATATGGATAAATTATCTTGTGACTATGCAATATTAGGATTAGGTGACACGGCATATGATTTCTTTTGTAAATCAGCCGAAGATTGGGATAATTTCTTTTCAAGTCTAGGAGCAAATAGAAAAATTGAAACTTTAAAACTTGATGTAGATTACGAAGAGCAGGCAAATGATTGGATTGAAAATATTAAAACAACATTTTCTTATGTACAAAAAAAATCATCTGCACCTACGATAGAAAAAGCTCAAGAAATTACATATAAATCTATATATACTAAAAACAATCCTTATATGGGTGAGCTTTTAAAAAGTGAATTATTATCAAAAAAAGGTTCGGACAAACAAGTTATTCACTTTGAATTTGAAGCAAAAGATGGTGAAATGCAATATGAGGCTGGCGATTCAATAGGGGTAATACCGATAAATAGCGAAGCTTTGGTTAATGATGTTTTATCCGCTGGCAAATTCAATGGCGAGAAAGAAATAGATGGTAAAAAGTTTAGTGATATTTTATTAAATGAAAAAGAAATTCGCCTGCCAAACAAAAATTTTATATCAGCGGTAACTACAAAATCAAGCGATACAAAATTAAAATTATTACACGAAAATAAAAAAGAAATGGATAAGTTTATCTGGGGTCGTGAAATAGTTGATTTTTTAAATGATTATAATGTTTCATTTGGCGAACAAGAATTTCTAGAATTACTAAATCCGCTACAACACCGCCTGTATTCTATTTCATCAAGTCCAAAAACACATTCTGGTGAAGTACACCTTACTGTTGCAACATTAAAATACAAATTTAACGGTAGAGATTGTGAGGGGGTTGCCTCTTGCTTCCTTGCCGATAGATTAAAAAAAGGTGACAAGGTCGGCTTGTTTATGCATCCAAACAAATCTTTTTCTATACCACAAGATAATACCGCGCCTATGATAATGGTTGGCCCAGGAACAGGCATTGCCCCGTTTCGTGGTTTTATACAAGAACGCATAGAGTGCAATGCAACCGGTGAAAATTGGTTATTCTTTGGTGATCGTACAAAAAATGATTATTTGTATCAAGAAACACTAGAAAAGTGGCAAGAACAAGGAAAGGTTCGCTTATCTCTTGCTTGGTCACGCGAAAACAATAAACAAAAAACATATGTGCAAAATTTAATGCTGAAAGAAGGAGCCGATTTATTTAACGCTCTTGAAAAAGGCGGGTATTTCTTTGTATGTGGTGATGCATCAAAAATGGCAAAAGATGTTGATGCAACTTTACTAGAAATTGTTGCAAGGTTCGGGGCAATGTCTATTGAAAAAGCAACCAACTATATAAACGAATTAAAAAAGCAAAAGCGATATGTAAGAGATGTCTATTAATTAGAATCTTTATTTTCTATTATATTAATTATTTTTTCAATTTGCTCTTTATTTAAATAATTTATTTTATTGGCCAATAAATTGGTCAACTCTGTTGCTTTGTGATTATTTAAATTACTAGTGTTAATTATTGTTTTTGGATGTGAGAGCAGAGCTAGCTTTCTAACCTCATCGGCATCTTCCCAAATAATGTTAAAGTATGCACAAACAGCCTCTACTATCTGAACGCTTGGCACACCGCGATTGCCTCGCTCCAATGAACTTAAATAAGCTGGGCTAACTCCAATTGCACGAGCCAGTTCTTTTTGTGTAATGTTTTTTTCATTGCGTAAAATTCGTAATTTATTGCCGAATGGTGTCATTATACTTTCTTTCTTTTTAATGCAATTAATAGCACACCGCTTCCGCCTTGGTTTTGTGGTGCGTGAACAATGCTTAAAATGTTTGGGTAGTCACTTAACCACAGCGGGACTTGTGTTTGTAAAACCCCCTTGCCTTTACCTGTTATAATTTTAATAGTGGAACAATTATTATTATGTGCTTTGTACATAAAATCATTAATTGCTGTATAGGCTTGGGCTTGTGTGTGGCCGTGTAAATCCAAAGTCATATCTACATTTAAATTTTTTGTTCTCAATTTTTTTGCATGTGATTTATTTAAATTGTCTGTATTGCCAATGTCTTTTTCTTGGAGGCTGATTGTTGTTTTCGGCTTTATAGTGCTTTTACCAAAATTTTTAAAGCTTATCTCTTTTAAATCAGCAGATAATTTTGCAGGCTTTTTATTTATGGTTTTTTTATTTTTTGAAGCAATATAAATATTAGGCTTTTTTAATGGCTTAACGCTCTTTTTAACAATTTGCCAAACCTTGCTATCATCTGTTTCATCTGTCATTACAAATAACATAATCCTTTGTTAATGTTGTGTAACACTCCTACAATCTAACATTATATTGTTGTATATATTTGGACTTTATGGTATCTAAATTATATATTTTTGTAAAGGAATTAAAACTATGGCAAATAAAAAAGAAAAAGCAAAAAAGGCTGAAAAACCAAAAAAAGCCGAAAAAGTTGAAAAAGGTTTTGGCGTTATACACCAATATACAAAAGACTTATCTTTTGAAAATCTTTTATCAGCAAAAGAATTATTAAAAGGCGAATTTTCCCCAACAGGAGACATTCAATTAAACTTACTAGTTGAAAAAGTAGATGATAGTGTAAGCGAAATAACACTAAAATTTAAAGTCGAAGCAAAAGACGAAGAAAAAAAGAAATCTATTTATATCTTAGAGCTTGAATATTCAGGGCTAGTTCTTGTACAAGGCTTCCCAGAAGAAGAAGTAGTGCCATTATTAATGGTAGAAGCTCCAAGATTAATGTTCCCATTCGCACGAGAAGTTATTGCTAGCACGACCAGCGGTGGTGGATTTGTTCCACTAACATTGAAGCCGGTTGATTTCTTGGGTATGTTTATGGAACAAGCACAAAATAATAATTAATAAATAAACCTCATAATTATATGGGGTTTTTTATTGTAATATATACTTAATAATAAAAAATTATTACAAAAAAAAGAAATATAGTTTAATGTATTAATATATTAAAATAAAAATTTTATTATAAGGGAAAAATATGTGCGATAAAAAACTTAATAAATTATTAGAAAATAATAAAAAATGGGTTGCAAGCAGATTAAAATTTGATCCTGATTTTTTTGAAAAGCTATTAGAACAACACACCCCTCAATATTTATGGATTGGCTGTTCCGATGCACGAGTTCCTGCAAACACAATAATTGGTGTTGAACCAGGCGAGGTATTTGTACATCGCAATGTAGGAAATGTAATTTCACATTCAGACAGCAATATTCGTGCGGTAATTGGCTACGCGGTTGAAGTTTTAAAAGTTAAACATATTATAGTAACAGGACATTACGGTTGCGGTGCAGTAAAAGCATCACTATCTAGTGATAGTTTCGGCACAGTAGATAGTTGGGTACATAATATTCGTCAAGTAATCCGCGAAAATGACAAATCATTAAGCGGTTTGTCTGGTGAAGAACAAGAACGAAAATTATGTGAGCTAAATGTACAAACACAAGTTCGTAATTTAACTGAAACAACAATGGTGCAAGAAGCTTGGGCAAACGGACAAGACCTTATTATTCACGGCTGGATATACGACATTAAAGACGGCCTGTTAAAAGACCTCGATTGTGTAATCGCAAATAACAAAGATGCCGAAAAACTTGAAATCAGCAAAGTTGTTAAAGACTTATAAAAGGTAAACCTCTATTACCTTTAATTCATTTATATCAACAAAAAAACTATTTTTAATTGAACAGGTTAATTATGAAAAAAGTAAAAATAACAAATATTAAGGGCATTAAATCGCTTGAAGCAAAATTCAATAAAACAGAAAATTTAATTTTTGCAAAAAACGGAACTGGGAAATCTACTATTTCTTCTTGTTTATATTTAATTTCTAAGCTTCAAGAGCTATCTCAAACTGATAATAAAGAAGAATTTAAAAATCAAGCTTATCAAGATTATAATGAATTATTTAAAAAACTTAGGCCAATAAAAAATTGGGGGAATTCAAAAATTGAAATTGAATTTATTTCTCAATCGCTGATAATAGAAATTGAATTTAATAACGAAAAAATAATAGATATATCTGATTCTTCAAAATATCAAAAAAGCCCTAAATTACATGTATACTGTGATGACTTTTTAAATACATTAAGCCCTAGCTTTTCAAAAAGCGGAGCATTCAAAAATATGGTAGAAGCAAATATTACTAAAGATGATACGGAATTAGAAAATAAAGAAATTGAACTTGCTAGTACCGAGAAAAAATTAAATAATATTTTAGGAAAAACAAAATCTGATGAAGATGATGAGGAAAAAGGATTCACAAAAGACTTAGTAACAATCTACAACCAGTCAAAAGGAGACCCAAAAAAATATTGGAATAATATTAAAAGCCAAATATATGATGGTAATATAGATGGTTTGGAGGCAGGAAACCCCTCAGATATACAAAAAAAATTAGAAGAATTAGATGAAATATCAGTTGATTCTATTGAAATTGAAAAACAGAATGCAATACAAATAAACTTTTTACCTGATGAATTATGTAAATTAATAGAGAATAATTATCCACAAATTGATACTGTTTTAGAAAACCTAGGTAGTGCTTGGTGTGAAAAATCTAAGGATGAAATAGATAATGAAAATCATCATAAATGTCCATTATGTGAACAAAATATTGATGTTGAACTAAGAAAAAAAACTATCAAAAGACTAAAAGGCTTCATTGATTCCGATAGAGCAAAAGCACAAGAGCGCCTTGAATATATAGAGAGTGAAATAAAGAAGATAAAGCCCCAAGACATAATGAAGAAAATTACAAAAAACATAGGTGATACAAAAGACCAAAGAGAGTTGTTAACTATTGAGTACCCACTTGTAATGGAGCCAAGCTTAGAAGACCATATAAAAAGAATAGAGCAATACCAAACAGATATTGTTGGAAATGAGGGTGATAAAAAGGGTCTTATTAAAGAAAAATTAGATAAACAAATGGACATAAAAATAGCCACTTCACCGTTAAAAATAAAAATAGAGCATTTAACAGAATCAATTAACGGCTTTAATAAAGATATAATAAATAAATATAATGAATATGTAGAATGTTTGAAGACAGAAGCAGGGAAAAAGAATAATAACAAAGCAAATTTAAATAAAAAATGGCTTTCTTCTAAACTTTGCGAAAAAATAAACGAGCACAAGAACAATGGCACTTATAAAACAATTAAAGATTTAAAAAAAATTAAACAAGATTTAGACGCTGAAATAAAAAAACTAAGTGTCAAACATCAAGAACAAGTTAATTTTTTAATGGCCTGTAAAGATATTTTTAATAATCTTTTAACGCAATTAGGTTGTAAAAAATTTAAAATAAATGATAGCGGAAAGCTTGTTCTTAGTGAAACAGAAATTGATAATAACCATAAAAATATTTTAAGTACAGGTGAGAAAAATATTATTAGCTTAGCATATTATTGGATTTCATCACTTGAAAAAGTGAAGAATGTACAACAAGCACGAAATATAATTTTTGTAATGGACGACCCTGTTTCTAGCGTTGATTACCATAATTTTTATAATTTAACAAGTTCTATTGAATACTATAAGCAATATTTAAGTAAATACCGTTATGATAAGATAGGAAAGGGATTTTATAATGAAAATGATAGCTGGAAAAACAACAAAAGAGATTCTTTAATATTAACACATGACACAACATTTTATACATTTATTCGGCAGAATATATTTAAAGACGGCGGGGGTTATTTTGAATTAAAGAGAGAAAATGATGGTTTAGAACTTAATCAATCTAATTTTAGCAAAGAATCAATGTTAAAATTACACCTAAAAGATATTTGTAGTTTTATAAAACCAAAAAATGATGAAAATAATGAAAATGTACATACTATAGGCAATTCAATTCGCTGTGTTTTAGAAATTGCACAAGACATACAGTGCAGAGAAGAAAATTTAGGCGATTTTATTCAGTCTATAAATAATGGGGTGAAATTAAAACAAGTCGCAAATTCATTAAGTCATGGTAAATTTACTGATGAAGCATCATTAAATAAACAAGACGATTTAGAAGAAATTTGCAAAGAAGTAATAAAATTTTTTGAAGAAAAACATAGTGTCGATTTTACAAAATTAAAGACTTATAAAAATTAATATTATTTTAAAGTAAATCTAGGGTGTTGCCGGCTAGGTGCAATGAACCCGCACACAGTATAATATTTGCATCGTCATTATCTGCATTAACTAAGGCTTGTTGCAATGTTTCACAAGGGTTTGATTTTAAACCTAAGTTTGATATGTGTTGTGATAATTCATCGGCCTTAATTGCTGGGGTGCTAGAAAATGGATTATCTTTTATAGTAACAGTGTATACATTTAAAATATATGGTTTTAGTGGTTTAATAAAATTATCCACATCCTTACCTGATAACATTCCACAAATTAAGCTTACTTTTACCCCGCCTAATGCTTTTAGGTTTTCAGCAATTTTTAAGCCCGCCGATGGATTGTGTCCTCCGTCTAAATATATATCCTTGCCAACATTAGGTATATTGATTTTTTCAAATCTAGCGCGGTGAATTGCATTTTTTAATCCAGTCTCAAAATGCACTGAATCAATTTTTATGCCAACTCTTGATAATTCCTGACAAGCAACAACAGCACTGCTTGCATTATCGTATTGATGCAAGCCAACCAAGTTTGGGGTAGGTAATTTATAAGACCCCTTTTTAGTGTGTAAAACAAACCCATCATCAAGTAATTCATATTCCCAATTTAATTTATGTGCGTTGATGTTTCCACCCACTGCATTAGCTACGGAGATTATTGTTGCATCAACATTAATATCATTTTGTGGAGAAATCACAACGCTTGCTTGTGGGCGAATTATCCCTGATTTTTCAGTTGCTATTTTTTCGAGGTTATCGCCTAAAAAGTCTTGGTGATCTAGGCTAATATTACTAATGATATTTACGGCTGTATTTGGGACAACATTTGTTGAATCAAGCCTGCCCCCCATACCGGTTTCTAGTAAAACAACATCGGCCTTATTGTCGGCAAACATTTTAAAACAAATGGCGGTGGTAATTTCAAAAAATGTAATGGCATCGCCGTTATTTACTTGCTCTGCTAATTCCAAATATTTTAATAAATTATCATCAGATATTTCTTTGCCTGATATAATATATCTTTCGTTAAATTTTACGAGTTCAGGCGAGGTGTATCTGTGAACTGTCAAGCCTGCTGATTCCAATATGGCCTGAATAAAAGATAGTGTTGAGCCTTTGCCATTTGTGCCTGCAATATGAATTACTGGCGGTAAATTATTTTGCGGGTTGCCAAGTTTTTCCAATAATTTAAAGGTGCGATTTAAACCTAAATCAATATTTTGTGGGTGTAGCTTTTGCAACCTAGATAAAATATCGGCTATTTTAGGATTAGTGCGAGAAATTTTTTCACTTCGCAAGGGCTAGACTTTACTTTTTCTTAATCATTAATAAATCGAGGATTTTAGCAATCTCATCTTTTAGTTTATGGCGATGCACAACCATATCAACCATACCGTGATTTTCTAGATATTCTGCGGTTTGAAAATCAGCAGGCAATGTTTCGCGAACTGTTTGTTCAATTACACGACGACCTGCAAAGCCGATAATACATTTTGGTTCAGCAATATGAATATCACCTATCATAGCAAAAGATGCCGACACTCCGCCCGTTGTTGGGTTTGTTAATAAAACAATATACGGTAGCTTAGCTTTTTTAATGCGATTAATTATAACGGTTGTTCGTGCCATTTGCATTAATGAAATAATGCCTTCTTGCATTCTTGCACCGCCACTAGCAGGAATAATCATAAAGCCTGCTTTTTTTTCAATTGCAAATTCGCCGGCTTTAACAATTCCCTCGCCCACAGCGGAACCCATCGAACCGCCCATAAAGGCAAAATTAAACAGAGCAACAACTAGCGGGTTACCGCCAACCATACCATAGGCAAGGATAATAGCATCTTCGCACCCAGTTTTTTTTCTAGATATTTTTAATCGTTCTGTATATTTTTTAGAATCTTTAAATTTAAGTGGATCATCTCTTGTTGCTGGTGATGAAATAAGTTCATAATTACCGTCATCGTAAATACTTTGTAATCTGTTTTGTACTGGCATTGCAAAATGATGGTCAGAGTGCGGAGAAACATACATATTATTTTCTAGCTCTCGTTTATGAATTATCATTCCAGTGTCTGGACATTTCAACCAAACATTTTCAGGAACATTATCATCACCACCAAGTAATTTTGATAATTTTGGTTTTAAGTCTGTTAGCCAGCTCATCGTTAAATCCTTTTAAATATAATTATTAATTGCTAGCACATTATACTATAATTAATTTTATTTTAAAAGTTTATTTATCTAGGCTTAAACTAATTTGTTTTGCCATCTCTCTTTGATTTTGTGCTTGGGTAATTGGACGGCCGATTACTAAATAATCTGCGCCTTTTTCAATTGCTTGTTCTGGTGTCATTATGCGTTTTTGGTCACCTGAATCTACACCTTGCGGACGAATACCTGGAACAACTAATATAAAATCATCCCCGCAAGCTTTCTTTATTGATTCTATTTCAAATGCAGAACAAACTATGCCATCAAGCCCCGCTCTTTTAGCAAGCTTGGCAAGTTTAATTGCTTGTTCCTTTGTGTCATTAGAATAACCAATATCTTGCATATCATTATTATCAAGCGCGGTTAATACAGTAACTCCGACAATTAAGGGAGCTTTAACACCTAGTTTTGATGCAACTAGCGCAGATTCTTCTTTTGCTCGTTTCATCATTTCAAATCCACCACTTGTATGAATTGTTATCATATTAGGAACAACTCCACTCATACAACCGCGAATTGCTCCGGCAACCGTATTTGGAATATCGTGAAATTTTAAATCAAGAAATAAAAAGTTATCCTTGCCCGTCATTGCTGTTTTTAATCCATCAACTCCGTTATAATTAAAAAACTCTAGCCCCAGTTTAAACCCGCCGACAAATTCACCAACTTGTTCAATTGTATCTTGCACAGCTGATATATTTGGTGTGTCCAGCGCAACTAATATTTTTTTATGATTTGTCATTACTAACCTTATTTTTTAAAAGCTTATAAATATAACCGCATATAAATCCGGCTAAAAAAACTACTAAAACCAACAAGAATAATAATACTTCAATGTTAAAAGAAAACGGCCACAGCGTAATGTTAACTGTTTCTTTATTAGAAATAACAAAAGAAATTAAGAACAGTGCTGTAACTAGATAAAAGACCTTACCTATTGTATTTGAAAAGAGTGAAAATAAGAAATTTTTCATTTTTCTTTATTAATTCGTTCTTTTAATAATTTTCCTGCCCTGAAATATGGAATTAGTTTTTCTGGAACTTCGATTTTTTCGCCTGTTTGAGGATTTCGAACCATTCCAGCTTTTCTAGTCTTAACATCAAAGCACCCAAAGTTACGAAATTCAACTCTACCGCCACTTGACAGCTGTTCAGATATGACAGCAAAAATTTTATTAACTATCAACTCAACATCTTGATTTGATAAATTTAAATTTTGATTACTTATACTTTGAATTATTTCTGATTTTGTAGTATTCCCCATAACATTTACCCTTATTATATATCTACACAATTTTAAGTATAACCCAAAACCAATAAAAAATAAAGTTTTAAAGTTATTTTTTTACTTAAAAATCAAGGTTAAATGTATATTGCTTGAAAATAGTATTTAATTTTGTTCTGTTAGTGCTTGCTTGGATATATCATATGAAAATCCACGTCTTGCCATTTTTGCCAAATCTTTTTTATCAACATTACCGTCAAATTTTAAACTATATATGCCAAGTTTTCTTTTTTTTGCATAATAAATAGCAGATGATAGGTCGCTATTTATTCCTAGTTCATCTAGTGCTATTTTTATATCTTCTTCGCAAATACCTTTTTGAGCTAATTTTGCAACAATCATTTTAAATGAATTTCCTTTATTATAGAATGACTTTGCCTTTGTCATTGCAAAATTTAAATCGTTAATATAATTGTACTCTTTGCATTTTTTTACAACCTCATTAACCCATTCATTTATTTGGTCAATGTTTTGTTCAGTATTATGTTGCATTGATTTTTTAATTCTTTTATTTAAAATGTCGCGTAAAGACTTTTCAGTTCCTCCGAAACGATTTAAATAATGAAAAGATATATTTTCTAGCCTTTTTAAAGTTATTTTCTTTACTTTAATTGTTTTTTTCGTTTTGTCTATGTTAGATTTTGTGTTAAAGTTATTTACCATTTAGTTATATTAACATAATAGTATTAGGTTTTTCAAATATGAACAACAATCCTTTATTTTTTAAAAGAATAAACTTGCTAGGACTTGGAACTTTTTATTACAAAGAAGTAAAAAGATTTTTGTCTATACCAACACAAACAATCCTAGCGCCAATGGTTAATAGCTTGTTATTTTTATCAATATTTCATCTATCAATAGGTAGGTTAAATTCTCGCGTAGGCGAACTTGATTTTATAATCTTTTTAATTCCAGGGTTAATAATGATGAGCCTGATTCAAAACTCTTTTAGCTCAACCTCGACAGCTATTGTTTCTGGAAAAATGTTAGGGGCAATAAATGATATGATAACTCCCCCGCTAAGCAATTCAGAAATATTAATTGGGTTTATTGGCGCAGGAATTACAAGAGGTGTTATAATTTCGATATCCAACGCGCTTGCAATGTATTTGTTTATTGATATATATGTATATTCGTGGGCATATGCGATATTTTTTGTAATTTTTGGATCTATGTTAATGTCTACAGTTGGTATAGTGGCTGGAATGTGGTCAGAAAAATGGGATCATATAGCAGCAATATCTAGTTATGCAATTATGCCAATGTCATTTTTATCTGGAACATTTTATTCAATTAATCAACTACCGCAACAATTTCAAGGGATCGCTCAACTAAACCCATTCTTTTATATGGTTGATGGTTTCCGTTATGCAATGACCGGACAATCAGACGGTAATGTTTTAATTAGTATGTTGATTATTTCAACACTATCTATAATATTTATAATAATTACAAAAATTTTACTTGATATTGGTTGGAAAATAAAATCTTAATTATTTTTTTTCCAGAGAGAATTTTCTATCTGTTTTTCTATAAATTCATTATGGCTTTTTAACTCTTCTTGGCTAGCTTTAAATTCACGATAAGGTCTATTTTTTGAAACAATGCTTTTATTGTTATTATTGGTTGCTTCGCTTGCAAGCTCAAATCCTCGCTGTTTACCGCCCCTTAGCTCAATATAAACATCTAACAATAATTCACTATCTAGTAATGCTCCGTGATATGTGCGCGCGGAATTATCAATAGAAAACTTTTTACAAAGTGCGTCTAGTGTTGCTTGTTGCCCTGGAAAGGTTTGGCGAGCCATTGGTAAAGTGTCAACAACTCTTTCATTTTGTATCCCAGATTTACCAGCCCAAATCAATTCTGCATTAATAAATTTCATATCAAATTTTGCATTATGTGCTACTAGTTTTGCATCATCACCCACAAAATCTAGCCATTTTTGAGCAATTTTATCAAAAGTTGGGCAGTCCTTTACCTTTTCATCATCTATTCCGTGAATCTTTACAACTTCATCAGGTATGCTTCTTTCTGGGTTTATATAATGATGAAAAATCTTGCCTGTTGGTTTTAAATCTATTACTTCTATTGCGCCTATTTCCACTATACGGTCATTTTTATCACCTTGATTACTATATGGGTTAAACCCTGTTGTTTCAGTATCAAATATTATTTCGCGCATTAAGAAAAATCCCCTTCTAGGTAATATAATATTTCGTTAATTTCTTGTTTTGTTATTATAATTGATTTTGATGTATCAATAACTATGTCGCTACGCTCAATTTTGTTGAGTTGAGGCATTTGTGAACCGTTTAACTTTTCAAAAATATCGGCATTATATCCCCTTTTTAAAACTCTTTTACGGCGAATATCATCAGGACAATAAGTGGTTATTATTACATCGCAAAATTCATCAACTCCCGCTTCAAATAATAAAGGAACATCAAGTACACATTTTTTATTTTTTTCTATAAACTCGTCGCGTTTTTTTGCAACTTCTGGGTGAACTATTTGCTCTAATATTTTTTTACTTTCTGGATTGTTGCCAATTATTTGTTTTAATTTATTTCTATCAACTTTTCCATCTTTTACACAGCCTGAAAATTCTTTGTTTATTTTATTAATTGTTTTTTTATCTTGCTCGTAAATTTCGTGAACAACTTTATCTGCATCTTGGAGTGCAAAACCTTTTTCGGCAAACATTTTTGCAATCGTTGATTTTCCAGATCCAATACTTCCTGTGATACCTATTACTAAATTCATCTTAACACTCTTTTTCTTAATTCTTTATCAACAACAGGCTTAACGCCAAACCAATAATTAAAGCCTGCAACTGCCTGATATAACAACATATCAATTCCTTCGATTGTATGTAATTTGTATTTTTGTGCATCTAACAACAATTGTGTTATTAATGGTTTATACACTATATCACATACTATCATATCTTTATTCGCATTTTTAAAATTAATACACAATTTATTTTTATCGTTCATTCCTGCTAATGATGAATTTAATAAAAGTGTAGTACAAGATAAATTATTATTTAAATCATCAAGACCTATTGCCTCTATCAATGTACCTTCGTCTTGAAATTCTTTACTTAATTTTTTTGCTTTTTCTATTGTGCGATTAGCAATTATAATTTTTTCAAATCCCATTTTTTTCAATGCAATCAAACAAGCGCGACAAGCCCCGCCGGCTCCAATTATTAATGCTTGTTTTTTATTCAAGTTATTAGTGTTTTTTAATATACATTGTTCTATGCCGTAAACATCTGTGTTATCGCCATATAGTTTATTGTGTTTTATATATACTGTATTTACCGCACCAACTTTTTTTGCTGTTTGTGATAATTGATCGCAAAAACTAATTATTTTTTCTTTGTGTGGTGTTGTGATATTAAATCCTAATAATTCTTTTTTTGCATTTTTTACAAAATCACCAAGCTCATTAGGCTTAACTTCGGCTTTTGTATAGTGTCCTTTAATATCATATTTATTAAGCCAATAATTATGAATTTTTGGCGATAAGCTTTGTTGAATGGGATATCCTATTACACAAGCCCTTAACATTTTAAAATGCCTTGTCTTTGCAAGAAAGAAACTATTGGCATCATTGGTAATCCAAGTATCGTAAAGTAATCACCATCTACTTTATCAAATAGTTGTGCCCCTAACCCTTCGTAATGATATCCACCCACCGATGAACAAACATCATCACCGCATAAATCTGCATACCAATTAATATATTCGTCACTTAATTTTTTTACACTCATACTAGCATCGTAAACACCATTAAATATTATCTCATTATTTTTAGCGATAGCAACACCACTATGTAATAAGTGAATATTTCCTGAAAAATCAGTTAAATGATTAATTACATCTTGTTTATTTTTTGGTTTAAAATATAAAACCCCGTTTAGTGATAATGTTTGATCGCCTGCAATAACAATACTATCTTCATTTAGACTTGAAACATACAAAGCTTTTTTAATTGCTAGCTCGCCTGCAATGTTAATAGCCTTGTCTTCAAAATCACTATCTATTATTTGTTTTTTTATTATACTTTCATCTATATTTGATGGTTGTATATCACAATCTATGCCTGCGTTTTTTAAAATTTGTTGGCGTGCTTTTGATTTGCTTGCTAAAATAATTTTATTCATTTTTTAATCCTGATTGTTTATTTTTTTTCGATGACGATGAAAATATTTTATAATTTGTGTTGCTGTTTCTTCAATTGATTTATTTTGAACACTAATTATAGGCCACTTATTAGCATTACATATTCTTTTAAAATCTAGCATTTCTTTTTCTATTTTTTCAAAATTTGTGTAATCAGTTTCTGAGTTGATGCTTTTAAAATTTATACTATTTAATCTAGAACGGCGAATATTTACTAGTGATTCCGCATCTCTTACCAATCCAATAACAAGTATTTGTTCTGGTAAATTAAATAATATATCAGGAAATTTAATACCATCAACAAATGGTATATTGCTAGTTTTATATCCTTTGTTGGCTAAATAAAAAGATGTTGGTGATTTCGATGTCCTAGATGCACCAATAATAACAATTTCACTTTCTTTAATATTATAGAAGTTTTGTCCATCATCGTGAGCCGATGCAAAATCGATAGCATCAACGCGCGCAAAATAATCGTCGTCCATAGCGTGCTGAGCGCCTACCACAGCTTCTTTTTCAATAGCTCCCAAAGACTTAACCATTCTTGAAACTGATTTTAAAACTGACATTGTTTTACATTTTTTATTTTTACAAATTTTTTCTAGTTCAATAATTAGTGAACCATCAACCAAAGTATATAACACAAGGCTTTTTTCATCTAATGCTTCGCCAATTTCTTTAAGTTGAGCAGATGTTTTAATTAATGTCCAATCAAACTCTTCAACATTTTCAAAATTCACACCAACAGCTTTCGCTATTCCTTGCACAGTTTCACCTGTTGAATCAGAAACGGTGTGTATTTTTATTTTATCTTTAGTCATAATTAAATATTATGCACTATTTTATAAAGTTTGTAAAATGTTGTTGAAATAATATGTATAAAATTGTGGATAACTTTCACTAACATATTATCTCGATTTTTTCATATTTTTTATACACATGTTAGTAATTTTATACCGGTTTACTTTCAAAATGTTAATAATTCTTGTAAAACATTGTTTTTAATAATATTATTTGTTTTTAATTACACTAATAATATGTTAATAACCTGTTGATAAAATTTAATTAGTATTATACATAGCATTATTACTAATGTTATTTTATTAAATATATTATAGTATATTGTTATAGGTTTAAAAATAAATGTTAAAAGATTCAAAATTAGTGATTGAAACACTCGGCGGAAATATTGTTAAAGATTCAGCCCGCCCGATTTGGTTAATGCGTCAAGCAGGTAGATATTTGCCGGAATACCACGAAATTAGAAAAAAATCAGGATCATTCTTGAATCTTTGTTATAACCCAAAACTTGCAACTGAGGTATCATTACAACCTATTAATAGATTTGATTTTGATGCTAGTATTGTATTTAGTGATATTTTAGTTATTCCAGATGCATTAGGACAAAAAGTTGATTTTATTGAAGGATCTGGACCATTACTTGAAGTTATCGATGATATTCAAGATTTAAATAAATTAATCCCTAGTAATTTAGATAATTTTTTAAACAAGTTGAATCCTGTTTATGAAACAATAGATAATTTAAAAAGTAAATTGCCAAAAAAAACTACATTAATTGGTTTTGCAGGTGCTCCTTGGACTATAATTACATATATGTTGCTTGGTAAATCTAATCAGGATTTGAATATTTGTTTAAATAAGTTAAACAATGATGAACAATTCACTAAAAAAATATTTGATTTATTGATTTACACTATTTCTGAACATTTAATTATGCAGATAAAAGCAGGTAGTGAAGCAATACAAATATTTGATTCTTGGGCTGGTTTTTTACAAGGTGATGATTATATTAAATATTCACTTAACCCTACCAAAGAAATAGTTAAAAATGTTAGATTAGTTTATCCTGATATACCTATAATAGGGTTTCAAAAAAAATATAAAAATGAAAATAATAATGAAAAAACACTTTTACTTATTAATGATTCAGGTATAGATTGTATCTCTTTGGAGGAGACAATTGATAAAGAATATATTTTAAATAATTTACCTAAAAATAAAGTAATTCAAGGTTGTTTAAGTAGTAAAACACTAAAAACTGGAATTAATTTAGAAAAAGAAATTATAGAAATCCTAGATTTATTTAAAAATGTTCCACATATTTTTAACTTAGGACACGGTATTGATAAAGACACCCCTATCAAAAATGTTGAGTTTTTAGTTAAAACCGTAAGGGAATACAAGAGATAACATTAAATACAATTTTTCCATAAAATTATTTTTATCAAAAATGTTGACTTTTTATTTAAAAGGATACAATAATATATTTGATGGAATATTATTTAACAGTAAAATCAATTCATATGGTAGCTATAGTTTCTTGGTTTGCAGGTTTGTTCTATTTACCAAGATTGTTCGTCTACCATAGTGATAAAAATATTGAATTAACCACCAGCAAAACCTTTAAAATAATGGAATATAAATTACATTATTACATTATGTATCCCGCAATGATAGTTGCTTTATTAACGGGTTTATATTTGAAAATTTTTGTTATTGGTTGGTCATTCCCACTATGGTTTTCTATAAAATTTCATTGTGTTGTTTTATTGGTATTATACCATTTCTTATTAACAAAACATTTAAATGATTTTAAAAAAAATAAAAATAAATTTTCTGAAAAATATTTTAGATTTATAAACGAAGTACCAACAGTTTTACTAATTATAATTGTAGCAAGCGCTTATCATAAATATTATTAATTGACATTATTTTATAAAAATAATATATTGTTTATTAATCAATAAAAAAATAAAGAAAAAAAATACAATTATTTATAAATAATGAACATTCTCTATTAACCTAAGTATTACTAAATTTTATCTTAAAAGGGTTCCTATATGCATATCAAAGAATTAAAACAATTAAAACCAAATGAATTACTTGAAAAAGCAGAACAGATGAATATTGAAAATCCTGCTTCATTAAGAAAGCAAGAACAAATATATGCAATATTAAAATCTGAGGCTGAAAGAGGAAAGCCAATTTATGGCGAAGGCGTACTTGAAGTATTAAATGATGGATTTGGATTTTTAAGATCTGTAGAATCAAACTATCTGGCTGGACCTGATGACATCTATGTTTCACCAAATCAAATTCGTAAAAATAGTTTAAGAACAGGCGATACTATTGAAGGTGAAATTTCCCCACCAAGAGAAGGTGAAAAATATTTTGGTTTAAAAGTTACTAACAAAGTAAATTTTGATAATCCTGAAAAAACTAAACATCGTGTAAATTTCGATAATTTAACTCCTTTATATCCAAATGAAAAACTTAACTTAGAAGTAGAAAACGATAATACTGGTAAAAAAGATTTAACAACTCGTGTTATTGAACTTGTTGCTCCTATCGGCAAAGGCCAAAGATCATTAATTGTTGCCCCTCCTAGAACTGGTAAAACAACAGTTATGCAAAATATAGCTTACTCTATTACTGAAAATCATCCTGAAGTTATACTAATGGTGTTATTGATAGATGAAAGACCAGAAGAAGTAACAGATATGCAAAGATCTGTTAAAGGTGAAGTTGTTTCATCTACATTTGATGAGCCTGCTGGTAGACACGTACAGGTATCTGAAATGGTGCTACAAAAAGCTAAAAGATTAGTAGAAGCAAAAAAAGATGTTGTTATACTACTAGATTCAATTACAAGACTTGGCCGTGCTTACAATACTGTAATACCTTCATCTGGTAAGGTTTTAACAGGTGGTGTTGATGCTTTCGCACTACAAAGACCAAAAAGATTTTTTGGTGCTGCAAGAAACATAGAAGAAGGCGGTTCTTTAACAATAATATCTACTGCATTAATTGAAACTGGTTCAAGAATGGACGAGGTAATATTTGAAGAATTTAAAGGTACAGGTAACTCAGAACTTGTTCTTGATCGTAAAATTGCAGATAAAAGAACATTCCCTGCCATTGATGTTGAAAAATCAGGCACAAGAAAAGAAGACTTATTAGTTGTAAAAGAAAAATTATCTAAAATGTGGGTACTTAGACGCATATTACCTCAAAATTCTGCCGATGCACTAGAATTTATCACCGATAAATTAAAATACACTAAAAATAATGACGATTTCTTTAATAGTATGGGTAAAAACTAATTTATCGAATTAGTAAATATTTAATTTCTTTGTCTATATCACTATTATTGTAAATAATATTGTATACGGAATTACATATTGGCATTTCAATATTATTCTTTTTAGCAATTGCAACTATTGACTTAGTGTTTGCAATCCCTTCTGCAACGGTTTTTCTTGATTTTAAAATATCATCTATTGATTTGCCTTGTCCTAGTTCATACCCAAGTGACATATTTCTTGATTGAATTGATGAGGCTGTCAATATTAAATCACCTATACCGGCTGGCCCTAATACTGTTTTTTCACTACCTCCCATTACAACACACAATTTTATACTTTCAGCTATCCCTCTTGTGATTAATGATGCTTTTGCATTATCACCTAGTTTTTTACCTGCAATAATACCACAGGCGATAGCTATAACATTTTTAATGGTTCCTAGCATTTCAACCCCAATAACATCATCGGAATTATAAAGGCGTAAATTTTTTGATGATAAAATAGATTCTATATTCTTTAAATTCTTGCCCGCTAGTGTTGCAATTGTCGGCAATCCTTTTGCAACTTCAATCGCAAATGTTGGGCCTGAAAGTATCACTACATTGTTATCTGGAAAATGTTTTTTTACTATTGTTTCCATACTATCAAGTGTTTCATTTTCAATACCTTTACAACATATAACTATTTCAGCAGTTTTATTTATTTTCATTTTTTCTAAAACACTTCGCATATATTGTGATGGAGTTGTCATAAAAATTATATCTGATTGCTCTGTAATTGAAATATCATTTGTTGCCTTAGTTTTTTCAAGTTTAATAGTCGGTAGATATTGTTTATTTTCTTGTTTTTTATTTATTTCATCAACTAAGTTAGGTTCGCGACAATATAAAATAACATTATGTCCATTCCTAGAAATTTGTTTTGCAATAGCTGTTCCCCAAGCCCCAGCACCAACTATACAGATATTCTTATTTTTCATTTTTTAACTCCTCTAAATTCCATCTTGGATTAGCAGGCATATCAAAGCTAGAAAAATTATTTACTTTTAAGTTTTCAACCCCAGCCCAAGCAATCATTACTCCATTATCTGTACATAAATTTACAGGCGGAGCATTAAATTCAAAATTATTTTTTTCACATAATTTTTTGATTTCATCTCTTAAATATAAATTACTAGCAACACCACCAGCAATAACAAAATCATACTTTTTGTTCTCTTTGTTTTTTCTAAATATTTTAAAAGATTTTTCTAATCTATTATTAATAGACTTGGCAACAGCAACCTGAAATGATGCGCACATATCATTTATATATTCTTGATCAATATTATTTTTATTTTCATCATATAAATGACGAACGCGAGTTTTTAAACCCGAAAACGAAAAATCACAATTTTGTTTACCAACCATAGGGCTAGGTAATTTAATATTATTTGGATTTCCAAGCTTCGCGCGCTTTTCTAGTTCAGGGCCACCAGGATAACCTATATTTAATATTTTTGCTGTTTTATCAAATGCCTCACCAACCGCATCATCAAGAGTTTTTCCAATAACCTTATAATCACCAACCCCATTTACTTGAAGTATTTGTGTATGTCCGCCAGATACCAATAATAGTAAAAATGGAAATGATACATCATTTGTTAATCTAGCTGTTAATGCGTGAGCTTCTAGGTGGTTAATGGCAATAAATGGAATGTCATTTGCAAAAGCTATTGCCTTTGCTGATTGCATACCAACTAATAAACCACCTATCAAACCAGGGCCTGAAACACCGGCCACAGCTGATAAATCTTTAAATGTGATGTTGGCTTCTAACATTGCCTGTTTTATTACCCAAGATATTGAATCTAGATGTGAGCGAGCTGCAATTTCAGGAACTACTCCGCCAAAATCTTTGTGTTCTTTTATTTGTGAATACACAACATTAGAGAGTATTTTTTTATCATCACTTACAACACTTACAGCTGTTTCGTCACAAGAGCTTTCAATTCCTAAAACATATTTTTTCATATATGAAAAATATCATAAATTAATAATAAAATCTAAAAATATATAGCAAAAATATTAAAAATATTTTAAACATGTATTATGAATATTATAAAAATAGGCACAAGAAAGTCTTTACTTGCATTAAAACAAGCTGAATTAGTTAAAAATGCCCTAGAAAAAATAGGCGTTTTTTCTGAAATTATAAAAATAGAATCTAGTGGCGACAAGATACAGAATAAACCCCTCTGGGAAATCGGCGGTAAGGGTTTATTTTGTAAAGAGCTGGATAAAGCATTAATAAATAAAGAGTGCGACATAGCGGTTCATTCTGCAAAAGATATGGAAACTGAATTAGCTGTTGGGACTGAAATTTTCGCGACATTACCCCGCCAAGATGTTAGTGATGTTTTTATAAGTAAATATACAATTGAAAATATCCCTTCTGGCTCTGTGATTGGAACTTGTTCTTTACGAAGAAAAAGCCAAATACTAAATATCCGAGATGATTTAGTTATAAAATCTATTCGCGGTAATGTTGAAACAAGATTAAAGAAAATAGAACAAGGTGAATTCGATGCAACATTTTTGGCAATGGCTGGATTAAACAGACTTGGAATAAATGCAGACAAATGGCAAAAATTATCAGAATTTGATTTTATACCTTCATCAGGGCAAGGCACGATTGCGATACAAGGATTGAAAACAAATATAAAAATAAAGCAACTATTACAAAAAATAAATGATAAAAATTCGTTTTTACAATTGTCTTATGAACGCTCATTCTTATCTGGTGTAAATGGTGATTGTAAAACCCCTGTTGGTGCATATGCATATATAAAAACAGATGGCACTGTTTTATTACATACCTTCTACGGTGACGAGTTTGGCAAGAGTGTAGACAAGCAAATAAAAATTGTAAAATCTTCAAAAGATTGTTATAAATTAGGGGAACAAATAAAATTAAAATCTTAAATTTTAGATTAAATAAAAAATAAATTTTACAAAAAATGATAAAAGAAAAACAAAAAGATAAGGTTAAGCTGTGGGTCACTCGCCCTGCCCTAGATGTCCCAAATCAACAAAAAATATTACAAGATAATGGCTATGAAACGGTTTGTTTTAGCTTACTAGATATTAAAATACATAAAAAAGAAGTAGATACTAGTAATTGCCAAGCCGTTATTTTTACATCTGCGAACGGAATTAGAGCTTTTGTACAAAACAAAGGAGATTTAAGCTTGCCGGCCTATGCTGTTGGTGAAGCAACAAGGCAACAAGCATTGGAGTATGGCTTTAAGTCAGTAGTTAGTGCAAACGGTGATATAAATGATTTAAGCGACACTATAAAGGAAAACTTAAACCCAAACAATGGTATACTGTATCACAGTGCCGGAAGTATAGTTGCAAAAGACCTAGGCGCATTATTAGATAGTTTTGGTTATAGCGTACGACGCGTACCTTTGTATGATGCATTGCCGTGTGACCATATTAGCGAAGATATGCGTAAAAGCATTAAAAACAAGGAAATAAAAGGAGTTCTGTTAATGTCTCCTCGTACTGCTGACATCTTTGTACGCCTTATGCGTACGTACGGACTAGACAAGTACGTACGAAGTATGGTAATATTTTCATTAAGTGATGCTGTTGCGTCAAAATGTTCAGGATTCGGTGCTGATATTGTTGTTGCAAAAACACCTACTAATGACAGCTTGATGCAAAAGATAAATGATTATTTTCAAAATTAATATTTTGTAAGATATTTTTATAAATCAATGTTAGGCGGTTTTTAATGCAAGTTGAACAAATAATTTCTAAATTAGGTGGAATTCGTCCTACGGCTAGCAAACTTGGAGTTGCTGTTTCAACTGTTCAGGGCTGGAAAGAACGAAATCATATACCAGTTGGGCGAAGAAAAAGCATTGAGGATATATTAGGCCAAGGTATATTTACAAATGATGTTGATGAAAATGTAAAAAATAACAATGAAGATGTGCAGGTCACTGAAAATATCGAAAATAATTCTGAAAATTACGAAAATAATTCCGAAAAACCCAAAAACAATAATTTCCTATTATATCTTAGTTTATTTTTATCTGTTTTAGCGGTTGTATTGTCCGTAACAAGCCATTTATGGCGAGGAATTGTGTTTCCAGAATTTAACAATAATTCAAAAATTGATAGTAATTTAAATTTACAAAGTGAAATATACAAAATTAAGCAAAAAATGGCCATTTTTGACAAAAAAACAGCAAAAATGGACAAAAAAGTGATAAAAATGGGCAAAAATGACGAAAAACCGTTTTTAAATATTGAGGCTTTTGTAAAAGATGTAAATACCAACATTGATAAGTTTCAACAAGAGCTAGATAAAAGCTCTATTGTCATCAAGAAAAACAGTGATGGATTGAATTCTATTCTAGAATCTAGCAATGAAAAAGTAATAAAAGTAAGGCAAATTGTCACCGTTGCTCTTAGTGGCGAAGATTTTTCTTTGTTATTAAGGGGGATTTCTTCGGATAATCCTGATGTGCAAAAAGCATTGAGTGTTTTAGAAATCAATAAATCTGGTATTTATACAAAACAAATGTTAATAAAATACATAAATGACAATATACTAGCATTGTCTGAGCATATTAATTATAAAAATGCAAAAACTCCATTGGAAAAAATAAAAGCAAAAATCAGCGGTGCTATTTATATTCGTTCGAAAGAAAACAATGATAAAATTTCAGACATTATAAATTATGTTAAGCAAGATGATTTTGATAAAATTATTGATTTGCTTGAAGAAACGAACTCAAAACACTCTAATAATTTAAAACAATTAATTATTTCTAGAAAAAATACATTGGTTGCTTTAAATGCTTTAACTGATTGGACAGAACAGGAATAAATAATGTTTATATTTTTTTTAAAGCTATCATTAATTGTAACCTTAACTGTTTTTATAACTTCGTTACAAGGTAAAACTGATTTATCTTTTATTGGGTATGAAATACATATGCACAGTACATTATTTGTGTTGTTGATAGTATTGTTTATTTTCGTTATTTGGAAGTTTGCCAGAGTTATAGATTGGCTTTTTTATGTGCCTAGAAATTTTTTTAATAAACGCAAACTAGAAAAAAAGGCAAGTTTGACAGATGATATTGTTGCTTCTGTTTTAACAAAAAATATTAATTTATTAGAAATCACAAACAAGAAAATAAAAAGTGAATTAGGTAAAAACAGCAATATATATGAATTTATCGATTGTAAATTACAGGATAAGGACAATAGAATTTATATTTTGCTAAAATTGATTAAAAATAATGAATTAAGCGCCTCACTAAAAAAACTTATTATTATTGAAATATTAAAATATGATAATGAAAAAATAAATAAAGAGTTAACTATGCAATTAAATTCAGACAATGATTCATCGGCATTAATAGATATTCATAATTGTTATAAACAAGAAAGCTTCGATAAGGCTAAGGCATTTCTGGATTTAGCAAAATTAAAAGGAATAACAAAAAATACATATTCATTTAATTTGTACTTATTAAAATTAAACTATAATCAAGAAGATGCTATTGAGGGCGTTCTTGATATTTGGAAAAAAATTAAAAAAGATAAATACATAAATTTTTATATGGTTGAATTACTAGAATCTTTAAAAAATGTTGATAAAATAACAGCAAAACAATTCAAAAAAATTGAAAAATCAATAACCAAAAAAACTTGGCAAGGTTCTTTGCTGATTACCGTAATTGCCTTAAAAGTACCGCTGTACGGTGTTGCTAATGATTATTTTAATAATGCCGTTAATCTTGCAAATGATGAAAACAATAATTTATTAGCTATGGTTGAGACTGAATTAATGTTATCTAGATGGGATAAAATTACGGATCAAAAAAAATATGATTTTGTGCAAAAAAGCATAAAATACACTTCCGTTTAAAAGACAGCTAGGGTATAGTTTTATATATGTATAAATACGAATTAAAAAATATTAATTTAAGTCAAATGAAACAACTTGCCACCAACCTAGCAAAGATTTTTGTTGCCGGCGATGTTGTCGCATTAAACGGAGATTTAGGGGCGGGAAAATCAACTATTGCTAGATTTATAATTCAATCGTTTTTAGGTGATGAAACTAATGTTCCAAGTCCCACATTTACGCTTGTACAAACATATGAGGCGAAAAAATTTGACATATGGCATATGGATTTATATCGCCTAGAAGAACCAACACAAATAATAGAACTGGGTGTAGAGGAAGCTTTTTCTAATAGCCTGTGTTTAATTGAATGGGCAGAAAAAGGACAAGGGTTTTTACCTCGCGAAATAATGAACATTAATATAGAAAATGGGGATTGTTTGAATTCTCGCAATATAGTTTTTTTAGGCGATAAGTTTAAACAAAAAAAATTAGATAAGTTAATAAACGGTGATGAGAAAAAATGAAAAAAATAAATAATGCTATATTATTAGGTGCGGGATTTGGAACAAGAATGATGCCTCTTTCAAAAACTGTGCCAAAGCCATTAATTGAAGTTTGTGGGCAACCACAAATAAAATATATTTTTGATACTGTTGCAGATTCTAAAATTAAAAATATATTTGTTAATGCGCATTATTTGTCTGATAAAATGGTTGATTATTTTAAAGATCTTGATGCAACTTTGATTGTTGAAGGCAAGGTGCTAGAAACAGGTGGCGGGGTTAAAAATATTCTTGATTACTTAGGCGATGTGTTTGTTGTTGCTAATACGGATTCTATTGTTATACCTGATAAGAATAATTTTATTAATGAAATGATACAAGATTTTGATGATAGTATTGATGGCCTGTTGTTGGTAATTGAAAAAGAAAAAGCAAATAATTACACAGGAACGGGCGATTTAGATATTGGGGAAAATGGGAATGTAATTTTCAACCCAAATGGCAAGTATGTATTTTGCGGTGTACAAATACTAAGAAAATCTTGTTTTGATGATACTCCTGATGGGGCTTTTTCATTAAGATTGATATACGATAAATTAGAACAAAAAAACCGCTTAAAGGCATTAGTCCACACAGGAAAATGGTATCATATTTCAACTCCCCAAGATGTAGATGCTATTAATAAAAAAGGGAAATTATAAATGGGCAAGATTTATAACTGCCCTGTTGGAAATGATTTTTTATCTAACTTAATTAAGGTTGTTTACGGCGATGATTTATCGTTGTTAAACAACCCTGATGTTGCCAATAATACAATTGTTTATTTACCTAGTTCTAGGTTGGTAAAATCATTGCAAGACAAGATAGTAGAATCAAACAATTACAAGCCAATAATAATGCCTCAAATAAAAGTTTTGGGTGGCGATTCTTATGAATCTGATTATATGTCATTTAATTTCGGGGCAATAAAAAATGAGCCTGTTAATAAAACATATCGCAGGTTTTGGCTTGCCGGTATGATTAGAAATTTTTATGCAAAATTACCGCAACCACAAAATATAACAATGTCGATGGCATTAAAAAGTGCAGACATTGTCGCAAAATTATTTGATGATATTGATTTATATGAAACAGACCTAGATTGTATTGATGAGCTAATAAAACAGCTTGATTTATCAGCACACTGGGAAATAAATAAAACTTTTATACAATATATAAAGCCTGATTGGGATAATACACTAAAACAACAAGGCTTGCAAAATATAGGCTCTTATAAAGCATCAACATTAAGCATGTTAAGTGAATATATTTATAAGCAAAATAAAAAAGTTATACTAGCAGGATTAAACCCTTTTTATCCAGCATTGCAAAGGTTTATGCAATCTGTTGCTGATTATGATAATGGAGTTGTAATAATAAATGCTTATGATGGGAATTTAACCCAAGAGCAACAACAAAATGTATTAAAAGACCAAACCCACCCATTACACAACATACAAAAATTTGTTGATAGCTGTAATATGAATATCCAAGATTTTTGTTCTGAAAACCCAAAAAGACAAGAATTGTTTACTCAGGCATTCTTGCCTGCGAAAGATACTAAGCAGTGGAAAAACAATCCCCCAAGTAAAGATGGATTTAATAATATAAAATTTATTGAGGCCGAAGATTCATTTAATGAGGCGATGGTAATTGCTCTTATGATGCGACACTCACTTGAAAAAGAAGATGAGACGACGGCCTTTATTACCGATGATAGAAATCTTGCCCGATTAGTTGCAAGTAATTTGAAGCGTTGGAATATTAGCATAGATGATAGTTCAGGTATGCCGTTACACCAAACACCGCCAGCGGTGTTTATGCGATTGGTTGCTAATTTAATAAGCGAGGATTTCTCGGCTGTATCATTGGTTGATTTATTCAAACATCCATTTTGTTATAGTGGCGATAATCGCGGTGATTTTTTACAAAAAAGTAGATTATTTGAAAAACTAGTTCTTAGGCAAATTGTTGGCAATATTTCCTTGGAAAATATGAACGATTTTATTTATGAACAAATTGATAATGAATTTAATAAAGAGCTAGATAAACAAAAGGCCGAAGAATTAATAGAATTTATTGATAGCTTTAAACAAAAAATTAGTCCGTTAAAAAACAAGTCTAATAATGATTTTAAAACAATAATAGAAAGCCATATTAATGCTTGTGAAAACTTATCATCAGCCGATAAATTATGGGCGGGCGATGATGGTAATGCACTCAATAAAATAATTGGTGATATTTATGAAAATTGCAATCAATATGAGCCTAATGATATTAACGATTATGCTAGCGCTTTTACTAATTTAATTGTGGGTGAAAGTGTCCGCTCCACACTTGGTTTTCACCCAAGGCTTTATATATGGGGTTTGATGGAAGGTCGCTTGCAACAAGTTGATAATGTCATAATAGGCGGTATGTTGGAAAATACTATGCCAGCCAAAATAATATCCAGCCCGTTTTTATCAAGCACAATAGTTGAGAAAATGGGATTGCCAAGCTTTGATAACAGCGTAGGTTTAACGGCTCACGATTTAATAAGTTGTTGTAATGCTAAAACAATAAAATTTACTAAGGCAAATATTGAATCAAACAGCCAAACAATCCCATCTAGATGGTGGCTAAGATTTGAAGCCGTTGCAAAAGCCTGTAACATAAAAATATTACAAGATTATTATGTTAATATCGCAAATAACATAGATTTTTATAATGAAAAAAATCTTGTAATATCCGAGCCTAAACCCACCCCACCCCTAGAATCACGACCTAAGTCTTTGAGTGTTACAAATATTACGAAATGGTATAATGACCCGTATCAAATATATGCTAGATATATTTTAAAGCTATTTCCTGTTGGTGGCCTAGATGTTCAGGGACAAGCAAATATAAACGGTAATATTGTTCATAAAATACTTGAAGTTTTTTATAAGCAATACGGCACACATAAAAAATTAAATGAATTAAGTAGCGCAGATATTAAAAATAATTTAACAGAAATAGCAATTGCAGAATATGATAAATATACCAATATTGTTGAGGCGCAATCTGTTTGGTTACCAAGATTTTTAAATGCTTTGCCTAATTTATCACAAGCCATTAAAAAGGATAATGAAGTCACCGATAGTTATATTGTCGAGGAAAAAATATCATTCGATTTAACAACCCAACAAAATAATAATTTTAACTTTTATGGTCGAGCAGACCGCATAGATATTTTACAAGATGGCTCATTGCGAATTATTGACTATAAAACAGGAAGCCTACCTAACAAAACAAATGTTAGAAGCGGACAAGAACCTCAATTAGGCTTAACGGCATATGCCCTTAAAAATAAAAATAAAAATATATCTGATTTAAATTATTGGGAAATTAAAAAAGACTTTAAATTAACAACAAATGTTGATGGTAAAAATAAAGAAATTCCTGAAATATCTTATGAAAAATTATGTGAACAAGTTGATTTATATTCGGATATTAATACCCCTTATTATTATGAAAAAGCCAATTCAAGTTATAATGATTATGAACATTTATTCCGCCAAAACGAATGGGGTTTAAAATCAAGTGATGGGGGATATGACAATGAATAAAACCCCTTTAATTATTACTACCGAAAAACAAAAAAGAGTATCAAACCCATATACTCATTCTTGGGTTAGTGCATCAGCTGGATCTGGAAAAACTTATGTATTGGTACAACGAATATTACGCTTGTTATTACGAAGCGATGTTAGTCCGCAAAATATTACCGCCATTACTTACACAAAGGCCGGCGCTAATGAAATGTCAAACCGCATTATTAGTGATTTAAATAAATGGGCGGTATGCGAAGAAGCAGAATTACAAAATATATTAACAAGTATAATTGGTGAAAAACCAACTCAAAAACAAATTAACCGAGCAAGGTCTTTATTCGCGCGAGTTCTTGATAGTAAGGGCGGATTAAAGGTACAAACTATCCATAGTTTTTGCCAATCTTTACTAGCTAAATTCCCATTAGAATCTGGGGTCTCACAAGGTTTTAGTGTGTTGGAAGATCAAACACTATATATACAAAAAACAAAAAAAGAATTAATAAAAAACCAAGATGTTTTAAAATTAATTAGAAGTTATTCTATACAGGCTAGCGGTAGTGTAGAAGATTTGTTTAAATTGTTATCTAATTCAATAAATGTAGTTAATTTTAGTGAAATAAATTGCGAAGAACAAAAAACAAAATTACAAAATTGGTTTAATAGTATAGAGGAATCAAAATGTGATGAAAATTGGCTTGTCGCAGAATTAAATTCTAGTTTTATACAAAATATTATTATTGAGCTTACAAATATATGCAATGAATACAAAGAAAATAAAGCTATTATTCAATTTAAGGAAGGCATAGATTTATATCAAAAAACAAAAGATCCGGAAACTTTAAAAAGTTGTTTAAATGTCAATAAGAATACAAAGTTTTTTAAAGACAACCAAGAAAATTTTTCCCTTATTTTTGAGGTTTATAACAAATATAACAAGCATCTTGTTTTAAAAACATTATTGTCTAATACAAATAATATATATGATTTATCTGATTATTTTATTAAAAAATATAATGATATAAAACAGCGACATAATGTCCTAGATTTTAATGATATAATTATCAAAACTAAATCTTTGCTTGAAAAAGAAAGCATTGCAAATTGGATATTGTTTAAAACCGATTATGGACACAAACACCTTTTACTAGACGAAGCCCAAGACACGGCACCATCACAATGGGAAATAATAAGGCGTATTATTACTCCATTTTTTGATGGAACAAATAATGCGGGGGATAATTCATTGTTTGTTGTTGGCGACGAAAAACAATCTATTTATTCATTCCAAGGGGCATATCGCGATGGATTTATTAATACTAGAAATGACATAGAAAATATTACAAAAAATGCTAGCGTTGATTTTGCTAATGAAAAATTTGATTTGTCATTCCGTACATCTCTGCCGGTATTACAATGGGTTGATAATACATTTATTGCTAATAATGACGGTGTTTCAGATGATGAAATAAATCATTTTTCAAATCGTGAAAATGAATTGGGTATGGTTAAATTATTACCAGCCTTAAAAATTATAAAAGGATCAAGTATAAAAGCTAGACCTTGTTATGCAAAGTTAATTGCCGAAGAAATAATATCAATTATCGGATCGCAATATTTACCTAGCACAGGTGATTTCGCTAGGGCGGGCGATATAATAGTATTAGTTCGCAAACGAGATGATTTTACTAATGCTTTAATTCGCGAATTAAAAAACCGCAACATTCCTGTGGATGGTGCAGATAGGGTTATATTGAACGAGCAAATAGTTGTACAGGATTTATTATCTTTGTTAAGGTTTGGTGTGTTTCCTAATGATGATTTAAACCTTGCTTGCTTGTTAAAGAGTCCAATTTTTGGTTTTGATGATGAAAAATTATTTAATATTGCAAATACAAGGGGTAAAAAATCATTGTGGCAATCTTTGCGAGGTTTCCCACAGCACGCTACGACGATAAATTATTTAAATGATATTTTAAACAAGATTGATTATATCCGCCCTCTTGAATTAATCAATTATGTATTAAATAATTATTGCCCGATATCTAGTGTAATGGATACCGGTAAAAACATAAATGCTCATCAGGCATTTCAAGCAAGACTAGGTAAAATATGTATTGATTTTATTAATGATTTATTAACAGAAATCCAAAAATTTGAAATGCAAAGTCCGCCAACAGTGCAAGGATTTTTAAATTATTTTGATTCATCAAAACGCGAGATTAAACGCGAACAAGACGCACGACAAAACCGCGTCCGCATTATGACAATTCACGCCTCAAAAGGCTTGGAAGCACCGGTTGTAATCATACCAAGCACTATGTATGAGGCAAATAATAATAAAGATCGTATTGTGTGGGGTCAAAAAAACAATATGTTATTTATTGATAAAAACTCTAAAAAATTAAACGAAGTTAAAGATTATTTATTTAATGGTGAAAAAGATTTTAAAACAGATGAGTTTGAAGAAAGCAAAAGGTTGTTATATGTGGCAATGACCAGAGCAAAAGATGTGCTTATATGTGGTGGAGTTGGTAAAAAAGGCAAAGAAAGCCAAGAAATATTATGGTATGATTTATTATTCGCAGGCATAAATAAATTTGATAAATTAGAAAAGCGAAAATTTATTCCGAGCTCAAATAGTGAAATATGGAATGATATAAAAAATATATATTCACCCAACAAAGACGACGAGGCTTATGAATATATATATACTAATTTTGATGAGCATAATGTAAATACTAACAATGAAGCTAATAATAAAAAACAAGAAAACGATAATGATATAAGTTATGGTTTTTGGATTGATGAAAACGCCCCTAATGAAGCGGATAAATACGCAAAAATTAACCCGTCACAATCAATACAATATTCACCGCCGGCAATTCCTTCGCCCTTGATTAAAAAAGATGATTATGACGGTTTGCAAATAGGTATAATTATACACAGGTGTTTGGAATTCATACCTGATATTGAACCTAAAAACCGTGAATCAGCAATTAAAAATTATTTATATTTACCGCACATAAAATTAAATACAGTTGATAAAAATAAAATACTTGCTAAGATACTAGATGTAATCAATGAATACCCATATTTATTTGATGAAAATTCAAAAGCAGAAATACCAGTTTCAGGTGTTGTAAAAATTGATGATGAAAAACGCCTAGTAAGCGGATTTATTGATAGACTTTGTTTTATTGATGATGAAATATGGATTGTTGATTATAAATCAAATATTAACCCGCCGAGCAATCAAAATGAAGTACCACTTGTATACATAAGACAGCTAGAAATATATAAACAAATAATTGAACAGATATATTTAGACAAGCAAGTAAAAACTAAATTATTATGGACATACAGCCTTGATTTAATGGATATAGCAATAAAATAAAAATTATGTATAATACAAGAATTAATAGACAAGGAAATTAAAATGCCAAACGATGAAAGTAACATAATTGAAATTGATTCAGATAACTTTGAACAACAGGTTATAAAATCTGATAAACCTGTAGTGCTAGATTTTTGGGCGCCTTGGTGTGGGCCGTGTAAAATGCTTGCCCCTATCCTAGAAGAAGTTGCCGTTTCGCGTCCAGATATCAAGATTGCAAAAGTAAATGTTGATAAGAATCAAGAACTAGCCGGAAAGTTTAACATCAGAGGAATTCCGACATTGTTATTATTTAGCAACGGCGAAGTAATAGCAAATAATGTAGGCTCTGCTAATAAAAAAGTATTAATTGATTGGGTTGATGAAAGTTTAAATGAGTAAAACAATATATGCTCTTGCCAGCGGTGTTGGCCGTAGTGGGGTCGGAGTTGTAAGAATATCAGGCGACAATGCATTTGATTTTGCTAAACAACTTGGAGTGAAAAATTTTACTCCGAATAAATTAGCACGAACAAACCTGTTTGCCAATAACGGTGATTTAATTGACGAGGCTATGGCGGTTGCCTTTAAAAACCCAAACAGCTTTACAGGTGAAGATGTTGTTGAATTGCATATTCACGGCTCACAGGCAATCCTAAATGTTTTATTCGATGAACTTGATAAACAAGGGGCAAGGCTAGCTGAACCAGGCGAATTTTCTAAGCGAGCATTCGCGAATAATAAAATGGATCTAACCCAAGCAGAAGGGTTAATTGATTTAATCAATGCAGAAACAAAAGCACAAATGCGACAAGCACAACGCCAAACCCAAGGCGCTTTAAGAGATTTATATAATTCTTGGGCTGATGAATTGTTGCCCTTGCTTGCCCACTGCGAAGCTTATATTGATTTTCCAGACGAAGATTTACCCGAAAGTGTTAAAAAACAAACAGACGAAAAAATTCAAAACTTAATTTCTAGCATATTAAATCACCTAGAAGATAATAACCGCGGTGAACGAATTAGAAACGGTATTCAAGTGGCAATTATTGGTTCGCCCAATGCGGGGAAATCATCACTAATTAATGCACTAACAAAACGCGATGTTGCAATAGTATCAGAGCAAGCCGGAACAACCCGCGATGTCATAGAAGTAAACCTAGATATAAAAGGATACCCTGTTCGTTTGTTCGATACCGCCGGCATTCGTGAATCAGATGATGTTGTTGAATCCGAGGGGATTAAACGAGCGGTAAAATCAGCAAATCAAGCCGATGTGATAATATTAGTTATCGACGGAGTGAAAAATAAAATAAATGATGAGCTAATTTTACAAAATACTAAAAGTATTGAAAATGACAATGCTCCATTGGTAATTTTAGCCAATAAAAATGAAAATTCCGGCTTTAATACACCACAGACAAGTAAAAGCATAATTCCTATGTCAATATACACGGGTGATGGAATTGATAAACTTGTAAATCAATTATACGACCTGATTTCTGGACTAGTTGCAACCGATTCAGAACCAATCATAACCCGCAACCGTCACCGCAGAGCCTTACAAGATTGTTTAGATTCATTAATACAATCACAAACCGCACCCGTTCCTGAACTAGTGACCGAGGATTTAAGAATTGCCCTTCGTCACCTAGGCATTATAACCGGAACAGTCGATGTGGAAGAATTACTTGATGTCGTATTTAAAGACTTCTGTATAGGTAAATAATTCTACTTATAGTTTAAAAGCACTTGATTTTTTATTTGATAAAGCTTATTTATTCTTTGTCTTACCTGAACAAAGGAAAAAAACTTATGCTTAAACTAGTTAAAAATTGTGTATTGCTCTTTGGCATTCTAGCTATAATTCTTATTTTTGGAAGTATTGTATACTTTAATGAAGCAATTTATTCTTGGTTAGATTTTAGTGACTCAGAAAAATATTCCGTATCTACATATTATGAAATTATCCGCAACATTTCATTGGGTATTTCTGCTGGTATGGGTATTTTGCTGGCATTATGGCGTATAATCATATTAAATGATCAGACAAAAATAGAAAATGGCAAGTTATCACTAGAAACTGAAAAAATAAAATTTGATATGCAAGCCAAAACCTTAGCAAAGATTTGGAGTTATGTTATTGATTTAAATGTAAATAAT
>JAQWUY010000021.1 GCA_029250225.1 Alphaproteobacteria bacterium | reverse complement strand
CCCTATTTAAAGAAATAAATACAAAATTTTTAAACAATGATCCCAACAGCAATAAAAAAAATTTTGATGTTGAGCTTAGTGACGATGAAAAAAAATTAATAATTACCAATAATGGTAAAACCGAAGAATATGAAGATTTTGATTATAGAGGTTTTAGATGTATACATCCTGATTTTAAATGTATAGATCCTGATAATATTGAAGATTTTTATGGAAAAGATAAAAATAAAATATGTAGAATTATTGAAAATGATGGAGTTAACGATCGTAAATTTTTTCTTGAAGTTGAACTTAATGAAAATAAAAAAATAATGACAATTGATGATGGTAATGAATCTAAAGAATATAATATATCTAAAAAAGAAGACAAAAAAATAATTTCTCTACTATTCAAATTGATATATCCCAAAAATACTGAAAAATTAGATGAAGAAATAATATTTAGAATTATTGAAAATATTGAACTTAATAACAATAAAAAAGTTTTTTCTGTTGAACTTAATAACACTGAAAAAATTTTTGGATTTAAACTTAATAAAAATAATAAAAAATTTGATGTTAAGCTTAATGAAAATGAAAAAAAATTAATAATTACCAATAACGGTGAAACCGAAGAATATGAAGTTTTTATAAAAACAATAAATTCTATAAAGTTTAAATGTATACATCCTGATTTTAAATGTATAGATCCTGATAATATTAAAAAATTTGATGGAAAAATAATATTTAGAATTATTGAAAATGATTATCAGTTAAACTCTTTTAATAGCAAAAATAACAAAAGTAACAAAAATTTTGATCGATGTATATTTTTGTGGAAAATAGGTGATTTATCCACAAATATTGATTTTCAAGAAGGTGACCCATCATTTCGATACTCTATATTTAAAAGTGATTGTAATCTTACAGGAGTTCTTCATAATAAAAAAGAAATTAATAATTCTTATTTTGAAAATTGTATATTTTTGGGCAAAGCTAGTTTTTCGCTATTAATTTTTAAACATGAGACAAAAAATATATTTCCATTTCTTATGTTTTCAGGCTCAGTTTTTTTAAATGAAGCAAATTTTATGTTTACAAAATTTGAAGATGTTGCTTTTTTCAAAAATTGTATTTTTAAAGAAGCAAATTTTAATGGTGCAAAATTTGAATCTGATGCTTACTTCGACAATTGTATTTTTAAAAAAGCAAATTTTTTTGATACAAAATTTGAAAAAAAATTATCTTTGGCAAATGCAAATATAAAAAAATTACATTTAACAGATGTAGAGATAAAAGGTTCATTGAATTGTGATAAGATAAAACTGCAAAAAAAAGAAAATGAAGAAGCATTTTCAATATTAAAGGAAAATTGTATAAAAAAATATAATAGTATATCGGCATTATATCTGCATAAAAAAGAAGTCGAAGAATACAGATGCACATTAGATTGGAAAAAGAATTTTATTGAAAAATTTATACTATCATTTGAAAAAATAGCAAGTAATTACGGAACTAATCCATTTCTTGCTATGGGCTGGCTTTTACCACTTCACTATATTGATTATGTTATTAGGGATTATGATAAAAAAATTTATAATGATCTAGAAAATGGAGGTTTTAATATTTATAATTTAAACATTATGGAAATTATTTTCAATCCATCAAATCCATCCAATTTATTAGGATTTTGGTTTTTATTTAAAATAATTTTATCAAGTGTTCTAATTTACGAGATAATCAAATCATTCCGTATGTTTTCTAGAAAACTGTAATTGTTTTTAATTTACTCTATTATTTGTCGTGCTTGTAATGCAACGGCAAGAGTT